>JABIPA010000056.1 GCA_018698675.1 bacterium | reverse complement strand
TTAAGAGTTCTTCAGGAAAAGGAAATCGAAAGAGTCGGAGGACTTAAGCCAATAAAAATTAATGTTCGAATAATTACAGCAACAAACAGAGATTTAGAAAAAGAAGTAAAAGAACGAACATTTAGAGAAGATCTTTATTACAGATTAAATGTATTTCCAATATTCATCCCACCTCTAAGAGAGAGAAAAGCCGATGTTATATTGCTTACAGAACACTTTTTAAGTAAATACGCTAAAGAAAATACGAAATCTATAAAACGAATATCATCTATGGCGCTCCAATTGCTGAATTCACATCAATGGCCTGGCAATGTTAGGGAACTAGAAAATTGCATCGAGCGTGCTGTTGTATTATGCAATTCAGATACAATCCAAGCCACTCACCTTCCAAAATCAATGCAAACAGTTGAAACAAGTTCCTTATCAGAAAAAGACGACTTATCGCTAGAAGAATTAGTGAATAATTTTGAAAGAAACATTATTATAAATGCACTACAGGATTCTGAATTCAATCAGTCAAAAACGGCATCTATTTTAAAAACAACGATTCGTATTATCGGATATAAAATTAAAAAATTAAACATTAATCTTAAAAACTTAAAAACCTAATCAAAGTTCCTAATTTTAATTTAAAAAGACTATCGTTTACTTAGGGAGGCTCGCCTTAATAAATGAGCTAAACAAAGGATGACATTTGTAAGGTCTAGACTTAAATTCAGGATGAAATTGACAAGCTAAATACCAAGGGTGCCCTGGTAATTCAACAACTTCTACCAAATTATTTTGAGGAGATGTTCCTGAAATAACCAATCCAGCCGTTTCTAATTCAATCTTATATTTATCGTTAAATTCATATCGATGGCGATGCCGCTCAGAAACGGTCTCACTTTGATACGCTTCAAATAGTTTTGTATTGGGTCTATTTTGACATGGATAGGCGCCTAAACGCATCGTTCCACCCTTTTGACGAACTTTTTTCTGATCTGGCAAAATATCAATAACAGGAAATGCACATTCTCTTGAAAACTCAGTACTATTTGCATCTTTCATTCCAGCTACGTGTCGAGCAAACTCAATAACAGCAATATGCATACCTAAGCAAAGCCCAAAATAAGGAATATTATTTTCACGCGCATATTTGGCTGCTTTAATCTTGCCTTCAATACCTCTATCACCGAATCCACCTGGAATTAGAATACCATCTAGGTTTTTCAAATCTTCCAACGTATCTGATTTCTCTAAATTTTCTGCGTTCACCCATATTATCTTTGCTCGACAATTATTTGCGGCTGAGGCATGTTTAACCGACTCTACAACGCTTAAATAAGAGTCCGACAACAGATTATACTTTCCAACAATTCCGATATTAACGATAGGCAATCCTTTAGAATCTATAATAGCGGTATACTTAATCCAATCTTTTAGCTTGTTTTTACGTTTCCGAAGACCAAGTTTTCTTACAACAACTTGATCAATTTTTTCCTTTTCTAATTCTAAAGGAATTTTGTAAATACTATCTGAATCTACACAAGCAATGACTGAATCTGCTTTCACATCACAAAACAAGGCAATTTTTTCTTTAATTTCAGTTGCCACAGGATGCTCACTACGACATACAATTAAGTCAGGATGAATTCCTAAAGACTTCAATTCTTTTACACTATGTTGAGTAGGTTTCGTTTTAAATTCACTAGATGTATTTAAATAAGGAACAAGCGTGACATGAATATGAATACAATCATCTCTATTTTCAAAACTGAATTGTCGAATAGCTTCTAAAAATGGAAGACTTTCAATATCACCAACGGTTCCGCCGACTTCTGTAATAACGATGTCAAAATCATCTTCTTCGGCGACTTGAAAAATTCGTCGTTTAATTTCGTTTGTAACATGGGGAATAATTTGAACAGTATTTCCTAAATAGTCTCCCCGACGTTCTTTTGTTAAAACATCCCAAAAGATCATTCCAGACGTGACATTATTTAAACGAGAAACATTTTGATCGATGAAACGTTCATAGTGACCTAAATCCAAATCCGTTTCGCAACCATCTTCAGTAACAAAGACTTCTCCATGTTGAAAAGGGCTCATCGTTCCAGGATCCCGATTGAGATAAGGGTCAAATTTTTGAATTGTAACTTTATGGCCTTGGCTTTTTAAAAGAACACCTAAAGAAGCTGCCACAATTCCTTTTCCCAAAGAAGAGACAACTCCACCAGTCACAAAAATATACTTAGTATTTTGTTTTTTCACAGCTTAATAAAGTATCAAAAAAATAAGATATTGGCTACCCAACAAAAGACGAATTAAACAATGTAAGAAAAGGCAACCATAACCATTGTCGACCTAAGGCTCCTCAAAACGTCCCCCTCTCTCATCAGATACAATCAATAACAAAAAAACATGCTATTGCCACTCAATTCCGCATCGACACAGACCCTCCCCAAGTAACAAGGGCATCGATATAAATGACAAAAAATATAAAAATCCGTCATGGTGCCATAAAAAACTTTCAATTTGGATTCCATTCCAAGTAAAGCATATTCCTATATGTGAACAAGAAATGGGATTAAAAACATCTAAACAATCCGTCCTAGTGACGTCATAAAACTTTCAATTTGGATTCCATTCCAAGTGAAGCATTCCTATATGTGAATAAGAAATGGGATTAAAAACACCTAAACAATCCATCCTAGTGACGTCATAAAACTTTCAGTTTGGATTCCATTCCAAGTGAAGCATATTCCTATATGTGAACACGGAATGGGGTTCAAAATGGAATTTTTAGGTCGTCACTAACGCAATGAGAGAATAGTGGCGGGAAGAGTCCCCGTTGCTTCGCCGATAAGAATAAAAAAGAGAGGGAGTACAACTCGTACACTGTCCTTGTCTCGTCAAAACATAATCCGATTCGCTCAATACCGCATCTAATTGCCGTTTATTTTCACCGTCCAAATCATAATGAAGGTCAAACGATCTATCAATTTGATAACATTTTTTACAAATACATGGTCCAAACCAAATTTGAAACCCACTTTCTAGTCCATATCGAGTTCGAAAAACGTCTAACGCTTCAACTAATATCTTTTGTTCCGTCCCTCTTCGCCCTGCATGTAAGCCAGCAATAACTCCGCTTGGATGATAAATCAGAATAGGTAAACAATCGGCTGTTTTCACACTAATAGCAAGTCCCTTTTTCGATGTAATCAAGCCGTCTACATCTTCAATGTGCCCCCCATCTATCCCGTCATTAATATCGTCTAAGTTAGCGATAGCATTTCCATGAACTTGCGTCATCGTAGCTAATGGGAAACTATATTTTTTTTTAACATCGTCCAATCCAAACCCCACTGTAGTCTGCAATGTAAACAAAGTAGGCTCATCAATTAATTTCTCCAAACATCGATTCTGAGGATCTCTTTTACTTTTATCCATATCAAAAATCGTGGTTAGACTTTTTATATAAATGCCCCGGAAACGATTCGACCATATTATCTAATTCCAATTTCGAAAGAGTTCTAGATACGAACGTCGAAGATAATTTCGAACGTTCAATCACCTTTTCGATACTCATCGGGTCCGATTCCAAAATCGACCACACAGCCAACTCCTCATTGCTATACCCGTTAGATGAAAATAAAGTCCCTTGCTGAACATCCGAACTCGATGCCTTTTTTGTCTTCGTATCCACAGTTGAAAACTCATCATACTCTGATAAAACATCTTCCGGACAAGTGACCATCCTTGCTCCATCTTTAATCAGATCATTACACCCCGTCGAAGTAAATGAAAAAACAGAACCTGGAACGGCAAACACATCCCTATCTTGTTCTAATGCGGTTCGACAGGTAATTAAACTTCCACTTTTCCTTTGAGCCTCAACGACAAGGACGCCTTTACTTAACCCACTAATAATCCTGTTTCTCCTAGGAAAACGAAACGGCATAACCGTTGTTCCCATCGGCATTTCAGAGACGATACACCCTGTTTTTTCGATTTGAGTACTCAATCCAATATTCATTCGCGGATAAACAGTATCAAGACCGTTTGCTACGACGGCTGCCGTAAACCTAGACTCTTCTAGAGTCGCTTCATGAGCAAGCGTATCGATTCCAATTGCTAATCCTGAAACAATGCAAAAATGGTGAGATAGTTTTTTAACAAATCGAGAGGTCACCGATTGCCCGTAATTCGAATACTTTCGTGACCCAACAACTCCCAAACAAGGACTTTTCAAACAATTTATATCACCTTTGTAATACAAAATGAGAGGCGGATCATAAATTTCAGAAAGATAAAAAGGATAATGTTCATCGCCAAAAAAACAGGTTTTTATTCCATTCTTTTTCAATTTCTCTTCAATTTTTTCCAAAGAAAAAGTAGTAGCTAATCGCTGAATTTGAGAAAATTTTTCGAAAGAAAACAAGCCTTTAACCTGTTCGCTATCAGACAAAAACTCGCTTACGTTATTATATTTAGTATAAAAATTCCATTGCTTTATCGTATCGTCTTTAAACGCATAATTTAAAAAGAACACCCATTTTCGTTCACTATCAGTTTCAAAAGCAATTGACTCATGTTTTAAAAACCGAGCATCCGACTTTAAGCCGTCATCCAAATCTTCTAATTTTTCTACCATTTCAAAATCCCCCCACCATTAACTTAAAAATTATCGATTCAATATCATTTTCTTAACCCGAGCATCCAAATCCAAAATAAATTCCAAATCCGGATCACTTTTATAGGTTTCTGATTCAACCGCTTTATAAACCGTTTTATAAATATCAACAAATGATATTTTTTCTTCTAAAAATAACTGAACAGCTGCTTCATTCGCTGCATTATAAACAGCGGGCATATTCCCACCCTTTTCTCCAACATCATATGCGAGCTTTAACAAAGGAAATTTAATAAAATCAGGCCTAAAAAACTGAAGATCATTTAAAATGGATAAGTCTGCACGTGGCCATTCACAATGAATTTTATTTGGATACATAAGCACATACTGAATCGGAAACCTCATATCAGGGAGCCCCATTTGACTAATCAAATTCCCATCTACAAATTCAACCAAACTATGAACGATACTTTGAGGATGAACATACACATCAATTTTTGACATCGGAACTCCAAACAATTGATGCGCCTCTAAAACTTCCAGGCCTTTATTCATCATCGTTGCCGAATCAATTGTAATTTTTTTTCCCATCTCCCAATTCGGATGTTTCAGTGCATCTGCCAATTTTATTGAGTCAAATGTATTTGCATCACGGTCTCTAAAAGGACCTCCTGAGGCTGTCAGAATTAATTTGGAGACATCATCAATACTTTTCACTCCAGCCATACACTGCTTAAGAGCAGCATGCTCTGAATCAATAGGTAAAATAGGAACATTATTCTCTCTAGCTCGCTTCATAACAATATGACCAGCTGCTACCAATACCTCTTTCGACGCTATCCCAATCGGAATTTTTCGTTCAATTGCAGCCAAGGTAGGTAATAAAGAGGCCGTTCCAGTAATAGCGACAACCAAAAGGTCAATTTCTATGAAATCAACAAAGTCTACTAGACCTTGTTCACCACAAACTATCTCGAAAGAAAGACCTTTAGCATTCATAAATTCGCGAAGGGAGGTTATATCATTCGCATCTTGTATACCAACTATTTTTGGATGAAACTTTTCTATCTGCTCTTGTAGTAAATCCAAGTTTTTACCGCCAAACAAACCGATAACATTAAATAATTCAGGAAAACTAGAAACGACATCCAAGGTCTGAGTCCCAATAGAACCCGTCGACCCCAAAATACTTATTCTTTTCATATTCATTTAGATATTAATCATTAAAAATATTGAAGCATAAAAAACATGACTGGCATAACAAATAAATAGCCATCTAATCGATCGTAAAAACCGCCATGTCCTGGCAATAAATTAGACGAATCTTTAACTCCAAAAAACCGCTTATTTAATGATTCATGAATATCGCCAAATTGACAAACCAAGGACAAAACAACTGCGTATATGAAATACTGCGCAAACTCAAACGATTGTCCAAACATAGAATTTGAAATCCAAACGAACAAGCCCGCCGTAAGCAAGTCAAAAAACATGTGTCCAAAAAAGCCTTCAATCGTTTTGTTCGGACTTATAGAAGACAACTTATGCTTTCCAAATGTCTTTCCAACCATCAATGCCGAAGAATCACCGATTCCGACCATCAAAACAGTAAACAATAATGTGTAAGCGCCATAATCCCCTTCTCTAAGTAAAAACGTGTATAACATCGTTCCCGCCGTCAAAATAACAATTTTGAGAGTCAGAAAAAATCCATTTTTAATAAAAACAGGTTTTTTACGAACAACTTCGAACAAACTCAAAAGAAGAAGGCCCCCTACTAATGAATGCAATACATAAATATATTCTGTAAAATCAATATTGAAAAAATAAACCCCAGAAAACAAACAAAAAATTCCAAAATACCCCAAGTATTGATACTGAGGATAATCATTCATTTTTAAAAGCCTGAATAACTCATAAGCTGCAATTAAAGAGAAAATCGCTACCCATAAAACTAAAGGCCATCCTCCTGTAAGAATCAAATAAACAGCGAACATGGTAAGTACAATAGCGGTAAGAATTCGTTTAAGCATTTACCCCTCCAAATCGACGATCTCTATTTTGATAGGCATTCAATACAGTCAATAACTGATCTTTATCAAAGTCAGGCCACAAACAATCAATAAAAAATAATTCTGAATAACTTAATTGCCACAAAAGAAAATTACTAATCCGTGATTCATTCGACGTCCGAATAAGCAACTCCGGCTCTGGGCAATCTGCCGTATCCAAATAACCAGAAAACAATTTATCATCAATTTCTGAAACATCAGAAATATCTCCAGATTGAACATCTTTAACTACTGATTTACACGCTCTTAGAATTTCGTTTCTCGCTCCATAATTGAGCATAACATTTAACTGTAAAACCGAATTATTTTTAGTTTTCTCTTCGGCTTTATCAATTTGGTCTCGCAATCCCTTATCTAATCCTTGTAAATCTCCACAAAATTTAATCTTAACGCCATTACTATCAAGGTCATTAACTTCTTTTTTTAGCATTGATTTAAACAATGTCATCAAAAAGCCAACTTCTTTTTCAGGGCGAGACCAGTTTTCAGTAGAAAAGGCATAAACAGACAAATATTTAATACCGACATCTTTACAGGCAATCAAGGTTCTCTTCAAAGCGACAACACCTTGTTTATGTCCAAATACACGAGGTTGATTGCGCTTTTTCGCCCATCTCCCATTACCATCCATTATGACCGCGATATGTTTTGGAATTCTGTCTAAATCTAAAGAAACCTTTTCAGTTACCTGTATGTCCATCTTGCCTTTTAATACCTATAAAATCAGTTCTAATAAAATTAATTCTAAACTCTTAATATTTCAGATTCTTTTTCTGCCAATATTGAATCTATTTTTTTCATAAATACGTCTAATGTTTTTTGTACATTATCCGTCTCTTTTCGTGCGTCATCTTCTGAAATCTCTTTTTCTTTTTCAAAAAGTTTAATTTCATCAACACAGTCACGTCTTACGTTTCTTAATGAAATACGTGATTCTTCAACAACCTTACGTACTTGTTTCACCAAATCTCGTCGTCTCTCTTCTGTAAGATCGGGTAAACGAAGACGAATAGACGATCCATCAACCTGTGGATTAATCCCTAAATCAGATATTTGAATCGCCTTTTCTACAGATTGAACTGCAGAACTATCAAATACATTAATAAGCAACATTGAATTTTCAGGCACAGTAACAGAAGCAACCTGGTTAAGAGGAGTCATCGCTCCATAATAATTGACCATAATACGTGACAGCAAATCAGTACTTGCCCGTCCTGTTCGAATAGTTCCTAAATTTGAATTCAAGGCCTTAACCGTTTTTTCCATTCTTTCATTAATATCTGACATACTATTTTCCTCCTATATATGTACCGAGTTTTTCGCCGTCTAGTAAACGCCTAATATATCCCTTTTTATTCATATTAAATACAACAATTGGAATATTATTATCCATACTCAACGATAACGCAGTTGTATCCATAACTTTTAGTTCTTTGCTAAGCACATCCAAATACGTCAATTTTTCAAACTTCTTCGCTTCTGGATTCGTTCTAGGATCTGCATCATACACACCGTCTACATTCGTTGCTTTATAAACAACATCCGCGCATATTTCTGCGGCCCTAAGAGCGGCTGTCGTATCTGTAGTAAAAAATGGATTTCCGGTTCCACCTGAAAAAATCACGACTCTATTCTTTTCAAAATGTCGGATAGCGCGTCTCAATATAAAAGGTTCCGCAACTTCTTTCATTTCGATAGAGGTTTGCACACGTGAATCTATTCCTTTTTTTGTAAGAGCATCTTGCAATGCAAGACCATTCATTACCGTTGCCAACATACCCGAGTAATCCGCCGTAACTCTATCCATCCCATTAGCTGCAGCAGCAATTCCTCTAAATATATTCCCGCCTCCGATAACAATTCCAATTTCAATGCCAAGTTCTTGAATCGACCGAATTTCTTCTGCAATATATTCTAAAAAAGACGGATCAATTCCATATTCTCGCTCGCCTTTAAAGGCTTCCCCACTCAATTTTAATAAAATTCGTTTCGTTTTTGGTGTGTTAGTCATATTTTTTTCCTGTATTCTACGATCTAAATCATAGGTTAAATTTTAGTTCCAATTGAATGTCTTTCGCTAATTGTATCAACGGAAGAAAAATGAATCAATTTTTGGATTTTATAGTGTATACTGATTAAGCTATGAAAATTTGTTTTGTGGGAACAGGATACGTTGGTTTAATTTCGGGAACATGTTTTGCAGACCTCGGAAATTCAGTTATATGTGTTGATAATAATGAAGAAAAAATCAGTTGTCTCAGAAAAGGCGACGTTCCATTTTTCGAACCTGGCCTCAGCGAAAAAATAATTAAAAACATAAATTCAAACCGGCTTACTTTTTCCAACGACTTAAACCAATCCGTTATTGACTCAGATTTCATATTTATTGCTGTAGGCACACCTGACAAAAAAGATGGTTCAGCCGATTTATCCTCAATCTATAACGTTTTAAATACAATTATAACCTCTCTGAAAACCCACAAATTCGATAAACAAAAACTATTAATTACAAAAAGCACAGTTCCCGTTGGAACGGGAAAAAAAATATCAACGTTATTTGAAAACAACGGAATTCCAAGTTCTAAAATTGCCGTATTATCAAACCCTGAATTTCTTAGAGAAGGCTCTGCTATTTACGATTTTTTTACTCCCGAACGAATCGTAATTGGAGGGGAAGACAGAGCCGCTATTCAACGACTAAAAGTACAATACGAGACAAATCTTTTACACGAATGCCCTATCATCACAACAAATCTAGAAACATCTGAACTATCAAAATACACATCCAATACCTTTCTAGCGACTAAAATTTCATTCATCAATGAAGTGTCTAACCTTTGCGAAAAAACAGGGGCTGACATTCAATCTATTTCAAAAATTATGGGATTGGACAAACGAATCGGAAAACTTTTTCTACAACCCGGTCCAGGTTACGGGGGATCTTGTTTTCCAAAAGATGTAAAAGCACTAATCTCGGTAGCCAATGACAATGACGTAAGCATGGACATTGCAAAAGCGACGCAATCAATTAACACCAAACAAAAAACAATTCACCTAAAACATCTATACGCCTATTACGAGAATAATCTAAAAAATAAAACTATCGGAATTTTAGGAATTTCATTTAAACCAAACACAGATGATATAAGAGAAGCTCCTTCTCTAGAGATAATTAAAGAACTTCTTCAAAACCGGTGTAAAATCAAAGTATTTGACCCAGAAGCTCTTTCAAACCTAAAAAAAGTATTTCAGGAACACGAATCAAATATCACATATTGTAAAACATTAGATGCAGTCGCTACCGATACTGATGCTCTAATATTAACGACCGAATGGAATATGTTTAGAGAGTTAGATTTACATAGAATCCACAAATTAATGAGAGTCCCTCTATTTATAGATTTGAGGCTTGTTTATACAACCAAAACATTAACAGCACATGGATTCGACTGTTTTTGTATTGGTGAGCCACCTATTTTTAATAGAAATTATTAAACCAAATAATAACGTTCAAATTCGCGTAAACGTTTTATTTAGGAATAGATAGTTTATTTAAGTCGGGAAAGCGTGAAAGAACAGAAATATCTACAGACTGTAAAAATCCTAGTCGATTCATTCTAACAGACGAATCTTCGTCCATGACCATTACCTTTTCAAAATAACGAACGAATATCGGAATTATTTCCAAAAATCCATCATAAGCGGCAGATATGTCATTAATATCAACGGATTTTAAAAACCAATCAATCTTAATTTTTGCGTCTTTTTCTTCTTCTTGCTTAAATAACGTCTCGTCATATCCAAGTTTAGCCCCATTATCATTTGCTTTCTTAGAAAGGTTTTTAATTCGCGCACTTGTTTCAATAATCGATTTTAAAGCGTCTAAAGAAGAATCACCCTTTTTATCCATCAAAAACTCTGCCCAAGAAAACCCCGTTAATGGATAGGTCCACATAGATTCCATTACACTATCAATGACATCATACGAATAGTTTCTCGTACCCATGAACGACTTGATTCGTTGCTCAACAAAAGCATCCAACTTAACTCGATTAACTTCACCCTTATCAAAATTACCATAGGCAAAATCGATCAAGTCTTTAACATTCAAATTCAATTTGTGCTTTTCTATAATAGAATAAACACCAAATACATGTCGCCTTATTCCCCAAGGATCCTGAGAACCTGTAGGAATCAAATTATTATAAAAACAAGAAACAATCGTATCAATTTTGTCTACCATCGCGGAAATGACCGAATACGGATTATCAGGAACGGTATCACCTTCAAACTTCGGCCAGTAATGTTGTTCTATCGATTCTGCAATCTCCTGTGACACCCCTTCTTTGATCGCATACTCATACCCCATTTTCCCTTGCAGAACAGGAAGTTCAAAAACCATTTCTGTCGTAAGATCAGATTTTGATAACCAAATCGCCTGCGTTAATTTATCTGGTTCAATTTTCGAACCTAAAGATGCTTTAGACACCTTATCGTTATTTAACTGTTCCAAAATAAAGGTAGCAATTTTTTGATGGCGCTCTAACTTCTGATATATAGATCCAATTCCATCTTGGAAAAGAACTTTCTTTAAATCAGAAACCCTATCCATAAGAGGTTTCTTGGCATCTTCTTTCCAAAAGAAGGCGACGTCATCTAACCGTGCCGTAAGAACATGTTGATTGTCTTCAAGAATTCGATCTTTATTGGCATTAGTCACGTTGTCAGCAATTAAAATGAACGAC
>JABIPA010000055.1 GCA_018698675.1 bacterium | reverse complement strand
TTTTGTTTTTATCACAGTCTTCTCATACTTATCGATATCAGAATAGATTTGTTCCAAAGTTTTTTTATTTGTTGCTCGAAAGTATAGTCCCCCTGTTTCATTTGCTATCTTCTTTAGAAGAACTTCGTCTAATTTCGTCATTAATAATTTGCCATTAGGAAGGCGTCGATATTGTTTTCCATAGACATCATCATAGTAAGGGATAGGCGCGCCACCTTTTTTACCGACACCAATTGTATATATTTTGACGCCCAGGTCTTTTGCAAGTTGGCTAGCGGTAAGTGGGTCAATTTGACCACTATTATTTTCACCGTCTGTTACTAAGATGAGCAGTTTCGTTTTTGCAACACTATGTGAAAAGCGGTTTAAGGCCGTTGCAATAGCGAGTCCGATGGATGTTCCTTGTCCTGCCATTCCTGGTTGAACATCATCAATGAATTTTTTGAGCACGAGATAATCAAGAGTCAGCGGACACTGTGTATAGGCATCAGAACCAAATACGACCAATCCAATTCTATCGAATTGGCGTTTATTTACGAAATCGATCGCCGTTCGTTTTGAGACGTATATTCTATTTTTAGGAACAAAATCTTCGGCGAGCATACTTCCCGACGTATCCATAGCGAACATGATGTCGATTCCTTCCGACAATACTTCTTGTTCCGTAGATACAGATTGAGGACGAGCAAGTGCCAAAATTATTAGACATAATATAATAAAGCGTAAAACAGGAACGCATCGAACGAGGAACTTTGTAGACGAATTTTCTAAATGAACCAAGTGAGATATTTGAGAATATTTAATCGTTGTATATTTCTTTTTTGATTTTCTAAAATAATAGACGGCAAAAAGAACAATAAATAAAAGCAGAAACCAAGGTGATGCAAATCTCATGATGGAGGGGCCTTATCAGAATCTGTTTTCGCAGGAGCTGGTTTAGTACGTTTCCTTTTAGGAGACGTATCAATTTTTTTCTTTTTGGTTGGCAAAGAAGAAAAATCTTTTGAATCTTCTCGTTCTTTTTTTCTTTTTGCTCGTTCTTTTGCTTTTACAGCAGCTTCTTCCTTCTTCTGTTTGAGGTCTATAGCAACCGTTTTTAATCGAATAACAATTTCTTTTGTTTTCTTTAGGACTTCGAAATGGTCTGCTTTTGTAGGAATAGTTTGGGTGTATTTTACTAAGTCAGTTTTTTCGAATAGGTTACGAATGCGTCGAATTGATTGGTCATCGATATAAACGTCTAGCATGTCGATAATCTCGGTGGTTGTTTTTTCAACGAATCCTGTATCAAATATTTCGGAGAAGTAAATTTTTAATGCTTCTGTTAAATCAAAGTATAGAGGTTTAAGCTGATCCGCGGACTTAAGCTTTGTAGACTCAATCACTTGTATTTTTTCTAATGCTCGCTCCCAAGGCTGTCTAGGATCGACGGGCTCAGAATCCTCAATTATTAACCCTTTGTTTTGTTTCTTTTTAATCCAAAGCGTTACTATTATTCCAATTAGAATAAGCACGATAACGCAGAGTAAATAAATAAGGTATCTTCCGTAAGAAATGTTTAATTTAAAGGGCGGGGATGATTCTTTTAACACCATATCCGCAGTAGATGTCGTTCTATTAACAGATAGATGAAGGGGGCGAAGGATTTTTTTGTATGATTTTTTTGAAAATGAATAGTCAATCGAGCTCGTCGGAATAACAAATCGCCCTGTATCGTAATTAGAAAAAGTAGCTGAAATTACAGTGGTACGTGTTTTGTCCGCGCCAACAGTTTTTATAGATTGGTCTAAAATAGTGAACTCTGACAATAAGTCAGCAGGATCAATTGGAATAATAGCTACATTTAAATTAGAGGTAATGGTTAGTGAATAGTTAAACGTTTCACCGACTGTCCCTCTAATAGGAGAGATCAAATGTTTAACCTGAATGACAGGGGTTTTTGTATTGTGAGGTAATGTCGCGGCCCCTGCTGTGTTAAAAAACGAAAGGAATCCAATTAGAAATAATAGAAAAAAACGTTGCGAGACAGTTGAATGACGATTAAATAGGCTCTTCTTACTGAAAGATACCAATTTAAGAAAATGATAGTGAATCGGAGCGGTAGCTGTTTTTGTGTAATTAATCATTTAACCCTACTTTTTTGATCTCGTTTTAAAATACATTAATAAAGGTTCGATATAAGATTCGTTCGTTTTTACGTGAATTGCAGATAAACTCAACTTTTTAAATAGCCTGTCTCGTTCGTTTTGCCGAACAGTATTTATATTTTTAAAGGTTTCTCTAAAATGCTTGGAATTCGAATTTACGTGAATTAAGTCTCCGGTTTCTTCATCTTCAAGAGTAATTAGCCCTGCTTTAGGGAGTTCAACTTCTTTAGGATCTTCGACGACAACAGGAATAACATCGTGGCGACGACTAACTGCTTTTAGGCTAGTTTCATATCCATCATCCATGAAATCAGAAATTAAAAATACAATGCATTTCTTTTTCATAATGTTATTCATGTACTCAAGACCAGCTTTTAACGATGTTAATTTTGATTCTGGATTACAATAAAAAATATCTCTTAAAATACGTAATATGTGAGACTTACTCTTTTTTGGAGGAATGTATCGCTCTACTTTATCTGTAAATAAAAGCAGCCCAACTTTATCTTGATTATTAATGGCAGAAAATCCTAGTACCCCTGCTATTTCCGCAGCGATTTCTACTTTTGTTTTTTCTGACGTTCCAAAATCTCCTGAACCACTTAAATCAACCATAAGCATTACAGTTAATTCTCGTTCTTCTTCAAATACTTTGATAAAGGGAGATTGCATTTTTGCAGTGACATTCCAGTCTATAAGTCGAATGTCATCGCCAGGATGATAGTCCTTTACTTCAGCGAAACTCATGCCTTGGCCTTTAAATACCGAATGGTATTCGCCCGAAAAGGTCGAGTTAACGACCCGGCGGGTTTTTATTTCAATAGCACGAATACGCTTAAGTATCTCGGAAGGAATCATTTGTTTATACGTTCCTACTAATGGTTAAGGGACTTCAATTTCAGCAAATATAGCATCAATGATAGCGTCTGAATCCATTTCTTCTGCTTCTGCTTCAAAAGATGGAACAATACGATGTCTAAAAATATCTTTTCCTATTGCTTTTATATCTTCAGGAGTTACATATCCTCTTTTTCTAATAAAAGCATGTGCTTTAGCTGCCTGAACCATAAAGATAGATGCTCTAGGAGAGGCACCATATTCTATTAATGGTTTGAGAGAATGTAAGTTGTATGATTCTGGGTCTCGTGTTGCATAAACAAGGTCTAAAATGTAGTCCTTAATTCGATCATCAACATAGATTTGGTCAACTATTTTTCGAGCCTTTAAGACCGCTTCGCCAGATACAATCGCATTAATTTTAGTTGAGTGAGCGTTTCCACCTTGGCTAGCTCTCATGAGAATTTCTTTTTCTTCGTGTTTTTTAGGATATGAAACACGTAATTTCATTAAGAATCTGTCAACTTGGGCTTCTGGTAATGTGTATGTTCCTTCTTGTTCTATCGGGTTTTGTGTAGCTAGAACAAGAAAAGGGTCAGGAAGTTGGTACGTTTTATCACCAAGAGTAACCTGACGTTCTTGCATCGCCTCTAGAAGAGCACTTTGAACTTTAGCAGGCGCTCTGTTAATTTCATCGGCAAGAACTAGGTTTGAAAAAATTGGTCCGAGTTTAGGAGCAAATTCATGAGTTTGTTGGTTATAAATTAATGTACCGATAACATCTGCAGGTAGTAAGTCTGGGGTAAATTGAATTCGGTTGAAATCTAGTTTTAAAACTTGCGACAACGTTTTAATAGATAATGTTTTCCCAAGTCCTGGTACGCCTTCTAAGAGAACGTGGCCACCGGTTAACACTCCAATTAATAAACGTTCAAGAACGTAAGTTTGTCCGACGATTACTTTTTTAGCTTCTTCAAGAAGAGCATCTATAAAAACAGATTCTTTCTTAACAATGTCGTTGATTTTTTTTAATTCTTCGCTCATGGAAGGCTCCTTTATGTTCGGGCTTGGTTGATTATTTTTAAGTTAGTTATCATCTATTCGTAAATCTTGGCATCTATATATACCCGATTTGTTTAAAAAAATCAATATTTAAGGGATTAAATGTCAATGAAGTCTTACTTCGAATTTATCTAAATGTTGTTGTGATCAAAAATATGATAAAGATGGACATGTTATAACGAAATCATTTCTTCAATTTTAACAAATGACTTTGGACCTATTCCTTTTATTTTAAGCATGTCCTTTAACGTTCGAAACCCTCCTTTTTTTTCTCTATAGTCAATTATTTTTTGTGCGGTTGATGGCCCAATTCCAGGAAGTGTCGTTAATTTGTTTTTGGGAGCATTGTTTATATTTACGATTGGAGAGGCTGGTTTTTTTAAAAATGATGATGGGTTTGTTTTTTCTTTATTAATAAAAGGGATTTGAAACTTTTGCCCATCTGAAAGTGATTTAGCTAAATTGAGACTAGATAAATCGGCATCCTTTTTAGGTCCTCCAGCAAGAGTAATCAAGTTGATTAATCTAGATGACGCATCAAGTTTATAAACCCCAGGATGTTTAACGGCACCATGAATGTGAATGGTGACAAATTGTTGTTCTTGAACAATAGGTTTTATTTCAATGAATCCAGAAGGTATTGGTTTCAAGTAATGATTATAAATACTGATAGACATTCCAGAACCTAATAATAACGAAATATAGAGGAGTTCTTTTTTAAACTTCGAAATAAAGTTAATTAATTTTTCCATATTAAAAAAGTTAACGTATTGTTTCTGATGTATCAAGTTTTTGAATTATTAAATTGAAAGAAGCGATTAAACGAACGTTACAGAAATTGACCACTAAAGTCAGAAATAGGATTCGTTAGAGAAGGTGGTTTGTCGAATCCGGCAACTTGAAGTAACGTATTCATGGCTGTACCTATAAACGAGTTCGAAGTATCCAGTCCTTGCATTCTATTTGCCATTTTAGGCGATACTTTTAATATCGTAGTTCCTTCTTTTTCTTTTGGTCCTTGAATAGGGTGTGTAACATTGAGAAGCGTTTTTTGTGTTTTGGTTTTTATAGTATTTACGGACATATCAATTAATTTTGTTTTTGTTTCTCCAGTGAATAACTGGGATTGGCCTAGTGATTGAGTAACTAGTCGACTCCCTAATAGGGTTCCTGTGTTTTTTAATGCTTTTCCAACTTCTTTTGATAGAGGAGAGTCATCTTTACTAATGGCTTCGGCAATGGATGTGAGGTGTGTTTTTGCCAATTCCATTAATTGCTTTGATTTTTCGCTTGGGTCTATATCATTGTCTTGCAAGATGGAACTCGATTCCTTCATGTAGGATAGGGCCTCCGTTCCAATCGAACGTATGATTCCTGGGTTTTCAGATATGTACCCTGATAAAAGGGAGAGTGCCTGTTTACTAAATGACGCAACTTTCTTTGAATCTAATTCTAAATGCACTTTTTCTTTTACTGGTTTTTGATTTTCGTCTACGTTATTCAGCGACTGTAATTTTTTATCGATTCCATAACTAACTCCGGTTGTAGCCGTATAAGCGGCTGCAGTTTTGCTTGCATCTAATCCAGCCGACAGCCCAGCAGCCGTCGTGTCATACGCGGCTGAAACGGTTGAGTCTAATCCAGATAGTCCTAAGTCTAAAGCCGCTTTCAAACCTGTTCCTGCCAAATCGGTAACGGACTCCAATCCACGTTCTGATAAGTCGGCATATCCGTTATTTGCTAAATTAACAGAAGCTGTTATTCCCTGAGATACCATATTGGCGCCACTGGATGCCATTCCCCAGAAGAAAGATCCGTAGCTTTGTGGTTCTATGTTTTGAGAGGCTTCTGAATCGGCTAAATATGACTCGTAGGCATCTATATCTGACTCATTCTGACTTGTTTCCGAGACGGGGTCTTCTAACAGGGGAGATTGCGAAGGCGTTTGTTCAATCGGTGCGTCAAAAAAGGTGATAGTTTTTGTTGCCAATTCTAGGGTGTCGTTTAAACCAGATGCAAGTTCCATTAGACTGTCTGATGCCGATATGTCTCCGCTATTTGGAACCGTAATAGTTTCATGTATGTGAGCCGCCAATAAATGAATGAATTGCTCTGGAAGTTGTAATGCCGATGATTCGGCCGGCGGACTGTCAAAAACATTTTTACCTTCGAGAGTTTGAATAGCTAATTCTTTAGCTATAGGAAGTGCTTTTTCTAAAAACTGTGAATGTTTTTCAAGACTATCTTCGGCACTTAGTTCGGGAAATGGCATCTTTTTTTGCATAGAAGATGCCATGACCTTTGTTAGTACCTCTAAAGTAGACGGATCATCAAAAACTTTTTTCATCATCGAAACAGCCTCTGTAGATGTTTTCGACATGTCTCCGATACGGTCGAGTATAAATTTTGCTGGATTTTCTATAAATGAAAGAAAGTCTTCATCGGACCCACCTATTAGGATAGGGTGAATGAACTCTAGAATATTGTCGTCTAATAAAAGGGCTAAAACTTCTACTCCGCTACCTAACTGTTCCCTCAAAACTGCAGTTATAGGAAGGGTGCTATCTGCAGATAGCATTTCTTTTAGCGTATTTTTTAATCCATTCGTATTATTTTGAACACTTTCAAAAATATTGTTTATCCCTTCTCTTAACGAGCTTGTGCTAGAAATGTCAAAGGAATTGAATAAATTTTTTGTAAGGTCTAAAGTGCCTGGGTGTTTAAGTAGGTTTTTTAAATGAGTTTTAACAATCGTTCTAGTTTTAAATTTCGAGAGAAGTGTTTTCTTTAAATTGATGAGGTCTGGGTCGTCGTTTGTTTCCATATTTTGAATAGAGGTTAAGTTCGAGTCATTGAATCTGATTTTACTTGTGAGTGTATTACCGACTCCTAATTTATCCGTGAGTTGATTTCCCGTAATGTTAAGTTCAGCTAGCTTTTTTTTCCATTTTTCTTGAATAGGCTTGGCTTTTTCTTTTGCTAGGGTTGATGCCTTTTTTGTGATCTCTTTGAGTTCTGTTTTACTTAGCTCTTCCGAGGGATCTTTTTTATTTTGAGCGTCGAGCTTGAGTTGCAGTTCTATTTCTTGTTGGAAATTTTCTTCTAGGGAAGAAAGAAGACCGCCCGTTGTCGTCTTGGTAAATGCTGTGACTAGGGATTTTATAATTTGTCGGCCGGGAGAAAAGCACGATAAAGCGTTCATAGAATCAATTGATATGTTAATCAATTGTGTTGCCACGAAGTTGAGCAATGGTTTTGTAACCTTACCTAATAACGTTTGCGGTGCGTTTTTTTTAATTAGTTTCTCTTTAACTTTAAGGTGCGCTAAACTCAGTTTTTTAGATCCGGTAGAGTCAATCGTGTCAGAAACCGAGCTGGTAATTTCTCTAGCAGAGGAGCCTCCCGTTGATAGAATCATGCTTGGAAGATTGTTTGATGATGCGGAAGAAATGGACGTTAGTTTTTGCTTTGCCAAAGTTCCTACTGTGTTGGTCAAAGAGTCCATATTATCTGCCAAATAAGTATTAAACCCTGATGTTGCAGAAGCAGATTGAGTGTCTAATACGGATGATGTAAGTTCCGAACCCAATTTCGAAAATAATTGAGTTACAGATGTTATCTGGGGCTGAGTTGCGGGTGACTCTATAGGTACGGTTACTTGCGCGGGTCCAATATTTTCTTGAGGTATCGGTTTGTATCCATCGATATTGGATCCGGAGCTAGATTGTATGTTCATGAGCGTCTTGTTTTTTGTGAGACGTGACTATTGCTGTTCCTTTTTGTATGTCGTGGCTAAATTTTAAGAATAGTTCTGAAAAGAGCGTTCTTTTTTGAGTATCTGCTTCATTTTTCATGTTAATTGGCAAATGGTCGAAGTCTAAAGAATGTTCTTTTACTTCATTATGTTTTTGGAAGGACACTTTAACGGTATCTCTGAACAAACGTATGGTGATAGAGACGTCATCAAATCTATTTTTAATTGAAAAATGATCGATTGTTTGGGAGAAGCAAGCTCTTACAAATTTTAAAATTGTAGAGGCAGGATCCAAGCGTGGAAGGTTATTTTCGAAATTTCCAAGGGAGTGATTAACAGGTGTCATATTTTTATTTTCCATACAGTCTTAATAGATACCCGTTTTGGTTCGTTTTTAAACGTTATGTACTGTTAAAACATGTTTAAGTCTTTGGTTGAATCGATATAATTTCGGACTGAACAATGCAATTAAGGTTGATATATTGTATTATTTTGAAGCTAAATAAAGCTTTTTCGTGTAATAGAAAGTAAGTTGGTTAAAAAAGGTGGTAGGAGAAAAAATGAATGCGAATAATTGTGATAACATGATCCTTATTCATGGAACGGAGCCACACCTGATTCGTGAAAAAGTAGCCGAACTTGAAGTTGGAATTTCAGATGATGCAAAAGAAACACTTAAAGATGCATCTATTTCTTCATTAGTAACCGCAGCACAAACTCTTTCTATGTTTTGTCCTAAAAAATTAATAAAAGTTTATCGAGCCTCATTTTTTTCAGGAAGCTTGACGCCTAAACAGACAAAAGAATTGGATGGTTTGATAGAAGCGATTCAATTGAGCGATCATACGATAGTGTTTATCGAGGATAAAAAGCCTCTGGATAAGCGGAAAAAAGCCGTTAAGCTAGTTTTAAAAATGGCGACATCCCATGAATTCCATTCATTTAAAGATTGGGAGACAGAAAAAATTGTTGATTGGGTTCAGAAAAAATTCCAAAAATTAGAAAAAACAATAGATAGAAATTCTGCACGAAAATTTGTGGACGTGAATGGCAAGGAATTATCGGTTTTATCTATGGAAATAGAGAAAGCCGCTGTTTTTATGGGCCAAGATAATGAGGTCTCTTTTGAAAAAATAAATCAATTGATGGGTGGTCAGGCTGCAAACTTATTTGCATTTAACGAAGCATTTAAACTAAAAAAAGTGTCAGAGGTTGTGAATCACGCAACGAGTTTAATGGAAAGTGGTGAAGACCCAATAAAATTGTTTGGAATGGTTGGTTCGAATTTGAGATTGTATATGTCTCTCGTTTCATTGAAAAACCGAGGGTATTCGGCAGATAAGATAGCTAAGACCTTATCTAAAAACTCGTATTTCATTCAGAAGTTGATGCAGGATGTGACTCGAAATTATTCTGAAGAAAAACTGAAGCAACTATATAAGATAGTTTGCGAGAAGGATTTGTTTATAAAAAGTGGACAGCAATCGGCGGATTCTGCCTTATTATTGTTTTTGATGAATTTGGCTGATTAAAGAGTTATCGAGCTTTTTCGAAAAAAAATATCTATCAAAAAGTAAATCCTCGAAGATATGAGTAAATAATAGAAGTAAGTCCATCAATATCAATCGTACTTATCAGTGTTTGGAACTTTTTAGCTTTATCAAAAGTAGCTTTGTCATAGGTTTCTTTGTCATGAACGTCCTCGTAGGTGTTAGGGAGTTGTCTATGACGTACAATATAAAAGTTTTTTACATGCTGACAATTGTGTAGATCATTTAGTTTGGGTTTTAATAACGTTGTATTAATTAAATTGGGATAAAATGAGTCTTTGTCAGCGAAAACATCTGCTACTTCATCGAGTGTGTTTATTGTTAATAGATCTCTGCCTGGAGGAGGGACTTCCTCTTCTTTAAAAGACGTAACGAATTCAAGAATATTATGAATGGTGAATTGAAACATTGCCTTTTTAAACAAATCTTCAGGCAAGTATTTTTTGAGTTGATAGATCTCCCAGCCTAACGCCTCATCAAAATGATGAGTTTTAGGAATTTTTAACAAAAAACCTAATGTAATTGAGATGATCGACTCGTCATCTTCTGCGAGACAAATAGTTTGTGCTATGAGCTTTGGAATTAGGTGTTTTTCGAGATCTGATTTGGATAACCGAAAAGCTTCGGATAAAATTATGTCGTTCTTACGTTGTCCTTGTGGCGCTGTTTTTATTAAACAGGAATGGTAATTGCATGAATACATTGGTTCTAATTCTGAGGTAAGAGAATCCTCTATTTCCTTGGAGATTAAATTTAAGCGGATATCGGCATCTTCTATATTCTTTATTACGCCAATAATAGTTTGTAATTTGACGAAGCCATTGGGGGCTTGATTTTTAATTTTGTTAATTTTTTCAGATGCGTCAGATTCGACCGTTGAAGACTTAGACGTGAGTATGATCGAATGTTCGGAGGGCCTTGAAATAATTTTTTTCATTTTTTTCCTTTATAAGCTCAAAGTATTATCGGAGGATAAAATTAATAATTTCATTTTGTTTTAAGAAAACGGGGGTGTTGTGAATTTTAGAGAAAGGGTGTTGGCGTCAGAAACATTTATTTAGGACAAGTAGTCAAATTTTCACACCCATCATTAGTGACAATTAAATCGTCTTCAATACGAATTCCAAGTTCTTCCTTATAGATGCGTCCGTTTATATTAATCTCAAACTCACCATAAAGACCTGGTTCATTCGAAAGAGCCCAGCCAACTTGGAGTGGACGGTTTTTATAGTCTCTAAACGGGTCACCATCATGTGTTTGACGTCCTAGAAGGTGGCTTACAAAATGAGGTTGGACATCATAATGTCGTTTCATTTTCCCACCCTTTTTAACAAAGAGGGTATCGAGTTGCGACTCTAAAAAATCCCAGCATTTTGAGTTCAGTTCTTGAATTGTTATTCCTGGGCGGACGAGAGATTCTACATAATGTTGAGTTGATAAAACAATAGAATATAGGAGGTGTTGTAGTGGAGTGTATTCCCCATTTACGGGGATCGTACGAGAAATGTCTGAATGCATCGAATAATTACAAACGCCAAAATCTAAGAGAACCATTGATGAACGGTCGAGAATTCCGTTATTTGCTGTATAGTGCAAGGTAGCTGCATTTTTTCCATTTGCAATAATAGATGGGAACGCATTTCCGTAGGCCGTTTGTTTGATAAGTTCTCCTTGTAAAACACCATGAATTTGATTTTCTTTTTCTAAGTTAGGTATTTCTTTCACGAGTGTTTTAAATGCTTTGGTAAGCATTTTATTCGCTGCGATAAGATGTTGTTTATCTACTTCATCTAGAGGTAGTCGAAGATCCCATTGAATATATTGAATATTATTTATTTCAGGACTAATTTTTTTACGCTTTAAGCGAGAAAGGAGTCTGGATTTTTGAATATAAAGTTCGTCTTTTATCGGTTTGTTTTTGACGGATTCATGCCAATAAAGCGAAAGTGAGGACGGCGCTACTGATTGGTTCAGTTTTTGACACAATACGTCCATAAATTTGGATGTGTTTTCTATGTTTTGTAAGCCCGTTACTTGCTGAGCCCTTTCAACTGAATCGGAGTTTCCGGATCCAAATTGCAACCCATCCCAGAATTCTTTTTTAGGATTTTTTTTAGGTAAAAATAGTATTTCTTCGTAGGAATTGTTGCGTGAATCTATAATTAGAATTAGATTTCGCTGATTGATGCCTGTTAAAAACAAGAACAACGGTTCTTGGCAAATAGGATGCTCAGCGTAAGCCCAAGGTTGAATTTCATTAAAATGCGTTTCACTTGCAAATAAAATAACTAGGCCGTTGCACAAAGATCCCAATTTTTTACGTCGGTCTAAAAAACGCTTTTGAGGATTTTTAACGCCATCATCGAAAAAGATAGATGAGTAATCGATTTTTATTGATTTATTCATGAATTCTATTAAATTTTAGCTTAGAATTTGGCGCAGTACCAGTTTTAGTATGAATGTTACCGTAGCTGTAAATATGGGCATATATTGGATATGTCGTTTAATTTACATTCTAGGGGAGGGTATTCATCTCCTCCTTCCACTCCTCATCAACAGCGGCAATCTCAAGTTGATCGATTACAAGACAAGGTAAAGGAACCATCTTCTACCCCGTCTTATATGCGGGATACCGTAAGTTCATCTCGAAAAAAAGATGGAATTCCGGATCGGTCCGCAGGAGAGTTTTCTCCACTGCCAGGGAGTGCTCCAAAAGTCCCTAAAGAAGTAAATACAGCAGCCATTTCGGCAAGCGCCTTACTAGATAGCCCTCCTCCCAGAGGGCCCGCTCCCACAACCTATGTTACGCCGCCTATTGTGGACATGGGTTACCCACATAGTGAAGGGGATGGAGGAGCTGGACGAGGACCGTTGCCTGGGACATCTCGGTCTGTGCCAGTAAGGGGTGATATTGGGGCATCACCTCGAGCGTTAAATTTTGATGATGTTCATATGTTAACGGTCACGCCTGACAGGAGACGAACGACTCGACCAGGTGCTCAGACTGCCCAAAAGAAAGTTGATGCAGATGCAAAGTTAAAAAAAGCAAAAAATAATTTTGGGAAATTTTTATTTGATCGCAGGAATAGGGTAGCAAGTTCAGGAGGAACGGCTGGTGTTAGGGCGGGAGGCGCTGTTGGAGCCGTAGCTAGATCTTCTGGATCTGGAAGTCTTACACACCTTTCTGCCGAAGCTCGAGATGCTATCATCGAATGCGGACCGGGCCCATCGCTTTTAAAAGGTAATGCAGATTTTTGGGTTCGAATAAAAAGTGAAATTGCAAGTGACATTTTAAATGTATTAAAGGATTCGGATGATAAGCATCACAGTATAACTCTGCATGATGAACAAACGCTTAGAACTCTAGTAAAAGGAAAAATTGGAGAGTTGTATGATTTTTATGTGCATCAAGGAGATTCCGATAACTATGTTGATTTAAATGATGTAGAACCAAATTTTGGAGGATTAGATGCTATATATGATAAAGAATACAGACAAATAAAAGTTCACACGCCTTCACCAGATGATAGGACGGCAGGCGGATCCGGGGACGGTTTTTTATCTACAAAAAAGGGAAATGAAATAGTGGGTCGATATGTTGGAGACGTGAATGGATTAAGTAATTCACATGGAGGATCAAGTTCAGATTCTGTAAAGGCTGCAGCAACATTGCTAAAACGAAAAGGAGGCGGGGGGCTGTCCGTATTACGTCAGATGATGTCTAAATTTGGCTCTATTTTACCAGATGGACTATCTCCCGGTATCTCTAAAGATTCGTTATCGGCGCATGTTGAAACGAACACGAAATACATTTTTCCAGATGATTATGTAGACGCTGTTAAAAGTAAACTACCTGCGAGAAAAAGAGCGTTGGTAGAGGGAATGGGGATACGTTCAGAGGACATAGAACGATTGACCAATGAAATAGTTGGTGAACGGCAGAGAGTAGAATCTGGTGTAAAATGATAAAATACGAATGAAAGAAGGAATGATATGGACGTAAAGAATCTTGATATGAGTAAAATAAGAAAAGAGTACAAGTCGGAATCTATCAATACAACAGGGAAGTCGAAATTGACTCCTGAAGCACGCCTAGAAAAAGATAGTTCGGACTTAGGTGAGAAAGTGCAAGAAATAGTCGATAACACAGTTCAAGATACAATACACCCAATGTTAAACGAGTTTTCGCAAAGATGGAAAGCTAAATGTAACACCTATAGAGAAGGCTTGTTTGATGAAGAGGATCCCGATGCGTGTGTGTCTGAAACAGTGGCCTATTATTGCAGAAAGTATTCAGACGCGGGGTATAGTCAAATAGAATCTGCGGTTCAAGACCGTATTTCAAAATATGCGGCACCGTTAAGAGATGGGTTTGAGGAAAAATTATCTAAAAATGTAGCAGATAAATTTCTTATAGAGTTTACCGAAAAGGTAGGGCCTATGATTAGATCGGCTATTGAGCAAAGCCAGGACAAATGAACAAGTCTTGAACGCGCAATTGAAGCTTGGTAACCTTCTAAGAGATGAAAGAATACTTAAATCTTCTAGAAGAAATACTAGAAAATGGTGAAACGAAAGAAGATAGAACGGGAACGGGAACTATCTCTATTTTTGGACATCAACTTAAAATAGATCTTCGAAAAGGGTTTCCGTTATTAACGACGAAAAAAGTTTTCTTTAAAAGTTTAGTTTATGAATTGCTTTGGTTCTTAAAAGGGAAAACGAACATTCATGATGGCCTTTCAGAGCATACATCTATTTGGAATCCATGGGCCGATAAAGACGGGAACTTGGGACCTATTTACGGGTATCAATGGCGTCATTGGGATAAATATACTAAAACGGACGATGGATACTCAAAGACTCACGTCGATCAAATCGAAAATGCAATTCATTTAATAAAAACTCAACCAGATTCTCGCCGAATTATTGTAAGCGCTTGGAATGTCGCTGACATTGAAAAGATGGCGTTACCTCCTTGTCATACATTTTTTCAGTTTTATGTTGTTAACGGGCATTTAGACTGTCAATTATATCAACGTTCGGCCGATGTTGCGGTTGGTGTTCCCTTTAATATTGCAAGTTACGCTCTTCTTCAACATTTGATAGCGAATGAATGTAATTTAATACCTAGATTTTTTGTCCATACATTTGGAGATGCTCATATTTATTCGAATCATATCGATGGGGTAAAGGAACAATTGAAGAGAACTCCGACCGAACTACCCAAATTAGTTATTAATAAAAAGCCATTATCTGAAATTGTTTATGAAGACATTCAGTTAGAAAATTATACATTTCAACCTTTCATCAAATTCGAAATTGCAGTTTAAGAATTCAAAAATGCCCTCAATTCACATAATTTTAGCCATGGATAGTAAATCTGGAATTGGGTTAAACAATAAATTGCCATGGTATTTCAAAGAAGAGCTTACTTATTTTAGAGAAATCACCTCAGATTCTGAGGAAGGAAAACAGAACGCTATCGTAATGGGTAGAAAGACCTGGGATTCATTACCGTTTAAACCTTTAAAAAATAGAAAAAACGTCGTTCTTTCCTTTCAAGATAAATTAGACTTACCTGAAAACGTTTTGCATTTGTCATCGATTGATGAATTGTTGAATGCCAATAAATATGCGAACTTTTATGAAAATCTAGATAACATTTTCATAATTGGAGGAGCGTCTATTTACGAGCAGGCAATTAGCAATTTAACGATTGATAAGGCTTATATAACAAAGGTTGCTGGTGATTTTAGCTGCGACACAGTTTTCTCTGGCTTGCCGGATTCATTTCAATTGATAAGTAAGAAAGACGTCTCACTAATAGACAAAGATACCAATATGGAATCAAATGTTTCATTTTGCGTATATCAGAATACACATTAACTTTTAGGTTTTTAAAGGGGAGACAATAGGACGTTCGCAGACGACTCTAGTTGATCAATTTCATCCACTATACGAGGCGTAATAGTGATTAAGAGCTCGGTTTGGTCATCACTATCCTTGCCGCTAGAAAAAAGCTCTCCAAGAAGAGGTATGTCTCCTAATAAAGGAACCTTTGCTAGAGAGTCAGAGTCTGAAGAATTAAAAAGGCCACCAATAATAACGGTTTCTCCATTTTTAACACGAACAGTAGTACTGACTTTTCGAGTTCTAACGATTGGAATATCATTAAATTTTCCTCTAAATCCATTTATGTAGCTAACTTCTGGTTCAACTTTAATAATGACTTCTTGAGTCTCTCTGTTAATTTCGGGAAAAATAGTAAGAGAGATACCTGCATCAACATATTTAACGGCTTCAGTAATCCTACCTGACGTGTCACTCGTAATTTCAATATAAGGAACCTTGTCACCGATAAAAATACTGGCTTCTTGTTTATCAATTGCTTTGATACGAGGACTGGCTAGTATTCGGGCCTCTCCTTGATCACTAAGTAAATTTAATATAGTAAATATGCTCGATTCTGATTTTGCAGTCATTGTACTGTCACTAATTTGTACGGAATAGTTAAGAGGTAGTGTCGTTGCCCAACTAAATCCCATTTTTTCAACGGCGGTTACAGATGTTTCTACAATTTGCGCTTCAAGTAAAATCTGAGGAATAGCGCGAGAATCTATGCTTTGTATGATTCTCGAGTACGTAACAAAATTATTAGGATCAACTTTCAAAACAAGTAAATTATCTTGATCAAAAGGTTCAACAGATTCTGATGGAGATAATTGTTTCTTTAAAATTTCAACGGCATCCTTAACTTTAACGTGCTTGAGCTTGATTACTCTGGTTTCAAGGCGGGTTGGAGTATTTAAATTAGATTCTTCGCCAATCATAATCGTGTTGTCTACAATAATATACGAAAGCCCCTGTGTTTTAAGGATGAAATCGATGGCACTCCGAATAGGAGTATCATTCAAAGTAATACTTAAAACACCGGTCAAGGATTTGTCATAAATTATATTAAGGCCACCTTTGATAGATAAAATTTTGATAACTTCTTTGATATCTGCATCTGCAAGGTCCAAAGAAATGTCTCTGTTAAGTTTTTCTTCAAATGTTTCTTGCTTAACTTCTTCAGGGGAGGATGGATTTACTCTAAAAACTTTTCTAATTAAGGTCTTATTAAGATTGTTTTTTCCTATAGCGTAAATATTAAACATATTTGCACCCATTTCAAGAGACGTCGTATGTTTAAATGACCCATTTTTAATGGAAATAGAAGATTCATTTATATATAGTTCGTCGGTATTTTCAACGGTTCCACTAAAAGACACCTTACCTTGATTCGATACATGAAAATTGTCAGGCGCATTTAATTTAATAATCGGAATTTTTGCCTTTTGGATAAGGGGTGTTTTTGAAACAGGAACAATTGCAGCTGGTTTTGTTTTTAATGGTTTCGAAATTACTTTAACAGGCACGGACTTTGGCTTCATTGTGTTCAACTTAATTGTTTTTTGACTAGAAGGAACCGGTGTTGCCATTTCCGTTTTTTTTGAGGGCTCAATTTTTGTTTCAGGTAATACAATCGTTTTAATTTTCGGAGATAGTTTAACTGAGGACGGCTCTACAGTATTTTTTGAAATTGACGCTTTTTTATCGACTATAGGTTTCGTTTTAACCTCTTTGGATTCAGGGGAACTACCTTTTGGTTGTTTATAATATACTTTTATATTTTTTACATGGTCTTTATCTGCGCCTTTTTTTTGACCAACAATTTCAATGTCATTATATTTATTTGCGTCGGGAAGGCGGTAGATATACCGAAATTCACCTAATGAGTTTACCGAAACGGGCTGATTATTAATTGTAAGTGTATCTAAATTGTATAAAATACCTTCGACATCAATTGGTGACGATACGATAACAGCATGTTGTTTTGGTTGAATTATTTTTATGTGTGGAGAAATTGAAGAGCTGATATTTTTTGTCGTAGCATTAACTGAGGTGACTAAACATCCCATTAATACCGCTAAAATCTGTATATGTTTTAAACTATTTTTCATAAAAGGATATCGTTACCGATTGTTAGTATAAAAGTTTCCGTTGCTCTTTTCAATATAAGTTCGGATCGAGAAATGGAATGAATCTTAATATCTTCAACCATATCGCCAGCAGAAACAATTTTTCGAGTGCCTGAAAAGGATAGGATGGCGTATGGTTTTTTCTCGTCCCAAATAATTCCAGTGAGGCTAAATAGTGTTTTGGATTCCGGAAGTTTTATATTAGTCGGTAATGATGACGTTGATTTAAACTCGGGACTCCATTTAACCGGTTTGAAAGGGTTTCTTTTAAAATGAAAGTTGGGGGTTTTAGGTTTGATTGTAGCATCAGATTTGGCTGTTTTAACGGATTCTGTGGGTGTGGAAGGAGACGTTTTTTTATCGGGAGCTGCTGTAATTAAATTAATGGAAACCATTGAACAAACTAAAAACAAATAAAAAAAGAATTTTATTTGTTTTTCAGAGTGACTATATGATGTTGATTTTATGCTCATTTATTTATATTTATATAGGCAATAGCCTGTAAGTTCACAGATAATATAACAGGATCGTCGGTTAATCGTTTAAAAGAAAATTCTTCTATTTTTATAACTTTTGAAAAGCGTTCAAGCTCCATAATGAAATTTATGACCGAAATATAACTACCTTCAAATCTTAAACCTAGCGTTGCTGTGTGAATATTGTCCTTTAGCCGTTTAAATGGAGAAAATGTAATCGTATCAATTGTATTTCCTAGATTATTAGATAGTTTAGGTAAAATATTAATTGAAAATTCGTTATATTCTTCTTCTGTAAAAAAGTTGGTTTCTTTTTCGTAAACAGTTGCTTCTAGCCGTGCAAGTTCTTTTAAAATGTTCTTTTTATCAAGAGCTTTAGCACGGCGTGTTTCTAATACTTCGATGAATCGATTTAAACGTACTTTATTTTCTCGATACACTTTGTACTTAGGTGTGACTATCCATAAAAACCCATAAAAAATAATTATAGCTGCAATAAGTCCAAATAAATATTTTTGGTATTTTCTAAAGAGTTCTATACGCTGCTCTTGCTCTTCTAAATTAAAACGGTCTAAAAAACTCATGGTTTTGAGGGTTCCTTTTTTAATGAATTTTCATATTTTTTTGGGTCGTCCCATTTAAATGTGAAAGAGAATGAATTAACAAAAGAATTTCCGTCACCCGGAGCTATTTTCAGAGAATCGATAACAACTTCCTCAAAATCATTACTTAAGTCATCATAATAACTATGAATTGATTCTTGGCGAAATGCCGTTGATCGAACAACTATTTCACGTGATTTAGAAAAACTTAGATCGTTAAAGACCATATCCTCAGGTAAATTTCTTGAAAGCGCTTCAAAAAAGCTGATTTTGTTATAAGGGTTTAATTTTAGAGCGTCATAATAGTCGATGGTTGTTTTTAAGTTTTTAAGCTTTTGCTGACGGAGTAAATATTCACCCGTTTGAAGTGACGTTATTTGATTTTTAGTCTCGCCTATATTGTCTTCTATTTTTGATACTTCATTTAGAAGTACAAATCCTACTGCAAACCAAATAATCATAAAAGCTACTAGCACGGCCCCTGCAATAGCTGCTTCAATTAAGTTGATTAATGGACCCATTTGTTTTTTAACTTTTATTAAACTTAACGATTCATTATATCTCTCAAAAAATCTAAGAGAGAGTCCCATTGACCCTATAGATTGAGTAAGTAGGTCCGCATTTTTTTCATATTTTCTAGATTCGAATTTAATATTTGAAGCAGGGTTATATAGCTCTATCGTTTTATCGGGAAAGGACTCTTTAAATGCCGAAAAGAATTTTTTTGTTGAATCGACCCGAGAAATTAAAACAAATTTTTCAGGAGGTGTGTTGTGAGGGAATTCATTAGTAAAAGACAAGAGAAAATGTTGGAGTTTTATCATCAAGTATTCAAAGGTGAGCTCATCCTCTAAAATTTCGTCAGGATCTTTTCTTAAGACCTGAGAAAAAACGATGTCATTATCTACAATGATATTAAAATCGATAATATTTGAATCTAAAAATATGCTTAAACACGGGGTTCCTTCTAGTGCGTTTGCATATTTTGCGCATCTTAAAGCGGCAAGGGGCATGATATCTATAGCCACTAAATTGAGGCCAACAAGTTCAATCAATTCTTTTATTGTGTCTATGCTACTTTGAGTTCGGGCTGCGTATAAGACAGGTTGAAATTTGGGATAACTTTCTTCGTTTTTTGGATACTGCAAGCCAACTTCAAATTCTTTGGCCTGAAACAAGTGAGAGTCTCCAATTTTATCTTCCATTTGTGCACGAAGTTCTTCTTCACCCATTTTAGGGAAAAGTTCACAGCGCTTAACAAAATTTGTGTCTTTTATACCGATAACTACGTTTGAGCTGGTGTAGTCACCTTCTTCTATAGTTTTAGTGATTTGTTCGGATAGCGTATCTGGATCTGTTATGTCGCCATTAGTGATGGTCCGAGGAGGAATGGCAACAATTTGAATTTTGTCGATTTTTACAGCGTCAGCTTCCCCCTTCGCTTGCGAAAAAATCAGAAAGTCTTCAGTAAATTCAATTCCTATACAGGAGGTAATATATTTTTTTGCCATTTAATTTTCGGTTAATTCTATAACATGAATTTCATTACTTACAGATAAAATCATTTGTCCTTGTAATTCTTTTTTAAACGTTAACGTACTATTCTCGGTTATCGGATTCCCTACATAGCCGATACTGGTAAAATTTAGAGTTCCCGTTGAAGGATCTCCTATTATTGTAACAGAATAAGTGCATGGATAGTCAAAGTGAGTTAAAGGCGTTGGTGCTATCGTGGATTTATATAAAGTGTTTGACCCGGATGAGACCCATTGTTCGCTCAAGTTTACGTTTCCGCTGACCCAAGAAAATCCTTGTTTTAGTTCTGAAATAGCATCTTCTATTCCTGAACGTGCGGCAAAATATGCTTGAACTTCTTTTTTCTTAACATAAGCTGATTGCGTTCCGATACGGATAGCTTTCCAATAAGAAATACAAAGGATTGAGACGGAAAGAAGAACAAATACGGATAATATCATAATATTTCCTGCGTTATTTTTTTGAGAGGAGTCATCTAAATAAAAAAATGACATTCGATTAAAAAAACTTGTTAATGGTTTTGTTGAGATGCGAGATAGCTTTTTTTGGAAGTATTTGTGTGACCTCTGTTTTTCCTAAATATGATAATGATTCTTTTTTGTCCGTATGAACTAAGTTTAATAAATCTAATAGTGTATCGTTGAGATCAGATTCGAATTCAAATAAGGGAGTTTTTGAGTTGAACTTTTTTATTGTATTCAAAGGTAATGCAGCGTTAAGGAGAAGATGAAACTGCTTATCGTAAAGTTTTTCGATAGAAGTGTATGTTTTTTTATCGAAGGACATATTTTTATGTGATTTAATCGATCTGTATAGTGTGCCGATAAAGGTATCGTAAGTTGTAATTTCACCCAAATTAATAAGTTTATTTCCAGTTACAATTTCGCCACTAAGTAGCTTAAAACGATAACTATTTTTTGAGGAATAGGCTTGAACTAAATACCAAGGAAACGCTTTTTTAATTTTACTACTTTTAATGGTCCAGTTGTTTTTATTTGATTGGTATTTAAGATATGATTCACTTAAGTTTGAACGCTTAATTTCGATATTTGACTTTGTATAGCTGGACGATTTGTAATTCGTTTTAATAGTCACATCTCCCGATGCATTCTTGTCTTCGATAGTTTCGCTAAGAATGAGTCCTTTTCCACAACTGAGTTCTTCACTTGAGCCATCTGTCTTAATTCCTTGAATTTGGAAAAATAAAGGTGAGTTTTCACGCGAAAATGATTTTATTTTAACTGTTTTAGATGATTCTACTACGGGGGAAACTTGAAGAGTAAACGATAAGTCGACAGATGGAATGGCTGTGGCTTTACTTAAATCTTGAGTTACTTTTCCACAGCTTGTTGATAAAAAAAGTCCAGTAACACATAGACATAAAAATAAAGATTTTTGTGTAAAATTTTGATAGGTTTTCATTCTACAAATAGTATAATACCTGACCATAAAAAATGGCTAGGCATAAGTTTAAAAAGGGTCTGTTTTTATGAATTGAATATTACTTATTCGATTTCCATGCTAGATGAAGGTGTATATGACTTTGCCTGCCTAGAGTCTGGTTTTAAACCTGCTTCTAGGTGACTTCGTTTAGCAGAATTACAATCTGAATAAACTGTTCCTTTTGGGCTAGCTGAAGAATCCACAGCTATCTCTTCGGAGAAATTTACATAGTTCTCGATGGGCGGGGAATTAAAGTGGTTTTGGGTGGCAACCCTAACGACGGCAATTGTCGGTACGTTTCCTAGATCATGCTGATAGTCATATCCGTTCCCATTAAATTGAACCGTCATTTGGCTTGTATAATATGGAGGCTCAAGGTCAATATTATGAGATTTTGCGACAAATCGAACACCTGTGAATATCGTGCTTAAAATAATGGATGATTCTTGGCCCATGAATTTTCCGTCCGTTTGAGCATAATTTCTTATTTCGGTTAGAGCTTCTTTGCGAAGACGATGGTATTTCACTAGGTTTGATTCACTTCCTGGTGAAGTGACGGAGCTGTCAAAAAAAGGTGCTGAACCATTGTCGAAGCCAATATCTTGTCGCTCTTTTTTGAGTTGAGAAATGTTTGAAATTAATTGTTTAGCTAAGGTTAAAGCAATTTCTTTTTCTTCTATAGTTTTGCTGCTTCTATCTAGTCCTGCCTGGATTGCGTCTTTTAATTTATCTGTTTCGAAATTTCTGTTTACTTCTTTGACAAATTTAAAAACAAGAATTTCGGCGTCTGAACCGGGTAGATTGATAGACTCATTTACCAAGTCAATTAAAGTATCAACGAGGTCTTGAAGGTCGGTGGATATTTTAGCTCTATAAGCATCTAGATCGCCAGAGCTAGGCGTTTGTAGATGGTCAGGGTTTTTTTCAAGTAATACTGGAGTATCTAAACCTCTATGAAATCGCTCTAAGTTGAGGCCCGTAGCGTACGCTTCAAAGACAGGTTTTTCGTCAACAATAGAGGCTCCCTTGGAGCTAAATTGAACACATTCAGTCTTAAGTTCTTCAAACGCGTCAACGTTTGGGTGAAACGAATCATTGTCGGAAAGAAACCCACCAATCATATCTGATATTGATCGTCGTTCTTGTCCTTTGAGGACAGAGTCTAAAGGCTCTTCGTTTTTAATCATTTCATCTAGTTTGAGAACCGTTAAATCTCGGAGGACAAGCCGGAAATAATTTTCTGCCTCAGAGTGGCCAGATGCTTGTCCAGGTCCATATGATGTTAATGTAAGTTTATTTTCTCTGATCCAGGGGGTAATCGTTTCCGCTGTTAATTGTGTAGACCCATGTTTTTTCAATTGATTGTTTAAAGCATCTATAAAAAGAGGAGGTAGAGGACCTAATTTATTTTCGGGAAGGCAGATTTGGTCTACCATTTGTTTTGCGGTCGCCCAGTAATAACAATTTCCGTCGCCAGCTACATCGTTAATCCCATTTTCACGCATTGATGGAATGTATCTAGAGTGGGCCGTTGCATATTTTGTCGCGGCTTGGTTGAACCCACTTAATAATTGATTAGAAGGAGCTTTAGAATTAGTGGCAGAGGTCAATGCGCCAATGTTGCTTTGGCCGTGAAACATATTTGACTCCGTTAGTAGTTGTCCAGCCAATACAGCAGCTGTTGTTCTGAACGAAGGAAGTGGATGCTCATTAAATGCGAAAAGTTTATTGAGTAAAGATTGAGTCGTTCGTCGTTTTTCGTATTCGTTCGAGCTTTTTAGCCATTTTACAAAATTAAAAACTTTAGTCGGAGAATGATTTGGTTTATCGCTGTCTCGGCCAAATATTTTGAATTCTCCACATTTTTGGTCCTCTATCATAAGCTCGTTTTTAAGGGTTTTGTCGTTATTCCATCCCATTTTTTCGAGTTTAAGAAGGATGTAGTCACAAAGTGAGATTCCTTTTGCCTCATCTCCTGTAAGATCGAGTCCAATTTCATTTGCAGACATTGAAAAGGTACCTTTATTTATAGTTTTACCGTCCACTTGTTCGGTATCGCAAATACAATCTTTCAATATGGGATTGTTCTCAATATTTTTTATAACACCTAAAATTACATACTCAATCAATTTGTTAATGGTAGAAAAATGGTCCGGATTGAACGAGTATCGTGTTTGAAAATCTTTAATTTCGGTTAACGATTCTTCTGCTTTTTTCAAGTGTTCTAATAAAACGTTTTGTTGAATAGGTTTTACTAATGCAGGGCTGTGCTTAAGTGCCATTGACGGATAATAGGAGAGAACAATCATACTATTTAAAAAAGTTAGTGACTGTTTTTCCGGGTTTGAGCTGCAATTATCGGATTCAATAAAGTTTCCGAATTCTTCGAAAAGGATGAGGGTAGGGTCATTTTGAAAGTCTAATTGAGTACCAAAAGCTCCGGAATGTTTACAAACTGCACTATTGCTCCAAAAAGGTGAGGAATGGTCGGACACGTAGGTTCTATTGAACTCTTCAGGGCTTGCTTTGTATTTCGAAAAATCAAAGAGTTGTCCATGTTTTGATGCAAGAAGCTTAAAATGCATGTTTTTTTCCTTTTTTATTAGTCAAAATTAGGACGTTCTATGTTGTGCGCTTAAAAGTCGATACGTCGATTTTTATAGAGAATATCCTTTAATATTTAATTATCGGAAGATAATTAAATTAATTTCATTTTTTTCAAGTAGATAAACTGCAATTATTTAATTATAGACAACTACAGTTTATTTATAAATCTAGTTGATGGAATTTAATGGGAATTATTCCTAAACAGGTAGTGTGTCTTTTGTCTGTATATAGAATGATTTTACTTGATGTGCAAACGAATCGTTTAGATGTTATTTCAAGGTTTGGTAGTATGGATGAGGATTAGTAATTATCGTAACGAGAATGAAATAGGGAGACAAAATGGAGTTAGACAAAGATTTCAGTTTAAAAACATATATATCTGGGTTTTCTGATAAAAATAAATTTTTTTTAACAGAGTCTCTCGATAAGTTTTATAATTTTTCGACAAACTCAGATAGCCAAGTCCAATTATGGGAATCTTTTACTACCAGATTTTGTCGGAATGACCTTACAGAAAAAAATGAGCAAGATGCGATAACTGCATATAAGAAAATTTACAGCACTAGAAATTGTGATGATGGACCTCCTGTTATATGGCGCTACAACCGTGATAAATATAGGGAATTAAATATAGATAAATATTGCATAGAAAATGAGTTGACGTCGTGGGAAGACATATATAAAACGTCTATTTCTAGGAACCAACCATTTTGGATAGATATGGCCAAAAAATTAGGAATTAATTTTTCGAAGGACCCGATGGATGAGATAGAAGTTAGTGAGTCTGAAGAAAAGGCTAAGTGGTTCCCGGGTGCTCGGTTTAACATTGCAGAGGCTTGTTTTAAAGCAAATCCAACACAGATTGCAATTATTGAAGGAACGACGGATTCAAGTCACTTAAAAAAAATTACAGTTAAACAATTAGAAGAAGCTAGCGGACGGGTCGCAAAAGGGTGTTTTGATTTTGGGCTGGAACCTGGTGATTATGTAGGATTCATTGGTCCTATGACGAGCGAGAATGTGAGTATCTATTTGGGAGTCATCCAGGCAGGGCTTGTTTTAGTGCCAGTACCAGATTCTTATTCAGCAAATGAGTTATCGAAACGGTTTGAAATAGCGAAAGTAAAAGCAGTTTTTTCGGCAGGTGATTATAAACGAGGATCTAAGATTATCGATGTGTATTCAAGAGTTGTTGAAGCCAAATGTCCTCCGGCAATTATATTTTCTATAGACGGGAGTTCAGTAAATTTAAGTCGAAAAGAAGATGTTTTATTTTCTAGTTTTGTGGCTAACGAAGGCTCCTCTGAATTTTTTCAGCAATCAGCAGATGCCTTTACAACAATAATATATTCGTCTGGAACAACAGGTACGCCTAAGGCTATCCCATGGACCCAAGTGGCCCCTATAAAATCGGCGGCAGACGGGTTTTTCCATCAAGATATTCAAGAAGGAGATGTTGTATGTTGGCCAACTAATTTGGGATGGATGATGGGGCCCTGGCTAATTTTTGCTTCCTTAATGAATAAAGGGACGATTGCTTTATATAATGGAATGCCGACGACTTCGGAGTTTTTAGATTTCGTTAATTCAAGTAACACGTCGATGTTGGGAGTGATTCCATCAATTGTAAAAAATTGGATTAAAAATGATTTTCATAAGACAAAAAGGTTAACAAGTGTTACTCGGTTTTCGTCTACGGGAGAGTGTTCAAACCCCAATGACTATTTTTATTTATCTCAAATGGCAGGGTTTTCTCCTATTATTGAATATTGTGGAGGGACGGAAATAGGGGGTGGGTATGTTACCTCGGTATTGTCTGAGCCAAATGCATTGTCTTGCTTTAATACACCTTCGATAGGAACCTCCTTCTATTTGATTGGAGATACTAATGAAAGAGTTGCTAGTGAGGGGAACGGAGAGGTGTTTTTGGACGCCCTTACATTTGGAACCTCTCAAGTATTATTAAACAAAGACCATCATGAAGAATATTATAAAGGGGCGCCTAAAGGTCCAAATGGAAAATGTTTGCGCAGACATGGCGATCAATTAGTAAGACTTTCTGGTGGATTTTATAAAGGATTAGGCAGGGCAGACGATTCGATGAATTTAGGTGGCATTAAAATAGGGTCTTCACAGATTGAATCTATATTAAATAGACATCCCCTAATATTTGAATGTGCCGCAATTACAGTTTCACCAAAAGAGGGTGGGCCAGGAAAATTAATTCTGGTTATTACGCTTAATAATAAAAAAGAATTTGACGTTTCAAGAATAAAAAATAAGTTGAGATTAAAAAGAGAACTCAGTTCGTTAATTCGTACGGAACTTAATCCATTATTCGCGATTGCTGCAATAGAGTTTATGGATAACCTTCCAAAAACGGCATCCAATAAAATTCAACGAAAAGAGTTAAGGGCGGCTTTTAAAGAATCTGTTTAACGCAAGGTATGATTTGCCCAAACTAGGAATTCAGTAAGAGTAAACACTTGAATCTTTTTTTTAGAATCAGTAGGTAAAAATTTTCTCTGGGAAGCCGCCTCTTTTAGCCATTCAACGGCCCCTTTTTTAAATCCGTTTCCGTCAATTACGATCATAATATTATCTTCTGGCATAGATTCAACACAGTTTAAATACAAATAGGGAAGTTTTTCATCGACGGAACCTTGACTTTGTTGCCATTTACATTCGATTCGAACGCTTAGATTATAATGATGTGACTTAACTAAAAATTCTGTTTTTCCATTATGTTTATAGATAGATGTGTAGGGCGCGTTCGTCAGAATAAGGTTATCAATTTCGGTTTCAGAAGAAATATAGTCTTTGTATTTTTTAAGGGTGAAGCCTTTTGAAATGAAAATATCTTTGACGGTGGATTCTAAAAGATTTCCTTGTTTATTGGCGAGTCGTCCTGATGTGTGAATTGGATTTTTTTTTTTTGTAGGTAGTGATTGGTTCGCGTTGGCCGTGTCTGTCCCTGTTTTATTCAAAAGGTTTATTTGTTCCATATGCGCGATGCCTCTCTTCTATTTTGGTGTGTAGCTCTTTGTTGGATAATTTGTAATTAAAACTTCATCTACTGGGCCTCTTTTTTTTGCATTCGAGTTTATGCTTCTATTCGCCTTAATTGTGTTAATTGTGTAGTCCTTATAAATATCTTTTATAAAGTCTGTCGAAGAGTTAGAGACCATGAAAAACGCATTTTTTTTATCGATGGCATCACAATAATTTTTTAGAGCGATTTGTTCATCTTTTCCAAATTTGTCTTTTGCGTATCCTGTAAAATTTGAAGTTTTTGATACGGGGTCGTAGGGAGGGTCTAAATATATGAAGTCATTTTTTTGTACGTGTTTAAGTGTCGATTGAAAGGGTTGTATATCTAACTGAACATGTTGGAGTTTTTTGGATACAGCGATCAAGTTTTTTTGGTCACAAATGAGAGGGTTTTTATAGTGGCCGAATGGCGTATTAATTTGATTGTCTAAGTTGACTCGATAGAGTCCGTTGTAACATGTTTTGTTGAGGTATATAAATCGAGCTGCTTTTTGCAGGTCAGTAAATTGAGAATAACTAGAGAGCCTGTCTTGATTTCTTATTTTATAGTAGGTTTCTTCTGAATAAGAAAAGGACGAAAGTTCCTGAATGAGTTCAGATACGTTGTTTTTTACAACGGTATAAGTCGTGATAAGGTCGTGATTAATATCAGATAAATAAGCAGTTTCGGGTAATAACTGGAAGAAAAAAGCACCACCGCCTAAAAAAGGTTCAAAATAGTTGGAAAATGTTGCCGGCTTGAAATGACAAAGTGCCTCACTTAATTGTCGTTTTCCACCGGCCCATTTTAAAAACGGTTTAGCCATAATCGATGATTAAGTTTTTTCTGGGCCTCTTGCCATCAAAACTTTTCCAGTACGAACAATTTCTAAAATATTAAATTTTTGAAGTAGAGCAACAAATGAGTCAATTTTTTCTGTTACACCAGTAACTCGAATGACTAATGTACTTTCAGTAAAATCAACCGTAAATGCTTTGAAATGTTGAATCATTTGAAAAAGTTCAAGTCGATTAGATTCCTGAAATTTTACTTTTATTAGAGCTAATTCGACTTCTAATACGCCTGTTTTACTGTGTTCGCTACATTGGATAACATCGACAAGTTTATCGACCTGCTTAATGATTTGTTCGAGTGATTCAGGTGCTCCTTCTGCAGTGATAGTCATGCGAGAGTATCCTGCGTCGTGAGCAGGTGATACAACCAATGATTCAATATTAAACCCACGTCTAGCAAAAACTGTCGATATTCTGCTTAGAACACCGGGCTTGTTTGTAACGTATATGCTTAATGTGTGTATGTTTTGTTTAATCAATGTTAATCCTCCAGTAGATTAAATGTCGTTTTATATTAATAAATTTAGATTTTAACCTTAGGTGCTTCCTTCAGGTTTTTTCATGTCTTTAGTTACTCCAAGAATCATGTCTCCAGCAGCTCCTCCAGCAGGAATCATTGGGAAAACATTATCTTCTTTAACAACTTCAGCATGAATTAGGCACGGACCATCATTATAGTTTAAGGCTTGTGTCAGTATTTTATGAACATCTGCTGCTCGTTTAATTCTAAATCCTTTGATTCCATATGATTTTGCTAATTTAACAAAATCCGGGTTTCCTACTAAATCTACACCACTGAGTCTATTGTCATAAAAAAGACCTTGCCATTGGCGGACCATTCCTAAGTATTTATTGTCCAAAATAACTATTTTAATAGGTAGTTTATGGATGGCAGCTGTTGCAAGTTCACATAGTGTCATTTGAAATCCACCATCGCCACAGATTGTAATAACTTGAGCTTTAGGGCATCCAAATTGAGCACCGATAGCAGACGGTAGTCCATATCCCATCGTTCCAGCACCACCGGAGGATAGCCAGTGCTTAGGTTTGTCTGTTAAGTAAAATTGAGCTGCCCACATTTGATGTTGTCCAACATCTGTAGTTACAACGGCGTTTCCTTTTGAAATTTTGAAAAGCTCTTGAATAACGTGTTGTGCTTTTAATCCACCCTGTTTTTTAAATTTTAATGGGAATTTTTTCTTATTCTTTTTAACTGTTTCAACCCAATCTTTAGTATTTCCAGGTTTAATATGAGGAAGTAATTGATTAAGAACTGTTTTTGCGTCCCCAACAACAGAAACGTCTGGAGTTAAAATTTTATTAATTTCAGCAGGATCAATATCAATGTGCAATTTAACAGCATCAGGACAAAAACGTTCGATATTTTTCGGGGTTATCCTGTCGTCCCATCGGGAACCAATGGAAAAAATTAGGTCACAACCGTGAACCGCTTTATTTGCGTAGGCTGTTCCGTGCATTCCTAACATTCCCATTGAAAGGTCATGCGTTTCAGGAAATACGCCTTTAGCAAGAAGTGTGTTTACAACAGGAGCCTGAAGTTTTTCTACAAGTTTACGAACTTCATCATGCGCACCAGAAATCATAGCTCCGTGTCCGATAAGTAGTAGAGGTTTTGATGCGAGTTGTAAGTACTTTGCCATTTCTTTAATTTTTGATTCATCTCCCGAGGAAGGAAAGGTATAACCAGGTAAATCTCGTTCTGCATCAAGAGGTGCTGAAAAATCTTGAAATTCAGTAACATCTTTTGGTAA
>JABIPA010000054.1 GCA_018698675.1 bacterium | reverse complement strand
TTGGAAAAACAGTTCAAGTTCTGGCTTTTATATCAAATACCGTTAAATCTACAAACGAAATTGGAAAACCAGCGCTAATCGTTGGCCCATCTAATGTTATTTACAATTGGGAACAGGAAGCCAAAAAGTTTCTACCTGGTTTAAAAGTTCATGTTTATACGGGTCAATCTCGAAAAGAAACTGATTTAGATAAGTACCACATATTAGTAACCTCTTACGGAATAATTAAAAATGATCTTAACGCTTTTCAAAAACGAAAATGGTCCATGATTGTTCTAGATGAAGCTCAGCAAATAAAAAATTCGCAATCGCAAAATCATATTGCGGTCCGAGCAATTGAAGCAGATTTTAAATTGGCGTTATCTGGAACTCCAGTTGAGAATAGCTCTGCTGATTTATGGAGTATATGCAACTTTGCTTTGCCTAATTATTTTGGACCTCAAATCCAATTCCAAACGTATTCGGAAACATCTCCCGACTACATTAAAAATAGATTACGCCCTTTTATGATGAGACGAACTAAAAAAGAAGTATTAGAAGAATTACCAGATAAAACTGAAATTGATATTAAAGTTGATTTAAATAAAGCTCAACAGGATTTATATAAAACAATCATCGATGCAGCCAAAAAAGGAATTAAAAACCTTTCAGGTAAAAATGATAGGCTACATATTCTTACGTCCATAATGAAACTAAGGCAACTCTGCCTTCACCCTAGGCTATTGAAGGAAGTATCTGAGGGAATTGACGTCACATCAGAAAAATTTGAAATCGTTAAACAGAAGCTTTCTGAGCTGGTTAAGGAAGGACATAAAATTGTCGTCTTCACTCAGTTTACCGGAATGCTAGACCTTCTAACCAAATGGTGTGATGAGTCATCAATTAATGTTGAACGAATTGATGGTAAGTGTTCACCTAAGCAACGAATTGCGGCTGTTAATCGATTTCAGACCGAAAAGAAACCAACCGTATTCGCAATTTCACTTAAAGCTGGTGGAGTTGGAATCACGCTTACAGCAGCGGACTATGTATTTCATCTAGACCCTTGGTGGAACCCAGCCATTGAAAATCAAGCTACGGACAGGGTCCACAGAATGGGTCAAAAGAACCATGTAATGGTTTACAAGTTTATTGCCAGAGGTACGATTGAAGAAAAGATTATTGATTTACAGAACCAAAAACGAAGCTTGTATGATTCATTGATTGGGGACGGGCAAGGCAATCAGGAGAGTAATTATATGGAAGATTTGAAGCAAATACTTCTGGAATAGCCCGGCTAGCAGATACATATATATGCCTTTTATGAGAAGGACGCAAATTTAGACGTTTTGTGATTCGGCGTTCAAAATGCATCTAAAAATTGATTCGCTAAAAATTAGTAGAAAGCAACAAGCCCCTAAATAATATCTTTTTAGGGGCTTGTATCTGCATGGTGTTAGCGGTCAGTTTTTATCCATTTTAGAGTATAGGATAAAAAGCACTGGGTCTAATCTCAACTATTAGTTAATTGCTCTAAGCAAGATCGTCTTCTTCGTTGTCTGAACGTTCTGAGCCGCTTCGTCCCTTAACAGATTCTCCTTCTTCATAACTATCATTACTACCGCGTCGCATCATTAAACTAGATGAACCGCCTTGTTCTTCATCCTCAGCCAAAACCTCTACCCTAGCATCTGGCTTCAATTGGCCTATCTTCGCAGTGTTATCTTTTATCTGAGAATTACTCAAATGATTTTTATGCTTATGTGCATCCGTGGTCACTTTAAGACTCATTTGAGCAACTTTGTTTATAACCATTAACGTTAGTACGCCAGATAATTCTTTTTTAGGTGAAAGTAGTAAATCTGTAATAGCGCACAACATAGTTAAACTAACTATCACAGGAGCTGCTATTGAAAAAACTTCTTTCCAATTAGTCGGTTTAAATTTTCCTTTTACGTTAAAATTCAATTCAATGCCTTCTAATTCCGTTTTAGTGGCAGGAGAATAAGAGTGGTCATGGTCGTTAGACTCTACGCTCAATCTTTTATTATAATGATGCGCCGACTCAGCAACTTGATTCTTTGCGAAACTAGTTGTTTCAATATATGTTGAAATACCATGAAATATAGGTTCTACAGTCGATAGCCATTCTGCTGCAATAATTAGATTTTTCGAACCTAAATCAGATTCATTTAGAAGGTCATATGCGACGCCTTTCAAAATCGTTGTACCAAGCATTTCTACTACATCAGTGCCCATTTTGAAAAAGTTTCTATAGGCAGCTTCCATAAGACTATTTTTAGGTAAAGTTTCCGCCAAAGCCTCTAACGTATCTTTATTTGATACGACGTCTCTACTACCCAATTCGGACATCCTAGATAAAGCCGCAGTACTAGACTTCAGATAAGCCTGATGTCCAACTAAAAACGACTCCGTTTTTTTATCAAATTGCTTTTGGTTCTTAACAGCAGAGTCGTTGTCTTTAGACGTTTGTATTTGAATACCTCTTGCTAATCCGTATCCAACGCCCATTCCTGTCAAAAAGTCTCCGCTTTCAACTGTTGCCGAGATTCCCATAAGAAACGATCCTGCTAAACCTATCTTCAATACGTCAGAATTACTCATTCCAAGCAAATTTGCTTCATTAAATCGACTTAAAGTTTGTATAAACTCAGGCCTAGAATCAGTAGACGTTTTCAATGCATTACTATCAATACGTCCGTTAGACATAATAATGTCTAATTTTTGTTTATCTTCGTTTACACTTTTATTAACTGTGCTTGTCGTCTTAAAGGATTTTGCAGCATCCAATAAAACAGAAATAATAATTAAAGCAGTTCCGAAAGCAGCTAATACTTTCTCGGGAGGATATCCTTCTCCACCTACATTTTCAAATTCTGAATGTTCAACAAGAAGTGGTTGCGTTTGGTTCATACCAGAAATATCTATCGTAATTGAATCGAAAAACGTAGGATCAGGATCTCCAGAAATTTCATCCTCTCTATTTAGAGCAACTGCTAACAAAATAATTGAAATATCTTTTAGTGGAGCAAAAACCATATTTAGGGTTTCGAATATAGTCTTTGGTTTTAAAGATTCAAGCGTAAAGCCCTCGAATGTTGTATGAAACGGATTTTTAGCAGGCTCCAATTCAAGTTCTTTTATGTCTATTGGCAAGGTTGCTGCATAAGACTGTTCTAAAAATGACTTTAACCTGACATCTGAAATCTTTGATTTAATATCATGGGCGTCTTTGTCCGTTTTTTTAACTACTGTATTTTTTGTTCCTGTGTTAAAAGCAAACCTGTCCCTTAAAGGTGTTACCGCGGCACTTAATCGTTCCATATTTTTACTCCCTTTTAGGCTAATCCGATTAGCCATGTTAATTTATTTTATTCAGACAAAAATTTAATGTCTTTAGCTAATTATCGAAAAAATATCTAAAAAATTTCATCGAATAGTCGATAAATTTTAAAAAGAAACATTATCTTGTGAAATCCACTTTGACTTTGTTTTAAAATTGCAGGCCGATCTATTTTTTCTGAAAATTAAAAGATAACAAAAGTTTTTAGGAAGTTATAAATTATAGAACTGATTAAATTAAAAAAGGGGGTTAGGGGGAGGACCGACTAACATTGATGAGCTAAGGGGGTAACTCTTTCAAGCTATATCGGTCCTCGAAGAACGCATCTGAACGTCTTCACTTAGTTATCGGAGTTAAAAAATAAAAATTTCATTTATTTTCTTTTTTTCTTAAAGAAGTTTGTCAAAATCCCGCTACAGAGCTCATTTTGAGCATAAATCGCTTCCGTTTTATGATTCAAATTCAGATCAAAAATATTTGTAATCGAGGAATGACCTCCCCATTTTAGGTCTTTTGCGCCGTACACTACTTTTTCTAATCTTGCGTGAACTATTGCACCCGCACACATGATGCAGGGTTCTAATGTCGTATATATTGTATATCCAGTTAACCTCCAATTGGATATTTTTTCGCTGGCTCTTTCTATTGCAATGATCTCGGCGTGTCGAGTGCAATTATTTTCGCCTTCTTTTTTGTTGTAACCGACTGAGACGATTTCATTAGCTTTGTTAACTATAATTGCCCCAATTGGTACTTCGTCTTCATTCTGCGCGTTATTTGCTTGCTTAAGCGCTTGATTGAGAAAATATTGGTGATCGCTCTCAATACTAGGACTATGTTTTGTATCCATTGCTATAGGTCTCTCCCGTCGAAATCATTTGGTTTTCATAAATTCTAATTATAAGAAGAATTAGTATATTTTGCTAAAACAAAAATATTTAAAAATATATAACCATAGGAAGGATAAATATAGAGAAAACCATTGTGCAGAAAAGAAGACGAGCTATTCAACTAAAAAAAACAACTAGCCAACTTTAGATTTCTAAATGAAGAACCAAAAATAAAAACGTCGGTTTATTTAACTACTCTAAGTAACCGCAAGTTCGATGTGTTGAGATTCAATGTCATCAGTCGTCGAAACTTGGATATAGCCTTCTGACTGAGGAACACCTTGTCTCCCATATGCTTTAATTTCTAACTCTGATTCCGTTTCAACACTCCCCTCAGGCCGAGAATCGTACAAAAAACTAGACACTGCGGAAAGCCCTGACCTACGCATCCAACAAAGAAAGAAAACTACTGAAGACGCTAGAAGAACATTAAAGGAAGTCGCAAAGAATTCGTCCTTAAAATCTAAAAAATCAGATATATCATTTTCTATTGAACTAAGATCAACAGACCCTCCCAACTCATTTAAAAATTCATCACAATCTGAATTAATCGCTATATTTGAAGAGGACCTGGCTATCCGGTCGAAAAAATTTTCAAACGATTCAATTTGTCCATCAATCGCCAGCCCTACTAACATAACGGTTAGCAATAAATTAGGCCTAGCAAACCCACTTAAACCACAAGAAGAGAAAGTAAGATCCAGACCTAAGTGAAAAATAAAGGCTAATACACTTCCTATCGGGTTTGAATAAAACGAACTGCAATTAGATACTACATATCCTTCGTTATGCTGTTTTACAATTTTTTCTCTAAGACTAACTGGCTCGCCTAAATTTTTACTATACTCATGTTCTACCCTACCTAATATCTCTGGAATAAAATTATCAATTCTTGTCTGTAAATAGGAAAAAGCGGAAATTTGTGCCACAAATAGAACAATATTCATTAAACTATCTTCACGTTTCTTCCTTGACGATTTCATTTCCTGATCTCTAAACAGGTCTCTCGAAAAAGGAACTCTAAATGTTTCACGAACTATTCTGCATGCCAATATTCCGACACTTGGGTCATTTACTATTAACCGATTCAAATTTTGTCTAAATTCACCAACAATATCCCCCTCTAAAACATTAATCCTATCCCGTATACTCCCAACGTCGTCAATTTGCTCCCATGACCTAAATCTCATTTCAAATTCAAAAATCATAGAATTAGGGTCGTTAAAAACATGATTTTTCTCAGCATTAATTTCATAAAATTTTAATAATTTGTCACGAAACGGGCTTCTTTTCATTGAAATAAAAAGAGATGATCCATCTAAATAGTCTCTATCCGAGTCCTTTAATAAAAATCTTCTTTCCCTCATACGCAAAATTGCTGTTCTAGATAAAAGAATACGCTCTTCGCTATTGGTTCTTAAAAAAGGATTATTTAAATAGGACTTATTCTCTATAGTCTGAGAAAGACGTTCTTCAGTACCAAGATAGTTAGTACGAAAATTAGTTAGTCGCATCATCACGGCAATATCAACAATCCGATCTAGATACTTATTTAAAAGTTCAAATCCAGCTTTAGTTTTATAAGAACTAGTCTTTAAATATTTATCAACATAGCTATTAAGTAAATTTACGGAATCAATTAGGCTCAAAAATTGAGTAATATGATTCAACACCCTGTCTTCGGCTTCCCTTACCCTAGGAAATTTAAAGTTTTCTAATTTTCGTGTTGAAACTACTTTATGAGTTGATGACATTTTTCCACCTACCTAAACAATATGTTATTCCTAATACTAAACTTCTTGTTTCTATATAAATAAAACTAAAGCTTTATTATTTATCGTAAAGTATTACAAGAAAATTTCATTTATTATATATACGCAACTCTAAAGTGGCTCTTTGTGAAAAAATAAAACCGTCTTTTTAGAGATATTTGATATTTTTATGGACACAAAATAATTGTAAACAAGAATTTTTTTATAAGAAAGAAAATGCGAAACATCGCTTAACAGTCAACTATGAATTGGTCCTAATAAACTAAAAAAATAACAAACTTAATTAAAGCTTATCCTAAAATTTGGATTGCCATCTGTATCTGAAATTGCCCCATATCTATCTTCATAATCATCTAAATGTTTGCCCAGTAAATCAACCAATTTTTTAACGTTGTTTGGGGATATAATGACTCGACTTCGAATTTTACCCTTCTTCATATGAGGTTGAAGAAACGCGAAATCCAATACAAACTCCTCTTGGCTATAATTTGAAATAGCAAGGTTTGAATATACGCCTTGGGCTACCAGGTCTTCTACGTCTAATTGAAGCTTTGGAACAAGCGCCTTTTCAGAATTATCGTTTTTCCCAGATTTTTTAATTTCAGAATATATGCCATCACTTATCGGTTCACCATCTTTATAATCATCATCTTCTTCTTCAAATTCAAATAAACCATCTTCAATCATAATCTAAACTCTCTCCATATATTCTTTAGTTTCGGTTTTTACCCTAATAACATCATCTGTTTTAACAAAAGCAGGAACATTAACAAACATACCGTTTTCTAATTCTACAGGCTCCATAGAACTGGTAGCGGTTGCGTTTTTGACACCCGGTGGTGCAGAAACAACTTTAAAGTCCATGGTTAGAGGTAATTCAATCCCAACAGGTTGTCCTTCATAAAGAGTTATATCATAAGAATTTCCTTCAACAAGAAACTCCGCTTTATCGCCAACAAAATCGGTTTCTAATGTCATTTGTTCATAGGTTTCATTATCCATAAAAATAAAACCATCAGGTTCTGCATACAAAAATTGTTTGCGTTCAGTATCTAAACTCACTTTTTCAACCTTATCACTCGATCGAAAACGATGTTCCATATTTTTACCGCTAATGATATTTTTTAGTTTTGTCTGAATACAAGCATCCCCTTTTCCAGGTGTTCTGTGCATTCTCCATGTCACGTTATAAAGTTCGTTATTTAATTTAATGATATTTCCAACTCGAACGAGCGTTGCGTTTATTTTCATGGTTATTTACTCCTTCACAAAGGGACTATCTAATTTTTTAGCCCATTTGATTTTATTTTATCCTAAATCGTGTTTAAAAGGTAATTATAGATTTTATCGATGGAAGAATACCTCAAAGATTACATCGCAATACATATTCAGTTTTACACATTACATATTTAAAAAAGGATCAAAAACAATGAATTTTAACCGTAAGTTTGATCAAACAAAATCATATGTAACTAAATTTACCTTTTAGCCTAAACTCGTTATAGAAGATATAATTGAGAAAGGCTCTTTAAAACATGAAACATTTATTTACATTTATACTGATACTCTTATCAAGTACGCTTGGATTAACATCTAACGACGAGGCAATAGGAAACGCTTCCTTAACTCTTTCTGAATATTCTGAAAACCAAGCACATTCCGATAAAAATCAATTGTCATTGAATGATATCTCTTCAAATGAAATGCTCTTTAAAGCAAAACTTACTATTAGTCTTCCTGATGGATGGCATATCTATTCAAATAAGGTAGACGGAATTGGGCTTCCCACTGCCGTCAATTGGATTTTCACTGACAAACAAAAACAAACGCTCTCTATATTAAATGAGTCTTGGCCACCCCCCACTCCTTTTAGTGTAGGCGCCATTTCAGGGAAAGGTTATGAAAAAACGACGACGATTTCTTTTACGTTTAAGTCGACATCTAAAATTGATTTAAGCGATTTAAAATTGAAAGCATCTGTCTCCTGGCTAGCTTGTAACGATACTTGCATTCCTGAAAATCAAACGGTAAAGGCTATTTACCAGGGGAATGCCCCCCCCACTCAAATGAATCAAAAAGGTGTTCAACAACTAGAAAATGGCAACAAAAAAAATACGGTCCATAAAGAAAACCAGGCATCCTTAGGCAAGACGAAAACGACAAATTCTTCGTTAGTCAAAACGTTATCATTCTTTATTTTTGCCTTTATTGGAGGGCTAATATTAAACCTCATGCCATGCGTGTTCCCTGTTCTTTCGATCAAGCTCTTTAGCTTGATAAAACATAGTCAATCTCCAAAAGATATTCGAACTCAAAGCATTTATTTTGTATTAGGAATACTTTCTGTATTTTGGATATTTTCCCTTTTAATCATTGTTTTTCAGTCTCTAAGTTATTCCATTGGATGGGGATTTCATCTTCAATCCCCTATTACTATCGTTTTCTTATTAATTCTTTTTTTCTTGATGGGCTTAAACTTTTTCGGACTGTTTGAAATTGGACTAAATCTTACATCGGTTCAAACTAAACAAACATCGTCAAAGGCATCTTCTTTTCTTAGTGGATGTCTCACAACAATAGTTGCAACACCTTGTACTGCCCCATTCATGGGAACGGCTCTTGGAGCAACACTCACTGCCCATCCAATCGTTACGTTTCTAATATTTACATTTTTAGGACTTGGATTAGCATTTCCTTTTATATTGCTTCCGTTTTTTCCATCTTTTTACAAACACTTGCCAAAACCTGGTGCGTGGATGGAGCAGGTTAAACAGTTTTTTGGATTTCCTATGATGGCTACTTCTGTTTGGCTACTCTATGTTTTAACAGCTCAAACATATGATTCCATTTGGACGTCTATTTTATTAGCGTTAACACTTTTAGCGATGGCCGGATGGGTATTTGGAATCTTTCAAAAATCTCAAAAAAAATGGCAACTCGTTTCAGCAATCATTATCGCTGCTCTTTCAATTTTCTTTACTATTCAAAATTTGGTGGATAAAGAATACGCCATTTGGGAAACATACACATCCGAAACTCAGCAAACATATGAAAAATCGGGTCAATCGTATTTTATCGATATAACAGCCGACTGGTGCATAACGTGTAAGGTTAACGAAAAGCATATAGTTGCTGAGAATGTATTGTCTGAATTTAAGCGAAAAAACGTAAAATTAATAAAGGCCGACTGGACACTTAAAAATTCGGAAATAACGGAACTATTAAATAAACACGGAAGAAATGGAGTTCCACTATATATTTTCTATAATGGAGAGACTAAAAAAACATCTCTTCTTCCGCAACTTATTACAAAATCAACTATTCTTAAAAAATTGAAGGAACTTAACTAATTCTATTTAAACTTATAAACCCAGTCTTTTGACTCATATTTTGAAATAGCTAAGTTATTGATTTCATTGGTCAAAAAGTCCGACATCTCAAATTCTGTATGGGCATCCCATTCCTTTTTCATCAAAGTCATTAATTTAGTTTTTGAAACAGAAATATTTTGAACGAAATCATTGTGAGATTTGTTACATCTATAGTCTGGTTGCCTATCAGGCAACGTTAACACACCTTCCAAATCAGAAATTTCAAAATTATAAAGAAATGTTCCGTGAAATAAAAAGCTTCTCTTTTTCCTTTTTTGAGCATTTCCAGAAATCTTTTTACCTTCATAAACAAGATCACTCACACCTTTGATACTTACTCCTGTTAATTCGGTATTAAGAGCATCTCTACATTTCTTCATCACGTTACAAGTTGTAGATGAAATGGTTGAATATAGATCTTCCTCACTTCTTTTAATAACAGAATAATTTAAACATCCTCTTCCTTGCATAACCGTTCCGCCACCGCTAACTCTTCTCAAAATTGGAATATTTAGCCGGTTTGCTTCATGTAAATCGACTTCTCTAGACATTTTCCCACCGTGACCTAAGACAATAAATCGAGAAGGCGATTCCCAAAATCGTAATATTTCAGGAATAGTTCCTTTTTCAAGATTATCCAACAGAACTTCATCGATTGCTAAATTACAGGCAGGGCTTTCATACGATAAATCTAAAACGTGCATATTCAACTCCTTAAAAAATTGATATAATACACGGGTTGAATACAGAATTCAAAAAAGGAGATTTATAACCTAAAACGATGGAAAATCAAAAGACTGAACTTAATACACAAAATTTAGACGACTCAAATTCAAATGATAATCTAATATCTACGGAAATTGAAAAATGTATCGATTCGATAAAATATCTCGAACGATATAAAGGAAAGAAAGAAGCAGGACAACTGCTAGAAGAAATTAATACTTATTGTCTAGAACATGGCATTCCTTTTAATGCTTCACGGAACACCCCGTATCTAAACACAATCTCAGTGAGCGATGAACCGAAATATCCTGGAGATAGACTTATAGAACAACGTATTCGTAGTTATATTCGATGGAATGCAATGGCTATGGTTGTTAAAGCAAATCGAAATGACGACGGTCTTGGTGGTCATATTTCCACTTATGCGTCCGCTGCGACATTACAAGAGGTAGGCATGAATCACTTTTTCAGAGCCGCTACTGCAGATTTTTCTGGTGACCAAATTTTCTTCCAAGGGCATTCCTCACCAGGACCTTACGCTAGAGCATTTTTAGAAGGACGTCTTTCGGCAGAAAAGTTAAGTAATTTTAGACGAGAATTGGCACCTGGAGGAGGTTTATCCTCTTATCCTCACCCTTATTTAATGCCTGATTTTTGGCAGTTCCCAACAGTTTCGATGGGACTTGGTCCATTGATGGCAATTTATCAAGCCAGATTTAATAGATACCTTCAAAACAGGAATTTTTTAAAAGGAAAAGAAAGCAACGTTTGGTGCTTTGTTGGTGATGGTGAAATTGACGAACCAGAAACACTTGCAGGTATTAACCTCGCATCCCGTGAAAGCTTAGACAACCTTACATTTGTCGTGAATTGCAATTTACAACGACTTGATGGTCCTGTTCGAGGTAACGGTAAAGTTATTCAAGAACTTGAAGGTATTTTTAGAGGCGCTGGTTGGAACGTAATCAAAGTTGTTTGGGGTTCTGACTGGGACGAGCTATTAAAAGCAGACACAACAGGCCTTCTTAAAAAACGTATGGAAGAATGTCTCGATGGTGAATTCCAAAAATATACAGTTGAACCTGGTAGTTACGCTAGAAAACATTTTTTTGGAAAGTACCCTGAATTATATAATCTTGTTAACCATTTAACAGATGCAGATATTTCTAAGTTACAAAGAGGCGGGCACGACCCACAGAAGGTTTATTCTGCTTACCATGCAGCTGTAAATCACAAAGGTGCTCCTACCGTTATTTTAGCTAAAACAGTTAAAGGCTACGGTTTAGGTGAAGCTGGTGAAGGAAAGAATATTTCTCATCAACAAAAGAAACTTAACGAAAAAGAACTTCGAGAATTTAAAGTAAGATTTAAGATTCCTATTAGTGATGACGAAGTCGTTAATATGCCTTTCTATAAACCTGAACAAGATAGCGTGGAAATGAAGTATTTATTGCAGAAACGAAAAGATCTAGGTGGATTTTTACCTAAACGTACAGTTCGTGCTGACAAAATGCAAATTCCTGAATTGGACCAATTCAAAGAATTTTTCAAAGGGTCTGGGAAATCCAAAATTTCTACAACAATGGGATTTGTTCGTGTCTTAAGTAAATTAATTAAGAACAAAGACATTGGTAAAAATATTGTTCCAATTGTTCCTGACGAAGCTAGAACATTTGGAATGGAAGCGTTATTTAGACAAATCGGAATTTACTCTCCTAAAGGTCAGCTGTATGAACCAGCCGATAATAAATCTCTTTTGTTTTATAAAGAATCTAAAGACGGACAAATTCTTGAAGAAGGTATTAATGAAGCAGGTGCAATGAGCTCCTTTTTGACGGCTGGAACAAGTTATGCCACTCACGGCGTTCCTATGATCCCTTTTTATACTTACTACTCTATGTTTGGGTTCCAACGTGTTGGAGATCAAATGTGGTTAGCCGGTGATATAAGAGCAAAAGGATTTTTATTAGGTGGAACTGCTGGACGAACGACTCTTAATGGAGAAGGATTACAACATCAAGACGGGCATAGCCATTTGATTGCAAGCACAATACCTAATTGTATTACTTATGATCCTGCATTTAGATATGAAATTGCAGTTATAATTCAAGATGGTTTAAGACGTATGTATGGAGAAGGTGAAGAAATCTTTTACTACATTACAATCGGTAACGAGAACTACGTAATGCCAGAAATGCCTAAAGGTTGTGAAAAAGGAATATTGAAGGGGCTTTATAAATTCAAGCCTAGTAAATCAAAATCAAAAATCAAAGCTCATGTCTTTGGTAGTGGGTCTATTATTAATGAAGCGTTAAAAGCACAAACAATTCTTGAGGAAAATTACGGAGTTTCTGTAGATGTTTGGAGTGCAACAAATTATAAGCAACTTCGAACAGATGCTCTTAATGCACAACGTTGGAATTTACTTAATCCCGACAAAAAGAAGAAAACGTCTTATGTTGAAGATATTCTTAAAAAAGAAAAAGGCGTATTTGTTGCAGTCTCTGACAACGTAAAACTAATTCCTGATCAAATATTGCCATGGGTTCCAGGTGGTTTAACAACACTAGGTACAGACGGTTTTGGACGAAGTGAGACTCGAGAAAAATTAAGGCGATTTTTTGAAGTTGATGCGGAAATAACGGTCCTTGCGACCTTAACCACATTAGTTGAAAAGGGTGAGCTTAGTAAGGACATATTAAAAAAAGCAATTAAGGATCTTAATATTGATGCTGATAAAGCATTTCCAATATTGGTCTAGAAAACTATTAAGAAGGTGAATTATGGACATTAAAATTCCATTTCTAGGTGACGGTATCGATTCTGCTATTGTTCTTTCAGTGAACGTAGCAGTTGGTGACAACGTGGACTTAGATCAAACAATAATTGAATTAGAAACAGACAAAGCAGTAGCCCCGGTTCCAACCTTGGCTGCTGGAAAAATCCAAACAATAACGGTTAAAGAAGGCGACGTTGTATCTCAAGGTTCGACAATTGCTACTCTGGAAGGAGGTAGTTCAGCTGCCCCTTCTGATAAAGGAAATGCCGAGACGACAGCAGCACCTGCTCCAGTAGCAGTGGCTCAACAAGTTATTGCGACTACCCAATCTGTTCCAACTCCAACAAGCTATTCTTCTGAAGCCTACCAAGCGACAAACGGACAAGCAGCTTCAACAGCTCCTTGGATTCGTTATATAACGGACACTTTGGGTTTAGATTTAGGTAGAATTAATGGAACGGGGCGTTCCGGACGTATAACAATAGAAGACGTTAAGAAATATGTTAATTTTTTGCAAACATCAGCTTTTCAAGCTAAGGTTCAAGAACAAGTGGCTCCAACCGAAGCCAAACCAACTAAAAAAGATATAGATTTTTCTAAATGGGGTGAAGTCGAAATCACGCCTGTTTCTTCTCTTAGACAGAAAATTTCGGATAATTTGGTAGATTCATGGAATTCAATTCCTCATGTCACACAATTTGATGATGCAAATATTACTGACTTAATGGCTCTCCGTAAAAAATACGTTGATAAGTATAAGAAAAAAGGAGTTAGACTCACAGTTACTGTTCTTATGATGAAAGCAGCGGTTGAAACTCTTAAAAAATTCCCACAATTTAACTCTAGTATTCAATCAGGACAGTTAATTACTAAAAAATATTTTAATATTGGAATTGCCGTTGATACAGAAAAAGGGCTTCTTGTTCCTGTTATAAAAGACGTTGATAAGAAGTCTTTATTTCAGCTTTCTGAGGAATTAGCAGAAGTAGCTGAAAAAGCAAAAAATAGACGCTTAACACTTGATGATATGCAAGGTGGAACATTTACAATTTCTAATTTAGGAGGACTTGGCGTTGGTCAATTCACTCCAATTGTAAACCAACCTGAAGTTGCCATTTTAGGTTTATCAAAAGGTCAAAAGAAATTGTACTTAGAAGGGGCTAACCTTCTTGAAGCAGACATGCTTCCTCTATCTCTATCCTACGATCATCGTGTAATTGATGGTGCTGACGGAGCTCGATTTATGAGAACATTTATAAATGAACTGGAAAATTTTAACGAAAAAGCTTTGAAAGCCGTTAAATAAAGGAGACAACATGAAACCTATCGAAACTGAAGTAGTTGTTTTAGGAGCTGGGCCTGGTGGTTATGCTGCCGCCTTTTATGCTG
>JABIPA010000053.1 GCA_018698675.1 bacterium | reverse complement strand
TGACCGATTAACTTTTTCATTCAACAAATTCAATCGTCCATAAATATGACCAATCATTTCCTTCAAACTTGAAATCTTAGAGAAGTTGGCTAAATTAGGCCCAGGACATACAGCGCTTTTAAGTGGTCTTTTATTATTAATATTTGACTCTATTAATGCGCTAGCAGCTAAATCTTCACATAAACAAACCTTATCAATTACTTGTTTTGTTTGTATCTCATTTTGTTCTGAACTCAACTCCATTTCCTCTAATTGAGCCAATTTCTTTCGTTGATACAATTTAGAAGCCGTACAAATTGGAACTTTAGTAAATTCAGTATTCGATACGAGAAACCCTTTAGGACATGGGCTTCCAGGATTCCCGTTAGTTGCTCGTTCCATTTTTTGACTCTCACTTGCCGTCCCTCTAACTGTATTAAAAGGAACGCCCAAAGGAGATATGCCACTCAAATATAGGTCTTTCGCTTCTGCCTTCAATAAAAGTTTTCTAGTCTCGTCATCACAATGTGTTGCTTCCGGAACAAGAAGAAATGGTGTTGCCCAGCCCGTTTCATCCACTTGAAATTCTGACCTTAAAAATTGGTCTTCATTAACGGTTCCTATTCCACCTTGAACCGTTATTTTTGTAAACGGCAATTCTGGAAAGGTCTGTAATTCCTTCGCACTCAGAGAGTCATTGCAAATCTTAAATAAACTATTAAATAATTCTTGTTTTTTTTGCTTAAACACATCAAGAATTGGTCCTAACAACTTTCCTTCAGAAGGAAAGGCATGTCCACCGCAATTCAATCCAGACTCAATTCTATATTCAGAAACCCAAGCCCCTTTTTTAGCCAAAAATTTTCCCTGAATCAGTGACGATCTATAGTCGGAAACTTTTATAACAATCTTTTTCTTCAAGTCTCCCGTAGGATCAGGAAAAAAATCTTTACATTTAGTAATGTAAGCATAAAGCCGTCGGTTAAATCCTGCCGAGAAAATGATTGACGATCTAAGTGTACTTTCTGCATAACCCTTTAATGCTGAAAGTGCATCTGAAAATTCATCAGGAAGTAACTCACCTTTTCTCGAATAATTTTGCTTGTCTAATTTCGTCATAATGTTAACGTCGATTGTTCCTGGAACAACTCGCTCTTTCAACGTATTTTGTAAATTTTCTTTTTCAACAGGGTCCGTAACACCCAACATTTTTTCATAGTCTTTTCTTAAAGGAGAGTTGTTATCTAATAATTCAAAGTATTTAGTAAGATCTGTCGATGGTGAAAAATCTTCACCTTTAATTGTTTCTATTTGACGATTTAATATAAGATCTACAAGATTTAGGAAGCTTCTAATTCGACATGATCGATAATCTACTTGAGTTTTTTTAATTGGTTCAAAAGCAAAACCTTCTTCTTTAGCGTAAAATTCACGCATATTTTCACAAAGCTCGTCATCTCCAATTGATATAACCGAAGATATCCCAAACTTTCCAACTTTAAGAGGAGTATCTATTGTAAAAGCAGTTCCCATAACTGGGATATAAAATGAATGTGGTTGACGATTACCTAGTTTTGTTTCCATTAATTACACCTTAACTTGCATTATTGCTAAAATAATTTAACCAAACTGTTAAATTCTGAAGTAAAGAATATCATAAATACTCAATACATATCACTCTTTTTTGGTCGCACAATCGACAAAATATAGAGAGATCCGAAATGCTAACACTACATTGACAAGGATCTATTTTCATATTGATTCCCCGGAAATAAGTCCGCAATATCGTTCACCAATCGAACTCGCCAACAAATTAATCCCAAATAGTTTAGAATAAATCACATAAATTACAATTCATTCTGCCCTATTTGGGTTAATACTATCGTCTATTTTGCGTTATTAAAATTTTCCGAAACTTGTTCCCAATTCACGATGTTCCAAAAAGCTGAAACATAATCAGGTCTTCTGTTTTGATAGTTCAAATAATAAGCATGTTCCCATACATCTAAGCCTAAAATAGGAGTACACGAACAATCGCATAAACCTTGCATTAGAGGATTATCTTGATTTGGAGTTGAGCAAACAACTAACTTACCGTTTTTCACGCCTAGCCATGCCCAGCCACTTCCAAATCGTGTTTTCGCAGCATTTCCAAAAGCATCTTTAAAAGCATCTAAACTTCCAAAAGATTCGTTAATTGCAGCTTCCAATTCTCCAGAAGGAGTTCCTCCACCGTTCGGAGAAATAACTGTCCAAAATAATGAATGATTAGCGTGCCCACCACCATTATTTCGTACCGCTCCTTTTATTGAATCAGGAAGGTCGTTTAATCGACCTAATAATTCAAGGATATCAAGATTTTCAAATTCAGTTCCTTTTACAGCATTATTCAAATTTGTTACATATGCTTGATGATGCTTTCCATGATGAATTTCCATCGTGCGAACATCAATATGAGGCTCTAAACTTGCTTTATCATACGACAATTCAGGTAAAGTAAATGACATAATAGTCTCCTTTTTTTCTATATTTAATAGTCCTATCGTTCTATTCGCCGAAATAAGTATTTAATCCATCAGTGTTTGGCTTCATTGCTTTTTCGCCTTTTGCCCAATTTGCAGGACAAACTTCACCATGTTCTTCTGTGAATTGTAACGCGTCTACCATACGTAATGTTTCATCTACGCTTCGTCCTAACGGAAGGTCGTTTACAACTTGATGCCGAACAATTCCATCTTTGTCTATTAAAAACAAACCTCTATATGCAGCTCCAAGACCTTCGACCAACACATCAAAATCTTTCGATATTTGTTTATTGAAATCCGAAACGATTGGATACGTTACACCTTGAATTCCACCTTTAGCTTTAGGAGTATTTAACCATGCTGCATGCGAAAACCAAGAATCGACAGAAACTGCCACTACTTGAGTATTTCTTTTTTCAAATTCTCCTAATTTTTCTTGAAACGCATGTAATTCCGTTGGGCATACAAACGTAAAATCTAATGGATAGAAAAATAATACGGTGTATTTTCCTCTCAAATCACTTAACTTATACGAATCTACGACTTCTCCCCCATTAATCACTGCTTTTGCAGTAAATTCTGGAGCTTGCTTTCCTACTAAAACACCCATATTTACACGTCCTTTCATTTATAAAACATTTATTTCAACAAGGGATATCCGTGTCGAATGATCTCATTGAATAAATATCTATTGGAGGACTAGTATATCTAAGGTTATCAAGTTCTGAAAGAGATACTCGTTCATCATAATTTCTAGAAATGGGTTTCAATGAACTCTAAAATGGGAAAGACGTTAATATCCCAAAGAACTTAATTTATTTGCGGCTCGTCCCGACATATTAGTTTCTAAAAGGATACATTTTAAATAGAAGCCTCAGATCAATATCTAAGGTATTTTTCTAAGAAGGAATAGACATGGACAAACACTTAATTATCAAAGATTTAGAAAATTTATGTGAAAAACATAATTTAAAACAAAGCGACGAGCTTTTTGACTCCATCACAACATTACTTCGCTCATCAAATGAACACCCAGATACAGCGGACCATAAATTAGTTTCAACAAGCCTTGAAGAACTTAGGAAAGCCTTTAACTTATTTTATCGTTATAAAGACACACGAAAAATAGCTCTTTTCGGCTCTGCTCGAACAAAACCTGATAACCCAGAATATCAATTGGCAGAACAGTTTTCAGAGATGGCAACATCATCAGGATTTATGGTAATTACGGGTGCCGGTCCTGGAATTATGGAAGCTGGGAATAAAGGTGCCCGCGTCAATATGAGCTTCGGTGTAAACATATTTCTTCCCTTTGAACAAAGCGCCAATGACTATATTAAGAATGACTCTAAACTTGTGTCCTTTAAATACTTTTTCAATAGAAAACTTATTTTTATCAAAGAATCCGATGCTACAGTCCTATTTCCAGGAGGGTTTGGAACTCATGACGAAGGGTTTGAAGTTTTAACTTTAATTCAAACAGGCCGATGCGCGCCTCGCCCAGTCGTTCTTATATGTGAAGAAGGCAATGACTATTGGGACGTCTGGGAAGACTTTGTCCAACGTTCTTTAAAAGAACAAGGGTATATATCAGAATACGATTTAGGCTTATATGCTAAATTTCATAATAATGATGATGCAATGGCGTATATCAACCATTTTTATTCTGTCTATCATTCCATTCGATATTTTAAAAATCACGCAATTATTCGATTAAACAAAGAGCTTTCTTCTCACCAAATAAAGGAAGTTAACAAAGAGTTTGGTTTCCTTGCTGAGACAGGTATGATTGAACAAAAACCAGCAAGCTCTCTTCCAGAAGATAACGATGCATATCCACAAAAATTTAGGCTCGTATTTCATTTTAATAAAATTCATTATGGCAGACTCATTAAGCTAATCCACTTTTTAAATACATTCTCATAACTGTCTAGCAATTTCTCTGGAACTTATATAGATTTTTAATTGTAATTAATTCAGTTAAAAAAAATGGATCCCCTCCTTGCAACATTTTTTTTGTTTTTCAGGTCGTTCTGATATTCAGAAATTTTTGTATAAATGGTATATTCATTTTGTTCGCTTAATTAAAAAGATTAAAAATCAAGGGAGAATTAGACATGTGGGATTTATTTATAAAAGGTGGCCCTGTCATGTTTTTGTTACTTGGGTGTTCATTTGTTGGGTTTTACGTAACAATTTTGAAAGTTATGTTTTTAAAACAAAACAAACTTCCTAATCAAAGTATTAAAATCATCAAACAATTCCTTTTAAGTGAAGGCAAAGCAAAAACGATTCAACGCCTTCATCAAAAACAGAATTTATCATCAACCATAATCGGATCTTCGATTAAATATAGCGACCTTCCTCTAGAAGAAATTGAAGCTTCCTTAAAATCGCAAACACAAAAAACTGTCGTTAAAATAGATAATGGATTAAATATAATTTCTAGTATAATTACCGTTACCCCTATTCTTGGTATTTTGGGAACTGTATTAGGCCTAATGGAAATTTTTAATGTAATTTCTGGAGGAGGAATCGGACAACCTGAATTGCTCTCAAGTGGAATAGCAGAAGCTCTTATTACCACGGTTTCAGGTCTTTCCGTCGCAATTCCATTTATTTTTATTTATCAATGGTTAACAAGAGAAAACGACCTATTTCTAATAGATATCAACTTGGCTTCTAGTGAAATCGTTCGATTTTGTAAGTCAGAAGGAGTTCAGCCATAAAAAAACTCCAACTTTTTCCGAAAAGAAAAAAACAAGCCCATCGAATTGACATTACGTCACTCATCGATGTCATATTTATTCTTTTAATATTTTTTGCAGTTTCTACTACCCTGGTTCTAAATCGTCAGGGTATTGAAATGACATTGCCGAGTGCAAAATCAGCCACGAAACATGATAAGAAAAATCTAGTTTTATCCATTGATAAAGACCAAAATATTTTTCTGGACAGTATTGCAATTGAAAAAAAAGAGTTAAAAAAACTAATACAAAATTACAAATCCGAACAAAATGATCTGAGTGTAATTTTAGAAGCTGACAAAATAGTTCCGTACGATCTTATTATTTCTGTTCTTGATGAAGTTAGAATGGGAGGTTGTTATTCAGTAGTTTTGAATGTTAAGCAATCATCATGAACCTAGAACAACGCCGTCGTTTAATTGCATTTTCGTTTTCTTTACTTATTCATATCATACTTCTTTCTCTTTCTTTCCCCGGTTCGGGGCTTAGTGTAGCTAAACAAAATCCACGAGTACCGATTATCATGACCTTGGAACAACCAAAAAAAGCGTCAATTGGAAAAGTTAAGTCGCCTAAACTAGTTGAAAAAAAACAAAAAAAAATTATAAAACCTAAAAAAAAGCTACCGACAAAAAAATTAGCCACGAAGAAAAAAATAGCCAAAACAACAATCAAGAAAAAAGAACCTGAAAAAGTTGTTGAAAAAATCGAACCAATTTCTCAGCCTCAACGACAACCTGGAGATCAAGATATTCCCTCAGTGTCTCAATCTACGTCACCGGTATATCCCAAACGAGCACTCAATAATGATTGGACCGGCCGAATAATTATTGAGGTTGTTATCGACGAAGAAGGTATTCCAATTTCTCATACTGTTATAAAATCAACAGGGCATGAAAGTTTAGATTCGAGTTTCATTCAGACAGTTCTGTCAAAATATACATTTAAACCAAAACGAGAATTTGGAAAAAATGTAAAAGGGAAATTAAGGTTAGATTATGAATTTGAATAAATTTAATTTATGGAAAAGATTTAAATCGAGGATAAACCCAATACTGCCGTGGTTAAAAACAATCAATTCTTTTCAAAAACTAGTTCTAGTACCAATTCTAGTTCTTTTTAATTTTTCAGCTTTGAATGCCGAACTAATTATTATTGATACGACACCGTCTACTAATTCTGTTCCTTCAGAAACATCCCTTCCGATAGCTAAAGTCACATCTCTTAATGAGTCTATATCTACCTCCGAACTGCCTAGCTCCACAAATATTCAAACCTCACCATCTCCAAATTTAGATATAAGTGACACATCTGCAACTAAAAACAGACAACTCGCTTCTAAAAAATTACTGAAAAAAGCAATTGTTTTAGAAAATGAATTTATCCGACTCATCGTTAACAAAGGCCCAATCGACGAAGGTCGGTTTGCTATCGAAACAACACTTGGAGATCCCGAAAACAATGATGACGATTACCAATCTTTAATATTTGGAAAACCTATTCCTTGGACATCTTATTCAACTGTTTTCATCGACGACACACCCTATGTGTTTGGAGGGAAAAACAAAAAAATTCAAAAACGTTCAGGTTCCCATTTCAATTATGGGAAAGTGACATCACAACAAAACATTGACGAAGGAATTGAAACAGTCTCATCTTTTGATTCAGATGTTGAAGCAAAACAACGCCTTTCTTTTTTTAGAAACCCGTCTACCAAAATTAAGGATACAACTTTAATTCACTATACGATAACAAATAATGATTCCGTCACTCACAACATTGGGTTTCGCATTCTACTAGATACAAAACTAGGCCAAAATGATGCCGCTCCATTTAGAATGGGACCCCATGCAATAGATTCAGAAGTTCAATTTCAATCATCCGAGCTCCAAGACTTTTGGCAGACATTCGATGACCTCATCAGCCCAAATATCGTTGCTCAGGGAACATTAAATTTACCCGAAGAAGGTGTCATCGAGCCCGATCAAATCACACTTGCTAACTGGGGGACACTAGTGGACCATCCCTGGGACATACCGTATGAAGAAGGACGCTCTTTTGTGCGAGAAGGAGAATTTGAACATGATACGTCATTAACCTTGCTATGGAACCCGAAACCACTTGGACCTGGGGCATCTTTCGACTACAAAACTCTTTACGGACTAGGAGGTCTCTCTTTGCAACCTGGTGAATTATCTCTAGGTCTTACCGCTCCTGCTGAACTAATTTCTACATACAAAAAAGAAATATTGGTCATTGGTTATATTCTAAACTCAGGAGGATTTGACTCAAAAAATACGACTATATCATTAGTTGCCGACGATTCGTTTAAAATTGTAGAGGGTGAACAAACATTAAATATCGGAAAATTAGAGGTTGGGGATACGTATCAATCATCATGGAAAATAGCTTTAACTGGAAAAAATGGCTCGGGAGCAAAAAAAATAACGATGATAGTTACATCAACGACGTTAGAAGGAAACCAAACAAGCCGCCAAATTGAATTACTGCCTCCACCTCAATTAACATCGTCTATTTCTGTCAAACCTCGTGGAGATAATTATTTTTCAGTTGATTATATCTTAAAAAATCCAACTCGATTTTTATTATCGTCGATAAAAAACTCGATATCGACATCAAAAAAAGTAGGACTTCCCTGGTTCGAATTAAAATACAAAACAATCGAAAGTATCAAACCTGGAGAGACTAAAAAATTAAATTGGATTCTCAAAAACAACCATGCTTTATCCAAGGAAAAGGTGAGTATTCGTTCTATTTCAGACATGACCCTTCCCGTAGTCAAACGCAGTTACTTTACTCCGTCAAAGGATCCCCTTCTTAATTGGGACATGTCCGTCGCGAACACGATTATTCAAAAAGATTCTCTAGTTAACATTTCTCTAACCCCGTTAACATCAACATCTGCGACGGCTACATACTCTATAGACTACGATCCTACTAAACTACAGTTTATGCGACTATCTCTTCCTATTAATGAAAAAATGGAGGATATCCAAAAAAATATGTCGTACACGAATCAGTCTATTTCTATAAAAAATCAACTAATTAAAAAGTCTACAAACTCATGGATAACCGCTCACTTCAGAGCAATAGCTACTGGAAATGTTATCCCTACTTTCAAAAAAAATGATTCAGTCGAATCCGAAATTTTAATAAAAATAATACCGCTAAAAGGAAACTAAAATGATAAAAAAAATATGCTCAATTTTTCTAATATTAAATTTGCTAGGTCAGTCTCTACTTTTTGCTCAAACAATTTCTGATATTTCGCCAAAAAGTAACAATTACCAAGCTATAAAACTTGCCGTTAAAAATCATTACTTATCTGTAAATTCAAATAAAGAATTTACGGGCGATTCATTTCTAAAGAGATCAGATGCTGCCATAATGGCTTACAAACTTGATAAAGCCATTCAGTCAAATAAATTATCATTAACTAAAGTTCAAATTGACGAACTAACTAAACTTTCTAGAACATTTAAGCCTTTTATTTTAGAAACTGAAAAACTAAAAAAATCAACGGCATCTAAATTATCCGAACTTGAGCATAATCAAAAAGTAATTATCAACGATCTTACCAATGTTAACGAATCCTTAAAAAATCAACTAATTTCTATGAAAAAAGAGCATAACGACCATGTTTTATACCTTTCCGTTGGTATCATTACAGCGGGAATTTTAGGAATAATGACGGGTCTCTAAACTATCCTTTTTATTTTTTCGAAATTGATGTATAGTTCCAAAAACTTTTTTTTGGGGTGGGCTACTTATTTTTAAGTTTTTATAAAAACCTATATAATAGTAAAATCAATGTATTCGCATCCCGCGTGAATAAAACAATAAATCCACTTTTATTATTTTATTCGCGTCAAAAAAGACACCTGTATATAAAAAACGATAAATAAAAAGGAGATCCTCCATGGCTCAACGAGAAATACGTGAAATAACTGGCAAATCCATATTAAAAAATAATTGGGAAACTTTTTTTGGAGATAAATGGTCCTACGACTTTAACTCCGTCTTAATTACAAAAAAAGACGATATCAATGATATTCAAAAAACAAATCCGTGGCTTCAGAAAAAAGGATTAGTTGTAAAACCTGATATGTTGTTTGGTAAACGAGGAAAAAATGGACTAGTTTATATAAAAAACGAAACTATTGGCGACGTTACTGCATCCGAAGCTAAGCAATGGATTGACTCTAAATCAGACATAGAAATTGAACTATTATCAGGTTCAAAAGGAGAACTTACTCACTTTCTTATCGAACCTTTTATACCTCATGAACAAAAAAACGAATATTACCTCGCTGCCAAAACGGAAAAAGATGTTGATATTCTATACATCTCGGGATTAGGCGGAGTAGACGTTGAAGAAAATTGGGATAAAACGGCAGAAATCAATATTCCATTATTAGCTACTAAAGAAGAAATAGAAACTCTTATATCAGAAAATATTCCATCTGAAATTGAAGATAAAAAAACGGTTGCCGACTTTGCAGCACGATTCTATTCATTTTTTAAAACTCTTCATTTTTCATATTTAGAACTTAATCCTGTTGTATTTTCAGGAACTGAGGTTCACGTCTTAGACATGGTCGCTAGACTTGATGACACGGCTGGTTTTTTACAATCTAAAAACTGGGGTGATGTAGACTACCCGACTGCATTTGGAATGACGGCTTTAACTCAAGAAGAAAAAGATATTAAAACCATGGATGAAAACTCCGGAGCTAGCTTAAAACTTACCCTACTTAAGCCAGAAGGAAGAGTCTGGACCTTGGTTGCTGGTGGCGGAGCATCTGTCGTATATGCCGATACTATTGCTGATCTATGCGGAATTAACGAAATGGCTAACTACGGTGAATATTCTGGAAATCCTTCCACAGAAGAAACATTCGAATATACAAAACGTATTTTAGACTTAATGACTAGAAAAAAAGACCCAGAAAATAGAGACAAAATTCTACTAATTGGTGGGGCAATTGCTAATTTTACTGATGTCGCAAAAACGTTTAAAGGAATTATCCAAGCTCTCGATGCCTATCAAGAACGATGTCGAGATATTGGTGTCAAAATTTATGTTAGACGTGGTGGACCAAACTATAAAATCGGACTAGAAAACCTTAAAAAAGCGGCGATCTCGTTTGGATTACCAATTGAAGTATACGGTCCAGAAACACACATAACTGAAATCGTGAAGTTATCGCTAACAGAACAAAACTAGAAGGAGTTTATTATGTCTGCATTATTTACAAATAAAACACAAGCCATATTCTGGAATAACAACGTTAAAGCAATTCAACGAATGTTAGATTACGATTACATTTGTGGAAGAGCAAAACCCTCTGTTTCCGCGATAGTTCATGCAACATCAGAAAACAGCTTTCAAAAATTTTTCTTTGGAGTCAGCGAAGTTCTAGTACCAATTTACAAATCGACAAAAGATGCTGTTGAAGCACAACCTGAAGCAGATACATTTTTAAACTTTGCTTCATTTCGGACCGCATATGATGTAACCATGGAAGCATTGGAGTTTCCTTCATTAAAAACATTAATGATAACAGCTGAAGGAATTCCTGAGCGTCTTGCTCAAGAAATTAATATTCAAGCAAAAAAATTAGGCAGAACTATTATTGGCCCTGCAACCGTTGGAGCGATTACACCAGGATGTTTTAAAGTCGCAAATATTGGTGGCTCTATAGATAATATTGTAAAAACTAAGCTTCATAAGGTGGGTTCGGTTGGACTTGTTACTAGATCCGGTGGCCTATTTAATGAACTCGCGAATATTATTTCTATTAAAGCAAACGGACTTGCTGAAGGTGTCGCTATAGGAGGGGATAGATTCCCAGGATCTAGCTACTTAGACCATATGCTACGGATGGAAAAAAATCCTGATGTTAAATTTATGGTTTTACTTGGAGAAGTTGGTGGGTCCGACGAATACGATATTATCGAAGCCAAAAAATCAGGTCAGATTACAAAACCAGTAATTGGATGGTGTATTGGGACTGTCGGTCAATATTTCCAAGGGCCTGTTCAATTTGGACACGCTGGAGCAAATGCTAACCAAGATAAAGAAAAAGCTAGTGTTAAAAATGAAGAAATGAAAAAAGCTGGAATTCGAGTCCCAAAAAACTTTAATAACTTACCAGAACTAATTGAAGCGATTTATCATCGACTCCTTGCCGAAGGGACAATTGATAAAGAAACGTCAAAAAATGTACCCAATCTCCCTGAAGATTACAAAGCAGCCATTAACGCTGGAAAAATCAGAAAAGAAACTAATTTTATATGCACTATTTCAGATGACCGAGGTGCCGAAGCAAACTACGCAGGAGTTCCGATTAGCCAATTAGCGATGCCTGATACCGGCTATAATATTGGTGATGTCATATCTTTACTTTGGTTTAAAAAACGATTTCCAAAATGGACATCAGATTTCATTGAATCAGTTATCAAAACAGTAGCAGACCATGGGCCTGCTGTAAGTGGGGCTCATAATGCGCGTGTTTCAGCTAGAGCAGGGAAAGATCTAATATCTTCCTTATGTTCTGGAATATTAACTATAGGTCCAAAATTTGGAGGAGCCATCGATGGCGCAGCGAAATACTTTAAATATGCCATGGATAATAATTTAGATCCACGAGAATTTGTTGCAGACATGAAAAAGAAAAGTATTCCAATTCCAGGAATCGGACATAGAATTAAATCGGTAAGAAATCCTGATAAACGTGTCGAAGAATTAAAACGATATGCAAAAGAACATTTTCCATCTTGTGAGCTTTTAAAATATGCGGAAAAAGTTGAACAAGTAACGACGGCTAAAAAAGATACGCTTATTCTAAATGTAGATGGAACAATCGGTGTTCTAATGGTCGATATGTGGAGAAACAATGGATATTCTGAGAAAGAAATCGATGAACTCATAAGTTCGGGAACATTAAATGCATTTTTTGTTATTGGACGAACAATTGGATTTATTGGACATATTCTGGATGAGAAACGACTAAATATGCCACTTTATCGTCATCAGTTTGACGATATTTTGTATGATGTGAAAGAAGCTGAGGAGTTGGCTACGGTAGGCACATAATTAAACTCTATTCAGAAATTAGAACTTTTAGGGCTGTACCAAAAGGTACGGCCCTAAAAGTAATTTTATTGAATTTAACGGCTTTTTGAGTGAGGTTTTGCTAAATCTCCGGATTTTTAGAAATGCACATCGCCATCGTTTATAGATCTATAGTTATACGATGCGTGTGGGAAACCAATATTCATAATTAATATGTACCCCGATACTGAAAAAAATAAAACACTATTTTTTTCTCAGTCCTCTTCATAAATATTTATCTGTTTTCATGAGTATGTTAACTTTATAGCTATGACTGAAATGAAATCTCTATTTTCTACAAAAAACAAATCGTATCTCATTCAAATGATTGAGAACAACCAAATTCCAAACGGACTAATATTCCACGGTCAAGTCGGCTCTTTTGTAAATCAAGCTGCACAATTTTTTACTCGTGCACTCCATTGCGAAACTAGCAAAACACCCTGTGATACGTGTAATTCGTGTCTAGCCCATACAAACAATTCCCACCCCGATTTCATTCATATTAACGAAGAAAAAACGATCAACATCGAAAAAATCAGATGGCTAAAAGAAGCTGTCAAATATGGACCTACTTCATCTAACCATATGATAATTCTAATAGAAAATGCACAAACAATGACGCCTGGATCAGCGAATGCCTTTCTGAAGCTACTTGAAGAACCTGTTACAGGAGTGACATTTATTTTAATTGCCCCATCGATAGATATGCTCATGCCCACCATCATATCTCGATGCCAACATTTATTTTTCCCGCAATCTTCTTCTGATAAAATAAATACCTACGTTAATTTACTAGACGATGCCTCATCAATAAAAGAGCAATGCTTAGAAAACATTGACTTACTCTCTCAGTATTTAGATACAAAAATACTACCTCCTATGGACACTTATAGATCAATTGCTGACATTTTAAAAATGGACGCGTTTGATCGGATTTCTTATGCACAAAGTATTCCCGACAAACAACTCGCTACCCTCTTTTGTAAACTCTGGTTAAAGGACATATGGGGCACCCATAATAAAGAAGAAAAGACTTGGATTTTACGTGCAGAAAAATTAATCGAAATAATTCTAAATTTGAAGTATAATCTAAACTTAAAATTGCAAATGGAAGGCTTACTTTTAAGTTTGTGATCAATTGCAAAGTGAAATGACGATGGAATTAGACTGTATTTTTTGTAAAATTGTAAATAAAAAAATACCTGCTTCGATACTTTTCGAAAATGATACTGTGTTAGCATTTAGAGATATCGAACAAAAAGCGCCAGAACATATTCTGGTAATTCCAAAAGCACACGTTCCATCTATAATGGATCAATCACTTGCAAGAGATACTGGTATTTGGGATGCAGTCCTAGATGCCATTCAAACAATTGCAAAAGATCTAAACCTAGATACCAATGGGTTTAGAGTTGTAAACAATATGGGATTGCACGGTGGGCAAACGGTTGACCACCTTCACTTTCATGTTCTTGGTGGCAGACAAATGAACTGGCCCCCAGGATAAACCATATTGAATTAGACTGTACTTATAATTTAGGAGGCATAAAGCAATGGCTACTCAAGATAAAAGACCGGGAGAATCAATTGATTCTGTCCTTAGGAAATTCAAGAGAAAATTAAAAACTGAAGGTACTCTTCAAGAAGTACGAAAGCGAGAATACTTCGAAAAACCTTCGGAAGCAAAAAAACGA
>JABIPA010000007.1 GCA_018698675.1 bacterium | reverse complement strand
GCACCACACATGTCTCCATATAACGTACAATACCCTATGGCCAATTCTGATTTATTCCCAGTCGTTAAAAGCAAATGTCCATGTTTATTAGAAAGTGCCATTAGAGTAACACCTCTTAATCTTGCTTGAATATTTTCTTCTGTAAAATCAGGCTTTTTACCTTCGAACGATGGCGTTAGAGTACCCATCACACCGTCTACCATATTCTCTATATTAATGGTCGAGCATTTTATACCAAGGTTTCTTGCCAATTCATAACTATCATCAACACTGCCTTTACTGGAGAATTTACTAGGCATCGTTACACCAACAACATTTTTTGGCCCCATTGCACGAACCGCAAGATAAGCAGTTAACGCCGAATCGATTCCTCCTGATAGGCCGATAACAATGGTAGAAAAACCCGTTTTAGTCACGTAATCACGTATTCCTAGAGTAAGTGCATCCAAAACATTATCTAAATCAGGCTCTGAAATTATAGGAAAACTTTCAATAGCTTCATTCTGTTCCGATAAACTACTGGTAATAAATTTACTATTTTTTTCTATCACCAAGTTATCTATATCTATTGAATCTATGGATTTACAAAAATAAGGAAGTCGAAAACAACTGTTATCGGTAAAAACACCGCTACCTCCATCAAAAACTAATCCATCATTTCCACCCACTTGATTCACAAACACAAAAGGAACCTTAAAGTCGTTAATGATGGATGAAATAATTTGCTTTCTATTTTTATCTTTCCCTAATTCGTAGGGAGATGCAGAGATATTTACAATAATATCAATATTCTGGTTTTTAAATTTATTCATCGGGTTTTTCAAGTAGACCTCTTTATTCTTCGAAAACCACATATCTTCACAAATGGATATTCCAATTCTCTTTCCAGAATGGATTAGTATATTACTTGAAGATTGCTTATCTATGTCTAAAGGGTAATGATATCGAGATTCGTCGAACACATCGTAATTTGGAAGAAGGGTTTTAGCCGATACTTTTTCCATTTTTCCATTCATCGTAAAAAACACGGCATTTTGAGAAAACCCAACGGAGTCATCTTCTTTCGTTCTGCTGGTCAAATAATCCAAAGATCCAAAAAGTATCCCTATTTTAGGAACAGATAACGAAAAGGACATGATTTTATTGTGAGCATCCAATACCATTTTCTTGAATTCTAAATCAAGCTGTCGGTCCTTTGGTGGGTAACCTACTAAAAATAGCTCTGAAAATATTATAAGAGTTGCGTTGTCTTTAAAAGCTAATTGCACAGCTTCCTCAAGGAGAAGACGATTCCCGTCTACATCTCCAACAATTGGATTCAGCTGTGCAATGCAAATTTTCATGTTTTTGAATGCCTAAATATTAACTATGCGACTGCCTTTGGCGCCTGTTCTGAAGATGTTTCTGGTTTCTCTTCACGAGGCTTCCTCTTTTTATGGCGTCGATTCTTTTTTGGCTTCTTTTCTGTTTCAGAAGAGGCTAATTGTTTAGCAATTTCTTCATCCATACGACCTGTCTGATAATGTTTATTCATATCTTTTTTAAACAGCTCAGGGCAATTTTGCCGCCATTTAGCTTGAGTTTTCTTCTTCTTCCTCTTTTTACGCTTGGCGGCATGCTTTGTCAGATGCTTTTCAGCAACATCTTGTTTTAACTGCCCTTTGTCATCAAAATCAGACATTAATCAACAACGGCAATATCAACTGATGGTCTAAGCTCGCAACATACTTTCATAATGTCATGAATTTTATGGCTTTTAAATGCGTCAACTAACTCTTTGTTAACTTTACCGTTAGACTCAAGCTCTGGGTATGCTTGTTGTGCTAAGTTATAGTCAAATCTAGGAGCCCATTTTCTAGCGCCTAATCTAGCTGTAGTAGAACAATTATCGATCATATGAGCAATTCCTTTGAATGCCATATAAGGGTTGAGTGAATCAACACATTCGATAATGGATTCGTTAGCAATTTCAGAATAAACATGTCCTTTTTCAGTAAGAACATCAATTTGAGCAACCATCATAGCTAAATATACGCCAGCAGTGGTTGGATGAATGTTAACTGTTTTATCACTTTTCTCAGCTCTAACTTTCTCGCCAACTTTCCACATATCAGTTGCGTCAATTTTTCCCATTGGAAATCTTGAATGTCTTTCATTTGCTAAAACAACACTTGTGATTTCATTTGTAGAAGAAACTTCATCATAACATTCTAGGATAATATCAAAAGACGGTCCGTATGCAGCAGAATATGCTTTTTCAAATTCTTCTTTTTCAGACCCAGAAAGTTTGTTGTAAACCTCTAACAAACCTTCTCTAGAAATAATTTTTGAAATTGGTCCTGTAATTGTTTCTACAGTATTAGTGTATGCTTCTTCTTTAGAAACACCTTCTGCTGTGTACTTTCTGAAAAGACTTTCAACGATTCCGTGAACACCACCAAGAAGGATACATCTTTCTCCAAAAATGTCAGAACGATATTCCATTTCTAAAGTTGTAAAAAACGTAAATGGAGCGCCTAGTCCAACAGCCCAACCAAGAGCAATATTCTTAGCTTTTCCGTCAATATCTTGATGAACAGCTGCGCTACAATTGATTCCCGCACCGTTTACTTCTTTACCTTGAACATACAAACGTCTTACAGATGGTCCCATTCCTTTAGGGCAAACACCTATTACATTAATATTTGAAGGGAATTTTTCGCCTTTTGAGTTTAAAACTCCAAGTAGAAAACCGTGAGAAAGACCTAATGTAGCTCCATCTTTCATTGATTCAAATACTTTTTTGTAGACTTTCGCTTGCGCTCCGTCTGCAATCAACAAAAGAATAAGGTCCGATTCAGCGATTACTTCATACATTTCACCTAACGTTCCAGATGCTTTTGTGAAACCTGCTGATTCAGCTGACGGAATAGATGACGAGTTTTCTCTTAAACCGATTTTTACTTTAATATCTGTTCCTTCAAGAGAATCTCGAAGATTTTGTGCTTGAGCTGGCCCTTGAGACGACCATCCAATAACACCAATTTGTTTAATTCCTGTAAACGCTTCATTTAATTTAGGTAGAAGGTGACGACCACCTCTAACAAATTTTTCTTGCTTATCTGCAAGGGTAAATGTTTCTTCTTCAAAAATAGACGTAATTGTTTCAACACTCATAATAATTCCTCCTATAATAAATCTAAACTTTCCGATTCAATAAATGGGTTTAATTCAAATTTTTTAAGCTAATATTTTTATAATAATAACTGTTATTTAACATTCTAAACAGCTATTAAATGTTTAATTTGTTGGATAGTATTTCATATCTTTAGTATTTTTTAAATTGGCACAGTAAAATTTGGGCCAAATCATTTTAATTATTAATATATAAACAGGAGAAACCATGACACAAATATATGTATTTCCAGGCCAAGGATCTCAAAAACTAGGGATGGGAGAAGAGTTATTCGATAAATATCCAGACATAGTAGCTACTGCTGACAAAATTCTTGGATATTCGATCAAAACTCTTTGTTTAGAAGACCCTGAGGGAAACTTAAATAAAACTGAATTTACTCAACCAGCACTTTACGTTGTAAATGCATTACATTATATGGCTGAAATTGAAACAGGACCAAAAGCAGACTTCTTAGCGGGACACAGTTTAGGAGAAATTAGCGCTCTGTATGCAAGTGGTGCATTAACATTTGAAGACGGTTTAACGATTGTTAAAGAAAGAGGCTCATTGATGTCCCAAGAACAAGGTGGGGGAATGGCTGCTGTTATCGGTCTCTCTTCTGAGAAAATTTCAGAAAGCCTTCGTGCTAACAATTTGGATAAAATTGATCTAGCAAACTTCAATTCACCAATGCAAACAGTAATCTCCGGTGACGAAGCCCAAATTAAAGAATCTATCTCCATATTAAAAGAAGCAGGTGCAAGACTTGTTATTCAATTAAAAGTTAGCGGAGCATTTCATTCTAGATTCATGGCAAATGCTCAAGCAAAATTTAAGAAATTTTTAACAACCTTTTCTATTAATAAAAACAGTATTCCAGTAATTTCTAATATAACTGGAAAACCATACGATTTGGAAAACTTCATAGATACTCTAGCTGGCCAGTTAACCGAATCTGTTCAATGGACATCCTCAATTCAATATTTATTGGCTAAAGATACGCCTGAAATAAAAGAAATCGGACCAGGAAAAGTGCTTACTGGTCTCCTTAAAAAAATAAAAACTGAAAAAACTTCTGCATAGAAATTGATCAACTGGGTGGAGTACGGGTATACTTTTTACCATGCTCCACATCAGCCCTTTGGAAAAAAAGCATAGACTTAACCAATCAGAATCGTTTTTCAACCTGTATCCTAGGTTATATTTGTTTGTGTCTACCCTTATTACAAGCGCATCATTTTTCGTGTTTTTAGGGCTATTTTTTCTTGTTCTTTTTCTTCCTGTGATTGCTTCAACCTATATATTTTACTCGTACCATCCTGCAATTAGTTGCATTTTAATTTTTGGACTATTTCTTTTATTATTCAGAACTCTTTTTTTCCTAGTTCCTGAAACTAGAAATTTAGACGACGACTTATTTAATTTTGATAAGACTGACTTAACGACAAAATTAAATAAACTTAGACTAAATAGAAACGCTCCTCCTATCCGTAAAATAAAAATAATCGATGATTTTAGTATTAACGTAAAACCAAATTTACTCTTATTTTTTATTCCTCTGGGGTTTAAATTAGAAATTGGGTTTCCATGCCTTCTTGGACTTTCACTAAAAGAAATTGACGCGATTATTTCTCTGTCAGAACTTCCTTTCCAGAAAAAATTTAAAGGTTTCAATCAATATATTTTTTATTTGAGTCTAGTGGCTAATGAAAGCATCGAAACAATTAGTCTTGATAAACGTTTATTTTTAAAACCATTACGGGCGATTGCTGCTTTAGTGGATCCTTATTTCACGTTATTTCTCAATCCATTTTATAGGCAAAATTTACAAAAACTCCTTCAATCAGGTTCTTTTACCTTTTCAAAAGAGTTTTTGAGCCAGTCACTGTTCAAATTTGATATCCAAAAAATGTACCTTTCTACCGATTTCTGGCCACGGATTTTTGACTTCGCCGGTAAAAAATCTTTAGAAGAATGTTTTTCATACTCTACATTCATGTCAGATGTTTACAATATTCCTAGCCGACAATCGACAAAGTATTTAAATAGAGTGCTGTTGGATTACCCTTGGAAAAAGATTTCAACACTATCATCTCCAGAGCTGATTAAGGAATTATCACTAACAATTAAACTTCCTACGATGACAACTAATCCTTGTTTAAAAAGCTGTTATCCAGAACATTGGGAGGAAATTTTAACTCTAGTAGATACTGGCTGGCAGCAAGAAGCAAAAGATATATGGGCTGACAAAGAAAAAGAGCACAAAAAAAACATCATAGAGCTCGAGCTTCTGGAACAAAATAACTCCTCGGAATTTCAACAAAAAATTAGGCAAGCTACCTTAATTGAAGCTGTGTACGGAACTCAGCAGGCATTTCCTAAATACCAAGATCTTTGTAACGATTTTCCTGAACAAGGTAGAGCTTGGTTTGAAACAGGAAAACTTTATCTTAAAAACCTAGAAAAAAAAGGCTTAGACTATATGGACAAAGCCATGAGTATAACACCCACTTCAAAATCAAAATGTTACTTAATCATCCGGAAATATTATCTTGAAACGGGACAACATGATCTCGTTAAAAACATACAAACATTACTCATTCAAAATGAAAGGATGTTAGATTTAGCAGAGGAGGAACGTCAAACTCTTACTGAGAATGATACGTTTTCTTCCCATAATTTATCTCGAGAAAAAGTAACCGAGCTTGTCCAATTTTTTCAACATTACGAAAGTATTAGAAACGTATTCTTCGTTAAGAAAAATGTGAAATATTTAGTAGACTCACCTATCTACGTTACGCTCATCAGAGGTTCTAGAGCTGACATAGATCTGATTAAAACGAATGATATTCTGCCATCACCAACGTTATTTATTATAGAAGACGATTACGAACATCTTTTTTTAGAAAAGATTAAGCATATTAAAAATGCCGTTCTATTTTCAAAATCTTAAACAAACAAAATCTCATTTAAACTGATAAGGATAACTAGCTATGATTAAAGACAAACAAACCGGCGATATTTCATTAGAATCACTTAACCCTAACGATGTTCCTAAAAATGTATATGTAGAAATCGAGACTATATTGGATACTGAAGGGGACCCTTTATTAGCCATATCATTTTTTTTCAAAAATAAACTTCAACATTTAAAACTCTCAGAATTTTTATCATTTATCTATCAAAACGAATCTTCATTTTCAGACGAAGAGGCTGATTTTTGCTACGCACTAGCAAGGCTAACTAAAGTCTCCCCCCATCACCCTGGAAAATTTTGTGTAATAGGGCAAGATAATCTCTGTATATTTTTTACCCGCGCTTTAGATTTTAATATTCCTTTATATTGGGTCTTTAATGATGGGAAAATGCCCCTCTCTTTTTCATCATCGTTTCCTGTTCAAATCTCTATACATCAAAAAGGAATGGGGATAAAAACAAAACTACAAACAGACCTCCCTTTATTAGGATCGTCCAGGTTTTATTACCTTGCTTATGAAAATATGGGATTTATTATATTAAATGACCTTGTTCACGTTTGTCCTTCTCTTGATTTTACCGACTACCTTTTAGACACAATTGAAACAAAACAAGCTAGCTACAAGACAAATGAAGAATGCTCAGATTTTTTAACTTTTGTAACTAAGTACGAATCTGTTTTGGATTGGGATTTTATAAACATAGAAAAAGAAGTTTTCATCGCGACCCGACAAACCCCCATTCCTATTTTAAAACTAGACTACGACCAAGAATCAGTTTCCTGCCAAATACTATTTCAATATGGGTCTGAAGTGATTGGGTTTGATTTTAAAGAAACTACAATAAGAAATATTACGAATGGGCACCTAATTTCTCGAGACATGGCATTTGAAGCCCATTGCCAGTCAAACTTAATGACGATTTTTACCAAATTTGATATCCCTTTCTTCTTGGACAATCCAAAACACATTCACTTACTTATTTCCAAAGGCGTTCCAGAGCTTAAAAAAGATCATTGGCTTATTCAATCAAACATACCCGACTTTGAATTATCACAAGAACCCTTGGACCTCGAATTCTCAATATCTAGCAGCGGCCAAGATTGGTTTCAATTTGATCCTAATTGTTCGATTCATGGTGAACCTCATAGTTTACAAGAGATCGCTCGTTTGATGATTTCCAACCATGGCTTTATAAAGACTAAAAAAGGATATGTGCAACTATCTGAAAAGACACAAAAAGAGTTAAACTTCATGGTTAACTCTAAAGCACTTCAAGTAGGAAAAGATATTTCCAAACGAGATATTTTTCAGTTTCTTAGTGTTACGAATACGACTTCAGATGACCCAGACGTTATGGATTTAATTAAACAAGTTAAACAAGATGAAGAAATCTCTGCTGAGCCAAGTGGCTTATTTAAAGGTAAGTTAAGAGATTACCAATTGGATGGATTAAAATGGATGCACTTCTTATTTAAACACAAATTTGGCGGAATTCTTGCAGATGATATGGGACTTGGAAAAACAGTTCAAGT
>JABIPA010000052.1 GCA_018698675.1 bacterium | reverse complement strand
TGGTATGAATTTGAAATTAGTTTTTAAAAAATTGTTTTGTTCTTAACAATTAAACTCACTACTTATTAACATATTCAATGAATCTTAATTTTATAAAATATCGAGTTATGATACAATTATTAGCAATTCACTAAAAAGGACATAAATAATGAATATCGGATATGCCAGAGTCTCCACTCAAGACCAAAATCTAGAGTTACAAGTAGATGCTCTCAAAATGGAAAAATGTGAAATCATATTTAAAGAAAAGAAATCGGGGACTCTTAAAAACAGACCTGTCTTGGATAGTTGCCTTTCTCACCTTCGATCTGGAGATACATTAATTGTTTGGAAATTAGACCGACTTGGTCGGACATTAAAACAACTTTTAGAGTTCATCGATTTTTTAAAAGATAAAGGAATTCATTTTAAAAGTATTAAAGATAATATTGATACGTCTTCTGTTACAGGTGAATTCTTTTTTCATATTATGGCCAGTTTTGCTCAACTTGAACGGGCTTTGATCATTGAACGTACTCAAGCTGGGCTGGCAGCAGCTCGAGCTAGAGGTCGTAAAGGTGGACGTCCTCAAACTATTAAAGATTCTAAAAAAGAATTGGCGGTTAAGCTATATAACGAACGAGATAAAACGGTTAAAGAAATTTGCGATGAACTTGGTATGAGCCCTATGACTTTCTATCGGTATTTGAATAAACTGAAAGTTAAATAAACTCTTTTTACACCACTCCCAAAACTTAATGGAAATAGTTAATGGTAAGATTTGGTAGTTTTTCTCTAAGGAAAGAAATACTTTCGTTGTCCATATATTTTCTTTCTACTTGTAGTACCCGAAGATTTTTTAAGGATTCCAAAGGAGAATAATCCTCCACTAAACTTTTTTCTATTGTTAACACTTCAAGCTCAGGCATCAATGTTAAAGGAGTAATATCGGCTATCAAAGTATTCACTATAAGTAGCTCCTTCACCATTGAAAAGTTTTCAATCCCAGATAGATTTTCAACAGAGGCAACTTCTTCATTTAGAGCTAAATAGCCTAGAAAAGAAGCCTCCAATTGAAAAAAAGGAAGCCCAAAAGTCTCTTCAGTTCGAATAACCATCCAATTATTCAAGGCATACGTTTCTAAGTTTTTATCCTTAAATTCAAAGGCAAGATTACTATCATATAAAATAGATTCTTTTGATTTATTTCCAGAAAAATCTACAGCGCTTAAACTATAATAGTATGCCGTATTATTATCCACATCATCGTCAACAAAATAAGTTGAACGATCAGGAATTATTTTATAGACGGATGCCGTTTTAAGCCCTTCTTCGGTAAGGGCCCTTTTAAGAAGGTACCCTCCTCCGTCTACATCTAAATATTCTTCATTTAGAATGATACGGCTTCGGTTCGAACCTGAAAAGTAAACCTCCATAGAATGATTGAACCGAAAGGAAGACCTAAGTTCAGGAGGGTCTGGGGCTGTTTGATCAACCTCTATATATCTTATGTCAGGGAGATTTTCATCTCCAGATAGGCTTACTCCATAATAATATTTAGTATGATTATCAACTGGTTTATCTACAAAATAAGGATTTTTTGTAATAGCTAATATTGGAGCTGAAGAAAGCCCTTCCTTAGATAAAGCACGTTTTATAATAAAATGTTCAACGTCCATATTAATGTCGTAATGCGTCTGTATCTTTATACTAAAATGAACGGAATTGTCTGTACGATAAAGTGAATGCCATAATTTTCTCTTAGGAGGATTGTAGGGGGTAGTGGTGCAAAAACTGTCACTTTAGAATAATATCTCCAAATTCTCATAAATAGTGGATCCGCTTTTATAAGGTTTGTGCTAAAAATGTATTTATAAATTAACTTTTTTTTGAGTTTTTTAGGTCTGTTTTTTATATTTACAGTTTTTGCACCACTACCTATTTTCTCTCAGACACCGTGTATAAATGGTTAATCTCTATCATCCCATTAAAAATGGGTGTCCCCCTCCCTTTTCTACAGCTTTTGTTCGAAGATGTAACTGGGGGATAGATAGTCGTTACGTTATTATTTCGGAGAAAATCTCTATAAAGGGCTTCAAGAGGAGCTCTTAACGTAATTTCTTTTTTTTCTGATTTTCTTAATCTACGGTCTATAACTCGAATTAATAAATCCTTCGATTGAATATGAATATTTTTTATTAAATTATCAAAATACTTAGACTGGTTGTTTATCACTTTATTAGAAACCGAATCTTCTATAACTTTCAAAAAAGAATTTATATTGACGGCTCTATGTTCAGGAGCAAGTCTAGAAAAATTATTTAACAGCTCATTCATTTCTTTTTCTTCTGTTTTTTGAAAGCTTATTAGTTGGTTGTTATACTCTATCAACATTTCAACGTTTGCTCCCGATATTTCGGCAACACGTTCTTGTAAACAGCAAAAAAACACCTCGTATGAAACTAAGTTACTTGCCTGGGCTAAATGATTTTTCGTTTCAGCCATTAACGGTTTACCTGAAGTAATTTCCATTTTTTCCAAATTATCCAAAATTAAAATAAGCCGATCTTTTTTTTCTTCATTTTTTGTATTCTCAAGAGTTCTTAATTGTTGATGAATTGTAGAAAAATTTGGTTTCGTTTGAAAAATTGTCGCAATAGAAATCATTTTTTTTTCTCCTAAATATCTTAGTGTATTTTTATGCAAAATTGTTTTTAAAATAGAACTAACTTTTATTAAATTTTCATTTACATTTAAGTAGTTTTCGAAAAAAAATGAAATAAATTTCAATTATTGATGAGAAACTGTTTTGCACCACTACCGTTGAAACAATGCATATGCTTCGTAAAGGACAAGTACCATTTTATAACAAGAAAAATGCTCAATCATTACGGGATTTTATACACCGAATCTTTGATATTACTGGGTCCATTTTTCCTATGTATTCTAACCGAAAAATGGCTTTTTAATTT
>JABIPA010000051.1 GCA_018698675.1 bacterium | reverse complement strand
TGAAATCGAGGCTCATACGCATGAGTATATTAAAACTGGTCAAATCGATTCAAAATTTGGAATTGATAAGAACGATTTAATTAAAATAGTTAAGGTAATCGTTAGCGATGATAATTTAGAGTTTTTGGGAATTCATAGTCATATTGGATCTCAAATATTTGATGTTAAACCATTTGAAGATTTGGCAAATTTAATGATCGAAAAAGTAGCATTAATTAAATCTGAATTGGGTATCGATGTTCCAGAAATCAATTGTGGTGGTGGCATTGGTATTCAATATGTTGAATCTGATGATCCTCCTGCCGTTAGTGATTTTGTCGCTCGGTTATGTTCGAAACTGAAAGCAGCTTGTGAACGAGAAAATTTGGAATTACCTTTGTTAATGTTAGAGCCGGGTCGTTCTATTGTAGGGACTGCTGGAATCACGGCTTATAAAATAGGTACGGTGAAACGAATTAAAAATGTTAAAAATTATGTTTTTATTGATGGTGGAATGGCCGACAATCCACGACCTATAATGTATCAAGCAGAGTATACGTTTGCTCTAGCAAATAAAGCTGATAGACCAAATACAGATACGTTTTCTATCGCAGGAAAATTTTGTGAATCGGGTGATATTTTGGCAAATGGAATATCTCTTCCAGATGCTGAAGTTGGCGATGTTTTAGTTGTATATGGAACTGGAGCTTACAACTATTCGATGGCTTCAAATTACAATCGATTTTGTAGACCTGCCATGGTAGTTGTTAAAGATGGTTCTGCCCGTTACTTAGTTAAAAGAGAGACATTTCAAGACTTAGTGAACCTGGACGTCGTATAAATTTATGGTGGGAAACTGGTCTATTATTGAGTATTTAACTCCTAAAAATATTTTAGATTTAGTTTTAGTCTATTTGCTGATTTTTGGAACCTTGGTTTGGATTAAAAACACATACGTTTACAAATTAGTGAGAGGTCTTTTGATCGTCTTTTTGGTTTATTTCTTAAGTGCGATATTACAATTAACGACATTAAATTGGCTGATGGAGAAGTTATCTACAGTTTTTATTCTTTTGTTGATTATTATTTTTCAGCCAGAATTGAGACGGTTTCTTGAACGTTTGGGTACGGGGAAATTGTTCACGCCATTAATTCGACAAGGGGAAGGTAGCGGCGTTGCGATTATTCGACAACTTCTTAAAGCAATCGACCATTTGTCTAAGGAGAGAATAGGCGCTCTTATTGTGATTGAATCGTCTACGAATCTTTCTGAATATTTGGAATCAGGGGTCCCTGTAAATGGGTCTATAACTTCTGATTTGTTAGTGTCCTTATTTTGGCAAAATAACCCAACTCATGACGGCGCTGTTATTATTCGAGAAAATAAAATTGCGGCTGCCGGATGTTTACTTCCGTTAACAGATACTAAAATTAGTGATCGACGATTGGGGACTCGGCATCGAGCAGCCTTGGGATTGTCAGAAAAGACAGACTCTCTTATTTTAGTTGTTTCTGAAGAATCGGGCATTATCTCCTTAGCAGAGAATGGACAATTAACTCGATATATTACTAGAGAAGCTTTAGAGACAAGGTTGTTCAGTTTATATAAAGACAGGTCACCAATGCCTTTCAAAAATTGGTTTGGGTTAAAAGTTATAGAAAATAAAGAAGTAGGAAAAAATGATGCAGAAACGGGTTCCTAATTTACTTCAGCAAAAGCGACAAAAGAAAGTAACAATGTTGACGGCTTATGACTGTCTGACGGCCCGCATTATTAGTCAATCTAATATTGATATGATTTTAGTGGGAGATTCGTTAGGGCAGTCTTTTTCTGGATATGACTCTACGATTCCAGTTACAGTTGATGAAATGGTCTATCATACGAAGGCCGTTATGAGAGGAAATAATGGTCCTTTTGTAGTCGCTGATATGCCTTTTTTGAGTTACACCGTTTCTGTTGAAGAAGCAAAGCGAAATGCAGGCCGCTTAATTAAAGAAGGCGGCGCTCACGGCGTTAAATTAGAAATAATTGGTCCCGATTGTGTAGATACAGTTAAAGCTATTGTTGGAATGGGGATTCCTGTTGTCGGACACCTGGGATTTACTCCACAAGCTATTCATCAATTAGGTGGGTATAAGATTCAGGGACGAGATAGTAAACAGTCTGACTACTTAATAGATATGGCTAAAAAGCTTGAAGCTGCAGGCTGTTTTGCAATTGTTTTAGAATTGGTTCCTTCCGAACTTGCGAAGGCGATAACGGATTCTGTTGAGTGTTTAACGATTGGTATTGGGGCTGGCGTTGATTGTGATGGTCAAGTGTTAGTAACGTTAGACTTGTTAGGATTTAATTCTGACTTTAATCCAAAATTCTTGAAGAAGTACGAAAGTTTTGGAGAGAAAGCGGTGGCTGCCATTGGTTCTTATAAAAAAGATGTCGAGGCGGCTACGTTTCCAGGACTTGAGAATGGTTATTCTTCAACTTAATAGTCGTTTGTATTTTTTTAATTTTTGTCAAAAGAGGGGCGTTAGATCATGTCTAAGTTAGTTTTATATAATACTCTTTCTAAGAAAAAAGAGACGTTTAATTCATTAGTTCCAAATAAAGTTAGTTTTTATTTATGCGGAGTGACCGTTTATGATAATTGCCATATCGGTCATGCACGAGCGTATATTGTTTTTGATACCATTCGGCGTCATTTGATGTATTTGGGATATGATGTGTCTTTTATTCAAAATTTTACAGATATTGATGACAAAATTATTAAACGTTCTTCCGAAAAAGGTGTGTCTTGGAAGGCACTCGTAAAAACGAATATTAGTTCTTTTTTTGAAGATATGGATGCCTTAAATATTCTAAGAGCGAGCGTGTATCCAAAAGCTACCGATCATATTAGAGAAATGATTTCTATCATTAAAGATTTAATGGAAAAGGGGATTGCTTATCAAGCAGGGGATGATGTTTGTTTTTCTGTTGATGCATTTGAAGGCTATGGGAAATTATCTAAAAAGAAGCTGGAAGACTTAGTCGCGGGGTCTCGTGTTGAAGTAAGTACAGAAAAAAAGAACCCATTTGATTTTGTGTTGTGGAAGCCAGCAAAAGAAGGAGAGCCTTTTTGGGGAAGTCCTTGGGGAAAAGGCCGGCCGGGCTGGCATATTGAATGCTCGGCGATGGTTAAGAAGTTATTAGGACATACGATCGATATTCATGCAGGTGGCGAAGATTTAGTTTTCCCTCATCATGAAAATGAAATTGCTCAATCCGAGTGTCATACAGATCATCCGTTGGCTAATTATTGGTTACATAATGGGTTTGTGAAGATTAAAGATGAGAAAATGTCTAAATCTAAAAATAACTTTTTTACAATTAAAGATATTTTAAAAGATACCCCAGGTGTTGTATTAAGATATTTTTTGATGAAGGTTCATTATCGCTTACCTATTCACTTTTCTTCAGATGGATTAGAAGAAAGTAAACAAGCTGTCCAAAAATTGGCTGAAGCTGTTAAGGCTGGTGCTAACGTTGATTCGTTGAAAACGTTGATGCCAATTTCTAACGACATTGATGAGGAGTTAGGAAGTAACCGTATTAGCCCTCAAGATAGGCTAAAAACTAAGTTTTCTGAGTCTCCAGAATTAACTGAGTTTTTAAATCGTTTTGATGGTGCCCTGAATAATGATTTTAATTTTTCGGAAGCCGTTTCTATTTTGTTTGATTTGAGCCGCTATTGTTATAAAAATAAAAAAGGTGGATTACTACTTTTTCTTTTATCAGAAAGACTTGGCTTAAATTTAGTCGAATTAGAATCTGAAATTATTGTTACGGAGGAACTGCAGGCAATTATTCAATCTAGAAATGAAGCTAAACAGAATAGAAATTTTGATGAGTCAGATCGGCTTCGAGACGTTTTGAAAACGACGTTTGGTGTTGAAATTGTTGATCAAAAAGATGGCGGATATCTGTTAAAAGAAATTTAGGTTTTGAAAACTAATGTCTTTAGTTAAAAAAGACATTCCGATTTAAATTTTAATTTCTACTTTTTGGGTATTTGCTGGTAATTATTTCGTTGTAAATACGGTTAAGAATCTTCAATTGTTAAGTCAAACATTTGCAATTCATCTTTTTGCAATTTGCTTCCAATTGAATTTATTTTTTTAAAAAAGGACTCTGTTTGTTTTTTATCACAATCTTTATTGTTCATGTATAGTTTTTGTTTTTCAATATTGAATAAGAAATTTCGTTTTTTATCTTTTACAGTTTCAACTAGGTAAAGTTTGTTTTGGGTTACTTTTAAATAAATGTAATGACCTTTTTCATTTTCTTTGTCGCTATTTGTTATTAATACCCCATGTTTATCTTTTAACAATGCTGCAATACTATTTTTCATTTCTAACGATTTTTTATCAGATACATTTCCAAGATAACTTGAAAGACCACCTGGATTCGTCATTTTTTCGTGGCGTTGTAGCGCGTTTAAATCTATAAATGGCATATGCATGTCATTTTAACTTTAAATTACCCAAAATGAAATATTTATAAAACATTAATTTTATCTTTTTAAAGGTGAATATGATTTTTCTGATGTTTAATATTTTCAAGTTTAGGGAATAGTTAATTCATTGTAATTGAAAAATTAAATTAAGTTAGATTTTATTAAAGGGGGCATATTTTTGGCATTTTCAGTAGGGCGACCGGCTTCGCCGGTAAGTGTTACTTCTCCTAAAGGAGATGGTAGTTCTAAGTCAGGAGGCGTAAAGGCAGCCACTCCTAGAGAGGCAAGAGCATCTTCTGTTGCAGGGGCAGGTACTACTGGATCTGTTTCTATGTTTCCATCTGCAAAGCATTCTAAAATGGATATTGCTGATCTACTAGGTAAATTTGGAACAGATAAGTCAGGTTCAACGAAGACATCTCAGAAATTTTTTGAAGCGCCTGCCGCAGATACAAAAGCGACAGGACAGGTATTTGCTTTAGATAACAAAGGAATGTCTAGCGACTCTGAACTTATCGCCTGTGGAAGTACAAATTTAACATCCGATAGAGATTATTTTAAAACGATGCCGCCTACAACGGGTAAAATGGCACCTAAAGCAGGAAATGGCGGTAAAACTCCATTAATGAATGCAGTTAAGACTGAATTTAAGGCATTAATGGCATCTGTTGATGCATCCCCTCATCCAATTGAATATGAAGAGCAAACACCAGCAGATGGAAAGGAAATAGGTGCGAGACCTCTAACTCCTGAACTAAGAGAAAATGCGATGAAAGCCTTGGCTAAGGCCGAAAATAACTGGTTCAAAGCCGTGGAAATGTTTCAAGATAAAGACCCTCAAATTTTAAGAGATATTCGAATGTTAGAGGTTGATTTCACTTCAAAAATGAATCACGCCATTATGAATGACAATGATAATGTAGGGGAATCTCAATGGGTTACGACAATGAACGATTGTTCTCAAGAAATATTTGGAAATGAAACGGGCACGATGTTTGATACAAATTATTATACGGGGCATTCGATTCTTCAGCAGGGGATTTCCGTTAATGACACAGAACAAGTAGAAAAATTACAGGATAAAAATGCATCTCAAGCCTTAACAAAAGTGGCTAAAAACTTTTTTGATGGTGCTGAACATGGCTTAGAAGGTATGGGTGAAGCAGGATTTATGGAAATGGCAAATGAAGCTGCTAAAGGTCTGCCAGCAGATAAAGGTGTTAAATTAATTAAGCAACATAAAAAGGCTTGGACTAATGCAAAGACTCAACGAGATAATATTTCATCGAAAAAAACGCAAGTTGTGACAGAGACTAAGGCAGAAATTGGTGCATTGGAGGAGAGTAAAGAAGGAAAGTCTGCTGGGGAACTTAGCAGTATTGAAGGAAGAATCTCTCGTTTAAATCATTTGCTTGTTAATGATGCTCAAGTTGAAATGGTGGCTATGAATAGACTTTATGAAAATGAGTTACAAGGCGCCCAGGAAAAATTTGACATCATGGGGGCTGTTCTTACTAGAGTTGATGATAGTATGAATGAAGCATTAGACAAGATAGGTGACGATGGTAACTCTATTCCTATGCATTCTGAGTTTAAAGCTGAGTTGAAAGCCGATTTGAAGCTAGGGAAAGCCGATGAAATGAAAGGTAAAATTCGTGCAAAAGTTGCAGATGGCAGTATTACAAAGGATCAGGGTAGGGCTTTATTAAATAATACTTTATCTGAGGTGAACAATTTTCAAAGTGCGTCTGCGGATTCAATGTGCTCTCAAATGGATGCATTAGTTTATGCAAATGAGCCTTATTATAGTGCTGCAACTATTAATGGCGTCGTTGCTGGGGTGCAAATGAATAAGGTGCATGAGGATTCAGGGAATTTGGAAAAAGCTCAAGGAAAATTCCCAGTGTTGAAAGAACCTGAAACGTGGGGAAATAGTATGCAGGAAAATTTTGGCGATTTAACAAAAGATATGGTGCATTATCAAAAGACGCCTGAAAAGTTTTTAAACAGAGGGTCGAAATATTTGTTTAGAACGGCTTTTTCTGCAAAAGTGGGTCTTGAAACTAAAGCAAATAAAGGTGCGTCTGTTCCGCCAGAGCTTAAAGCTAAAGTGGATGCTCTAACTGAATTAGGAACTAAGCTTCAATCCATTCGAGGGAATAGTTCTACTAGTTCGGGTAAAGTGTCGGAAAGTGTGCAAGTGATGAAAGATTATGCAGATACGTTTGGATTCGAGATACCGACTGGTATGGGTGGTGCAGAATTGAGTGATTCGGATGTAGCAGCGAGTTTGGGGCAGCAATTGTTTGAGAAAACACAAGCAATAATGGTTGAAACAACGGGTGCTATTTTTAATTAAAAAAGATATTTGGTTCATGATGATATGATGTTTAGTGTTATTATTGAATGAGATGGAAATATATATAAGTTGGGTAAAAATATTAGGAGGGTTTGATGATAGGAAATGGTATGTCTCCCATGAATTCAGGGCTGTATAGTATGAGTAGTAACAGCCTTAATGGCGGCGATAATAGTAAATCTTTAGGTAAGGTTGCCGGATATATGGAATCTTATTCGGATGGAAATTTGGGGTCTATAAATGATCTAAAGTCTACGGTTTTTTCGAATTTGGATGGAGTTACACCTGGTAGCGATGACGCTAAGTCTTTGTCTCAGACAGCGAGTCTCGGACGGACGTTATGTCATCGTGTGGCAGACTCTTTTCAACCTTTGGATACGTCACTAGCACCGGTTCTTAAGAAGTTGAATACTCTTCAACCTGGATTGATAGATCAGCGGAACCGGTTTAATAATCGGGATGGAGAGGGAGATACTCCTTTGTTAACGGCAATTGATCGGCCTGAAAAAAATACTCAATTTGTTAACGCTTTTTTAGATGCGGGAGCAGATGTTAACGCTAGGGGGATTAGTGATCATACGCCTTTGATTCGGATGATTATTAAAAAACAACCTATAGAATCGATTCGGTCTATATTGGAAAGAGGTGCTGATTTAGGTGTGACGGTAGAAGACCCTTTTGGAGATTCAGATCTTGATTTAGACTATTTTGTTTCCGCTGTAAGCGACCCTGGATATAAACAGGGTTTGGAAGCGGTAATTGATGAATTTCGAAATGCAAAAATGGGTTCTCAAGAATAGGGGCTCTTTTAATAAAGGAACAGATGGTTTGCTTAAATGCAGTTTTGGAATGAGTGATTTCTATAATGGTTCTTAAAACTGATGGCCGGTACTGATATAGCAGAAAGAAATTGATTTTTAGTTAATTAATCGTCCAATTCAACCCGTAGAACAGTTTCAACGTTTAAAACGTCATCAATAGATTTTAATTTATTCACTGCATTTTTCATATTTCTTTCTAACGAAGAATGGGTTAGAAAGACAAGTTCAGCAATCTCTTCTTTCACATCTTTTTGAAAGAATTTTTCTAAGCTTATTTTATTATCGCTAAAAACTTTGGCAATTTTTTCAATCACTCCATAAGTATCGTTACACGATAGTCTTAAATAAAATTTTGAATCTGTGTCATCAATTGAAACAGGTGTATATGATTCTAATTTTCTGGTATTACAAAATTTTGACTGTACGATTTTTATAACATCTCCAACAATCGCTGATGCTGTAGGGAATCCGCCGGCGCCTTTACCGTAGAGCATCGAATCTCCAACCGCATCTCCTTGAACGAAAACGGCGTTGAATTCGTTTGCAACAGAAGCTATAGGATGTGCTTTTGGAATGAGGCAAGGATGAACTTTAAAAACAAACCCTTTTTCAACTTTTTTTCCTATTCCAAGTAATTTAATTTTATAACCTAGGTCTCTAGCATTGTTAATATCTTTGAGTTGAATGTTTTCAATTCCTTCATAAAAAATGTGTTCTAGGCCTACGTTTTTTTGAAAGGCAATTGCGGCTAAAATATCTAGCTTATAAGCGGCGTCTAATCCACTGACGTCCATGTGAGGGTTTGCTTCCGCGAATCCTAAGTCTTGAGCTTCTTTAAGAACAGGTGCGAAATCTTTTCCTTCTTCATCTATTTTAGTTAAGATGAAATTAGTTGTTCCATTAAGAATTCCAAATATGGATTGCATGCTATTTGCACCAAGTGCTGTGGAAAGGGATTGAATAACTGGAATTCCTCCACCAACGGCTGCTTCAAACATTAGAAATGTTTGCTTTTCATGAGTTGCGTCTATAAGTTCTTGTTTTGCTTTTGAAACGAGTTCTTTGTTTGCAGTAACGACATGTTTTCCATTTTTTAAGGCCTGAAGTAACCATTTCTTAGGGAATTCTCCGCCGATAACTTCGATTACAATGTCAATTTCAGGGTCGTTGATTACGTCATCTGGATTTGTTGTGAGAGTTGCGGTTTTTAAGTCTACAGTTCGTTTTTTTGAAATGTCTTTAACACAGATAGTCTTTACGATGCATTGTTTTCCAACACGTTGGCTAATAATATCTTTATTATTATTCAGAATATCTACCGCGGCAGACCCTACAATTCCCATTCCTAAAAATCCAATTTTAATCATGGTAGATAATGTACCATGATCGAGATTATCTGTGAAAGAGTCACTTCGGTAGATTATCTTAAAGTCCGAGGTTTTTTCTCGCCCGCATATTCTGATATTATTCCGTCAGCCTCAAGTTCTTCCATGATTCTAGCCGCCCTGTTATATCCAATTTTTAGTTTTCGTTGAAGGTAGGACGTTGATGCATATTTTGTGTTGATAACGATATCTTTAGCGTCGTTGTAGTATTCATCTTTGTCATCTGGCGATTTCTCTTTTTTATCCGGTGTAAGTGGCGTCACTTCTAAGATTTCTTTAACATAATTTGGTGATTCTTGATCTTTCCAAAATTTAACGACAGATTTTACTTCTTTTTCACTGACGTAAACACCTTGAACGCGCTTTGGTTTAAAACTTCCTACCGGTGAGAACAACATGTCTCCTTTTCCTAATAACTTCTCTGCACCGCCCATATCTAGGATGGTTCTGGAGTCTATTTGAGATTGTAAAAAGAAAGAAATACGAGATGGGACGTTTGCTTTGATAAGGCCAGTAACGACGTTTACACTAGGTCGTTGGGTAGCAATAACTAAATGGATACCTGTCGCTCTCGACATTTGTGCTAAACGACAAATCGTTGTTTCAACTTCTGCAGAAGCAACCATCATAAGATCTGCTAACTCATCTATTATAACGACGATGTGAGGTAGTTTTTGGGGAATGAATAATTCCTTTTTCTGTTCAGGTTCTTCATTTTCGTTTTCTGATTCTGAATTTTCAGAGCCTGTAAGTAAGTCGATGGATGCTTGGTCTAGGTTAGAAAATGCATCTGCTGGGTCGAGGTTGCACTCTTTGATTGTTTCTCTAGCTTTTTCTGGGTCTGTTTCTAACATTTTGTGAATAGATATAATAAGTTTGTTATACCCTTCAATATTTTTAACTCCGGCTTTTGAAAAATTATCGTATCTTGTTTCCATTTCCGCCAAGGCCCATTTTTTTAATGTTGCGGCCGCCATATCTGCATTTGTTACTACTGGAGCAAGTAAATGAGGAATACCTTCGAACAGACTTAGTTCAACTTTTTTAGGGTCAATCATTAAAAACTTAACCTGGTCGGGAGTCGATCTCATAATTAGAGAAAGGATAATTGAATTGATACAGACACTTTTTCCAGCCCCTGTAGCCCCAGCAATGAGAATGTGAGGAAGTTTTTCGATGTTCATGCAAATGGCGTCGCCAGTAATTGTTAGCCCAACACCGCAGAGAAGGGTTTCTTTCATGTCATAGAAATTGGTTTTTTCGATAATAGTTCGTAATGTAATCATGTCTACACTTGCATTTGGTACTTCTATTCCTATTAGTGATTTTCCTGGAATTGGCGCTTCGATGCGTATGTCGTTTGAGGCTAGTTTTAATGCAATATCGTTTGATAGAGACGTTATTTTTGCTATTTTCACACCTTCTCCAGGCTTAAGTTCGTAACGAGTTACAGAAGGCCCCGGGGTGATATTTACAACTGACGCATTGACGTTAAAACTTTGTAGTGTTTCTTCTAATATTGTTGCTTGGGTTTGGTATCTCTCTAAATTTTCTTTGCTATTTGGCGTTAGTTTTGAAACGTCTGCAATTAATGAAAGAGGGGGCAATACGTATTCTTTTTTACTGAGAGAGGTTAATGAAGGTGGTGCGACAGTTAGTTTAGGTAACTTTAGTTTTTTAGGAAGGCTAATTGTTGGGGCTAGTTTCTCTGGAACAGACTCAATTTCAGGTGATGATATTAGTCCTTCGCTATCAATTTTTGGTTCTTTCAGGATAGGTATTGGTTCATCTGTTTGTTTTGATGATGTTTTTTTTGTTTCTCTGGACGTTGGTAAGGGAGTATCCATGTCAAAGTTAGGGAGCTCGAATTCTTTTACAGGAGATTCATTTATAGACACGGGCTCTTTTTTAGAAGATGGAATCGTTTTTTTTATTTTTGGGGCGGGCAGTGAAGATGTCATTAAGAATGTTTCTTTTTTTGTTGTAAAAAATAAAAGGTGCATCAATGCCGTTAGCGATGATTTTTTTGTTGAGGAACTTTTTGAATCTGATCCATTATTTTTCTTATTGGGTGCATTATTTATTTTAGAAATAAATAGTTTTAACTCCTTTAGTGTATGAACGACGGAGACATTGAAAATTAGAAAAGGAGCGACAAAAAATAAGCCGGATAAAATTACGAGGGTTCCGTAAAGACCAAAAATTTTATGAAAAATATAGAGGCCTGTGTGGCCTATGATGCCACCCGCGTTAATGGACGTGATAGGAGAAAAAGTATCTAAATAACCATTTGTGGAGAGTTCCATAATGATAGTAAAAGCAAAGAAACCTGTGCTGACGGCAGCTATAGTTTGCTTCCATTTTGAATGACCGTAGAAAAATGAAATCGCAGTTAAAACAAGGAAGTAAGGAAGATATAAGATAGATTTACCAACTAGACTATGTCCAATTATCTCAATTACCCAGTACCCTACAAAACCGGTTGTTGCAGGAAACCTGATTGAAATAAATACAAATGCGGCAAGGCAAAACAAAGTAAGTCCCCACATTTCTTTTAAAAACTGCTCTCTTTTTATTCGCTCGTCTTTATTTAATTGCTGGTTTGAAGGCGTGGTTTTTTTTTTATTGTAGTTTTTGCTTTGTTGTTTTGTTTGTTTTGCTTTTGGCATTTGCTTATTATACTCATTTCCTAAAATTGTCTCAATTCTGTTTGAATCCGAACAAAATAAGCGTCGCAGTTTTATTACGTGTGTCGATTGGGGTGAATTGTTGTATGCGGGTTTTAAATTTCGTATACTATATATAGTTTTGTTTTTAAATTTCGATAAGGATAAGACTTATATTTAATTGAGAACGATTTGAAAACAGTTTAGCATAAAAGTTTTTGTCAATTTTGACAGGCTTAGACATGGAGAAAAATATGAAAAAAATTACGTTGATTCTTAGTATTGCTCTTTTGCTTTTCGGAACAGCTTGTTCCCGTAGTCTTTTCCAAAACGAAGATGAAAGTCCAGCAAATGAGTCCGATAAAACAAATCCTCCCCATATTCCTCAAGGGTTTCGTGTCGATAATGGAGATGACAGTTTATTATTTGCATGGGATGCGAACTCTGATGGCGATATAAGTGGCTATCAACTTCTTTATTCAAAAGTTGACGAAAACTTGGAAAGTGAATCTATTATATATAGTAATTTTGTGGACGTAGGAAATGTAACCTCTTACGAATTGTATGACTTGGAAAATGATAATCAATATTATTTTACATTAAGAGCCGTTGATCTTGATGGAAACGCGAGTGGTTTCTCTACTGAATTAATTGAAACTCCAATTGATACAAGGGGCCCGGATGCTCCTAGCGAGTTTAAGCTAACAGAGGTAGTTCAGGGAACCCCTTCTGGAAATGAGAATGTATCTCCTGCTGTTTTGGTAGACTTTATTCGATTGACGTGGACGAACCCTTCGAATCGAGATTTTCAGGGTGTTCAACTTATTCGAAAGGCACATAAGATTCCATCAAGCCAAAATGACGGAGAAGTTGTTGCTTCAGGAAATATATCGTTTTTTGAAGACTTATCAGTTACGGCAGGGCTGAAATATTATTACCGATTGTATGCATATGATGAAATTCCAAATTTCTCGACTCAAGCGCCTGTTCGTGCGGGCATAATAATTCTTCCTACAGAAGTATCTGTACTTACTACTATATCTCATTAGATTAAATGGTAGGAGGACCTGGGTCTCAATCACTGGTAGGTGGGAATAATAATTCATTGCCGATGATGCCTCTGCTTGCAAGAGGTGATGATGTTAACATACTTGATTTGACAACAGGGTCCTCTAACATTCAGGAAAACTATAGGTTAGACAGGGAGGCAGGTTACTCTATTGTTGATGCCTATCGGCGGGTGATGTTGGGTTCTCATGAACGTGTTCCTGAAGTTTTCGGAGGGTATCAACTAAATCAATTAGAAGATATGGACAGGCGATTAGGAACTGTTCATGTTGATGGTGATGTCTTGTCTGATGAAGATAGCTACTCTGTTAGTTCGAACGACTCTATTAATTTGGATCCTAACCATGGATCTACGTTAGAAAATTAATAGGGAATATAAATAAACTTTACAGAGTCTCCGACTTTTATCCCTAACTCTCTTACTAATCCAGATTTTATTTCTAAAACGTAGGATGCATAATGTTCGGGTGTTAGTGGAATCGTTGTAAAGGGAACGGCATCTTCTTTTATATCGACGATTTTTTTCAATGAATTAATCCATAAAATATCTAATGCGACGTATGTGTTTTTCATCCAGAACGATGCTTTTTTTGGGTGTTCGAATACAAATAACATACTTTCTGTTCGGTCCATGTAGGGTTTATGCATGAGCCCTTTTGCTCTAAGTTCTGGAGTGTCTGCTATTTCTACGTTAAACGTTGTGTTTTTTATTTGAATGAGAGGGGTTCTGTAGACGAAGTCCATACTTGGTATGGTTTCGTAACGAATCTGTTGATTGGATATGTCTGTCTGTTCAGTTTTTCCCTTTGAGTAGATAGATAGTGGGAATAAAATTATCGTTAGATAGGTGGTAATTAAAAATATGAGGGTGATTTTTTTCATTTATAATTCCTTTTCATAATAATTTAAATATTTTTATAATAGATTGGTAAAATGAAAGAATTTTTGATTTAAAAAGGCTGTCCTTTTGAGACAGCCTTTTTAAAATGAATCAATAAATTTAAAATTAATTTATTGATTAAGTATTATATTTTCAAATAAGAAAATTAAGCAGCGTTGTTCTTTATAGAAAGAATAGATTTTTTTCTAGCAGCTTTATTTTTGTGAATGATACCTTTTGTAACACTTTTATCAATTGTTTTTAGTGTTTCTTTAACAATCTCGGCTCTATCTTCAGATTTATCTTCGATAGCTGAATTTGCTTTTTTAAGAGCAGATTTTAGTTTTGTTTTATAATGAAGGTTTCTTACTCGGTTTCGTTCATTAATTAGTATGTTTTCTTTTGCTGTTTTTGTATTTGCCAAAATATTTCTCCGTTGATTGTCGTTTTTTTACGACTAAATTCTAATCAAATAATCTTAATGTTAGATTATCGTATAAGTTTAATTTAAGCCATTACCCTTAGTTTTTTTTCAATTTTCATTTATACTTTACTAAAGTGTTGATGAAAGTGACCATTTAGTTACTATCACCTGACTTGGCTTAGATTGACATAATTTCAATTTCATCGATATTATGTCCAAGAAATTTTATACTTAGGGATGAATTAATGTCAATATTGGATTGGTTTAGTGAGAATAATAGTAAGGCAAAAGTTGCCGAAAAATTGGATATCCCCGAAGATGTTTGGGTAAAATGTTCGTCGTGTAATGCAACGTTGTATTTAAAAGATTTAGAGGCGAATTTTAAAGTATGTTTAGAGTGTAATTATCATTTTAGAGTGTCTTCAGAAGAGAGAATTAATCAAATTTTTGATAAAAATTCGTTTAAAGAGATCGTTGTTCCAATAGAACCAATTGATTTTTTGAAGTTTGTAGATACTGAGAAATATTCTGTTCGCTTAGAAAAAGCTAGAAAAAAGACAAAGAAAAAAGAGGCCGTTATTATTGGAGAAGGTCTGATTAATGGTCAGCCGGTGAATGCAGGAATTATGGATTTTTCGTTTATGGGTGGGTCTATGGGATCCGTTGTTGGTGAAAAATTAACATTGATTATTGAGAATGCGATTGAAAATAAAAATCCAGTCGTGATTTTTACATCATCTGGTGGCGCTAGGATGCAAGAAGGCATAATGAGTTTGATGCAGATGGCCAAAACTAGTGGAGCGTTGTTTCGATTAGGTAAAAAGTTTGTTCCGTATATTTCTGTATTATGTGATCCAACAACTGGTGGAACATCGGCAAGTTTTGCAATGTTAGGTGACATCATTTTGGCAGAACCAGGGGCCTTGATTTCGTTTGCAGGACCACGTGTAATTGAACAGACTATTCGTCAAAAATTACCAGAAGGGTTTCAACGGTCTGAATTTTTATTGGAGCATGGAATGTTAGATAAAATTGTTAATCGAAAAGATATGAGAAGTACCTTGTCTAGTATTATTGGTTTATTGAATCCACATTCACAAAAGAAGAGTTAATTATGAAATATTCATTAAGTTTTGAAAAACCTATTAGTGACCTTTATCAAAAAATTGAGCAATTAAAAGAATTGGCTGATGATGGTGGTATCGATCTTAGCGTAGAAGTTGGGAAAATTGAGGAACGCGCAGATCATATGAAAAAAGAGATTTATGCGAAATTGACACCTTCTCAGATAGTTCAAATAGCACGTCACATAAAACGACCCAATACCGTTAATTTATGTAATTTAATATTTAAAGATTTTATAGAGTTACATGGTGACCGATTATTTAGTGATGATCCTTCTATCGTTGGAGGAATAGGATTTTTAAAAAAGCACAGGGTAATGATTATCGGACATCAAAAAGGTCACGATACTAAAGAAAACATAAAACGGAACTTTGGTATGCCTCATCCTGAAGGGTACCGAAAAGCATTACGCTTAATGAAAATGGCTGAAAATTTTAATATGCCGATAGTAACATTTATTGATACACCTGGTGCTTATCCTGGAATTGGCGCGGAAGAACGTGGTCAAGCGGAAGCTATTGCTCGCAATTTGAAAGAAATGACAGGATTACGTGTTCCGGTTATATCTGTAGTTATTGGTGAAGGCGGTTCGGGTGGCGCTCTTGGAATCGGTGTCTCAAATAAACTATATATGATGCAAAATGCTGTTTACTCGGTTATTTCTCCTGAAGGCTGTGCGAGTATCCTATTTAAGGATGCTAAAAAGGCGGATAGAGCGGCTTCTAGCTTAAAGATTACATCCAAAGACATTGTTGGTCTTGGGATTTCAGATGGCGTCATAGAAGAACCTCTTGGTGGTGCTCATCATGATTGGGACGCAACTGCAGATAAGATTAAAAAAGTTCTTGTCCGGGATTTAACTGCTTATAAGAAAATGGACGTAGATGTAGTTATTGATGAACGATGTCAAAAATTTAGGTCTATGGGAAATTTCGGCTACACTTCCTAACTATAGCTAGCCCAAATAAAAATGACTGCTTCCATATTTATATTTGTGTATAGATATACACGGCATACGAAATCTGAAAACAGGCATTTTTATTTGTACTGGCTATTGGGATTTTCGTGTTAGTTCGGCTGTTATTTTCATTTTTTTTAAGTTTGATTCTTTTTGGGTGCTCTGAGCAACTTACTTTTGTTCCTGGGGGAATGGGAGATCCTAAAACTACCGATATTTCTTTAATTGATTCTTCTTATATTGTTTCTAAACGTCATGGGATCGATATTTCTAAACCCGTCATTATGGTTGTGCATGGATATACAGCGTCTACGTTTGAGTGGTCGGAATTTTCTGATTACGCAGATGGTCGTGGAGATACTCCTTTGAAAGGTGTTTATGTTTCTTCAGTATTATTAGGAGGTCATGGACGCAGTTTGGATTCTTTTCGTAAGACTTCTTGGAAAGACTGGTCTGAACCAATTATTAGCGAATACAATGCATTGGTTTCTCTTGGCTTTCGATCTATTAATATTGTAGGAGCTTCTACTGGGGGGACTCTAATATTAGATTTACTAGCTGAAGAGGCTTTTTCGCAATCGCTTAATTCTGTAGTTTTTGTTGACTCATTGGTACATCCTCGTTCGAAATTATTGGCTTTGGTTCCTTATATATACCCTTTCGTAAAAGATATTCGTAATGAAGCAGCGTCAGATGAAAAGAAGAAATATTGGTATACAATTAACCCGAAAGAGGGGATGCGTGAATTAGCAGTTTTAATTAAGTTGATTCAGAATAAACTGGAGATCGGGATCGTTTTACCAGCCAAAACTGTTTGTCAGATATTTCAGGCGAGTAACGACCCGGTAGTGGACCCACAAAGTGCCATATCTATTTATGACGGCATTCGATTACATGATGGAAGTAAACCGGTTGTTTCAATGCTAGAATCCGATTTACACGTATTTACGAGGTTAAGAGCCAGGGACAAAGAGGCCGTGACTCAATTTGACAAGTCTCTCCAGCATAATGTGTTTGAACAGATTATTACACTGGCAAAGCAATAGATTTTTTTCTTAATACTTTTGTTGTATACAGATGCTTAACTATCTATTCGAAATGATTTTTTGGATCAGTTTTTTTGTATGGGCATCTTTATTTTTAATAAACTGTTCGTTGACGAAATTTATCTTGTGTTAGGTGTCTGTTTTCTTTTGAAAAATCGTAAGTAGTGGCGCAGCAATAAATACAGACGAATAAGTTCCTGCGATAACACCAATTAATAAAACGACACAAAATGTTTTGATAGTAGTCCCACCAAAAATTATTAAACAAAAGATAACGGCTAGCGTAGTTATCGATGTATTAATCGTTCTGGCAATTGTTTGAGATATCGATAAATTACTAATAAATGGAAGTGTGTAATGTTTTTTAAATTTATTTAAGTTTTCTCTAACTCTATCAAATACCACGATTGTATCATTTATAGAGTAACCCAATATTGTTAACAATGCGGCAACAAATGCAGTGTTAATTTCTATATTGAATAGAGATGCCATAGAAATAGTAATGAGTGCATCATGTAGTAATGCAAATAATGCTGCAATACCAAAGAAGTATTCAAACCGCCACGAAATGTAAATTAATAAAGATATGCTGACAATGATGATTATCCATATGGATGTTCGTCGTAATTCGTTTCCTATTGTAGGTCCAATAAAATCTATCTCAAGAACCTGAAATTCACCAATTTCTGTTTTTAAATGATTCCTAATATCTAAGTTTTTATCAGATGTCAGTTCTAATGTTTTGATTATTACTTCGTTGTCTTGAGTGAATTGAATCGTACTTTTCTCAAGCTGTTTATCTTTTAATGCGCTTCGAATTTTTAAAGTGTATGAGTCATGTATAGCTGCTTCATTATCAGGCGAAGCCGTAATTTCTTTTTCCATTTCATCTAATTTTAAAATCATGGTGGTTCCGCCAATAAAATCGATTCCAAAATTTAAATAAGGTTTTTGTTGAAGGCCTTTAAACGCCATAAGTAAAAAGCCAACTAATATGACGCAAGATGACAATAAAATCCAAAGATTTTTTTTCTCGATAATTTTGAGTTTTACAATAGGTTTTGGCGTATTTTCTGAGTTCATGCTTTAAATAAATTTCCTTTCCGAGGAAGACTGAATTTGATGATACTTTCTAAAAATAATCGAGTTACAAAAATTGCAGTTAACATACTTACTAAAATACCGATGCTTAGAGTAAAAGCAAATCCTTTTATAGACCCGGTACCTAATCCAAATAGTACTCCCGCTGCCATTAATGTTGTTATGTTCGCGTCTAGAATCGTTACAAATGCTTGCGAAAATCCTTGGTTAATTGCACTTGCAAGACTTTGACCAGTTCGTTTTTCTTCTTTTATTCGTTCAAAAATAATAACGTTAGCATCGACAGCCATACCAATGGTTAAAATGAGGCCAGCAATTCCTGGTAATGTGAGAGTTGCTTGGAAAAGCTTTAAGCAAGTTAGTGAAAGAAATAAATAAATAACGAGAGCTGCGCATGCAACAATACCCGGTACCTTATAAATGATTAGCATAAAAATACAGACTAAGCTGAATCCGATGATTCCTGCTTTTTTACTTTTTTCTATCGAATTTTTACCTAATGTAGGACCAACTGTTTTGTTAGATATGATTTCTACAGGAACAGGTAATGCTCCTGCATTTAACTTAATAACAAGATCTTTCATTTCGATTAAAGAGAATCCGCCAGATATCTGGGCTCGTCCGCCTGATATTGGCTCGTTAACATTGGGAGCTGAGATAATATTTCCATCTAATATGATTGCGATCGGTTTTCCTACACTTCTAGAGGTGACTTTTTGAAATCCTTTTGCACCTTCTGCGTTGAATTCAATGTCAACGATTGGGTCTCCATATTGGCTGCTGTTTGGCCCCGCAAATTTAAGGTCTTTTCCAGTTAATGCTGTTTTTTTAAGAATAATTGTTCGTTTGGACGTAATATTTCCACTGTCGTCTTTAACTTCGAACTGCTCAATTATCGCATCCGTTCCAAATAAAGTTATAAATTCTTCTTTTGAAAGGTCATTTACTCGTTCCGGTGCCCATTCTGCTTCAACGAATTCTAGAAGAGCGGTTTCTCCAATTAAACGAATTGCACGATCAGGATCCTTGATTCCCGGGAGTTCTACTACGATTTGATTTCTACCTTTAGTGCGAATAATTGGTTCAGAAACACCAAGTTTATCAATTCGATTACGGATAACAGCGAGTACTCCAAGAACATTGTCTTCGTTTACTTTGTGATCTTCGGTGTCTTTTGCTTCAAGAATGAGTCTACTTCCACCTTGAAGGTCTAAGCCTAGTTGAATAGGATTAGACATCCATGTCCAGCCAGCTAGGCCAAGGATGATAAAAAGTATTAAAAATCGAATTTTTTTTGTCATATGAATAGGTCAAAATTATATCTGAATAATTTTGACTCGTCGACAGGGCATTTCTAAAAGTGTTCAATATTTTTTTCGGGAAGTACTCGTATGCAGACAAATGTCTTATATGATACGACAACTAAATTGAAAACTTTTGAAATTCCCTGCGATTTTTGGTCGTTATTTTGTTTTCATATGTGGAAAGCAGAGAACGTCTCTGATTGACGATTCGTTGGTAGCTAACATTACGACACGATCTATTCCTATGCCTAAACCACCTGTTGGAGGCATTCCGTATTTGAGGGCGGTTACGTAGTCTTCGTCCATTTCATGTGCTTCGTCATCCCCAGATTTTTTAGCTTCGATTTGGTCGACAAAACGAGCATGTTGTTCAATTGGATCATTTAGCTCCGAAAATGCGTTAGCCACTTCCATTTTGTGGATAATGAGTTCGAACCGTTCTACTAATTGGTTATCGTCGCGTTTTCTTTTAGCAAGAGGAGACGTTTCCCAAGGGTAATCCATTATAAATGTTGGTTGGATTAGATGGTGTTCAACTTCTTTGTCATATATAAAGTTTAGAAGTTGGCCTTTTTTCGTATCGTCGTTTACTTCTAAACCAAGCGTTTTTGCTTTCTTTTTGAGGGTGTCTAGATCGGAATTTAGATTTACTCCCGCATGATTTTCTAGAGCGTCATTTAAGGTTACCCGTTGAAATGGAGGTTTGAAATTGAGCATGGTTCCTTGATAGTCAATTTCATAGGTGCCATGAATTTTGTAAATTACGGATGAAACAATGTTTTCGGTTAGCTCCATAATATCTTCATAGTCTGTATATGCTTGATATAGTTCTAATAGCGTATATTCTGGATTATGTTTGTAAGAGACTCCTTCGTTTCTGAAGACCCTGCCTATTTCATAAATTCGTTCGAATCCACCGACAATTAATCGTTTCAAATAGAGTTCCAATGAAATTCGTAGATATAGGTTTTGATCTAATTCGTTATGATGTGTAGAAAACGGACGTGCAGCTGCTCCACCGTAAATGGTTTGCAATACCGGTGTTTCTACTTCCATAAAATCTAGGTTATCTAGATATTGTCGAATATATTTTACTACCTGAGATCTTGTTTTAAATGTTTTCATCGTCGAGTCGTTAGCTATCAAATCAACATATCGTTGTCTGTAGCGTTGTTCTTTATCTTGAAGCCCGTGAAATTTCTCTGGAAGTGGGTGAACTGTTTTTGTTAAAAGTTCGTAAGATTTAATCTTTATGGAAAGCTGCCCTCGTTTAGTACGAAAGGGATTTCCGGTTACACCTATGATGTCCCCAACGTCTAGGTTAAGCATTTCGGCGTATGGTTCTTCGCCCAAAATATTTATATTGCAGTAAAATTGTACGGAACCTTGTTCGTCTTTTAAATTACCGAAAAACGCTTTGCCGTGGCCACGTTTTGCAATAATTCGTCCGGCAACTGAAACACTTTTTTCTGATGTTTCTTGTACTTCAATTGATTCAAATTCTTTTGCAACTGTTTCTGAGTTGTGTGTTTTTGTATACGTATATGCGTAAGGGTTAATATTTTTTTCTTTCAGTTTTTCAATTTTTTGAAGTCTTATTTCTTCTTCTGTTAAATGTTCTGTTGTTTCATTACTCATGGTTATCATGTCCTGTCATTGAAATTCGGCCCCCGCTTATTTCCCATCCGGTATTTTGATTACACGTAGATGGAACGCTATCTGGAAAATATAACGTATAATCACCCAAAATTGAAACCCAACCGTCATTTGACATGCTTGTTGGGTACGATTCATTTGTAAAATTAAACATTTCTATTACTCCGTTCATACTCACTCTGTCCTGAATATGTGCGCTTTTTTTGCTTTGTGTTGAAGAGGCTATAAACCTGGGGAGTACTATTGCAGCAAGAATTCCGATAATGGTAACGACGATTAGCATTTCCATTAATGTGAACCCTTTCTTATACATTACCCATCATGTCAAATATTGGTAAATAAATTGCTAATGCAATAAATAGTACCATTCCGCCAATCCCTAGCGTGAGCATGGGAGATATTTTGGCTGATAGTTTTTTCATTGAAAATCCAATTTCTCTGTCGATAAATACGCCTACTCTAGTTAATGTAGGCCCTAAATTTCCGGATTTTTCCCCCATTGATATGGAGTATGAAATGAGAGGGCTAATATATTTTTTGTTTTTTAATAATGGACCAGAAATAGGGAGACCTCTAGCGACGTCTTTTCTTATTTCTGTAATGATGTCCCTAATGACAAAATTTGTCGTGCTATCTTCAAGGACCTGAAGAGATTGAGTGATTGGAACTTCATTATTTGCTAATACATCAAACGTTTTAATAAGACGTAATAGACTTACGTCTCTCAGGACTGGGCCAAAGATTGGAAGGTTTAAAATAAATCTGTGTATATGTGTTTTTCCTTTATGTGAACGTTGAAAGAAAAAATAACTTACTCCTATTATTGTTAGAAAAGTTATTAAAATATAATTGTATTTTAGTAAAAAATCAGACGCTCCAAATAAGGCAATTGTAGGTCCAGGGAGTTTGACTCCTGATTCCGTGAATACTGTTTTAAATGTTGGAGCTACGAATGAAAGAATAACCATAAGTAGCCCTAGTCCAACACAGACGACGATGCCTGGATAAATAAACACGCCGACTAGTTCTTTTTTTAAATTATTAATTCGTTCAAGATACTCGCCGATATAGTCTAAAACTTTTGAAATATTTCCTGAAGCTTCTCCAGCTTTTAATAGCATGGGGTAGAATTTTGGAAAAATATCGGTATGTTTTGTAAATGATTCGGAAATAGAACTACCGGCATCAATGTCAGAAATAACTTCCGCAAGTCTATCTTTTAAGATTTTAGAACCAACTTGTTTTTGAAGAAGAGTGAGCGAATCTTTAATGGTTAGACCACTTTCAAGACAACCTGCAAATAATTGGGTAAATGAAACAATATCATCATTTTCTACTGTTTTTTCTTCAAAAAGGCGTGTCAGTAATGAATCTTTTTCTTCTTTTAAACTTTTGGGAAAAATCTTTTTCTTTTTTAAAAAAGCTTTTGCTTGGCCCATTGTATCGGCTTTTACTTTTCCCCGTTTATACTGGCCTGGAGATTCTTCATATGAATAAGCAAAGACTCTCATTTGTTTCCTTTATAAATCGATGACACGTGCGATTTCTTCAACAGTTGTTATACCTGATAGCACCTTCTGGAGTCCGTCATCTTTCATTGTTGTCATCCCTGATTTGGTTGCTGCTTTTTGAATAACTTCGGTACTCGATTTATCGAGAATGAGAGATCTTACTTCTTCGTTTAAGCCCATAACCTCAAATATCCCCGTTCGTCCTTTATAACCTGATTCATCGCAAAACTTGCAGCCTTCACCCATATGTATTTTTAACTTTCCTTCAACCATCCCTTCAAGAGTTTTTACAAGCTGTGTTTGTTTGTATCCCGTATAAATACTCGGGTCCGCTGTTTTTTTACAGTTTGGGCATATGGTTCGAACAAGACGTTGCCCAATAATTCCTATAACAGAACTGGTTATTAAAAAGGGTTGAACCCCCATGTTAATTAGACGAGTAATGGTACCTGCGGCGTCTCTTGTATGAAGTGTGGAGAAAACCATATGACCTGTTAAGGCTGCTTGAATGGCAATGTCTGCTGTTTTGATGTCCCTAATTTCCCCAATCATTATGATATCCGGATCTTGTCTTACGATGGCACTTAAGCCCGTTACAAAATCTACTCCGATTTTATGGTTGACGGGTATTTGATTGATTCCTGCTAAATTAAACTCAACAGGATCTTCAATTGTAATTATATTTTTTTCTGGAGAATTGATTTTAGATAAACATGAATACAAAGACGACGTTTTTCCAGATCCTGTAGGACCACAGACTATTAAAATTCCTGATGCCGAGCTGATCATCGCTGTTAACATTTGAAAATCATTTTCTGTAAGACCAATTCGTTCAAGAGATACGAATGCTCCAGATTTATCTAATACCCTTAAAACCATTTTTTCTCCAGATATGGTTCTAACTGTGGAGACCCTGAAATCGATATCTCTGTCTTTGACGTTAAATGTGATACGTCCATCTTGAGGCTTTCGAGTTTCTGTAATATCTAGATTTGATAGAATTTTTAAACGGGAAATAATCGCAGATTCTAGGCTTTTTGGAGGATTCATTACGTCTTTTAAGATTCCATCAACTCTAAACCTAACTTTTAAAAGCGTTTCTTCTGGTTCGATGTGGATATCTGACGCTTTTTCAGAAATTGCTTGTTTAATAATTGTATCTACTAATTTGGCTATTGGAGCTTCTTGCGCCAAATCAACCATTTCATCATCACCTTCGCCAGAACGTTCTTCCATAATTTTCATACCCATTTCAAATAAACTGGACATTGTTGTTGGATCTTCAGGTTCTTTAGTATCTTGGTAAGAATATGTAAATTCGTAAAGGGCAGAAAGGCTTTCTTTAACCGATAAAATTGGGCTAACATCGAGGCCTGTTATAAGTTCGACTTCCTCGATTGTATGGATATCAAAAGGATTTGTAATTGCGATTGTCAAAATATTACCTAGTTGAAATAGGGGCAATACAAAATGGTCTCTAGCAAAAGTTTCAGGAATGATGGAGGCCACCCTAAAATCAATAGTCGTTCTATCAATTTTTTCGAAGGGAATATCCAACTCTTTCGAAAGATGCGTTAATAGTTCTTCTTCTTCAATTAAATTTTGATCAATTAAAGAGTCAAAGAGACTGATTCCAGTTTCATCACAATGAGCTAAAGCTTTATCTACTTTTGCTTTTTCAATAAAGTCAGACGAATTAAGTATGCTGACTAAATTTTTACTTGTCGACACTACTCATTTAAACAAGCAAGGGCTTCGGCTTCGGCTTCAAAAATTTTCATTTTAGAAGACATTTTTGTGATATCTAATACTCTTTTTACATCTTTTGTAGGGCGTAATAAAACAAGCTTTCCGTTTTTTTGAGCCGCTTTTTTATGTCCTTCAAATAATGCCCAAAGTCCTGAAGAATCTATATAACTCACATTAACCATATCAACCATTACTTTTACTGTTCCATCATCAAAAATAGAGTTTATTATATTCACAAATTGACTTTGATTTTCGATGTCTAATTCAACAGTCCCAGTTAGGCCTTTTGAGTTTTCATCAATTTCGTCCCCAATTTCAACTTTAATGATATCTTCTTTTATCGTGGATTTAATTATTTCCATTATCTTTTTCCTCCAAATATTTTGTTAATATGAGTTCAGTTCCAATTCGGGCGGTTCTATTATAGTTTACCTCATCCATGACCGTTTTAATAAGAAATACACCCAAACCAGATCCTTCTAACTCTTCTAAATGCTTTTCTCCTTTTGTAGTTTTTTGGCCCATGCCCGGGCCATAGTCTTTTATTGTGACAACCAATCTGTCTTTGTAAACGATAAATTTAAATAGGATTTCTCCATTTTCTGTCCCGAAATAAGCGTGTTCGATTACATTTGCTTGCGCTTCGTTTATAGCTAATTTCAGATTGAATATGATTGAGCTTTCGAATCCCATATCTTTTGCAATTTTTTCAACTTCTTTTCTAATGACTTTAATATTTTTTTTACTACTAGAAACTTTTTTTTCTATAGTTCGTATGGCTGTTTCTTTTTCTTTATTCTTTTCTAGATGCTTATCAACTTTTATTCCAACTAAGGTAATGTCATCTTGGGGATCCCTTGTCCATTTTTTTACGTCGCCATAGATTGATTCAACTAGCTCTAATGCAGTCGAATCAAGAGTTGATTGTATGAGCTTGATCATTTTATCCAGACCATAACTATCACTTATTTCATTCCTGGCTTCAACGGACCCATCTGTAAACAATAGTAAAAAGTCACCGTTGACTAATTTTTGTTCATTTTCTCCATATTGGGTATCTTTGAGTCCTCCAAGTGGAAACCCTTCTGTATCTAAGCTAATTGTTTTGTTTTTAGAAATAACGATCGCTGGCTCATGCCCAGCATTACAATATTTAAAGTTCAATGTTTTTGGGTTTAAAACTCCGTAAAATACAGGCATGAATTTATCGATAACTGGGTCGTTACATAAAATTGTGTTTATCTTTTCCATCGCTTTTTTTGGAGATGTCATTGTTTTAATATTGGTATGGAGAATACTTTTTAACATTGCCATAAAAAGACCGGCTGGAATTCCTTTTCCAACAATGTCTGCGATAATGATACCTATATTTCCATTTTTTAATTCGAAAAAGTCATAATAGTCGCCACCGATTTCTCTTGCTGGAACTGAGATAGCTCCAAATTCGATATTTTTAGCTACAGGGAGTTTTTCAGGGAGAAGTTTAGTTTGAATATCGTATGCTACCTTTAATTCTTGGTCGAGTTTTTGTTTTTTAATTGCTTCTTTGTATAGAAGTGCATTATGAATAGCGGTGCCAGACAACGATGTTATTGTTGTAAGTGTTTCTATATCATCTGGCGTTAGTTTTGGATGAGGGTTATTGTTTTTTCGAACAATATTGATGATTCCAACTAAATTGTGTTTTACCATAATAGGTATTCCAATATAGGCTTCGATCGTTATTTTGGTGTTTCCGACGAACTTTGTATTTTCATGATAGCTTTCTATGAAGCAACATTCTTTCGTTCGAGTAACGTATTCGGAGACTGTCTCTCCAGATACAAACTTATAGTCTCTACGGATTTTATCGGGAAAATTCGAATGTACTTTTGTTAAATAAGATTTACCTTTTCTAAGTTGGATAGATCCCATTTCTGCGTTTGCAATATTTAAAATAAACTCCATTAATACGGTTAAAAGGTTATCTAGGTCTGAAATTGATTTAATGATTAAGTTAACCTTCGAAATTACATCGAGTCGCTGAGTTTTTATTCGGTCAATTTTTTGAAGCTCTGTAACATCTCTAAAAATAAAAACAGTTCCGACACGTTTGTTTTCGGCATTTACAACTTTGTTTACATTTGACGATAAAACTTTGTCTTTATAGTAGGTTTCTTTAAAAACAGGAAACGTTTTACTATTTAGTGCTTCTTCATAGAGAGATTGAAGCCCCATTTCTTTAAACCGGCTAAGGAATAGTTTGTTTGATACGTTTTGATGTTTATTTAATTCTAACAACTTAAGAGCGGCTGGATTAATTATTTCAAGCTGATGGTTTTCATCAATCATGATAACTCCGTCAGGAATACTTTTAATTAAAGACGCCATTTTTGATTTCTCTAAGCGCTTTATTATTTTTAAACGACCAAGGTGAGATGATAGTTGGTTCGCCATTGTGTGTAGAAATGTCATTTCATTTCGTTGAAAAGCATTTTTTGTCGATGAGCAAATATTTATAATCCCTATTACTTCTTCTTTAAAAATAAGTGGAACATTTGCAAACGATTTCATACTTTCTATTTCTGGGAGTGGCATGTTTGTTATATAGCGAGTTTCTAGTTTAGTTTTTATTTTTTTAGGTTCAATCTCTTTTTTAACAAAAGGAACTATCGCTGAAATTGTGTTTGATTGAATTATATCTAAAAATTGTTGGCTTACGGGGCGGTTAACCCTTGTAATTATTTCTCCATCTGGAATGAAATCTATTAAGAATATGGAGCAAACGTCAAAAACTAAAACTTTATAGAGACCATCAACTATTAAATTAACAATTTGGTTATAGTCCAATGAGTAGCCTAGTGAATTGGATGTTTCATATAAAACGGTAAGTTCTAAAATTCTTTGTTTTAAATCTTCCTCGTCTTTTCTGATTCGTTTTTTAAGTTGTTTTTGATCTGTTAGCAGACCTTCTATTTTTTTGTGTATTAAAAAATTATCTAATGCTGTGACAATATTTGTAGTTAATCGGCTAAGTAGCTTAAGGTTATTTTTAAAGTCAGGTGAGTCATCGAGCCTTTTTTTGTTTTTCCAATCGTTTATAAAAACGATGCCTAATATCGTTTCTTCTTCGGAAACTAGAATAAGGTACAGTCCGTCAGCACAGGAATAGCTAAAGGTTGTTGTATCTTTTTCTAATTGTCTTTTATTGGTGAAAAAAGTGTCTTTTCTATCTTTAATATAAAAATGGTCTATGGGCTCATCAGACTCTTTAATCATTAAATCTTTAGTTCGTTTTATTAGCCACTCACGTTCTTCTTGAGGAATGTTCCACAAGTTATTTTCCGGAAAAGACATATCAATGGTCGATGAATTAGGATCGAAAAGGTATATATTAATTCCGGACAGGCCGAATCCCTCAGTTAGACAGTAGTAATATTTATTAATTATTTCGATTTTGGAATGGACGCGACTGTTTAGTGTTTTTGAAATAGACAAAATCATTTCTGGAAGATCTGAGTATTTTTGTATTGATTGTGTCGCTTTAGTCATTCATTTTCTTTCGTTTATGGGTTGGACTTTGGTATTTCGAATATTTTATTAATAATATTAAGTACTTCTTCAATATCAAATGGTTTATAAATGATTCCGTAGGCACCTTTTTCATAAGCAGTTTTTAACACTTCATTAATTGAAAATCCAGTCATCATGATTACCAACATGTTAGGATTTGACTTTAAAATTTCGCGTAGGGTATCAAGTCCAGATATTCCTGGCATTTTTACATCTAAAAAGATTAAATCAATTTTTTCATTTTGGCTGAGTACAGATAAACAGTCATTTCCTGTTTTTGCTGTTATTACAGTAAATCCAGCCTGTTGCAAAATAAACTCAAAAATAGAAGAAATCGATTCGTCATCATCAACAACAAGAATATTTTTACTCATGAATCTTATCTTAAAGTATACGATTTCATAGGTTTCTTGAGAAGGTCTTGTTAAATTTAATTTTCAGGTTATTTTTAACTAGCAACTTTTTTTAATAGCCCGTAACCAAATAGTCCGACGATTAGGTTAGGAATCCAGGCGGCTATAAATGCAGGGACTTTTTCAGATTGACCTAGGCCCATGCCTAGAGATAGCAGTATGTAATAGATCATAATTATGAGCAAGCTTAATCCGAGACCTATTGCTGATGAGCTTCTGTGAGGACGAATCCCTACGGCAGCTCCTAGTATAGAAAATATTAAACAAGCAAATGGCACCGAGAATTTTAGATGGAATTTAACTAGGTTTCTTGTGAAAGATTCTCCAGTACTTTTCATTATTTGAATTTCTTCCCAAAGCTCTACTCCATTCATTTCTTTTGTTGATTTTTTTCTACCCGTAAGTTGAAATGGTTTAAGTTTAATATTTATATATTCTTTTTTAAATTTAATCATATTAACTTTGGTTTTAGCTTCATGAGAGAAATTATGCATAATCCCGTTGTAAAAGACCCATCCTCCAGTTGGGAACCACTTTCCTGAATTTGCCCTAATGATTCTGCTTAACCAACCTTTTTCAAATTCCGCGACAGTGATGTCTTTTAGTAAGCCATTTTCCGCGTTCATAACATTTAGTATTCGAAGAGGTAAGCCTTCTTTATCATACTCTGTAATATTTATATTATTTTTAACGATTACTTGATTTTTGTTTTGGAGTTGTTTTAGTAATGATTTAGCTTTGTAATTTGATGTCGGTACAACATACTCGTTAAACAGAATAGTCATAAAACTGATTAAAAAACCAACGATAATCACTGGGGTGACTATTCGGTAAATTCCTATTCCGGCAGCCCTAAATGCTGTGATTTCCCCGTCTGAACTTAATCGACCGAATCCTATCAATGTTCCTAATAATGTAGCCATGGGGAATGTGAAAACAACAATGGCTGGTGTTTCAAGCACTAATAGTTTTATAACAGTAGGTAGAGGGATTTGATATTTAATTGCTTCTGCAACAAGAGGGAATAAGACGGAACTTCCGATTAAAATTAATGTAAAGGCGACCATTCCAAATAAAAACGGATAAATCATTTCTTTTGCAATATATATGTCAAATTTCTTGATCATAGGTCGTGAATATCCTTTTTTATTAAAATTAAACGATGGTAATGTTGTATGTGCATGTGTTTAAAATTTAAAGTTTTCGCCTAAATAAAACTTTTTTGCTAAAGGGTTTTCTGCTATTTCTTTTGCTTTTCCGGATAGCAATAGTTTTCCTTGATGAATTAGATAGGCTCTATCGGTAATACTTAAAGTTTCTCTTACGTTATGGTCTGAAATGACAATTCCTATGTTTTTTTCTTTAAGAGATTTGATGATTTTTTGTATATCAGATACGGCTATTGGGTCGATTCCAGCAAAAGGTTCGTCGAGAAAAATAAAAGATGGGTTGATAGCTAGTGCACGAGCGATTTCTACACGTCTTTTTTCTCCTCCTGATAACTCAACTCCTTTCGATTTTCTTAGATGAAGTAGGCCCATTTCTCCTAATAGTTCCTGAGTTCGTTTTTCGTAGTCTTCGGGTTTAACATTTTTTAATATTTCCCATAATATTTTAAGATTGTCTTCGACAGTTAGTTTTTTAAATATGGAAGACTCTTGGGGTAAATAACCTAATCCTAGTGACGCTCTTTTGTACATTGGAAATTTTGTTATGTCTTGGCCGTTTAAGAAAACAGTTCCGCTGTCAGGACGGACGAGTCCAATCATCATGTAAAAAGTTGTTGTTTTTCCAGCACCATTTGGTCCTAATAGTCCGACGATTTCCCCTTGTTTCATTTCAAGAGAAATTTCGTCAACGACGCGCCTATTTCTGTACGCTTTAACTAGATTTTTTGTTTCTATCATTTCTTTTCCTTTATAGATAGGTAGTGACACACGTCAATCATAAGATTGTATGGCTATCTTTTTTAAACGAATTGGACTCCAAGTAAAACTTATCTATAGTTTGCGGAGGTTTGTATTTTTTTAAGTATATCTTTCTCTAGCACATAACTCAAAACAGATTTTTGTAAAAAAATGGATGAAAAATTTTCAGATCTTGAATCGATCGAAAATTCTATTTATAGAGGTGCATTTTTTATCACTCACGGAAATTGTTGCAATGATTCCGTTTATAATAACATCGTCTAGTTGAGGGACAACAAATCGACTTGGTAGTTGGGTAAGAAATCGTCTAATAATTGGATCTCGTTCCATTCCAAGGATTCCATCTTGTATTCCTGTCATTCCAAGGTCGGTGAGACATCCCAGCCCCTGTGGAAGAATACGGTCATCTGCCGTTTGAATATGTGTGTGCGTTCCCCAAGCAAGAGATGCTCTGCCATCAACATACCAAAAGAAAGCTTGTTTTTCAGAGGTTGTCTCAGCATGAAAATCCACAAAAATAATATCGACTTCATTTCTTATTTGGTCGTAGATTTCATCAAATTTTTTGAACGGACAATCAAGGTTTGACCCCATAAATACACGGCCCATTAAGTTGATTATTCCAATTTTTATCGTATTGAATTTAAATGTTTTATATCCATCTCCTGGACATCCTTCTGGAAAATTTGCTGGGCGGACGAGTCGTGAATATGATTCCATATCTTCCATTATTTCACGTTTATCAAAGATATGGTTTCCTGAAGTAAATGCTTGGATTCCGAATTCAGAACATTCTTTATATATTCGTTTTGTTACTCCGAAACCGCCCGCAGCATTTTCAATGTTGGCCACTACAAAATGAATTTTGTTTTCAGATGTAATGACCTTTAGTTGTTTCTCTAAAGCCTTGCGTCCAGGTTTGCCAACAATATCACCTATGCAGAGAACATTGATGGCATTCATATTATCTTGCTACACCAGTAGCACGAGTTTCTCTAATAATACTTACCTTCACTTCACCAGGGTATTCCATTTCTTTTTCAATTCTTACTGCAATGTCATTTGCTAGTTTGTGGCTACTTGGTTCATCGACTTCGTCTGGTTTTACGATGACACGAACTTCACGGCCAGCCTGAATTGCAAATACGCGGTCAATTCCTTCGAAAGAATAAGCAAGAGTTTCTAGTTTCTCTAATCGTTTTACGTATGCTTCAACAGATTCTCTTCTAGCACCTGGTCGAGAGCTAGAAATAACATCTGCCATTTTAACGATAACTGCTTCGATAGTTTCGAAAGGCTCTTCTTCATGATGGGCCATAATACAGTTAAGAATTTCAGCTGATTCGCCATGTTTTTCACACACTTCTTTTCCAAGCGTCGTATGAGAACCACCTTGTTCAAAATCAATTGCTTTTCCAATATCGTGAAGCATCGCTCCACGTTTTGCGAGGGTAGCGTTTACATTGAGTTCTTCTGCGATAATTGCTGCAACATGAGCACATTCAAGAGAATGAGAAAGCATGTTCTGTCCGTAACTTGTTCTGTAATGTAATTTCCCCATCATTTCGATAATTTTTGGATGGAATTGCAGGCCAAGTTCGTCGGCAGCTTCTTCACCACGTTCTTTTACGGTTTCAGCTAATTCACTGCGTGAACGCTCAACGGCTTCTTCAATTCTAGAAGGATTAATTCTTCCATCTTGAACCAACTTTTCTAATGACAACTTAGCGATTTCTCTTCGAATAGGATCAAATGCAGATAAAATAACGGTTCCTGGGGAATCATCAATTATTACGTCAACACCTGTCATTGATTCGAAGGCTCTAATATTTCTTCCTTCTCGTCCAATGATTCTCCCTTTCAGTTCATCGTCTGGAAGTTGCACAGAAGAGGTTGTAGCAGAAACGATATGATCAACGGCTGTTCGTTGGATTGCATCTACAATGATTTCTTTTGCTTTACGGTTTGCAATTTTTTTCGCTTGAGCTTCCATTTCTTTTATCATGTTTCCAGCACGTTGACGAACGTCTCTTTCAACATTATCTAAAAGAATTTTCTTTGCTTCTTCTCTAGAGAAGCCGGCAGCTTTTTCTAGTGTGGAAAGAAGATTTTGAATAATTTCTTCTTGTTTTTCTTTAAGCTGTTTAATTTTATCTTTTTCTCGTTCTAGATTATTTTCTTTTTCAGCTAAAAGATCGTCTCTACTATCAAGATGTTTTTCTTTTTCCATCGCATGATTTTCGATTTGTACTATTGCTGCACGACGAGATTTAATTTCTTTATCAATTTCATTGCGTGATTGATTTTTTATTCGTTTTGAATCTTCGTATGCACTACTTACTAAACGATCCGCTTCTTTTTTCTTTTGAACGACTCTTTGTTCGATATCTTGATGGGCACGCGTGAGTAATTGCTCTTTTCTAGCTTTTTTGTATAAAAATAGTAGAATGCCTAATGTAGCTATTGCCGCACATGCACTCAATATTATTGATTGAATGCTCATTTTGTTTTTTCCTCATTCTTTTTTTTCTTGCTCGTTTTATCAGCAGTGTCATCTTTGTCAGAATTTACTTTGGCCGTTATTTTAGCGTGAATTTCTTTTTGAGCCTTTTCGTTGTTGGCTAAGAATTTTTTTGCAGATTCTTTTCCTTGTCCCATTTTTTCTCCGTTGTAAGAAAACCATGTTCCTGCTTTTTCGATGAATCCAAAGTTCACACCTAAATCAACTAAATCGCCTAGTGCAGAAATTCCTTTTCCAAATGTAATTTCAAGCTCAGTGTATTTGAAAGGAGGTGCCATTTTATTTTTAACGACTTTTACTCTAACTTTACTTCCGATAATGTCGACGCCTGATTTTACAGAGTCTATTCGACGTATGTCTAAACGAACGGAAGAATAAAATTTTAAAGCGCGACCACCCGGAGTAACTTCAGGGTTACCAAACATAACGCCAATTTTTTCTCGGATTTGATTTACAAAAATAACGATGGTATTAGACTTATTTACAATTCCAGTTAATTTTCTTAAAGCTTGAGACATTAGCTTTGCTTGAACACCCATTTGTACGTCGCCCATGTCTCCTTCAATTTCGGATTTTGGGACAAGTGCTGCAACAGAATCAATAACCACTAAGTCAACGGACCCAGACCTTACTAATGTTTCAGTAATTTCTAAAGCTTGTTCTCCGTAGTCTGGTTGCGATAAATAAAGATTGTCTATATTTACACCTATTTCTTTTGCGTAACCTGCGTTTAAAGCATGTTCAACGTCTATGTATGCACAAACGCCGCCTGCTTTTTGAGCTTCGGCTACGGCATGCAGAGATAGAGTCGTTTTCCCTGAAGACTCTGGACCAAAAACTTCAATAATTCGTCCTTTGGGATAGCCGCCAATTCCTAATGCAAGATCAAGAGATAATGCGCCTGAAGATATAGTTGGGATAGAAATGTTCGGTGATTCCCCTAGTTTTAAGATAGATCCTTTTCCGTGACTTTTTTCAATTTGTGCTAAAGCGAAGCTAAGTGCTCGTTTTTTATTATCGTCCATGTCTTCCTCCTAGTATGTATTTTAAAATTTCGTATGTTGTTATTCAAAAAACCTAGTTATTACCACTAGATTCGCGTGATTCAAGTCGTTTGTTTCATTAACAATTGTTTTACTAAGACAAGAGCGGCTTGACTTGCTTTTTGCCGAATTACCTTTCGAGATCCATCAAATTGGTAAGGAATTACCTTTTCAATTGTTGATGTCGTCAATGCAATAAAAACTTTTCCCGTATTTTCGTTTCCAATTTTTGCGTCACCCGGGCCAGCGACGCCAGAAACAGATAATCCAATATCGCTTTTGTACATTTTTCTAACGTTCCGCGCCATTTCTAGCGTGATTTCTGTACTTAGCCATCCATGTTTACTAACTGTGTTTGGGGAAATTTGTCCGACCTGAATTTTAGCTAGTGGGACGTAACAAATTATACTTCCTTTGAAGTATAAAGAGCTGCCTGGAAATTGAGTTAGTCGTTCACTCACCTGGCCACTAGTTAAAGGTTCAGACACGGCAATGGTGCTTGGTTTTTTCTTTAATAACAAAGAAACAGATCTATTTAAATTTTCATCAAAATTTAATGTTTCTTCGTCAAGAATAGTTTGAAAAACCGGATGCGTCATTTCCGTATTTCCTTTCACAATCAATTTTTAATAGTAAATGAAACCTTTGGAACTTTTTTAAATCGCTCGGGACTATTTTTGATAGTCCTTATGATTATTCAATATTGTTTTGCGTTTGTGTATTTTAAAATAACGTCTTTTAAAAAGACAGTTCCGAAGGTTAGGGTTTAATTTACTTTTTTATCCTAGTTGGACATTAGGACTTTATATTTTTAGTAATTAAAGAGTTTTTACCTCGTATCCCTTTACAATCATGTGTTAAAACGTCACGCAACAAAACAACAAATAGTTAAATCTAAGTTCAAATAATATAATCGGCTTCATAAGATAATAGTTATTAATGCTAATCACTAATAAATTAAAATCTTACGGGATATAGTAACATTAAGATCGGATTGTTGGTAAGTCTTAGTAGATCTTTTTAATGACTTCTAAAGCGATTTCAAGTGCTTTTTTACCTTGTAGTCCAGTGATTAAAGGTGTTTTGTCTTGTTGTATGCATTCAATAAAATGAGAAAGCTCTAATTTTAAGGGCTCTTGTTTTTCAAGAATAACTTCTTGTTTATTTGGTTCCCCAAATTTGATGATGAAATCTCCAAAACTGTCAAAATCACTTGAATAGTTACTTTCATATAGCATTAAAGATTGAGTCATGTAGTTAAGTTCGACATATCCTTTTGTGCCCGTAATTGATAGGTTTCGGATTCGGATAGGTGTAATCCAATTGACTTGAATGATTCCACTTTGGTCTCCGTATTTTAAAAATATTTGAGCGTAGTCTTCTCTATTACTATTTAGCGCGCGTCCCGCGTTTCCGGTTATTTCGGTAGGGGTTTGATCTAGTAAGTACGAAAATATATCAATATCATGGACGGCAAGGTCGATAATTACGTTTGCATCTTTAATTTGTGCCGGGAATGCGCCTACCCGTTTTGCGATAAGAGATGTCGGTTTTCCTATTGTTCCGGATGCTAAAATTTCTTTTAATTTTAGTACGGCTGGGTTGAATCTTTCGATGTGTCCGACTAAAAGTTTACGGTTATGTTTTTCGGCAAGTTCTATAAGTTCTTGTGCATGATCAACGTTGTCGCAGATTGGTTTTTCAATAAGGACGTGTTTCCCTGAAAGAATTGCTTGTTTCGCTATGGTGTAATGAGTTCGTGTCGGACTCGTGATGCTAACCGCATCTAAACCAGGTGTATTTAAAAACTTTGTTAAATCTTTAAAACCTTTACAGTCGTATTCTTTTGAAAATTGTTCAAGGACATCGTCTTGGACGTCGCAAATACCAATAACTTTACAGGTATCTATGCGGGCGTAATTACGAATATGGTTTTTCCCCATATTTCCAAGTCCAATAATTCCGATTCCTACAGGTTTGTCTGACATTTACTTTATTTAATCAAATTTGCTTAGAACAGACAATCTATTTATATAAAATTATTGCTTGGATGTGGATATGCGACTTCCTATATATTGTATACAGGGTTCGATATAGCTTTTGTTGTTATTGAATTATTTGGATTTAAACGTTTGATTGTTCGTTTGCATGAATCAAATTGATATATTCGTTTTAGATGGTCTGTTATGAGCCCAATTGACATTTTATTTTTGAACGGGTATTCTTTTTTTCTCTCTATTAGCACTGTTCGTTGTAGAGTGCTAATATTGAAGGTAAAGTTATGGAAAAAAGACAAAAAATAATTCTAAAGGAAGCGATCGCTAATTATATTCAGTCCGCGGAACCGGTTGGGTCTAAATTGTTGGTTGAAAAATTGAATTTCTCTGTAAGTTCAGCAACTGTTCGTAATGAATTAAAGACGCTAGAAACATTAGGTTTTTTGAAACAGGTATATACTTCCTCTGGACGTATTCCCACAGATGAAGGGTATCGATGGTATGTTGATTTTTTGGAGGAGTCGGATACTTTGTCTCCGGTATCTGCTGTAAATACACAACTTGAAATTATTGCGGTTCAAAAAGTTAAAACGACGTTAAATCATGTAGCTAAAGTAATGTCGTCCTTAATGGATTACACGGCGATTGTTTTGACTCCAGATATTTATAAAATGGCATTGAAGGTGGTGCATATGGTGCTGTTGGATTTAAATAAAGTGCTTGTTGTTTTGTTAAATAATCTTGGAGATAATCAGGAATTTGTTTTTAATTTAAGGCAACGAATGAGTCAGGATGAGCTTAATAAAGTGTCTCAAATTATTACTGCAAAAATGGAAGGTATGCCTTTTTTTGAATCGTCAGATCTTGTGTTACGACATTTGGTTAATGAATTCCCAAATTACGCGTCAGTGTTTGAAGTGTTAAATCAAGAAGTGGAGAGATTATCTTCTTTTCATGAAACTAGAGAAAGTATAAATGTTCATGGTGTGTCAAAAATGATACAACTTCCTGAATTTAAGAATGTCGAAATGACAAAAAATGTGTTAACTGAACTCGAAGAGAATCGGTTTTTAACGGAGCTAATATCTAGTCATATTTGTCGAGAGGATGGCAGGGTCGTTATTGGGAAAGAATTCAATAACGAAAAATTAGAAGAATGCTCATTGGTAATTTCTCCCGTAAAAAGCAGGGGGGTTCAGGCTGGGGCCATAGGTGTTCTTGGACCAAAACGAATGAAATATTCCTATGTTATTCCATTGGTAAAGCAAATTTCCGATCAGGTGCAACATTATATAAGCGACCGAGACGACGGGTGAATTTTTTTAAGGAGAGAGGTTAAACGATGTCAAAAATAGATACGGATACATTAACCAAAAAAAAGGTTGAAAAACAACCTGATGAAAATTTGGATGAAATAGCGCATAATAGTGCAACAAAATTAGGGGAAGAGGAGTCGAGTTCTTTGGAAGAAACCAAAAATGAGGACGTTGAATTGTCCAATGAAGAAGATATAGTTGAGTCTCAAGAAGAGACTACTACGGACGAAAGTTTGGAAGTTGAAGATAATGCTCCTGAAGAAGAGATTGTTTCTGAAGTTGATCAATTGAAAAAGCAATTGGAATCTCTCGAAAAGGAAAATACGGAAAATAAAAATAAAGTGATGAAAGCTTATGCAGAGCTTGAAAACTTTAAAAAGAGAAACCAGCAAGAAGTTGCTCAATATAAGAAGTTTGCTCTTGAAAAATTTGTCTTGGAGCTTTTGCCAATTAAGGATGGGTTTGAACGAGCAAATGGCTTGAAAGAGAAAGAGGAATCTAAATTACAAGAGATTGTCGATGGTTATTCTATGATTCAAAAACAGTTAGATGGCGTTTTGGAGAAATTTCAGGTGAAACGAATTGAAGCAAAAAATGCTAAATTTGACCCGAATTTTCATCAATCTATTTCGCAAATAGATTCTGCAGATGTGGAAGCCGACACAGTTGTTGAAGAAGCTCAAGCTGGTTATTTATTAAATGAACGTGTGATACGACCTTCATTAGTAATCGTATCAAAATAATAGAGGAGAGATAAAAATGGGAAAAGTTATAGGAATCGATTTAGGAACAACAAATTCATGTGTATCTGTTATGGAAGGACAGGATGCAAAAGTAATAGTAAATGCTGAAGGAAATAGAACGACACCTTCTGTTGTTGCATTTGCTAAGGACGGCGAACGATTAGTAGGACTTCCTGCAAAACGTCAGTCGGTTACAAATCCAGAAAATACGTTTTTTTCTGTAAAAAGTCTTATGGGAAAAACATTAAAGGAAATTACAAAAAAATTACCTTATAAACTAGCAAAAAGAAAAGATGGCGGAATTGCTGTTGAGTCTAGAGACAAAACATATTCTCCTCCAGAAATTTCAGCTATGGTTCTTCAAAAAATTAAGCAAGATGCAGAAGCATATCTTGGAGAAGACGTAACTCAAGCAGTTATTACTGTTCCTGCTTATTTTAATGATAGTCAACGAAAGTCTACTAAAGACGCTGGTGAGATTGCTGGATTAGAGGTTTTAAGAATTATTAACGAACCGACTGCAGCAGCACTTGCTTATGGATTGGATAAAAAAGGCGATCAAAAAATTGCTGTATATGATTTTGGTGGAGGAACATTTGATGTTTCTATTTTAGAAATTGGAGACGGAGTTTTTGAAGTTCAGTCTACTAATGGAGATACAAAATTAGGTGGTGATGATATTGATGATATCATTATCGATTGGCTAGTTGATGAATTCAAGAAAGACCAGGGAATTGATTTAAGTAAAGATTTAATGGCTCTTCAACGTTTAAAAGAAGCTGCAGAAAAAGCTAAAATCGAATTATCTTCTACAACGACAACGAATATTAATTTGCCATTCGTAACGGCTGATAATACAGGACCTAAGCATTTAAACTTAGACTTATCACGTTCTAAATTTGAAACAATGATAGAAGATGTTATCAAACGTTCTATGGCTCCTTGTCAAAAAGCGCTTGAGGATGCGGGACTAACTGTTGAAGAAATTGACGAGGTTATTTTGGTTGGTGGAACGACACGTACTCCAGCAATTCAAGCGGCTGTTGAAGCCTTCTTTAAAAAAGAGCCACATAAAGGTGTAAACCCAGACGAAGTAGTAGCAATTGGTGCTTCTATTCAAGGTGGAATTTTATCTGGAGATGTTAAAGACGTTGTTTTATTAGACGTTACGCCTCTTTCTTTAGGAATTGAGACATTGGGTGGAGTTTGTACGAAGTTGATAGAACGAAATACAACAATTCCATCTTCTAAGTCACAAGTTTTTTCAACTGCAGGAGACGGACAAACAAGCGTAGAAATTAATGTTCTTCAAGGTGAACGAGAAATGGCTGCTGATAACCGACAATTAGGTCGATTTATTTTAGAAGGTGTTCCTTCCGCACCAAGAGGTGTTCCTCAAATTGAAGTTACTTTCGATATTGATGCTAATGGTATTTTGAATGTAAAAGCACAAGACAAAGGTACTGGAAAAGAGCAAAAAATTACGATTACTGCTTCTTCTGGTTTAACTGACGATGATATTGAAAAAATGAAGCGTGATGCTGAAGAGCATGCTGATGAAGATAAAAAGAAAAAAGATTTGATTGAAGCAAAAAATCAAGGTGAATCAACGGTTTATCAAGCTGAAAAGTTGTTGAAAGACAATGAAGAAAAAATCAGTGCGGAAACTAAAGAAAAAGTTACAGCTGGTTTAGAACCTCTTAAAAAAGCGTTAACGACAGATGATTTGGAAGAAATTAAAAAGGAAACTGAAGATTTTCAAAAAATCATGTTTGAGGCAAGTTCCGAGCTTTATAAAGAAGATGAAGCGGCTAAAGGTGCTGAAGGACAACCAGCTGACGCAGAAGCAGCAGGAGACGCAGCTGAATCAGCAGAAGCTAAGGACGACGTTGTAGATGCAGAGTATACTGAAGTAGACGACAAGAAATAAAATTAGATAGGGAAAAGACTAATGGCACAAGATTTATATGAATTACTTGAATTAGATAGAGGCGCTGCGGAGGCTGATATTAAGAAAGCTTATCGAAAGCTTGCACGGAAATATCATCCTGATGTAAATAAAGACCCTGGAGCTGAAGCTAAATTTAAAGAGATTCAAAAAGCTTATGCCATTTTGTCTGACCCATCGAAGAAGTCTAAATATGATCAGTATGGAATTGCTGATGATAGTCCCGGGCAACAAGGTGGTCACGGAGATATGGGCGGATTTGGTGGCTTTGAAGATATTTTTGATGTCTTTTTTGGAGGGAAACGTCAGGGTTCTCAACAACAAGGGCCGTCCCAAGGTGAAGATTTACGATATGATCTGGAACTAACATTAGAAGACGTTTCAAAAGGCGTAAATAAAAATATATCTATTTATCATTTAGAAAAATGCGGAACGTGTCACGGTGGTGGAAGTGCTGCAGGCGCTGCAAAATCACAATGTGGTCATTGCCAAGGTTCTGGGCAGTTGAAGTCTGTTCAGCGCACGTTACTAGGCAGTTTTACCCAAGTAACGACCTGTCATTTTTGTTCTGGACGAGGACATGTTATTAAAAATCCTTGTAAGACGTGTCATGGAAAAGGACTTGAAAAAAAGAAAAAGAGTATAGATGTTGATATCCCTGCAGGGATTGAAAAAGGGACTCGTTTGCGTGTGAATGGCGAAGGGAATTATGGGGAAATGGGTGGTCCTGCCGGAGATCTTTATGTGTTTATTACGGTTGCAGATCATAAATATTTTAAGAGAAAAGGCGACGACATCCTTATTGAAATTGAAATTCCATTTACTCAAGCGATCCTTGGAACAGAAGTTGAAGTTCCAACCTTAGAAGGAAGTGCTGTATTGAAGGTTCCTGCTGGAACTCAGCCAGAGACATCCTTTCGATTGAATCGTAAAGGGATTCCTCATTTCAGAGGGATTGGAAACGGCGACCAATATGTTAAAGCTAAAATTATTATTCCTAAAAAGATTTCAGGAAAAGAACGTCAGTTGATAGAGGATTATGTATCCGCGACTGGTGAGTCTAAATGTAAAAATATTTTTGATAGAGTTCGGAGTATTTTTTAGTCTAGTTCATAAATAAAGTTTAGAACGTATGTGTTGAATTTAGAAATATTTTTCATGTGCGTTCTTCCTGTCCCCAGTTCAATAAAATATTGATCGCTGACTTCTTCATAGTTAATGGTTATTGCCATTTTTTATTCCTAGACAGATGATGGGTTCTCTTTCTGGTTTGATATACAAAGATTCTTAAATTTCGTTGTAGAGACAGTTTGAGGATGCTCTAATTTGACTTATGTATTCTTTTTGATTCATTTTTTTAAAAAAATGGAGTCACAGGTGTCGGGTAGTTCTCCAGACATAAATATATCTAGGATTTTATCCTTTTCTAAAAAATTATTTATCTTATATTTATCTATAAGGATGCTCAGGTTTATGGGCTCTGTTCCGGAAATTACGATTAATGTTTCGTTAGGGAATGCGTTTCTGACTAATTGAAGGGTTTCTTCTCCACTCGATGATCCGAGGGATAGATCAGTTACGACGAAATGGATATTTTGAAAAGAAGTAGATGGAATGCTTTCGAATACAAGACATTCTACTTTTTCTTTGATTTTGGATAGACCATAAGTAAACATTTCAGCGATGGTTTCATCGTCATCGATTAGTATTATTTTTTTTGTCATTTTTTATGCCTCAGATAAGCTAGTTTTTAATTATTGCCCGGGTATTTGTTTTTTTAAACGTGGTATTTATTTTTTAGGGACGTGTTTTGTCGAGGTACGTTGAATTTAATGATTCATATCTTTTTTTAAGCGATTTTAAGTTTCTGATATCAGGTTCAGAAAGAGTAGGGCTACTTAAATAGGTGTTGATAGAATTAATTTGGTTAGCCAATGGTTTGAAATCCTTGAGATCTCTTAGAAGTGAACCCGTGACGTATCGAGGAATAATATATTTTCTACAATAGTCTGCACGAGGACAGGGGTGAAAATTTAAATAGATACGGTTAAATAGTCGAATTAGATTTGTATTTTGCTCAGTTTTTGGAGATGCGAGGAGGTGATTCAATATAGATTCGTAGGATTCTGGCTGGGACAACAAGTTTTGGCAAAGGCTTCGGAGAATATCGATGTTATCAAATCCGAGGTTATGTATTTGGTAGTCGATATCCCAGTCTTTTTTAATAAGAGAAAAATAGGATGACCAATTAAGCCCTGAGAAGAAAGAATGATTGGTTAGATCTTGGAGAAAAGGAGCCCATTTGATTTCATCTTCAGATTCGAATTGTTCCAAATGTAAGAATGCTTTATTAAAGTTTACATACTTTAGACACGTTTGTATTTGAGCAGAGGTGAGTTGGCTTATCGTCGTTTCTGGGGTCGTTTCGTCCGTTAGGATAAAATTAATTTTGTCTAAGTTCAGGAGAAGTATTTCTTTTTTTGAGCTAAGTATTTTTAGCCAATGCGTGTATTTAAATAGACTAGGGGTGGCGTCATGGTTTGCGAAATCTCGCGTCTTTGACTTTCCGTACTCATAAATGGATTGAGATTGGTCGTTTTTAGCAAGTTGGATAGCTGAAAAGGTTGAAAATGGGGTATCTTGAAATTGCTTGTCTAGGTGTTTAATAAGTTTAATAGTTAGCTCTACATCTTCTATTGCGTTGTGAGTTTGCGGCTTTGTAAGTAGTTTGAAATGGGCGCTGATATCTTCTAACTTGAAGCTATAAAATTGGTGTTTTTCGGATTGCCTTAAAATCTTTGGGAATTGGGTGGGATTAAGATGAAAAAGGTATTCTACATAATGTAAAATATCTTTGTTTTTTAGTTTCCCACGGAAATAAGGGTTCCAACCATATCTTATTAATAAATTTCTTAAAAAATTGAGATCAAACGAATTTGAATTATAGCCGCAAAGCGTACACCCGTTTGTTTTATTTGTATATTCAGCTAGAAAATTAAAAATATGGTTTGCGGCTTCGTATTCGGTCGCGCCAGATTGTTCTAGATCATCGATGTTTAGTTTATTCGTTAAAATCGCTTCCGGTTCGGGGAGCTGCATTCGATTGAGTTTGATAGAGCCCGTACACTGGTCAAGTTCATTATAATTGGAATCGGTTACTATAAATGCATAAGTTAAAATTTGACCTAAAGGATCACGGGATGACGTTTCAAGATCATAAAAGATATAGGTTGGTTTTTGTGGTGTGATTGTAATATTCCTTTGTTAGTCTATTTGTTTTTTAAAACATCAGTATAGGGACCATTGTTTTAAGTGGTGCGCCCGGGGGGGATCGAACCTCCGACCTCAGGATTAGGAATCCTGCGCTCTATCCTACTGAGCTACGAACGCTTCATACTTTGGACAGCTCCAAAAGATTCCATTTTTATTCTCGTGTTTTGCTTACATATTTGTAATATGCTGCGCAAAACTCGACAATCAAACTGAAAGCTTTTGGAGCTGTCCGTTTGTTCTATTTTTTACATATTTGTAATATGCTGCGCAAAACTCGACAATCAAACTGAAAGCTTTTG
>JABIPA010000050.1 GCA_018698675.1 bacterium | reverse complement strand
GTTTCAACACCTGTAATTGTCGTAGCCGCATGCCACATCGTGTGATAACCCATGGCATGATTCATCTTCCATTTAACGGTTCTATGATCCTGTTCAATTATATTGTTCATGTATTTGTTTTGCCTTAATTTACATTTTTTCGGCCATTTATTTACGCGCTCTAATTTCTGTTTTGCGTGGGTATATGCTGGGTTTTTATCTACATTTATTACATGTGGAGTTTGAGGTGAATTGAGGCGAATAATTTTCTTAAAGAAGGATAAAGCTGCTTTAGAATCACGTTTGCGACTTAAATAAAAATCTATCGTCTTACCTTCTCTATCAACGGCTCTATATAGATAAGTCCATTTACCTTTTACTTTGATATACGTTTCATCTAATCGCCAGGACGTCAGGGTCTTTCTTAAATGAGGCCGAACTTTGTGTTTTAGTTCATTAGAAAAACGAAAGACCCATCTTAGAATCGTTGTATGAGCAATCTTCAGACCACGTTCATCCATGATTTCGACTAGATCTCTATAGCTAAGTCGATAACTTAAATACCATCTAATACAAAGTAAAATTATTTCTGGCTCAAAGTGCCGCCATTTAAATAGTAGTGGATACGGTTTTCGTCTAAGACTCATAGAATTGTCTCCCTTATATATGAATATCTAGGGATATTATTTCAATGTGACAGTTTTTGCACCACTACCGTTCATAGTTATATCTCTTAAAAAAGTAATTATTTTTTTGTTGTTTCTTTTCCTAACCCCATTGAAATTAGGTGAAGAACATATGAATTAAGACTGATATTCTCTCGTTTGGCACCCGTCGATAATTGTTGATGAACACTTTTGGGAACTCTTTGAACAAATTTTCCACTAAAGTTTTCAAAATTTCCAGGGATAGGAATTGGGTCGTTGTTGGCTTTAGCGTCTTCCAACCAACAACTTATGGCATCTTGCCCATTTTTAATAGCTTCTTCTATAGAATTTCCGTCAGATATACATCCTGGGAGATCTGGGTATTCAATTAAATATCCACCACCATCATCTTTGGATAATGGTTTAACAATGAATGGGAATACTGAGTTTGTCATAGTCTTGTTACCTCCTCGATAAGAGCCAAAAACTTTTTAATATAGATTGGCTTAATAGGTCTATGTGCTGGAACAGTTAGTCTTGCTCCTGATGAGTGGCGAAAAGTGACATGGCTGCCACCTTTTCCGGGCATTCGTGCTGAAAATCCAAATTCGGATGCAATGGGAATTAATTGCTCAATTTTCCAATCTTTTGGATTGGTTTTCATTTTCAATAAATTTTTTTCCCTTTTCGACACTTATATATAATACTATATATAGTATCTATTTTCAATATTCCCGATTTGGAATTGATTTAAACGTGGAGTATCTCCCTTATTTATGAATATCTAGGGATATTATTTCAATGTGACAGTTTTTACACCATTACCAGGATAATGCTGCTTTAGAATCACGTTTGCGACTTAAATAAAAATCAATGGCTTTACCTTCTCTATCAACGGCTCTATGTAGGTAAGTCCATTTTCCTTTAACTTTAATATACGTTTCGTCGAGTCGCCAGGACGTCAGGGTCTTTCTTAAATGAGGCCGAACTTTGTGTTTTAGTTCATTTGAAAAACGAAAGACCCATCGGAGAATGGTTGTATGAGCGATCTTTAGGCCACGTTCATCCATGTTTTCGACTAAATCTCTATAGCTAAGTCGATAACTTAAATACCATCTGACGCAGAGTAAAATGATTTCTGGTTCAAAGTGTCTCCATTTGAATAGTAATGGATGAGGTTTTCGTCTAAGACTCATAGAATCGTCTCCCTTATATATGAATATCTAGGGATATTATTTCAATGTGACAGTTTTTGCACCACTACCAAAGAAAGTCCTAATGTGGCAGGATTTTAGGGCCTTTTTTGATTTTGAACATTCTTGGACTACTTCTGAACGATCTTGTATTATGTGATTACATTATTTGAGAAAAAGGATACAATTTTTTGTTTAATGCACATTTGTTTATGGAGGAATGTTTATGACCGCTATTACCCCTATTACCCATGGAATTTCAGATCCTGTCAGATTAACTCAGAATCAAACTGTTTTAACAAAAGTAAATAACGATAAACTTGAAGAAAGTATAAGTACTCAGGAGAACAGTGATAAAGACAGCATAAATGGTAAAAAAAGTGATATTTTGTTAAGAAAATTGGCTGGTATAAACGAAGAGGGTCTTACGGAAATTACAAGTAGACAAGACTCTATATCTGGAAAATCTCGTAGCTTTTTAGATTTTGATGATTTTGATGAAGTATGGGCTTAGATAGTATTTTTTTTAATAATTAAAAAAATGGAGAATAAATGTTCTCGCCATCTTGTTGTTATTCAACCATCTTCCTATTGTAATTTGAATTGTAAGTATTGCTATGTTCCCGATAGAGATAAAAAGAATGTAATTTCTGATTCACTACTAGAGGAAATAATTTCAAAAGTAATAAATAGTGATGAACTATCTAAAGCTATTACACTGTTGTGGCATGCAGGAGAACCTTTGTCTGTTGGAATTGGTTTTTATAAAAAGGTTAATTCATTAATAAAAAAGTACAATAAAAATAATAAAAAAATTATTTATAATTCCATTCAAACTAATGCGACGTACATTAATGATGAATGGTGTCATTTTTTCAAAGAGAATGACTATAAAATTAGCATAAGTTGCGATGGCCCAGAGTTTTTACATAATTTAAATAGAGTTACCTGGTCAAACCGAGGTTCCTATAATCTGGTTATGCGAGGTATTAATAAACTAAATGAGCACAACATACCCGTTTCAATGTTGTGTACTGTTACAAGAGAAACGTTGAAATATCCACAAGAGCTATTTCAGTTTTTTGTTGACAGCAAAATAAAGAAAATCGGGCTAAATCCAGAGGGAGTTAAAGGCCGTAATAAAAACGGATGCTTTAGGGACAATGAATTAACTACCATTTTAAAAGAATATAGAGTATTTATTGAAAAACTTTTTGAATTATGGAAAACAACTGACAATCCTTTGAAAATTCGCGAATTTGACGTGACTTTAAATATTATTAATCAAAAAAAGAAAGATCCTAATTTTAAACAAATGAGATCAAATCAAAATGCGCTGGAAATAATTACAATTCAAAAAAATGGAAATATTTCTACTTTTTGTCCCGAACTTGCGGGAGGTACTTTTGAAGATCCAAATAAATTTGTTATAAAAAACATCACAGAGATTGATGATTTCTCTGAACTTCGCTCGTCTAAAAAACTAAATACAATTTCAGAACAAATTATTAATGGTCATAAAAAATGCGAGAAAAATTGTGAGTATTTTGATTTATGTGGTGGAGGAAACCCAAATGCGAAAATGTATGAAAAAGGGACTTTCGATTGCGATGAAACAACATACTGTAATTTAAGTAGAAAACTTATATATGAAACCGTTATTAGTGGGCTCAGTTGAAATAAAAGGGGTTCTGGTGCAAAAATAACCAAAACTAAAAATAGGACTAAAATACTGAGTTAACATTAAATTAAAAAGCCATTTTTCGGTTAGAATACATCGGAAAAATGGACCCAGTAATATCAAAGATTCGGTGTATAAAATCCCGTAATGATTGAGCATTTTTCTTGTTATAAAATG
>JABIPA010000049.1 GCA_018698675.1 bacterium | reverse complement strand
ATGTCATTCCTCGAACAACATCAATTGTTTCCAAAGACTCTGTATCAAAAAGTGTTAAATCTGTACGTCCAGAAAACCCGGACATAGAAAATCCATCAAAAAACACTGGGACTTGAGATGCTGACGATCCCCGGATTTGTACAACCTTTGCCTGCCCCTCAGCTCCAAATTCTGTTAACACGACACTTGGAGCCCATTTCACTATCGATTCTACAGACTTATTTACTTTGTGATGGTCAGAAACTGTTTTTGAAAACTCTGAGTAAGTTGAATATTCCGTCTTTTTTCTTGGTTTAATAACCAAAGGGATATCGTCTGTTAAAATTTGTTTGGAATTATATTTTTTTTTGGATGATGGCGTTTTATCCCCGATTGACACCTCATTTCTGATAGATGCTCGTTGAAGGTCTTTTGAAGAATCGTCATCTGCCACAACAGAATTAGATATCAAAAATATTGAAATGCTTAAAATAAAACAAACCCGTATAAAAGGATTTCTTTCAATTATTTGTTTATTAATTGTACACGTCACTTTCCTAGATGATCGAGTATTTTTGAGGTATAGACCCCTAATAAAAAATGGAGGCATTCCGACTGCGTTTTAACTATTTGAAAATAGTCGCCACTCTACGGTTGCTGGACAGCTGAGGTTTTCACTCAATTTCCCTCTTGTAAAACTAAATGGGGCAATTTTTAAGTTTGAACCATTTTGACTTACAGCGATCTTTGCCTTTTTTGACGAAGATCTTTCATTTTTTTGAATGATACCATGAAAATCGACGGATTATAAAATTTTGTTTTAACATGGTTTCCATGTTTTTTGGTAAATGGGATTACTAAACATATTTAATTTTAATATATGAGATTTTTTATACCTAGAAAACTAATTGGAATAAATAAATTGAGCCTTCGGTATTATGCGTTAAGCATCGAGTTCTTTATAGACAAAGCGCTGAAGATCCGTTTCCTTAAACGGATGATAAGCAGCTCCATTCTCCTCGGCATATACCAAACACGTTCTCTCTACTGGATCATCTTTTTGAACGGGACTACGATGATAAAAAGCATAAGGTAAATTTTTAGACACAATTTCTGATTGAGTTTGATGAATATAAGGTTTAATTAAATTCTCGTTATTTGGATCTCTTAAAAATGATTCAATAATCGCTCGAACCCTCAACGTTGCATCGATATTATCTAAACCCATATTAAAATAAGGGAGTCTTACATATTCGGTCCCCTCTTCGTCTTTTTTATCAAAATAAGAGACAACATAAACAGGCTTTTCTAAACTATGTAATCTTGGATTATTTGAAAAAGAATCGATATGCCATGATGGAACTAATAAGTTCACTTTTGGTTTCGTTTTATACGTAAGTTCAAAGGCTTCAGGATCTACTACTTTTGACTTTTCTTTTTCAAAAAACGATGCCCTTGCTTGTACAAGTTTTTCACCTATAAAACTTTCCACATTTTCCATTTGTTTTTCGTTCAATCCTCTCAACTGGCTACCAAGATCTTTTAAGGATTTTAGCTTACATGTACTTTCCACATCTTCTGGGAGAGTCCAATTATCAGAATTTAAAAAACCTTGGTCTAATTCATTTAAGTTGGAAATATTGTCTAAATCTATATTTCGTCCTCTGAATTGCTCCCCGACAGAACCTCGATTCGTTGCTTCAGAAGAAATCGTGGCCCAATCTCTTTTCAGAACGTCCAAAAATACCTTTTTAAGAAAAATATCTGAAAAAGCTAAAAATATTTTTCCCGATTTATCTTTTTCACATAATCTAAAAACCATCTCAGCCATTTGAGTTCGTGTTTTCACAGATTCTATTTTTGGCCAAATAATATCTTTATTTAATAAATTCTTTTTTATAAGATTTTCTTTTAGCTCTTCAAGAAGAACTTTCATCTCGTTTAACTGTTCTTTTTTACTCATCATCATTTGGGTGTCGAGACCGTTTAATGGTCGTACACATGACAAAAAAACAGAACTAATCGACGAGTTTGCTTTTGGAGCTTCTTCTTGATGGGAATAGGCATGCCTAAGAATTAATTTAACTCTTTCTAAAGCTATTTTTCGAGTGCTGTGATAGTTGTGTTTCTTATCGTCTATATTCATTCCAATTGGTCTGTGAACAATTTTAGGGATACTTACATTAGAACTTTTTGAATTTTGTGATACAGATACTATTTTAAACATAGTTTGCCCCTTCAATGAATAGAATAGCTAAAAAAATAAAACGTGGTTTTTTAAGCAATAGATATATTCCCAAATTAAGGATTCTTCAAACATCGAAACATTGACCAAGTTCCTCAGTTTTTATTAAGAAAGTTTCTTCAAAATACCAATATTCACAGCCAGTGAAATTAATTGAATTGTAATCAAAAACGAAAAAATTATAGAAAACAAACTACATAAAATTAAAACTGCTGTATATACACCCGTATAGACAATGATATGAGAAAATTTAAGCTGGCCCAACACTTGCTTTACTTGATCGACAAAAATGTCATCGCCACTATAATTTCGGCTAAAAACTTGAATCCGATTAATCAAAAATATATCAACACAAAACAAAAAAATTGAAATAAAAGATAAGGTTAATTGGTGGTGAACTGACATTAAGAACCCTATCTAATTAAAATTAACTCGAGGCCATTTATGAGGGTAGTCTTTAAAGTAATGATTCCCAAAAAGAATATGTCTACTAGATCCAGATTTCTCATAATCATAATATCCAATATTAAGACCCAGCTCTTTTCCTGAAGAAAATGAATACGTTAAACTCTCCCAAGGAATTTCTGCTTCTAGCCTTGTTCTATTCTTCTGAGTTGTATGAACAATTTCTGCGTCTTTGATATTTTTTCCAGTTCGAGCATTTCTAACTTTATGCCCAAATTTAAGAACAATAGATTTAACTTCATAATTACCATCGTCAGTCTCCCAAGAAAAGTAAACTAAAATTTTATCTTGATGTCTGTCTTTCGCTGTCCCTATAACTAAATCATCATCTTTATATTCAGCGTATAAATATAATTTTTCTTCATTTCCTGCTAACTTAATGTTAAGTAAACTATCCGAAGAATCAGTCCAAAACTCTGCCCCATTATAAATATTTCCAATCTTATCAATCAAATGAGGACTTACTTGCTCCCATTCACCGTAATTTCCATCTATGGTTACTGCCTCGTTGGATTTAGTTTTTCCAAGATTTGATATCTGAATTTTAGACTCTTTAAATTGACGTGGTTTAACATCGTTAATATCGTCTACCGAAGATTGAAAAATAGGATCTTTAATTAAGGTATTAAATGCAAGTTCTGCACTAGGGGTACTATCAATTTTCCAGTTATAGATATCATCACTGTAGTCTGCATAAATAATGCATTTCACATCTTTCAATGTAGAGTTTAGGTATAAAGGGATTGAAGAAAACCACTCCGATTTATCTCCTCCATTTTTAACAGTTCCTACCTCAGAAATCATCACCGGCTTCGAAGAATATCTCAATTTAGCCTGCTTAACGCCTTGCTTAAATAGGTCTTCAAAACTCTCCCAGTGATGATTATTTATATCACCACGATTATATCCGGTAACGCCAATCCAATCGACATAATCATCACCTGGGTATGCTTTGTTAGGATTATTCCATCTTGTCTCAGGAGAGTTTTGATTTGAATAACTCCACACCCAAATTGCATTAATTGCGCCCTCTTCTCTAAAAATATCTACGACTCGTCGATAGGCATTCTTGTAGGATTTTGGCCGTTTATAATTTTGGAACACAGACCATGGAATATCTTGATTATTAAAATTTGGAGCAAAATCTATAAATATTGGGTACTCAAGCTTGGCCACTTGAACGGCCCATTCTTTTATATATTCGTCCCAGTCCCCTTTTATAATGGCCTTCAATTTTAAGGCTTCCGAATCATTCCAAATCCACGGCTCCCAAACAATATGTGAAACGACACCTTTCTTTAGTAATTCAGATATTCTATCTTTCGGGAATTTTTGCTCCCAGTCTAAATGCCAACTAGAAATTGATACTTTTTTATCATAATTTTTGTAAGGAGATATGTCTCTTGGAACATGCTTTTGAGACACACCAAGATATACGCGCCCTTCTTCGTCAGAGGTCGTCTCTGGAAAACAACCAGAAAAAACGAATAAAGCGAAAACTGAAAAAAAAGAAAGAAGAAGATAACTACGAAGGTGATGGCCTATGGCCGTTTTTGACTTTTTTTCGGTACGCATTCTCTTCCCTTAACAATTGTATTTATTTCTACCCTAAAATTTTAGAAACATAAGGATTTTACATTAAGTATTCTATGATTTCTAGGCTCCCCATATTTTAAAATATATTTAAAGATACAAACCTTCTAAATTTTATCCAATTTTCAAAACCACTTATATGATATAATTTCGTACATGAGTCACCATATTGTAATAATGGCTGGTGGAATTGGAACACGATTCTGGCCTCTTTCCCGACAAAAGAAAGCAAAACAGTTTTTACCAATCATTGGAGACGACTCTCTAATAGAACAAACTATTTCCAGACTCAGTCCTCTATTAACAAACACAAATCTTTGGATTGTTACCAATAAAAATCAAAAATCTGAGTTTGATTCTCTAAATTTACCTGCCATTAATTTTTTATATGAACCTGAAGGAAAAAACACACTCCCTTGTATTGGTTGGGCTGCTCAAGAAATTTCAAAAAAAGATTCTGATGCAACGATGGTCGTATTGCCCGCTGACCATTTTATAAAAGATCATGACTTATTTATTTCCACTCTTAAAGAAGGTATCGAAATTGCTGAATCAGAAAATGCTTTAATAACAATTGGAATTAAACCAACGTCCCCACACACGGGATATGGTTATATCGAAACAGATTCAGCAAAAAAAACCACTTCTTTAGAAAAAGGAATGTCCGTTTTAAGCTTTCACGAAAAACCAAATATACAAACTGCTCTTTCTTATATCGAACACGGCTCCTTTTATTGGAATTCTGGAATGTTTATATGGACCACGTCTCAAATACTTTCAGCAATTGAAACATATCAACCAAAACAATACGAAAGATTAACCGCCCTTAAACATCTCCATCAAGACAGTCCTGAATTTTTATCCTGTTTTAAATCTTTTGATTCAATATCTATTGATTACGGAATTTTAGAAAAAGCACCGAACATTAAAATGATATCTGGTCAGTTTTCATGGAGCGACGTAGGTAGCTGGTCCTCTTTATCCGATTTTTGGGAACAGGACGACAACGGCAATTCTATCAAGGGCGACTATGTAGGCATTAACAGCCATAATAACCTTATATATTCCGAAAAAGGGGTCGTCTCTCTTATTGATACAAACGACCATATGGTCATTCAAACTGAGGACGCTTTATTAATCGCTCCAATTACCAGCGATCAAAAAGTTAAAGATTTACATGAACAACTTCCAAACAAGCTCAAATAAGCCTTTTACACTATTTATATTTACCAACGGACCTGGTGAAATTTCTACCTGGGTTCGACCTATTTTAGATTCAGTGTCTAAACTGAACTCCGATTGCCAAGTCGTCATTCTTTTGACACCATGCCAATACTCGACTGGGCGGGAAATTGATATTCTTTCTATCATTCCAAACGTAAATAAAGTCATTTCCCCTAAACAGTCGATACGACTGGTCTTTTCTCCATTTTTGAAAAAATCGATTCATAAGCTGGTACATTTTTCGTCAGACAATTCGTCTGTTCTCTTTCTTGGAGGAGATCCTATGTACGCCAACTTTTTCGGGTTTCGATTAGGAATAAAAAAATATGCATATACAGAAAACAACGCGTTTTCAGACTTTGGATACGAGAAGGTTTTTAAACGATCACTTCATGGAGATTTAATGAAAGACAAAGTTTACAACTACCTTTCATCTACAACATCCGTTTCTGAATCTAATAATCCAAGGTCTCTAGATTATGATATTTTGTTTTTTTGCGGGTCTAGACCTAGGCATTTTAAGCTATTGGCACCTTTAATATGTGAAGCAGCGGAGAAAATTCGCGAAGCCAACCCGTCTTTAAAACTATGTATTGGGGTATCTCCATTTATTAAGACTCAAGAAATAAATGAACTTAAAAATGAGTTTACTCGCCTATTCAAAACGAACACATTATCTATTCAACAAGAAAATTCTTTAGCCCTTTTATCAAAAAGTAAAACACTTATTACAATTCCGGGTTCCAATACGGCCGAAGCCATGTACATGAAGGTTCCTATGCTTGTCGTGATTCCACTAAACAACCCAGAGGAGTTAATATTTGACGGCATAATAGGTCTGTTTTTCAAATTACCTGTCATAGGAAAACTGATTACCTCTTTATTTATTTCATTCCTAAAAAAACAAGATAAGCTGTACTCAATTCCAAACTTACTTAGCAAAACGAACGCCGTCACTGAAATTGCTCAAACATTTGATCCAAAATCGATGGCTGACACAGTCTTAAATTTTTTCGATGATAAAACCTGTCACAACGATCAACTAAAAAAACTAAATTGTCTGCACTCAGACACATCTGTATCAACTACTATCGTGTCTGAAATTTTAAATGAGTCTTAACCAGATAGATCCCCTTCATTTACATTTTCAAGATAAAAACTTTATATAGTTAAGATCTCAACCCCGAATTACCGTTTCCTAAATCAGGAGACATTAGAAAAGTCGCAGACACATATACTATCGCTATAGCTAATACAAACTCTAAGCTTTTCTTTATACCTGTAGAAAGATTTTTTTTATTTGATGTACTTATCAGTAATCGTTCAGAAACGTCATTTTTTTCCGATGGATATTTTCCAAATATAGGTTGATACGCATTATTTAAATTCATCATGGAGAATAATTTCGATAATATATAAGTACCTATCAACAGAGCTTGTTCATGATTTTCTTTAGCCAACGTCCTCGATTTTACTTTCGTCGTTTCGTTTCCTTGTTTATCAAATTCGATAAATCCGGGATCAGAAAGAACATCTCGTCCGCTAATCATTAATGAAAACGTACACTCCATGCTATTTATCTCAAGTGCTCGATATAAAGAAGACTTGGTACTCGTTAATACATTTGCTGGCGTTTTCTTAAAAGAGCCCACATCATGTTGAACATTAAACCCAGCATCTAATAATAGCCCTGTTATTTCTGATGATTTCATATTTTGAGCCAAAAACAATGATGACATACCTACTTTCACGACACCGTTTTTATAAACCTCTTGATATCCAAAGTCATTATTAAGGCCTTTTAATTTGCACAAGGCTACAATTGCACCGGTATGTTTTTTCTTTACGGCTTCAAACAATGCCGACTCACGAATAACTATCCCACCATCACCATTATCCGAGTATCCAGGATCTTCGGTTAAACTAATCCCTTCAGCACCAAGTATATCTATACATTCCGATAAGCCTTCAGTTGCAGCCAAGTATAACAACGACATATTTTCATATTTAATATTAGGCAGTTCATCAGAGTTCAATCCGGCCAACCGAGAATAAAGGTCTGTCATTCTTAGGAACTTATCTTCTTGGGGAAGAGTCAATATATATTCAATTTTTTTACCTATTTCATTTTTCGATAATTTTGGAAACGTTATTTTCACGTCATACGTACTATTAACCGAAAGAGTTTTTAGCTTCATTATTTTTAAGTTCCTTTTTATCTGATCGACTAATAGTTGAAAGCAATTGATACATTTTCGCCGTTCCTAAACTGGAAATCAATTCCACTTTTTTTAACATTAATTGCTATCGGAACTAAGCCTTCAGCTGGAAACGTTATTAATATCGGTTTCAGCTGATATGAAGTATAAACATGAAAGTTTCCATCATTTTGATATTCACCAAATGCCGTTTTCTCCTGGGGAAAATATCCAGCTCTATTTTGAGGCACCTTTATAGGATTTTTCTTATCGATAATACGTCCAGAAATCAAAATTCTTCCATCTGAAAGAGTATCAAATTTTACATTTTTGTATTTCGTAGAACTCACAACCTGAATCTCGTCGCCCCCTATGGAGTCTAAATTAGCTCCATAGTTATCCAGGGTGTCTATATCTATGTATCCTTGTACATTTGTATCTCTTATCTGTAACTCCAAATCTTTCGTCAAATTATAAATGCTTGAGTTCTGAGCGTCATGCCAATTTTCGTAACAAATAACGGCCACATTTTTATTTCCATAAAACCCATTGATTTTTTCTCCAAAACCAATTAATTCTGACCTATCTATAATTTTTTCCTTTGTATGATCAAGTCCATACATATGTATTTGATGATTTGAAAGACAGACACAATATACGTCGTTATCGGATAAGACATGTTTTATCTCTATTCCTTCAGGAACCGACATCTCTATCTTCAAATCGTGATTTATAGTTTCTGAACTAGATACTATCATCAGGGTATTATCATCAAAAATAATACAAGCACCGTTTTCACTCGCCCTAAAAATATCAATCGAAACAGTATCAGGTAAATCTACTATTTTGCCCTTAGGACATTTTTCTCCATAAATATGTGCGGTTCCATCCGATAACCTGGCACAATACAGATTTCTATCTGAATATACCTTCTCTACGCTTACGCCGTCTGGAATCAAACTATCGGTTTCTATTTTAGTTTCCCTAATTTCTCTAACTTTGAAAGTAACGGATGTATCGTCATTTAATATAATACATGCGCTATTCTCTGTAGCGTAAAATGTCTTCACTGCTTTTTCTTCTGGTAAACATACTATTTTTCCTTCAGGAATATATTTTCCATAAAGACAGACAGTCCCATCAGAAAGACTTGCACAATTCAGACCATTGTTTGAAATAGTTGATACGATACTTACCTCTTCTGAGAGGAAAAGTCGTCCATTTCCATTTGATCCATTAGAAAAAAGATTAACACCCTCATTTTTCATACTACATATTTTATTCATTAGTTTGACCTCGGTTTTTTTTCAGCACATACTGACGATTTTTTTAATCAAAAATAACTATACGATGCACCATATGAAGTAAAATAAAAATATTCAAGAACTTTGAGTTAAATAACTGTTAGAGGGGCATATTTGCTTAGAAGCGTTTTTAATGTTCCAGAGAAATTAATCACTAATTTTTGTCCGTCCGACAGTTCATAAATGTTAGAAACCGTTCCAACACCCCATTGTTTATGTTCAACCTTCTGACCGATTGCATACGTTTCGGTATTAACAGCTTTAGGCGTATAAGCGGGTTCCTTTTGAAAAGAGCCTTTGGATGTATATCCCCCAAACCCAGAGGACCCCGCCCCTCCACTTTTTGGGTATTTTAACCCAAATCCCGAACTTACCGGTGATTCAAATTCATGGCCATCTATTTCATAGGTATCGTCCGGCATTTCTTCGATAAACCTGGATTTTTTATGTGATTTAAATTTACCAAATAACTGACGCTCGATGGCTCGGGTCAAAACGACGTGCTTCTTCCCCCTAGTAATACCTACGTATGCCAAACGACGCTCTTCTTCCATTTCTGCATTGTTATCAAACGATCGATAATGAGGCATAATGCCCTCTTCTAAACCAACCATAAACACAACTCCAAACTCTAGGCCTTTGGCATGATGGAGTGTCATAAGGGTAACGGAGTCCTCACTTTCTGACTCTGTTCCAGATGCAAGCATAACTTTGTTTAAAAATTCGGACAATTCTGTTTCTTCTTCTCTCGCAAAGGCAATAAACTCTGAAAGGTTTTCCAATCGTTCAAGGTGCTTAGGTTGAGTTTTTAAATACCCTTCGTATCCAGTTGCCGTAATTAGCTTTTCTATTACTGTCCCTAATTTATCAGACTCTTCTTTTTCATATAGAGCTCTCAAATCTAACATCGTATTAAAAAAGTCTATCCACGTTTGCCTTACTTTAGGTGTTACTCTAAATTCAGGGTGATATGGCACCTTTTCGATATCTATGTCTAAGGTTTTTGCGCACTGCAATAGCTCTTGTACACGTTTATCGCCTAATGCTCGTCTCGGTTTCCCAATTATTCTTTCTAACGCCAATTTATCTGAAAATGAGTTAATCAAACGAAGATACGCCAACACATCCTTAATTTCCGCTCGCGCAAAAAAGGAAGGTCCACCAATCAATTTATATGGAATTGAACGTGTCATTAATTCATCCTCTAAAACACGAGTTAATGCATTAATTCTTACTAAAATAGCGATATCAGAATATGAAAATTCTTTTTTAAATTCTCGGATTTTATCAACGATAAATTTGGCCTCTTTACGCTCATCCAATGCAACTTTTACTAGAATCGGGCTACCTTTGTGATTATCAGTCCACAGTTTTTTTTCTTTACGTTCTTTATTATTTTTAATAAGACCATTTGCGGCATTTAAAATCGTTTGTGTTGAACGATAATTTTGCTCCAAATAGATGGTATCTGCATCAGGGAAGTCACGTTGAAAATTTAAAATGTACTTAATGTTTGCTCCACGCCAGGAATAAATATTTTGATCGAAATCTCCAACGACAACTAAGTTTTTATTTCCTCTAGATAACAAACGGACCAAAACATACTGAGCATGATTTGTATCTTGGTATTCGTCTACTAAAATGTATCTATATTTTTCGTGAAGCGATTGCAATACATTTGGGCATGATATGCACAGTTGAACGGCCCAAAATAATAAGTCATCAAAGTCTAGGCCTTGTTGGGCCTGAAGGTCTTTTTGGTACCTTCTATATGCAGTCGCTATTATAGGGTCCGCATCTTTTTCTAAACTATAATCGTTGGGACCGACCAATTCATTCTTTTTAAGGTGGATAACTCCCATCACTTTGTGAAGAGGATAATCATCTTCTGAAACGTCCATGTCTTGCAGTAGCTTTTTTAATAACTTTTTTTGGTCATCGGAGTCTAGAATTGTGAAATCATTTGACCATCCTAAATGATGAAAATAACGTTTCAATATAATTAGACATAACGAATGAAAGGTAGTTAACGTAGGAAGTTCGTCAGCTGGACGACCCTCTTTTTCCAACAATTTGGACACACGTTCTTTCATTTCTTTGGCCGCTTTATTTGTAAACGTGATCCCTAAAATGTTCGAAGGATTTATATTCATTTCATTTACAAGAACAGCAATCTTATGAGTTAAAACCATCGTCTTTCCAGCGCCCGCACCTGCAATAATAAGCAAAGGGGATTTAAAGTGGAAAACGGCCTGCTTTTGTTCGGGGTTTAAATTCATTAGAGTGTCATTAATATCAAAAACTTATCACTTTCTCAATTAATATTTTTGAAATTTATTTTTAATCTTCCCGATAACTAAGTAAGAAACTTAAAAAAAACAACTTTTTTGAGGTTGAAATTTAATCATCATTTCTAGGGGGCTTGAGATAAATGGAAAAATATAAAACGAGAGAAATAACTATTATGAAACATTCTAAACTCGATACGGACGAAAGCACTACACTTACATCTTCGGTAACTCATGCAGTTGAAGAGTCAGTTTTATCCCATTCACGCTCTATGCATGTTGGTCACCCTGTCATTAATATTTCACCTGACGAAGACGACGATGATGACGTCGAAATTGCAAACGAAAAAACTAATCTTAAAAAAGAACAACCTTTAGTACGTGCAAAAACCAAGCCTCGTGCAAATGCATCCATTGAAGACCCAATTAAAATGTACATTAAAGAAATTGGCCTTGTTAAACTTTTAACATTTGAAGAAGAAGTTGCCCTAGCAAAACGAATTCAAAAAGGCGATATGGAAGCGAAACAACACCTTATAAGTGCTAATTTACGACTTGTTGTATCGATTGCTAAAAAATACATAGGACAAGGCCTTTTGTTTTTAGACCTTATTCAAGAAGGAAATGCAGGCCTTATTCGAGCGGTAGAAAAATTTGACTATACTAAAGGATTTAAATTTTCAACATATGCCACATGGTGGGTGAAACAAGGAATTTCTCGTTCAATTGCAGATAACAGTCGAACGATTCGAGTTCCTGTTCATATGGTAGAGACCATCTGTAAATATAAACGCGCAGACAAAGAATTGAGCCAAAAACTTGGACGAAAACCAACAGAAGAAGAAATGATGGCTCGTACCGAAATGGACAAAGAACAAATTGATGCTGTAAAACGATATTCTCAATTACCACTTTCTTTAGACATGCCAGTTGGGGACGAAGAAACGGCATCACTTGGTGATTTCGTTGAAGATACAAGTATTGATGGCCCAGATAAAATGATGGTAAAAAAATCAACTCGTGAATTAATTTACAAGGCAATTGAGACATTGAACGAGCGAGAACAAATGATTATTAAACTTCGTTTTGGACTCGATGACGGACGACCACGCACATTGGATGAAGTAGGGAAAACGTATCAAGTGACTAGAGAGCGTATTCGGCAAATTGAAGAAAAATCGTTGCAGAAACTTAGAAAATATTCTATTAGAAAACAATTAGAGACGATTAGATAATATGGACGCAACAAATGGGTTAGCAGGTAATTCGCCTGCTGGTATTCATCAAGTACAACTATCCCCTTCTGACGGAGATAATAACCCTTTCGCAACAACCCGACCATTCAAACGAAAACTCGAGAACAACTTACCCGCTGATTCTAATAAAAAGCCTGGCTGCGCGGAACCGTTATCTAAAAGTGACTACTCTCTTCCAACAAAAGGAAAAAACCAAGAAGAAATTATCATCAATAAAATCTCACACGTTTTTTCTTTGGAGAAGCCTGGGTATTCTAAAGAAATCATTCAGCATTTAATTCCGGAAATCAGAAAAAAATTAACGTTAGAGTCAAAAGACTCTGATATTGCTAATTTAACAATGATATACGCTTTAAGTGCACCTGATTCTAAACATATACCTGTTCTCACAAAACGAATCGACGAATTAACAGAAAACCTTGTCGAAAATAAACTATTTATACGTTACGACTTATTGGATTTAGCCCCTCCTATTATTGCAGCAGGAATCCTTACAGGATTGTTCACGCCAGATCTTACATCGGCTAAGCTATCCGATTTCATAGAGCTTTTTATAGAAAAAACACATATAAGCACGGATCCCTTACCGACCCATATTTATAATTATTATCGATACATAGGTATTGTTCACTAATAAACGCCTAGTTATCAAAATAAATCTTGACCGAATTTAATCGAAATTCTCTTTAGTTTTCTATTTGATTTTTGAATATACTATAAAATCCGTTAATTAATTCGGCCTTTACTTAATTCCAGACCTAAAACTGAAGATATATCAATAGAACCACCCCGATTAAACCAGACTAAACTAAAGATAAAATTTAATAACTTTATCTACAAAATTAAAGCAAACCTTAGACATAGAGAGGAAGGCCAATTTATAAACAAATCTTTAGTACTCGGTAAAACAACGTTGCTAAATGGCCTGGGTAAATCAGGTAAATTCGACAATATTCCTGAACTTCAAAAAATTTAACTAGTTGATGGCGAAGAAAAACTTTTGTAGAAGCTCAGAAAATATTCTATTCGAAAACAATTCGAAAATTAACATTTTTATTTTTTGTTGGTTCAGTTTTAAAGTCCTATATTTAGTCTTTTATTCATTTATAACTCTACCTAAATTTAAACGGAAAAATAACTGGCTGATAAAATCGTCTTCGTTGAGCTTTTTCAAACAAATTTCTAAGTTTCTTATGGTCTTTTTTATTTAGTATTTTTATATTTAAAGACTTTAAAAAGTCTGCTGTATTGTCAATTTTCAATAAAGCACTTGGGTATTCTGTTTTTAATTGTATCGATTCTGCAGAGTAAGTCGGCAATAGAGCAGAAAATTGAGGTAATTGAGAAACAGGCATACATAGTTTTGACCAAGGATCTATAATTACGGCATCTGAAGGAAAACTCGTATAGTCAGAAAAATCTCCGAAACCTACCCCCAATAAAATGAATGAGTGATCTGTTTTTTTTGCTTCTGGGTCTTGAAATGTTACTAAAACAGCATCATTTATATTTTTTTTCTCTAAAAAAGATAACCCCAGTTCTGCCATGGCACCACAATTTCCAATCCCATATTTTAGAGCAATTACTTCTTTTACGGTGCGAATATGCACTTTAATATCTGAATCTAAAAGATAAGGAATATTCTTTATCTCTCGAATGTAAGTACTTATATCTTTTTGAGCTTTTTCGAAAGCCTCTTTATTAATTTTTTTGTTTGCTACTCTGTTACTAGCACGTAGCTTTTTATTAACTTCTTCAATTATTTTTTGTCCAATTCGAATATTTTTTTGTAAAGGAGTCTCTACTAGTTTCCTGAGCCTTATTTTTTTTCTTTTCGACTTTTCAAGTCTTTTAATTATGTTTGTTTTTAAATAAAAAAAACTGTCTTCTACATTAACAGATACTATCTTATACATATATATAATATATCGTTGATTATTATGAAAAATTTCATTTTGATTTAACGTTTAGATCTTACTTCCGTCCAATTTTAAGTCCTAATATTATTAGGCCAACATCCTGATTTGGGCTATTTTGCACCATTTCTACTTTTTTGATAGTTATACAAACACGGCCATCCCTCCAAATATTCATTTAAATGAATTTAAAACGAATTTGAATCCGATAATTAAAGGTAATATGATTTTTTATCGACGACAATAGAGGAGTAAAGAACATGTGCGGTATTTTAAGCACTGGATTAAGTTTAGGATTAGGGTTTTTATCGACTTCCAACGCCAAGGAATCATGTTTATCGTCGGATAAAACTGATAGTTCGTATACTATAAAACCAAACAAACGAAGCATCGAAACAGCTGCAATTAACAATCAATTTTATTTATCAGAGATTAATCAAGAAGTAGATTTGTCGCAATTAAATGTAGTAACTATTGGCCTATCAATGGAACACCCTATTGAAGAAGGATTTATGATAGATGCTCCTATATGGGGACATATTCAATCGTTTGCGAACGAATTATTTGAATCTTCGAATGAAGATATCCCATATAGCCTATTTATGCTTTATGAAGGTTTCGAGATGGGAGAATTGTTATCTAGAGATTTGTTTCAAGTAAATAGACTAGACTCAGATATTCACGCTTATGGGTCTGACAATCTAAATCTATTAGACCGGCAAAACGATGTATTATCACAAAGTTCGATTTTTAGTACACAGTATAAACTCAAAGCCTCCTTGATTGTTGATAGCGAAAGTTTTGAAGAAGCGCGTGCTATAGGATGTAACATTGTTACTTCAGAAGAACAAAGGAACTATCTTTTTAAAGAGAGAGACAAAGATATTTTTAATATGATATCACGGCTTCCAATTGGCCCTTCTGAAAAAGTAATAGTCGTAGCACCAAGAGGACAAGCCCACTTTGAACTCGGCGAGTTAGGAAATAGTTTTGACTATATTTTAAAAAGCAACCTACTATCTTCCGCAAATTTAAAAAAATCCATAGATCAGACCAAAACGTTTAAAAAAACATTTACTTGTGATCAATTATTCAAAAGAACATATAAGCAATTTAAGTCTATTCCAAAAGAATCAAATAGCTATGGCAATGCCCAATTTAACTTAGGACTACTTTCTGAAAAGAGTAATAAATTTGGGAATGCAAAACAACATTATAAAAAAGTCCCAAATGTATCTGCTGAATATCCAAAAGCCCAATTTAAGTTAGGGCTAATTGCGATAGAACAACGAAAAACTATTAGCGCTAAATTGTATTTTAACAGGGTTCCTAAAGGTTCAGAGTTTTATTTGCGTGGGCAAAACGAGTTAGAATCTTTATCAAGTTAATGTGTAACGAGTAAATTATTAGATGGGACTATAAAATTAGAATTAGTTAACACTAAATTCGTCTCCTTATACCCCATTGAATTCGAATCAACCCCTTGATATGGATTTGTTTTTTTAATTAAACATAAACCAACCTGTTTCACACTAATTTCAAATGAGACATCATCAGCACCCTGATCGACAGCGTCTTTACCTATTTCGAAGGTTCTTAAGAATTGTTCGTAAGATTTTAACAAGTTATCTGAATCCTCAAAGCCATACCCTTTAAACAAACGCATACTTACGTCTGTTTCTCCGTCTAATACGTGAATAACCTTAGCAAATTGATGAAGCTAATCAAAATTGAATTTAGGAAATACAATATTATAAAGATTTTCAAGTTCTAGATAGGATCTAACACAATCAAAAACAGCTTTTGACTTAACATACATATTCAAATGGAATTTTATATCGCATTCTTCATCCGAATCCTCGTCCAACACCATACCAATCTGATGGGCAATAGGCTCAAATTTAACCAGATCACTTAATGATTTTATACTGTCCGCCAATGATATTACTTTTTCAAAAACAGTCACAACAAACCACCTAACCCGAACATATGAACGATATTCGAAATATTGAAAAACAAATATATAAAACATCGCTATATCTTACAAATTATTCATATATAATTAGTAAGATATTTCAATTTTTACAAAATTATTGAATTATTTCGAAATTAAAATAAATTTATTTACATATAAATCTATACAAAACACTTATATCGCTCCAATCTAACATCTGTAAATTGTTAAATATGGGAAAATGATAAAAATTATCTAATCACTTCAAATAAAACCTAAACCAGCACACCTTACTAAACCGACAAAACCTTCGAAAACATTAAAACAAAACAACAATAATCATGATAAAACCTAAATACTCCACCAAATATCAACACAATCGTTTTAAAAGAGATCTCGATTTCATATTTCCCTAATTCTTATTTATTGAGAAGTCAGATATAATACGGTGATATGAACATAAACAATCTAATAAACCCCTCGGTAACTAAACTAAAATCATATAATCCGGGACTATCAATGGAAGCCGTTAAAAAAAAATATAACCTTGATTCTGTCACTAAATTAGCCTCCAATGAAAACCCGTTTGGGCCAGCGGCTACAATAGACGATATCAAAAATGAAAACGTTTCACTTGAGCGTTATCCAGACGCAACCTCCGAATCATTAATTGAATCGATAGCATCAACATATTCTCTTTCAGAACAAAGTATCATCCTGGGTAATGGCAGCGATGAACTATTACAAATGATTGGTCAGTGTTTTCTTAATCCAAAAGACGAGGTACTTACTGTTCAACCTACCTTCTCTATATATAAATTAGTATCAACTATTTGCGCCGCGACTTATAAGGAAATTCCACTCAATAACTTCCAATACGATATCCCGGCCCTTTTACAGGCTATAACACCAAAAACAAAACTAATATTTTTAGCTAACCCAAATAACCCTACAGGAACCCTTTTAACTCAATCTGACATCGAACAAATATTAAGCAAACTAACTAATGGAATATTAGTACTCGATCAAGCTTACGCGGAATTTGCATCTGACCCGTCTTATGGAAATGGAATTCCATTTATACAGACGCACAAAAACGTCTGTGTTTTACAAACATTTTCAAAACTTTATGGATTGGCAGGTTTACGATTAGGATACGCACTTGGTCATCCTGAGTTAATTAGCCTTATTGCTAAACTAAAAATGCCTTTTAATGTAAATAGCATGGCCTTAAAAGCCGGGACCATTGCTTTGAAAAACAAAAAATTTATTCAAAAAACATTGGACAACAATGAAACGGAAAAAGCTTTCATATACGCCGAATTTGACAGGTTAAAAATAAGCTATGTTGAAACGCATGCAAATTTTATTCTCTTTTATGGAGATTGGTTTGCAGCAGACGTAACTGAAAAACTTCTCCAAAAGGGAATTATCGTTCGTCCATTAAATAGCTTTGGGTTACCGAACGCTATCCGAGTAAGCATAGGTACTCGAGACCAAAATCAAAATTTCATCGACACACTAACCCTGTGTCTTAATCAAAAGGAGTCATAACATGAACAAAACAATATTATTTTCCCATCACGAGAAATTAAAGGCAAAAATGGTTCCATTTTCAGGATTTAAAATGCCAGTATGGTACGCAGGATTAAAAGAAGAACATAAAGCAGTAAGAGAAAATTGCGGGATGTTCGATATTTCTCATATGGGATGTTTTGAAATAACTGGCGAAAATGCAAAATCATTTCTTCAACAAATCAGTTGTAACGATCTTGATAAAACAAAAGAAAACAACATGGTCTACTCAATGGCGCTTAATGAAAACGGTGGAATTTTAGATGACATCATGATTGGGAAGTTACCAACTTCTTTCTATTTAGTTGTTAACGCTGGTAACAAAGAGAAAATGGTTAATTGGATTAACGGTTTAGATACAACTGGAATTACAATAACGGACCTTAACAAAACAAATGGGTTTATAGCAATTCAAGGACCAACGGCTACAGAAAATCTTTCAAAAATATTTAATATAGATTTTAAAGCTATTGGACGATTTACTGTTGAACGACGCGCCTTAGACGGGATTGAATGCGTTGTTTCCAGAACAGGCTACACAGGTGAAGATGGTTTTGAATTACTAATTCCTAATGAATCAATAGGAACACTTTGGGAAAAGATTATTGAAAATGGTGTTCAACCATGTGGACTTGGTGCTAGAGACACATTAAGAATAGAAGCGGGACTGCCTCTTTATGGACAAGAATTATCTGAAACAATCACGCCTCTAGAAACGCGATACAAATGGGTGGTAAAGCTAGAAAAAGACTTTATTGGTAGAGATGCTCTCGCTAAGTTAAAAGAAACAACAACTCGGACAACTATTGGATTTAAAATGGAAGATAGAATGATTCCTAGACCTCATTACAAGGTTGTAGGAGGTGGAGAAGTAACATCTGGAACCTTATCCCCTACCCTTGGAATACCTGTAGGAATGGCGTTAATTTCTAAAGATCTCGCTGAATCAGGTGAATTCGAAATTGATATTCGTGGAAAAGCTTACAAAGCGATTGTTACATCTGTTCCTTTTGTGAAAAAGTAATTTTTAAGAGTTAAAAATCAAAGAAGGAACGAATCCATAGTCCCTTCTTTGATACACAAAAATTAGACTACCTGGATAATTTGAAGCACTAAAGACGCCCAAACAATTTTATCAACTAGTACCATACGCACGGAAAGTATCCTTTAACGTCAGCTGAGGTTAAAGGATTTTTCAAAAGTGATGCTAAACTAGTGTGAGTCTTTGCTTCACATAATTTTATCTTATTTTCAGGGGGGTTCCCTATATTAGCCAATATAATTCCAGAGTAGTGACTTGATTGGTAGCAGTTTAAAAACTGTCTCTTTAAAAGAATATCCTGAAATATTCATAAGCACTGTATTCCAATATTTTGTTCATATTCCCACTACCATTAATTTTACCCTTTAAAAGGATCTCAAAAAGATCCTTTAGTCCATTCCCCTAATAAATAGATATAGCTTCTCAACCCTTTCCCGAGCCCAAGGCATACGTCGTAAAAACTTTAAGCTAGATTTTATAGAGGGGTCATTGTTAAAGCACCGAATGTTTATCCGAGCCCCCAATTCATCCCATCCAAAATGGTCAACAAGATGATTAACGACTTGTTCTAGAGTGATGCCATGTAAGGGGTTATTGGGTTGATCTTGATTCATAGACCATCCATTATACAGTCGCATATTAATATTGGTAACACCGGGTAATAGAAGAAGGTCATGGCGCAAAAACTGTCACATTAGAATAATATCTACAGATACTCATAAATAAGAGAGACTATTCTATGAGTCTTAGACGAAAACATCATCCATAATTATTCAAATAAAGACACTTTGAACCAGAAATGATCTTACTCTGTGTCAGACGGTATTAAGATAAACGCTTATATTATGTTAAAAAAATAATATTCCATGTCTCTAACTATCAAAAATCATAAACCATATCTCTTTCATGGTTTTTATCGTCCTCAGAAAATGAACGATCATTATTATCGTTACTACCAGCTATACAATTCTCTTCTAATATTTCAGATAAAGGAACAACCTGATGTTCATACCTAGGGGCAAGTACTTTATATAAACTAGCAAATGCAGGTTTAATTTTAGTTTCTAAAATAGGCGAATGAAAAGCACGTATTTTTTGTAAATCAGAATTAAGTATTTCTCCTTCCATTGCATTTGGGGCATAGGAAACACTTTTTATAAACTCTTTAAGAAGTAGTGGCATGGAAACCAGTGCCAGTTCTGCAAGAACAAGAAATACGATAGTTGGCATTGGGTCTTTTTTCTCTGCACTCAGTTGTACAATAAAAGCACCATTTAATATGAATGCTAAACATAAAAGGTCCATAATACGTAACATGTCGCGAACTTTGTCTGTCTCTTTGTCTATATTCAGAAGTAATTGATTTGAATAATCGCCTTCTAAAGAGTCTAATAGTTCTTGATTTTTGTAACCTGTGTTACCCATGGGTTTTTCTTGTTTAAGAGGTGTTGTTAATGGCCCATTAAATAGGGAAATCGTTTTGTGCATTCGTCATAGGTCCTTTTATATTCTTAAATTTTAGTTTTATAAGCTAGGAATAGTACGCTAACACGTCAATGTAAGGGAAGATGGATATTTCATACGAAAAACAAGCTCATTTTATTGGAAAAACACTTTTTTGCATAAATATAATTAAGATATCATCAAAAATTTCTTTGAATTTTATCTACTTTCATTTCTATACTAATTAATAATGCAAAAAGGAAATTTATTAGTACTAGGCCGATTTATTCATTCAATCAACAAATCAGAGACACATTCGTTTTTCGGATACATTGGTATAAATAAGGATGGATTTATAGATTGTATTGTTAAAACCTCTTTCGAGAATAAAATAAACGCCATCGAAATCGGTGTTACTGCAAAACATTTAAATCAAACGGATACCTTTTATTTAGGTAAATCTGCCGAACTAATCAAAGATATCTATTCAACCATACTAGACACTAGTAATGATCAAATTATATGCCCCGGATTTGTAGACACACATGTCCATGCACCTCAAATCATGAACATTGGTAAAGGGGTTGGATTACCTCTCTTAGAATGGCTTGAAACCATCACCTTTCCTGAAGAGTCAAAGTTTGCGAACAAAACATACGCAGATACCATTATGAATTTTTGTGTTAATCAATTATTAAAAGCCGGAACCACGACGGCAAGTTACTATGGAACTATTCATAGAGAAGCATGTCTTTCTCTTGCGAAAGCCATGCTTTCTCAAGGGCAACGAGGCTACGTTGGTAAAGTAAACATGGACCAAAATAGTCCCCCTGCTCTATTAGAATCGACCCAACGCTCTTTAAGTGAAACCGAACATTTTATAGACGACGTGTATTCTCTTTCTTCTAATATAGTTCAACCTATTATTACTCCAAGGTTTGCCATCAGCTGTAGTTCAAAACTAATGACGGGGTTAGTATCTTTAGCAACTAAATATGAACTTGGAATTCAAACTCATTTATCTGAAAACACTCAAGAAATTGAAATAGTAAAAGACTTACATTCGTCACTAAGTTATACAGATGTATATAAAGAACATGGACTACTTTCAGTCAAAGGTCCTGTCATCATGGCTCATGCAATTCATCTTTCTGAATATGAAAAACAAACCTTAATTAAACATAAGACAGGAATTGCTCATTGTCCCTGTTCTAATTTATATTTGCAAAGTGGCCGATTCAACCTTTCTTCTTGGCTAAATGACTACTCAAAAATTGGATTAGGAACTGATATTTCAGGAGGGATTTCTACATCACTATTTAGTGAAATGAGGTCTGCCTATCAAACTCACCTTAATCTTAAATTGACACCTCAAAACTCATGTCCAGATAAAACGACCAATCTCAACGTAAACAACCTCTTTTATTGTGCGACATTAGGAGGCGCTTCAGTCCTCAGATTGGACGATAAAATCGGAAATTTTAAACTTGGAAAAGCCTTCGATGCAAATATTATATCTCTCAAAAACACTGGCCCAAACTCAGTAATTGAAACCTATTCTACAGACGATATACTTCAAAAATTGGTATTCGTGGCTGACTCTCGCGATATCTTGAGCACCTACGTTCAAGGAATAAGAATTTCATAATCCAATCCATTATTTTCGAATAATACTATTTTTTGAGATAATAATTAATAAAAAAGTGAAATTATATTTTAAATTATACGATAAATACATACAAACACTACGTTCTGAGCGATTTAGCAGATAAACCATTGAATCAACCTTAGCAAACTACATTTAATAGGGGTCTATAAAATGAATAAAATAATTTCTCTCTCTACCAATCAAAAAACAGAAGCCATAGAAAATAATGAATTAAAAATTTATTGGGGAGACGGTTCTAATACATTTTTTGAATTCGATGCTCCTTATATTCATGAACCGTTTGCCAATCATCCAATTTATTTTGACGAATTCTTAGAATTTCTAGGTGTATCAGACGACTATATCGTATCAGAATTATTTAAAACCGGAGCGTCAATTTACTTTGAAAATTACAAACGTTCTAACAGTACCGAATTAAATTCTGAGCAAAAAGAATCATGTAAAACTTTATTACATAATTTTCTAAAAATGGACACTCAGACACAAGCCATTTTTTATGCATTTATTGAATATATGCCAGCCCCTCCCTCCTTTCATCTGTCGACCATGTTAATTGAAGGGGCACGCTATGATGACTATAACTCTAGCTCTTACTCGGAAATAGAAGATCTCGCCTTGTATTTAGGTCAGGCGTTTCAAAAAACGCCTCTTTATATGTCTGGACTGACAGACCACATTATTACAACAGACGAAATTCCCGAACGAATTAAAACCCTTTTTCTACAAATCCTTTATCGTAATTATTCTTTTCCGGTCCAAACGTCAGACTTTAATCAGATAAAAGATGAACTGTATAAAGTACAACAATCCTCTATTTCAGAAAAAGATAAACCATTCTTTTTACGATATATAATTCAACATACAGACAAAGACTCAGTCATCGATGTGGATTATTTCAACGCAGAAGTAAACTATGCTCTCAAAAATAAAGATTTTATATATTTAATTGAGATTTTTACCCAACTTGGTCCTTTAACTCAAATGGATATGCCTTTGTATGAAACCCATTATCAAAACCTTATAGCTATTCCGTCATATAGAGACCCCCAGCGCCAATTCATTTCAGGTAATGTTGTCGAAGAGGAATATAATTATTTTCAATCTTTTGTTACTTTAATACAATTGGGATTTTCTCAATTCAATTCATTTCATGAGAAAATACCATCCTTTTTGGGATTTGTCTGGGATCAACAACTTAGCGTCCATAATTTTAGCAAGCTTCTGGCCGGAATTTATGGTGACCCGTTGAACAAGACCAAACCAATATCCAAGCAAAAAATATCACTGTACTTTTCCGAAAACATTCCTGAATACAAAAAAGAATTGGGTCGAATACTCAATCAAAAACTATCATTTGATTTTTTCAAAATGCCATTCCCTCAAAACATCTCCAAAGAAGAAAACTTAGAGTTGTCCAACTACATAAATTCATTTCCTTGTAAAAATCATGAAGTTGATTTAAAAATTACGATTCGCAAAGCTTCCTTAAAATTTTTAATGGCCTATCCCCAATTTTATGAAGAAAATAATAACCCTCAACTTATTCAAGACCACTTAACATTTTTTCAAGGGCTAGGCGATAGAAACGACGACTCTGCAATCAAATCCAATCTCCTGTACATTTATACAAAAATCAAACCTATCCTTGAAAAAGATGCCGACTTATGTGAATCAGAAATAGTGTCCATTTTAAGGCATAAAGCACTCTCTTATCATTCCAAGACAACATTAGTCGCTAGTTTATTAGAATCTAATTCCAATGGACTTGGTAAAAATGGGAACACGTTACCCGAGATACTGAATCACCTTTCAAAAGGTTGCAAACCATCTTTATCAAGACCAACTTCAGAAAAGGTGTTAGACCTTTTAAAACTCGTTCTTAAAAACTTACCACATTCTCTCAAGTGTATTTCAGATTCTATTCAGACTGATAAGGTCTTATTTAAAAAACTATTTACAACCGTCTTTAATTTTATAGAAGTACTCGAAAAATATGGCCCTTTTAAAAATCTCTTAGATCCAAAAATAGTATATACTCCTGATAGGAAGCAAATGTTCGAGATTCTTTCTAACTTCATAACGGTAGGTCAGCCTCACATTTCTCAAAATGACTACTCATTTGCCAAACTATGTTTTCAAATCATTGCCCGAAAAATTCCATTTAATATCGAATTATTGGATTTAATGTTTGAAACATATCGCCCTCAATTAAATAAGAGTTCTTTTCATTCACAAAAAGCGTCTGCTTTAATAAATAGGCTCATCGAAGAAGATCTCGAATTTAGCATCGAATCTTTAGTAAAAAACACAGATTCTCATGAAAATTTAAAAATCATTATGGATATTCTCTTGAAAAAAGTTATCTACCCTCGCCATTTTGGAAATCGTATCACCGATACATGCCTAGTCATAAATCTATCCAATATTTTCACTAAACTACAATCCTTATTTACTGACGATTTACCTCTATTTTTATCGACATTCGACACGTTGGTTAATGAATCCAGCATATCTTTATCAGACTCGATGGATCTAACACGATATTTTTTAGATGCATGTTCTTCGACCAATAACTGGAAACCCAAAGGACTTAATCTAGCCCTCGGTAATTTTCTGGGATATAAGTTAAAAATACTGAGCCTAGTAAGGAATTCCTGCAACCTCGCAGATACTAATGGAATTAAACTCGGGCGTGGAAGTTATACCGTCAATACTGACGAATATGGAAACACACCCTACCTAAGCCATGAACGCAAGAATTCGGCATTGATGCTTTATACAAGCTTAGCTCATTTATGCAAAGACAAAATCAATAATGATGACGTTCATGAGTTATTTAGAAACCGTATTTCAAAAAATAGTGGATTTAACAAAGACGAAAAAAATGGAGTTTTACGGATATTAGAAGGTTCATCATCTACTGAAAACCCACTAATATCTGGATCTGATATGCATCTTCCACAGACAAACAGTAATTCCCGAAAAGCAGGTTAACTATTACAGGGCTATACGATTTTTCTAATATATAACTTAGTCCAAGATAATCGACCTATAAATTGAGAAGCTATTGTGAAAGCTGCAAAGCCGGAGAATAAGAACCCAAATATGTTCGTTTCCACCAGTATCCGGTCCCTTTCATATCGTCCTTTTCGGTAAATGTATAATCGTACAACTGTGCCTGAATGTATTTAGGCTTTTTATCTCCAAATGGACTAGGCCCCATCAACGATAATACAGGATCTGAACCCTGAATTAGACGTGCAAAATAACTATACATCCACGAATTATTTTCTATCGACGACAAGGCCGAAAACCACAACTGCCAATCCAATCGAGGTTGATGAGGGAACGCCCATTTGGGTGCAGATGCTAAGTCGCCAGGTTTCCATTTAAATTCATATTCTTCCCAAACATCGCCATCTACGCTCGCCTGAATTACAACTTCTTTTCGTTCTTTCGTCATCACGGCAAACAAACCATACGGGCTAAACAACCTAAAATGTTGAGATATTCCACCTAAAAACTGAACAGATTGAGGAACAATAAGTCGGTCAGTAACAAATCTAGCACATTCCATATAGGTCATAGGAACTAACAAACAACACACGACAATGCGAATGAGATACTTACAAATCACCCCTTCTTCAACAACTCGATATCTTAAATCAATCAATGATTTAATCCGATTAGGAAGCTTAGAAAGAATAAAAAAATCATCTAAAAGAACAAAAGATAAAACAATTACTAATATATTAAAAAAACCATAATTCCCTGTCGCCATTATAAATACCATGAACAAAGTCGTTAGAAAAAATGCAAAATGACGAGGTCTTCTAGGCATAAAATATAAAAAAGGAACAACTAACTCTATAAAAAAAGTAAATCCAACGCCAATTTTCTTAATATATTCTGGCAATTGATGGGCATACCAAGAAATGAAATGAGGTAAAGGCTGAGTATAAAAATGATAATCTAAACTCGTTAATGTTTTCCATGTATAGTCACCACTTATTAATTTCACTAATCCAGCTGTAAACATTAATCGAAAAAGTAATAGTTTAAGCATAAATAAAACAAGACGAGACGGTTTTTTTGTAGGCTTATTGAAAATAGAAAATCCCCAAGGAACAAAAAACAACAATAAAAAACCTGCTTCTAACAACAAAACGTCCCATTGATAACTCATAAAATTCTGCCCCAAGGTGACAAAGGAAAGGTATAACATCCAAGAAATAAATGATGTAATACCGGGCAATATACCAAAAATCATTAATCCCCCACTAATAACTCCAATAACAGTTGCCGTAATTAAAAAAGTATCTGAGTTAAAAATTAAAAACAGAGATGGAAAAGACCATTCTTTTGATGCAGAAACAATTTTTCCAACATAACTTGAAATAGGAAGTATTCCTTGGCTTCCAAATAATCCTTCAACCTGAAAAAGTAATGAACCAAAGGCTAATAAATACACGAGCCCCATACCTCTAAAGAAAAGAGACCGTGCAATTACATATGTTTCGATTCGACTTTGATAAACAACATCCTCAGAAAATCCGGTCTCTTTCGAATTTGCGTATACTCTACTATGAAGTCTATCTACACCTTCTGACTTTTGCTCAAACTTTCCATATAGTAACCGAGTAACCGTTGATAATACTTTTCGGTTTTTAGACACGCAAACATATCCAAGTTCCGCTAAAAACTTAACTCCAAAAACTCTGTTATACATCCATTTCCAATGTTTTTTTTTTGCACCTACGGCGTACAATTCGGAAATAGCTTCGGCACCTTTAAAAAAGGCCCCCTCATTATAAAAATAGACTGATTCGTCCATTTCCTTTTTTGAAGGAGAATCCATTAAATACTGTGCTTTTTCGGAGGGTATATAATTGATATGTTTTCTCTGAAACCGTTGAAAATAAGAGATACATCGTTTGCAAAACCCACAGGAGCCGTCATAAATAAGGGTTGGAACATTGAACATAACATTATGGTACCTGATTAATTTAACTTCCGGCCAGGGAGTTGCTTAAATGGTCAAAAATTAGATAAGATAAGAGACTATTAATGAAACAAATAATCGGAGGACCGCAATGAAAATAATGGAGGGAAAAAAGGGCGTCATATTTGGCATCAGTAATAAGCGAGGAATTGCTTACGGAATTGCTAAAGCTCTTCAAGATCATGGAGCGACATTAGGATTTACATATGCTAATGATTTAATGAAACCTCGAGTTGAAAAAATTGCTACCGAAATGGATATTCCATTTGTTGAACCTTGTGATGTTACAAACGAATCTGAAATCGAATCTGTATTCTCAAAATTTGGTAAAGAACATGGAAGCGTTGACTTTGTTGTTCATGCTGTTGCTTTCGCTAATAAAGAAGACCTTATGGGAAATTTCTATGAAACGTCACTCGAAGGTTGGAATACGGCTCTAAATGTTAGTGCTTATTCGCTTGTTTCTGTTACACGTGCGGCCGTTCCATGGATGACAAATGGTGGATCAATTATTACTCTTTCTTACTTAGGCGGAGAACGATACGTTCCAAATTATAATGTAATGGGTGTTGCTAAAGCAGCATTAGATTCAAGTGTACAATATTTAGCTGCTGAACTTGGTGAAAAGAATATTAGAGTTAACGGTATCTCTGCCGGACCTATTAAAACGTTAGCCGGAAAAGGAATCAGCGGGTTTGATACTCTTTTAAAAATCAATGCAAAACGTGGACCAATGAAACGAAATGTTACATTAGAGGAAATTGGAAACTCTGGTCTTTACTTATGTTCAGATCTTTCTTCTGGAGTAACTGGTGAACTTCATCATGTTGACTGTGGGTATCATTCTATTGCAACGTCTAGAGAAGACGCTGCCTTAGTTGGAGTTGATCCAGTAACTCAAAAACGTATGACCTAATGAAGACGTCGGCTCTTTTTTCAAAAAGTCCGCATTTGCTTGAAATTTTGAACCAGTTTTTTATTTCTAGAAAACTGTCATGTTCTTGTTTTGGTGAATCTGACAAATTTGAAAAATATATAGCCGACACTTCATGTTTTCCCGATTTAATTGTTTTGGATTGTGATTCACCAAACTGTGTTAACAATCTTTTGACTGCGACAAATAATCTTCGGGATAAACTAAATGAAAATATTTATCTTCTACTTTTAGTCGATAAAACAAAGTTTCGAGACTTCCAATCAATTCAGGGGAATTTGGAAATCTTTACTCTTTTAAAACCATTTTTATATAAAGATTTAGAAAGAATTTACGAGAAAATTTCGACCGATAAAAAATAGAGAACCTACAACATTATATGAACACATTAAATAAAACTTATTTTATTTTAAATAATTTATTGTTTAGAAATAATACAAGATGGGAATATCTAAATTAGAATGAAACCTAAAAAACTAATTGCCCTGTTAGTTATGGCTTCAGTCTTTACTGTTAATTATGCATTCGCGGTGCCTAATTTCATTTCCTACCAAGGTAAATTAACTGACAGCTCAGCTGCTCCTCTTAACGGGTCCTATACTCTCAAATTTTCTATTTACGATTCCTCT
>JABIPA010000001.1 GCA_018698675.1 bacterium | reverse complement strand
CAAGTAAAATTCGCGGAGCCAAAAGGGATTGAGTTACCAATGAACGGGTTTACGGTTGAAGATAATGGGTTTCAAAAATCATCGACGAATCCTGAAGATGCTGAAGTAAAAGTTAGTCCAACATCTGAACGAATCCAATTGTTAGAAGGGTTTTCTGCATGGGATGGATCAGATATAAAAGGCCTGAAAGTGCTGATAAAAGCTAAAGGTAAGTGCACAACGGATCATATTTCAATGGCTGGGCCATGGTTAAAGTATCGAGGGCATTTAGACAATATTTCTAACAATTTGTTAATGGGTGCCCAGAATGCGTTTAATGACGAAATAAATTCTGTTAAAAATCAGTTAACAAATACTTCCGGGGAAGTATCTGCCGTTGCACGAGTGTACAAAAAAGCTGGCGTTTCGACTGTGGTAGTTGGAGATGAAAACTATGGAGAGGGGTCTTCTCGTGAGCATGCGGCGATGGAACCTAGACACTTAGGTGTTTCTGTAGTTATCACAAAGTCGTTTGCAAGAATTCATGAAACAAATTTAAAGAAACAAGGCGTATTGGCACTGATATTTTCTGACAAGGCTGATTATGACAAAATTCAAGAAGATGACAGTATCGATGTCGTGGGTTTAGAAGGATTTACTCCAGAGAGTAAGTTGTCTTTAACTTTAAATCATAGCGATGGAACATCGGAATCAATTAGCGTTGAACATACGTTTAGTGAATCTCAAATTGAGTGGTTTAAGGCAGGTTCTGCTTTGAACGAAATTAAAAATCGATAGTAGATTTTTTAGTCTTAAATAGCGGGTTGTTTAAAAGGTCCATTTCTACTCGTAGGAATGGACCTTTTTTGTATTATAAATTAGTGAAATGTGAGAATGTTGAACAAAATTTTCAGATTGATTATTCTGTATCGATTAAAATATAAACGATTTAAAATAACCAACCTGAAGACTTTATAGACTTTGTTAGTCGTTGTCAGAAAGAATATCGTTCCAAGCCGCAACATCAGCCGCGTGATCTTCTTTTAATTTGCTAGTATCACCATTAATCGTAATAGAAACAATGTCATCACCCATATGAATAGTATTTACGGTAGACATATCAACTTCAGATTGAACTTCTCCAAAAATAGTATGTTTGTTATCTAACCAAGGTGTTTCAACATGAGTTATAAAAAATTGACTTCCGTTTGTTCCTGGTCCAGCATTTGCCATAGATAATATTCCTGGCTTGTTATGCTTTAAAGAAGAATCAAATTCGTCTTCGAATTGGTATCCAGGAGATCCTGCTCCAGTTCCATCAGGACATCCACCTTGAATCATAAAGTTATCGATAACTCTATGAAATGAAAGACCGTTGTAATAGCCACGTTCACTCAAGTTTACGAAGTTCAATACCGTTACAGGCGCTTTATCTTCGAATAAATTTAAATTAATGCTTCCTTTTTTAGTTTCAATCGTTGCTGTTAAGTTTGCAGACATAGTTATTTCCTTTTATTTTTTTATTTTTATTTAATTTGGCTTCGACTTCCAAGTCCTTTATCGAACATTAAAAGTCCTGCAGAGTTATCTTTTATCATATTAAGTTCAGTTAATATATCTCTAAAAGTAACTTCTTCTTCAACTTGTTCTGTAACGAACCCTTGAAGAAAATTTTCGGCAGAATAGTCTTTTTCTAGTTTAGCTATTGCGACAAGTGCATTTATTTTTTTTGAAATAGTTTTTTCGTGAGCTAGTCCAGACTCAAAAACATCTTGAATCGTGTTCCAATTCGTTGTCGGTTTATTTATTCCTTCTAGAGAAACACTTCCTTCAACATCAGAAATAAACGAACTAAATTGTTTGTAGTGGTCATATTCTTCGTCAGCTTGAAGAGACATCCAATGTGCACTACCTTTATATCCTTTGTTTTCTAAATAATTAGCCATAGCTAAATAGATGTAAAAAGATTCGAGTTCTGCATTACATTGAATGTTTAGTGCATCTTGCATTTTTTTTGTCATGTTTGTGACTCCTTTTTAGTTTGTAGACCTTTAAAATATAATTTTACCATTCTACTTTTTAATCTCAATCTAGTTAATTTGATTGCATATTTTATTAATTTAAGATTTTATCTCTTACTAATTAATTATGCTTAATTGTACTAGAAAACTAGAATTCGGGCTATTTTTCGAAACTGATAATTACTTTTGAAAATTGGTAAGGAGACGGACTGCTAGTAGGAGCATATATCTCGTTTAATATGATGGTGGAATGTTTTGTGTACAAACGGAACAATTAACGGTGAACCCCTTTCTTTAAATTTGACTGCTTGAACAAATATTTGTAAACTTGAGCCCCATGAAACGAGTACGATTTGCACCATCCCCAACAGGGAATTTACATATTGGAACGCTAAGGACAGCTTTATTTAATTGGTTGTTTGCAAAACGCTACAATGCAACCTACGTTCTCCGTATTGAAGATACAGATAAAGCCAGATCAAAACCTGAGTATGAAGACAATATATATGAGGGAATGGATTGGATGGAAATCGTCGAGGACGAAGGACCTAAAAAAGGTGGGAAGTTTGGGCCGTATAGACAAACGGAACGAATCGTAGAAGGCATTTATCAAAAGCAACTTAATAGATTACTTGAAGAAAAAAAAGCATATTATTGTTTTTGTACCGATAAAGATTTGGATGCTGAGCGTGAAGAAGCAAAACAGAAAAATCGTCCCTATATTTATTCTAGAAAATGCTTGCGGTTGAACCCAGATGAAATCGCCGATAAATTAAATTCTGAAATTTCGAGAACAGTAAAATTTGAAGTTCCTGATACCAAGTCTTTAATTGTTTCCGATGGGGTGCGTGATGATATCGATTTTGATTGTAGTTTGATTTCTGATTTCGTTTTACTTAAGTCTGATGGAAACCCTTCGTATAACTACTCGGTGGTTGTAGATGACGCCTTAATGGAAATTACAGATGTAATTCGAGGTGAAGACCATATTTCAAACACTCCAAAACAATTATTATTATTTAAAGCTTTAGGATTTACGCCCCCTCAATACCACCATTTACCCATGATATTAGGTCAAGATAAGAGTAAACTTTCAAAACGTCATGGGGCAACTGCTGTAACTGACTATGAAAGTCAGGGGTATTTATCAGACGCTTTATATAATTTTCTAGCCTTACTTGGATGGTCTCCTACGGATACAACCGAAATTTTTGACCGAGCATCTCTGTCTACGTTGTTTTCAATGGACAGAATTTCCAAATCGAATGCTGTGTTTGATGTTACAAAATTAAAGTGGATGAATGGGCAATATATAAGGTCACTATCAGAATCGGCTCTTTCGGAGAAAGTGAAACCGTTTTTAGATGATGCTAGTAACGCGATATTGGCTGAATATTCAGAGTCTGATGTTTCTAAGATTATTTATTCCGTAAGAGATAATTTAGCGTTGTTGCCAGATATTAATGGATATTTGGAATCGTTTAACACATCCTTCGAATCATTTTCGGAAAAGGTGAAGGGATTTCAGTTTACTGACAGTGAGAGGCAAGTTGTTCTAGATTTCTGTAAAAATATTTTGGAGTATTCTGATATCACATCAGAAAATGTGTCAAAAACGATGGATATAATTGTTGAAAAAAATGACGGGAAAAAAGGGAAAGTATTTAAGCCAATACGTAAGGCTTTAATTGGTCTTGAAAGAGGTCCAAATATCGTAGAAATATTGACCCTTTTGGGAAGAGAAAACCTTTCAAAGCGTGCTTCTTTTTTGAACGAGCTCTTTTCAGTCTGATTCGTCTTTAGGTATCCGCTAATATTTTCTAGTTTTTGTTTTTTAAACGAACTTACAACTATAAGCTATTTCATAGGTCCTTATTAAATTTCATGACGGAACTATTTTTACAGGTATTTAAAGATGTTTAAAATGAAATGAATTTTGAAGAAGAAATTTTTGATTGAATTGCTATTAAAAAATTGAAATTCTAGATTTTGAAACGGACTCAGGACTATCGGTAGTATCTAAATATAAATCGTTTAAACTATAATCCTCATTATTCACGACTATGGTAGAGCTTACAACTTGAAATTGACGAGCTTCCAAATGGTCGTGGGACGGCGTGTTACTTGATAACGTATTAATATGTTGAGGACCTCTAACATCGAGAGTTTTAGGTTGTGTTACTCGAGAATTATCGATTCCATTGGATGAAGATGTATATAAATTACTTGGTATTGGGGTAATTGACATAATTATTTCCTATTCAGTTTATAATTTATTTCAACGCGTATAGACATTATCTAAGCTAGTATTTAATATATCAAATTAATTGGTAAAAATCAAATGTGGAAAGATAGAATACATAAAAATTTATTAAAAATATGCCAAAAGTTTGTTCGGCTACGAGTAAGAAGCGTGCATAAAGGGACCTGTGGACGAGTGTTAGTAGTCGCCGGGTCACGAGACATGATTGGGGCTGGAATTTTATCAGCGATGGCTTGCTTGAAGTCAGGAGCAGGAGTCGTTCATTTGGCGACCGTGAAGGATGTTGTTCCATATGTGTCTGTTTCTTATCCGGAATTGATTGTTCACGGAATGGAAAGTGACGATGGAGCCTTAACGAGTACATGTTTTGAATCTATAAAAATTCTATTTGAAAGATATAATTTTGATGCATGTGCAATTGGACCGGGGTTAACGAAATCTTCAAGCGTTTCAAAATTAGTACACAAATTATTTTCCTATGTATCTGAAATACAATGCCCTACGGTAATTGATGCCGATGCACTTACCTTTCTTTCATCGTTTCCAGAAGGTATTTTAGGGGATTCAACAAACTGTGTTTTAACGCCACACGTGGGAGAGTTTAGTCGTTTGCACCAATCTACGGTCAAAGTGGATTTTTTGGACAAGAATGATCGGGAAAAGGTTGCAAAAAATCTTGCTTCAAATATAAACCAAGTGGTGGTGTTAAAGGGGCCTGGAACGGTAGTAACGGATGGCAGGGATGTTTACGAGAATATGACTGGAAACGAAGGTATGGCAACGGCTGGGTCTGGGGACGTTTTAACGGGAATAATCTCTTCCTTTCTGGCTCAGGGCTTAGATTGCTTCGACGCTGCGTGCTTGGGCGCCTATATTCATGGGTTAAGTGGAGACCATGCATTTGATATAAATGGTATAGGGTTAATTGCGTCTGATATTTTGGATAAGGTACCCCACAGTTTAAAACAATTAAAGGACCGCCATGATAACTCTTAAAATTAGAAACCAAATCCAGGAACACTTACTTGCAACAAACGATTATTTTTATTCAGGACGATATGGATTAGAAACGTTTGATCCTGATGAAATTTGTTTGTTTTTGGAGGATGAATCGAGTTTTGGGTTAGCATTAAAGAGGGCTAAGAAAAAAGGCATCTTATATGGAGTATGTCATGCATTGGCAAGACGTATTTTGAACCTTCTACCTGTTGAAGATAGAGTAGAGAGTATTTCTAAGAAGCTTTCATATTTTGATATTTGGTCAATTTTGAGTAAGTTTTTGGGAAAAAATATGTCGGCCGATAATTTGACAGACGTTTTGGATATTGGAATGGGCGACTCGATTTACCTGTTAACGTTTAATAATGTAAGTCGAAAAGTTGTACTAAAAGGGAACGGGCAATGGACACAATCCATTTTTGGAGATTTTTTACATCAACTTGATTTACCGCATGTAACCAGTTGTTATTATGAAAGTCGCGGAAGACGCTGGGAATTGTCTGAATGTGCTGAAATTAAGAATTTAAGTGATACATTAACTGATGAAAATTTGGAAACCTACATATCAGATTTGGGAATACATGCCGCTATTGGAGATGTTTTAGGTAGGGGCGATAGGCATTTGGAAAATTATGGTGTGAAGGAAAACCGAGTAGTTCCTTTTGACGTTTCATTTTTGTTTTGTAAAGACAACAATAATTGGTGCAAGAAATATCTCTTTGGCGGAATGTATGAATTTTCTACTCTTTGGTATGTTTCCAATTCGACATGTTTTCAAGATTACGTAGATAAGTTTTTTAATGCGTACGAAACAGGGCTCTCTTGTTTGAAAGATAATGTGAAAGCAATTGAAACATTGGTAGATAGGGTTTTAGAAAATGAGTCTTCCGAAGATGGACAGTTAATTAATCTCGATTCCAAGGAGGCCGTTTTAGAACGGGTCATGAACAAGTTGGAATCAAACACTTTTTTAATTGATCAACGAGATTTATACACAATTAGCTTCCAAGAAATGAAACGGCGCCAGGTTTATAAAGAAATACTTAAACAGCTGTTTAAGTTGAAACCAGACGATATCAAAAGCAATCATTTACTTTATATGTATTACTTGTCGGACAAAGATCGTCTATCCAGTTTTTTTCTTAGTGAAGATAGAGAACTTAATCTTTTTGACGACATAGAAATATTGGCAAAATCTATACTAAATTTGGAAAAGTCAGAAATACTAAGTCGAATTAACTCTTAAACGAGTTTGTAAAAGAATTGCTTAGATTCTTCAAGGACAGTTGACCCTATATTTTTGTCTATAGATTCTGAATATATTCGCCCTATAGGCTCTGTTCCAGAAAGTCGTATTAATACCCAGCTACTATTTTCAAAGTTTATTCGTAACCCATCGGTTTGGTTAATATTTTTAACAGGTGTCTCAAAAAATTGATTTAGTTCGGTAGACGAAATGGACGATAGTTTGTCTATTATTAACGGTTTATCAGATTGCTTAAAGCTAACTTCGGTCTCTGCAAAAAAGTAGTTACCGTATTTGTTTTTTACATTATTCCTAAGGACAGATAATGGAGTATTTGTTTGGGATAGAATATGTAATATGTAAATCGCCGGTAAAAAACCACATTTATCAAATGAATGAAAAGATGTAGAGAAACCACCCGATGATTCTATTCCTGCAACAAATTCTTGATTTTTAAATGCTTCATCAAAAAATGGTGAAAAGTATTTAAAGCCAACTCCAGTTTGGTGATAGGAGATATTATTTTTTGAGCAAAATGATTGAAGTATATTTGATGAAGCAACTGTCGAAGCAACTCCATGAATAGGCATTCCTTTTTCATAGAGAAAATCTAGAATGATTACAGACGATTCTTCAGGTGTTAAGTGGCTCCCTGTTTCATCTAATATTATGTGACGGTCACCATCTGGGTCATTGCTAACTCCTAGCGACGCACCGTGTAAGGCAATTGATTCTTTTAGCGTTGAAAGAGATGATATCTTTGTTGGGTTAGGTTCAATATTTGCAAAGTCAGAAAGTGGTTCGTTATGGAGCATGTGGAATGGAGATTTGAGTGAATTCGCAAATTTCGCCCATATTGAGCCGGTCGTCCCGTGTTTTACGTCTACACAAAAAGGGACAGTTTTTTTGATAGAAAGACCTGAACGATGAATTTCGGAAAGAACAGAGTCTACAAATAAATCATCTTGATCAAAAAAGGATATGTATTGTTTATCTGATTCTTTGATTTCACAAGAATGAGTAGAACCTGGATTATATAAACTATTTGCCAACGACTCAATTTTGTCCGTGACGTGTTTAGGCGCCGGTGCTCCATTTTTTATATTATATTTTAGTCCGTTGTATTCTTTTGGGTTGTGGGAAGCCGTTAAAATAAATCCGCCGGAGCAGCGATTGTTTTTTATGTACCAAGAAACGACAGGTGTAGGTGTTACGTGATCGAAAATTTGAATATTTACTTTGTTTTTTGCACATACAGATGCAATCGCTTGTGTGTATGAACCCATTTGCAACGTCGGAGAGTTTCCAGTTCGGGGATCATAGCCTAAGCATAACGTATGATCAGACTCTGTTTCTTTGATAATATCGCATACGGCTTGGGTAATGGAGACAACGTGTTCCACTGTAAATGAGTCTCCTTGTATGCCTCTATGGCCAGATGTTCCAAAAATAATAGGATGTTTGATTTTGATCATAAGTAATTTACCTCAAATAAGTTTTCAAATTAAAAAGAAAGTTGGTACCGAGAACAGGACTTGAACCTGCACGAAGTTGCCTTCACTAGCCCCTCAAGCTAGCGTGTCTACCAATTCCACCACCTCGGCATTCTTGCGGAATAATAGTTTATACTGGAAGTGACATAATGTGAAATATTGATTTTTTTAATATTCTTAATTTTAGTAAAGTAATCGATAGGATTTGCCTTGAGGCATCATAAAGGAACAGCTAATATATTAGCTTATGAAAAAGACTCCCTATTTTAAAATTGGAAAGAAAACATTTGATATCTCGAAACCTCATATTGTTGGCGTTTTAAATGTTACGCCTGACTCTTTTTCAGATGGCGGTCAGTTTTTAGATACGGACAAAGCATTGTCGAGAATTGAAAAATTGATACGAGACGGAGCGTCTATTATTGATATCGGAGCAGAGTCGACAAGGCCCGGCGCTGATAAAGTTGATGACTTTGAGCAAATAAAAAGGCTTGATCCGGTGGTTAAGGTATATAAGAATTATTTTTCTACCCCATTATCAATTGATACTACAAATTCGACTGTTTTTTCTTATTGCCTTTCGAATGGCGCGGATATGTTAAATGACGTATCTGGTCTTCAAGATGACCCCAAAATGATAGATATAGTTTCTGAAGCCGCTTGTTCTGTGGTGATGATGCATAGGCTAGGTATATCAAAAACAATGCAAGACCGGCCTCATTATAAAAATGTTATAGAAGAAATTGCTTCTTTTTTTTCAGATACCGTTGAGAATTTGAAAAATCGAGGGGTGTCGTCCATTTTGTTAGATCCCGGAATTGGATTTGGGAAATCATTAAATCACAACTTGGAAATTTTAAGACATTTGGATGAATTATGTATTGACGATTATCCTCTTTTTATAGGGACCTCTCGAAAATCTTTCATCGGTACCATTACGGGTGCTTCCTCAGATGAACGGGTGGCGGGAACAATTGCTTCAAGTCTTCACGCATTTCAAAAAGGAGCGAGATTTTTTAGAGTTCACGACGTTAGGGAACTCAAACAAGCATTTGATATTCATGAGGCGATAATTACTGGAGAAGTAAACAAAGTAGAGAAAGGGGAAGATTAAATTGGCTAAACAAATTCAACAAGATATTTTTTTAGGCTTTGGCGCAAATTTGGGAAATAGAGAAGCTCAAATTTATTCTGCAATCGCGCAATTAAAACAGAATCCCGCGATTCGAATTATTGAAGTATCTAGCTTCTATGAAACGGAAGCTGTGTCTAAAGATGAGCAACCTCCTTATATCAATGCGGCTTTAAAAATGGAAACATCGTTGTCGCCACAAGAATTATTGAAAGTTACCGAGGATGTTGAAGAAAAGTTAGGGCGAACGGGAAAATCGACAAACGAAAGTAGACTCATAGATATAGACATCCTTTTCTATAATAACCACATTATATGTGACGAGGACTTAATTATTCCTCACCCACTTGCTCATGAAAGAGAATTTGTTTTGATTCCTATGATGGACTTGTCTCGACGTTTTGAGCACCCTATGTTGGCAGAGTCTGTAGAGAATCTTTATAAGATGGTATCTGGGGATTTTGACTAGTAGTATGACTTTTCAAATATCAAACTTAGATGATTTACGTCGATTTTCAGAACAATTTGTAAGCCTATTAAGGGGCGGGGAATTGTTTTTATTAGAAGGAACACTGGGTGCGGGGAAAACTACTTTTGTTCGGGCTGTTTCGGAAGCCATGGGTACGAAAGACAATGTTTGTTCGCCGACCTTTAGTTTGATTCAACGATATAAGAGCAATAAGTCGTTATCAATTGTTCATATGGATTTATACCGATTAGAGTCCGATAGAGAATTGGATTTTTTGGATATTGAAGAATTGTTGGAAAGTGACAATATAAAGTTTATAGAATGGGGAACCAAATTTTCTGATTATTTTGAGCAATCATATATTTTAATTCGATTGCAGGCTCCTGATCTCGATAATAGCTCCGAAAAAGAAAGTGATTTGGAATTAGGAGAAGAAAGAACAATTTCTTTTTCGATTCATAACGTTCAAAAAGAGAAAACTTCCTTAAGTGTTTTATTTGAATCTCTGGAAGACTGCTTAAAAAGATTTAAAATTTAATTTTTCCAACTTAAATAATAGAATCGGGTACCGAAATATTGTCTTTTGAACGACGTTTCTTATATTTATTGCCTTTTCTTTTTTCTGGAATGTCATCCGGGTTGATTTTAGAAAAAACTCTTAGCTTAGCTGAACGAGAACGAGAGTTTCTTTTGATTTCGTTTTGACTAGCCGTTAAAACTTTTTTGTGGCAGGCAATGAACGTATCCGAATGAGTTCGTATAAATTGTTTAATAATTCGGTCTTCTAGAGAATGGAAACTAATAATAGCAATTGTACTTCCAGGAACCGTAATTGCATCTAATTGTGACAAGATATGTTTTATATGATGAAGCTCTTGATTGACTTCTATCCTAAGTGCTTGAAAAACTTGAGCACATGTTCTTAAGTAAACGGAACGTTTATTCCTGAAATAAAAACTTTTTTTAATACTAGTGATTAGGTCAAATGTAGTTTCTAGTTTCCCACGTTGAGCAATAATAGTTTCAACAAATTTTTCTACACGTCTCAGTTCGCCGAAATTTTGAAAAACCTGAGTGAGTTCGTCATCAGAATAGGTGTCTAAAATGATCTTAGCGGTTAGCTCTAACGAATCGTTCATTCTCATATCTAAGGGCTCGTCTTTTTGATGGGTAAATCCTTTTTCAGATGAGTCTAAATGGAAGGATGATATTCCTAAATCTAGGAGAAGAAAGTTAAAGTGAGGAATTGATTTAGACTCTAAAATAGTTGATATTTCTGAGAAGTTTCCTTTTACAATTTCGCATCTAGGTTCTTCAGAAAAACGGTTCCTGCAATAAGAAATTGCATTATCATCTTGGTCAATTCCAATTAGAGACGACTTACTGTCGATTGATTTGATAATTTCAGAAGAGTGTCCACCATAGCCAACGGTTCCATCAATATAAATAAATGGATCTGTAGGAGATTCTTTTTTCGGTAAATAAGATAAAATATCACGTACCATTATTGGTACATGGGGATGAACATTTTTAATTTCATTTTCACTCATAGAGTTAATGTACCACTAGATGGACGAGTCTAAAATGATTTGTTTAATTTTTTTTGAGCAATTATGCATATTTTTTGGGGTAACTATTATTAGGCCTACTTTGCAGTCTTTCTTGTGGACGTCGTTTAAGTGTTTGTAAAACGATGCGTCGTTAGAAAAGGGGCAAATTGTAAGATCTAACTCTGGAATGGTCAGTTCAATTGAAAAAAGACCAGACTCTCTTAGTAAGCAAAGAGGAGCCATGATGTCCCATAGTTTTACATTGTTTTTGTAAAAAAACTGAATGTTTCCTCGCATCATCTCTAATATGCTAAATCCGATCGAATTGAATTTAATATGCTGGCAGTTAAATTCATCCATTATTTTATCGTGGCTAATTTTTTCGACGAGAGAGGACTCTCTGAATTCCGTGCCAACAACGTTGTCAGGACAAATCATTAGTTTATCTGACGAAATCATATGGCTTGGGCTATCGGAAAATATATATTGCCCAGAAACTCCGAGTGTGGCGTTTTCGTTAGGAATCCCTACAACGGATATCCACGGAACTCCATTTTTAATCGCGCAAATGTGGATGGTTACTTCGTGTTTGTTCTCAATATAATTTGTTGTACCGTCTATTGGATCGATATACCAAACGAGGTCTTTTTCTGATATTTTTGATTTTTGTCCTTCTTCACCAATTATTTTTGAATGAGGAAAGTTTAAATAGATCCAGTCTCGAAATAGTAGTTCAATTCCTTTATCAATATTGGTAACAAAGTCGCCAGGGCCCTTTTTGTTAACTTTCATTTTTCGTTTTCCAATAAGAATTAATTTTTGTGCAATTTTTACCAAGTTAACAAGTGATGCCAGGACATCCTTTTGTTTGTTCGTAGATGAAGGAGGTAGTTTATATGTCTTAGTGAGAGACGGGTCTGTAGGTACGAAAATAGTTTCGGATGAGTAAATATCACCATCGGCCGTCTTTTGTTGGGGTAAGTAAACGACAGTAGATGCCGAGTCTGATAAGTATCCTGGTCGTTTCCAATTCATTGCAAATTTCTTTCCCCCTTTTATTTTGTTTAAAACGTTTTATATCGTCGGGTTTGAAGGATATCGGAGTTTGTGAAATGTCGGGAACTGATTTTACCTATATATTAAAATGAAGCCCATTTCTTTTCGAGAATAAAAAATAATGCTAGACTTATTGTGATTCCAGCTCTCAATTTTAACGTTTAATTTGCAGAAAATATTTATTTTTTTTTGATAAAAAGGAGACATTTCTAATGTTTATTTCCCAAGATCTATTAATTTACTTTGGTATAGGAGCCGGTCTTCTTTCTTTGCTTTATTCCTTTGTTACCCGAGTTTCTTTATCAAATCACGTGGATTGCTCAAGCGCTAAAGATTTAACTCAATATATTAAAGATGGAGCTACCGCATTTTTTAAACAACAGATGAAAATTATTTTAATTCCCGTCTTTCTTCTTAGTATCTTTTTTTATAAGTTTCACGGTCTAGGTGGACATCATATGGTGCTGGTTGTTGCTTTTATTTGGGGTTGTTTTTGGTCAGGGTTTAGTGCCTTTATAGGAATGAAAATTTGTTCAAACTATATTCCAAAAGTCGTGCAATCTGCAAAATCATCGTTCGGGATAGCAGCATCTGTCTCTTTGAAGGTGGGCCGTATTTATGGGTTCTTACTTGTTGGTATGGTGTTGTTGGATTTTTCAGCATTAGTAATAGTTGTAGATTTTATATTAGATAAAAATTGGCTCCATATATCTGACAGTTTACTAACCGACACAGGTGCCGGATATGCCTGGTCTAAGGAAATTGTAAGTTCAAAGTCTTTTATAGAAATGAAGATTGGGGAAATTTCGTATATCGCGTTGGCATATTGTTTTGGGGTTTCGATACAGTCTGTTTTTATTAGAGTTGGAGGTGGTCTTTTTACAAAGATTAGCGATGTTGCTTCTGACATCTTTGGTAAAAACGAAGCAGGGCTAAGTGAAAATGATGTTAGAAACCCGATTGTAATTTCTGATTTGGTTGGAGACCAGGTGAATAATATCGGAGGCGTTGGCGTAGGAATATATCAAGTTATAACGTTAGCTTTGTTTTCGGTGAGTGCAATTGGGAGTGTTTTTGCGCATCATCAGTTGGGTGAATATACGCCTGAACATTTATTTAAACTTCCCTTCTTTTTACTTGGAGTGGGCGTTGTTGCTGCAATGATTTCATATTTTTTTCTTTCGACGAAGAATGTACAGACCAAACTGAGACTTAAAAAGAGTCTGTCATTTACCCTTGCCGGTACAGGGTTGTTAATTGTTGTTTTTATGGGAGTACTAGGTCATTTAGAATTGTTAGGATGGAAAATAATTTCACCAGTAATTGTTGGCGTTTTTATTGCAATTTTACTTGAGCAATGGACGGTTTATTTTACATTTTCCGATAGCTCTGTTTCTCGTTCCGTCGCCGCGTCGCCTCGTGAAGGTGATGTGTTGCCTTTGTTAAGAGGGATGGGGAATGGTTTTTTGGCTATATTACTTCCGGTGGTTTTGACTACGATAGGCATAATTTCTGGCTTTTTTCTTTTTGACGGGGTTGAAAACGTAGTTAAGGGTTTTTACGGGATCTCTTTAGTAGGAGTGGGAGTGGCCTCTTTACTGCCATGTTTTATCATTAATTCAATAGTTGGCCCAGTAAATGACAATGCGTTTGGATGTGCGTCTATGTTGAATCATGATGAAAAGATTATAGAACGTACAAAAAGGCTAGATGACCATGGGAATGTAACATCTGGTGTATTCAAAATGATTGAAAATGCGCTTACATTATTATGCGCATTACCCCTGGTAATTATATTTTTCGATTATTTTTTAAGGGTCATGAGGGAAGCTGGGCTAACATCTATTATTTATGTCGAAGGGCATGGGTTTACAGTTTCTGAAAAGTTAGCCTATGCAAAAGGTGTGTATTTTATTCCAAATTTGAGTGTGAATTCTTTGCTCGATATTTTTGACGTGCGACTTCTTAACCCTTACACGATTGCTGGGTTTTTAGGCGGGTTTATGTTGTTTTCTGTGATTACCGGAATTGTGTTTATTGCCGTTTCAAATGGAGCTACTTTGCTTATAAGAGAAGCACGTAGACAGATTGAGCAAGACCAATTGATAATGGAAGGTGAATCCTTACCAAAATACGAATCGATTATAGTAATTGCCGCAAAATATTCCCAAAAGTGGATGTTAGTGCCTTTGTTTTTATCGTGCATTTCTCCCTTTTTAGTAGGAAGTACCCTTGGTGTTGCTGGAACAGTCGGGTTTCTGATGGCGAGTTTGTTTTTTTCGTTTTGCATCGTAAGTATATTTTTGATAACTGGAGTTTTGTTGGATTCTGCTAAAAATCGATTTGAGGCCCACGAAAAAGGAACGGTTGCACATCGTGCAGTGGTAATAGCGGACAGTTTTGGAGATGTTTTAAAAGATTCTGTGGCGCCAATTTTAATGACTCTGGTAAAAATAACTCTGCTGATTTCAATATTACTTTGGCCATTGGTATTAGTGATGAAAACTTTATTATCTATTTAAGATGGTAGAGTCATTAATTACTCATTCAGTAAACATTCGAGAGCTTGTTTTAAAAGAAAAGAAACTGTCTTTAGTTCGGACAGAAAAAGACGCTGTAAACTTTGCGTCTAGAGATAAATTGTTTTTAGGGCTCAAGAAAATAAAGGAATTATTGGGGACAACATATAGGTCTCTTCTCGTGACAAATAAAGGGATTACAAAAGAATTTGAATCAAAATATTATGTGTTGTCGATAAATTTAAAAGGTCTTCAATTGAATGAAAAGAGTGATGTTGGAATCAGTAAGTATCAATACAGTTTCAACACTAATAAAATGCGTTTAAATGGAAAAGATGTAACGAAAGAGTTTGTTTATGACCTATTGGCAAAAATTGGGAAAGTTGTAACTGAAATTCGGGAACAAACTGTTAAAATTTATGCTAAAAAATTAGGAGATAAATAGTGTCTGGCGGAGTAGCAGGTGTATCTCAACGATTAAGAACTCAGTTACAATCTGCGGGACGAGTACGGGCAAGTGTTACGGCTTCTGCGGGTAGTAGTCGAAATACAGCGACTACTACCTCTATAGAAATTGGTCATCAACCCGGAGTTAGTCATCAGCTAGCGAGTGGATTATCTACTGTTGCAGATGGATTAAGAGACGCGTTGAGAGAATCTTCGGTACATGGCGAAGAGGATGGTCCTGCTGATTTTGCAGAAAAAACCGGAGAGGCTGCCGAACAATTGGAAAATTCTTCATATATGAGTCTTTCTGAACACGCAGAAACAGCAAGTAATGTTACCAAATTGGGGTCATCAATTGCTGATGCAAAAATCGGCGAAAGTTTTGAACCGATAGGAAGTCGCCTAGAAGTGGGCATGTCATCTGTTGAAATTTTGGGAGGTGCAAATAAATTGGCATCTTCACTACTATCTGCAGCAGGAGACCATAAAAAATGGGGAGACTTCAACACCAAAATAAAAACGTTGTCAGATGCCTCAAAAAAAATGCTTGAACAACTCGTTAAGAAATTTCCAGATTCGGCTAAAGATATTCGGAACTTTTCTAATCCAAAAATACGTAACAGTGATGTTCTTACCACTAATTTGAAAGCGGCGTTAGGTAAAAAAGGGTTTGAATCCTTAAAGGACTTATCAAAAGCAAAAATGGTAGTACAAGGGTTGAAAACTGAATCTAGTGATTTTAAGGCAAAAACTCTTGCAAAGCATGCGACAAATATGACGTCTATAACATCAGCTGGCCTCTCGTCTGCCAAAGGGATTGGCGGGTTCGTTGGGACGGTTGGTAAACATTTAGCAAAGGTTTTAGGAACGGTTACAGCTGGAATAGGACTGGGGACAACATCTATAAAAATGGTGTTCGATACACGGGCCATGATACGGGCGGGTAAATCCTTTTTTAGATCAAAGACATCAAGCGCGAAATTAAAAGATGTCATGAATAAAGTTAAAACCCCGCATCAGAAACAAAAATTGAGTCAATTACAAAAGAATGTACATAGAATTGCCAAGAAGAAAATTGCCGATAAGGTAAAGGCTTTTTTTGGTTCTGGTATAGGTATAGGCGCTAGTGTTGCGGGATTTGCATTAGGGGCATCTAATCCCGTTGGGTGGGCGCTAATGGGTGCTGGATTGGCAGTTGGTATTGGGTATGCTATTTACTCGAAACATCGATCAAATAGGCACACTAAAAAACTAAAAAAACAAAGGTCTGTAATCGAAAATAAGGTGACATCAATGCAGGTTGGCTTAAAAGCCATAAAACTTCGGTTAAGCACGGTTCCTCCTGGTGTCGAAGGCGATTCTTTAAAAATGGATATATTAAAATCACACGGGTTTTCTTCTGCCAAACAGTTTAATGAGGTGAGTAAGAAAGTAAATGAAAATCCAATTACGTCTTTAGATACCGGGAACGGGAAGAATTCTGTGAAAATTCTGAATCAAATGAGCAATTTGGCAAAACTAGGAACGGAAGTCATTAATGCGCAACTTAAGAATGATGGAGGATCTGTTGGAGGCGCTGCTAACTTAGGCAATAGATCGGACTTTCTTCGAGCTAAAATTAACGAAGGAGGAAACCCTAAGCGGGGTGTCTTGGGAAGGTTACACTCAAAAATGGAAGAGTTGGAAAAAAATCTCAAAAAAAATCCTAATGATACTAGAAAATCTTTTGGTCTTTCGAAAAAATCGTCAGATGAGTTCGTATTAAATCATTTATATAATCAAGCCAAAGAAGAGGTCTTATCAGGAATTTTACAGGCTAACAAAATGAGTGGCCGAGATATGGCTAAAAGTGTTGATGATGTAAGATCTAGAGATGAATCTGTTATTGATGAAAGTTTTAAGGACATGTACGAATCTGCTAGTGGAGATAAGCAACTTCAAAAAGCAGTCGTGAATTTATATTCAAATGTGAGTGTGAGTAAAGGCAGTGAACTAAAAAATGAAGCCTTTCTAAAAGGCGATGTTTCTCAAAGCTCTTTTCAAAGATTTGCCGATATCACAACATCAGAAGAATAGGTTAAGACGAGCATTATTGTTTCATACAGAGTGGTTTTTTTGATTCTCATAATGAATTAATGCTAAACTCAGAGTAATGGAAAATATTTTTATTATTGGACCAACGGCAATCGGAAAGTCAGAGTATGCGTTAAACCTCGCTTTATCAATGAAAGGCGATATTGTGTCTGCGGATGCGTTTCAAGTATATAAGGGGATGGATATTGGAACGGCAAAGGTATTAGAATCAGAACAAAAATCTATAAATCATCATCTTATCGATATTCTTGAACCCGATGAGCCCTATTCTGTAGTGGAGTTTATTAGACGATCCAATTTTTTGATAGAGGAATCGAAAAAAAATGGATCCCCACTAATTTTTTGTGGAGGGACCGGTTTTTACGTAAACGCGTTCTTATACAATTACGAGCTGACTGGGCCAGGAGAGAATACAGATATTAGAAATGAATTAATGTTAGAAAAAAAAGGAAAAGAAAACGACTATTTGTGGAATAAATTGGAGAAACTAGATAAGGAAGCCTCTATCAATTTAAACCCGAATGATGAAAAACGAATTATTCGAGCTATAGAGTATAAGCTAGAAACAGGGCTGAGTATTACGTCCTTGAAAAAAAACACCTCGGTTAGACCTGGCTTTAAAGTAATAGGATTGACGGCAGAAAGGGATTTGATTCGAAAGAGAATCGATGAGCGCGTCGACCGAATGTTTGATGCAGGGCTTGTTGGTGAAGTTCGCGCATTATTGGAAAAAGGGTATTCTCCAAAATTAAAAGCCTTTGAAGCGATTGGGTATAAAGAGGTTATTGCTCATTTGGAAGGTAGTATGGGTTTAGAAGAAGTGATAATATTGGTCAAATCAAAAACAAGGCAATTTGCGAAACGGCAAATGAATTGGTTTAAACGAGTTCAAAATGTTGAATGGATCACCATCAAATAATAAAAATATAGAAGTTAAATGGGTAGTTGGCGCGCTTGCGTTATTAGGGACCTTATTGATTACTTTAATCATTTTTACACCCTATATTCCATATAGTATTTCTTTAAATGAAGGAGATAAGTCGAAATCGACCGTTTTCTCCCCTAGATACTTAGAATTTCAGACTGAAGACGACATTATTAAAACGGCAGAACTTAAGAAAAAAAGAGAATCTTTAGTTAAAGGTATTTTTGTTGTCGATAAAAACATTAACAAATTGATCCAGTCGGACGTCGCAAATTCAATAACCTCAATTAAAGAATATAAAAAGAAAAAGTTTACGGAACCGGATGCCGAAATTCCCAAGAGCTTGGGTTTTTTATCGTCGTCGGCACTATCGTATGTGGTAAAACTCGATAATAAAAGTCTAAATACACTAGAATACGTAATATTTCAAAACCTAGAATCTACGCTTAGTTATGGATTAAAGACTGTAGATACAGATGAGTTAAAATTGAATTTATTCAGAAAAATGAGGGTGTTAGATTTAACCGAGCAGTCTAAAGATTTTATTTATCAAATGACGGTACATTTTATTCAGCCAAACTATGTATTTAGTCAAAAGGAAACAGAATTATCTATCCAACGTGAAATTGCATCGATAATACCGTTTAAAACAGTCCTTAAAAAAGGGGAACCTATCCTTTATAGCAATGAAAGTGTAACGGCCGAACATATAGAAATATTAAAAGCGCTCAATATATATGGAGTTAAGGCAAACTTAAATAAGTTTTTTGGGATATTTTTAATTTGTTCAATTATGTTTTTATTGTTTGAGCGGTTTGTTTATTATTTTAATTTTTATGTTCATCAGCGATATCGTTATTTTGGAGCGACTTTTTTAACCGTATTAATCGTTATCGTGATAGCTAGAGTGTTGCAGGAAGTAACTGTATCGGGTTTTCCATGGGAATTGATCGAGTTTAAATATTTAATACCAATTCCTTTTGCGGCAATGGTTTTATCTCTGCTTGTTTCTTCTAATGTATCTATGTTGTGTGGAACGATTATTAGCATTCTTGTTGCGGTAATGTTTAAGTTAGATTTTTTATTGTTCTTTTACCTTTTTTCTATGAATTGTGTGACCGTTTTTTCTTCGTATAAAAAATATAAACGGACGGAATTAGCAGCCTCCGGAAATATCGTAGGGTTAAGCAGTGCGATTTTAATTATCATTAATGGGGCGTTAGGAGACGGGCAGGAATATCTTTGGTTTTTTATGAATATCGGAGTTGGCTTTATTAATGGTGTTGGTTCCGCGATGCTTTCTTTAGCAGTGTTACCATACTTTGAAGGTTTATTTAAAATAACGACTCAACAATCGTTGTTAGAGTATTCAAATCTAAATCATCCTCTTTTAAAGCGATTAATGTTAACAGCTCCGGGTACATATCAGCATAGTTTGATGGTTGCGAATTTGGCAGAAACAGCGGCAGAGTCTTTGAAGGCAGATCCTGTTTTATGTAGGGTCGGTTCATACTTTCATGATGTAGGAAAAATGAAAAGGCCGATGTTCTTTACCGAAAATCAAGGCGGAAGTGACAATCCTCACGATGGACTTTCTCCTAGAATGAGCAAAATTGTTATTTCGTCTCATACGAAAGATGGCGTGGAGTTTGCAGAAAAGTATAAATTACCTAACGTTTTAAAAGATATTATTCTTCAGCATCATGGAACAACATTAGTATCATTTTTTTATACACAAGCACTGCAGCAAGACGAGGATATAAATACTGAAACGAATAAAGATGAATTTCGATACGCAGGGCCTAAGCCTCAATTTAAAGAATCTGGGATTATTATGCTGGCGGACTCCGTCGAAGCAGCCGTTAGATCTATGGAAAAGCCGACGTTAAACAAAATAGAAAATATAATTGATAAAATATTTAAATCAAAACTTGATGACGACCAGTTAAGTGAATGCCCGATAACTTTAAATGAGATTCAGCAAATTAAAAAATCTTTTTTGAATATGTTTAAAGGAATTTATCATAGTCGTGTAAATTACGAAGATGAGATTAGTAAAATAATGGAACAAACACCAGATAAGGCTATTGATGGAAAAAAATAAACCAATTATACGGGTGAATAGTTTGTACTCTCTTCCTTTGGATTTTGATGTATCCGAATTCTTAAATGACATATTGATTCATCTAGCTATTGATACAGGAGAGTTTGAATTTACCATTGTAGGCAAAGAACTAATAAAAGAAATTAATCAAACTCATTTAGAAAGAGACGAATTTACTGATGTAATTACGTTCAATTTAGGAACATCTGAATATATTGAGGGCGATGTTTATATATGTGGGGAAGTAGCTGAAGAGCAATCCATTAAATTTAATCAATCTATTTCGGATGAAATGGCATTGTTGCTGATTCATGGCGTTCTGCATTTAATGGGGTATGAAGACGAGACGCCCGAAAAGAAAAAGGAAATGTTCGAAATTCAAGACAAAGTGTTTGATAGGTTTAGAAGAGCTACTATTGGATCATAAACGAACGCAAATTCAGAGCTTTAGAGATGCCTTTAGGGGAATCGGATTCGCTTTTTATTCTCAAAGAAACATGCGTATTCACTCTGTGTGTGCAGTCGTCGCAATTTTATTGGCGGGATATTTAAAATTCAACTCGGTGGAATGGGTTATTCTACTTTTTACAATTACATCCGTTATTGTAACGGAAGCATTAAACACATCGATTGAGGTCGTTGTTGATCTTGTTACCAGAAAAAGAAGATTCAGAGCTATGATAGGAAAGGATGTTGCGGCAGGAGCTGTTTTGATTGCTTGCATAAATGCTATTATCATAGGAGGAATCCTGTTTATTCCGAAAATAGGGCAACTAATATTTAGGTAGGAGATTCATTTGGATATAAGCTTAATAGCTTTTTTAAAATTATTTATATTTGTCGTTTTTATAGCCCTGTCAGCTTTTTTTTCTGGTTCAGAAACTGCATACACAGCGATTAGTAAATTAAAATTACGAGGGTTAGAAGATAAAAAGGTAAAAGGTAGTAGACGTTTGGTTCGTTTGCTTGAAAATCGAAAACGTCTTATAACAGCAATATTGATTGGAAATAATATTTCAAATGTAGCCGCTTCTGCACTTGCTACAGCTGTATTTTTGGCTTTATTTCAAAAATTAGGTGTTCGAAATTTTGCCTCAGCGATGACGGTCGTAACAATTACGATGACCGTTGTTTTGTTGATTTTTGGAGAGATTACTCCAAAGATTTTTGCGATTAGAAACCCTTCACAGTGGGCCATCCGGTTTTCTCGTCCAATTGCGTTGTTTTTAGCTCTTTTTAAGCCCTTTATTTGGTTGTTTGAAGGAATAGCATCGGTCGCATCCAAGTTTTGTGGAGTGTCATCAGATGATTTTGCCCAGGTTTTAACTGCCGATGAGATTAAGACGATGGTACAAATGGGGGCCGAAGAAGGCATTCTTGAAAAAGAAGAAAAAGAAATGATTACTAGTATTTTTAAGTTTTCAAATACCGTTGTTCGAGAAATTATGACCCCGAGAACAGATGCTGTTTGTTTGGAAAATGATAGTGCTATTTCGGAGTGTATTAATCTAATTAAAGAAAAAGGACACTCTAGGATTCCTATTTATGAAGACAAAATTGATAATATTGTCGGAATTATTTACGCAAAAGATTTATTAACGGTAGAGAGAGGTGAAAACTCACCTAATATTCTAAAGTTTTTGAGAGATCCTGTTTTTATACCCGAAACCAAAAATATTGTCGAACTTTTACGGCAAATGAAAAAATCAAGATTTCATATGGCTATTGTTGTTGATGAATACGGCGGAATGTCGGGACTCGTTACATTGGAAGATATTATTGAAGAAATCATAGGGGATATTAACGACGAATATGATAGGGAAGAAGAATCCGATTTTATCGAAGTGAGACCAAACGTATTTTATGTAGATGCAAAAATTCATTGCGATGATCTAGGTGAGAAGCTAAACGTTGAGTTTCCTGAAGACGAAGATTTTGACAGCCTTGGAGGTCTTGTGTTAGATATGTTAGGTGAGTTTCCTGCGAAAGGCGAGATTTTGGAGTATAAAAATCTAGAAATTCATGTTAAAGACGTTGGAAAGCGACGAATAAAGAAACTTGAGATTATTAAACACCCTGAGAAGGTATCTAAAGAAAATAATGAGGAGGATGAGGTTGATGACAAATAACGTTGTAACAAAAAATTCGAAAATTAAGGCAGTTTGGGCCGAAGACGAGGAAGTCGCTCAGGCATTGGAGGACGAACTAGTTCGTCAAAGAGATAAGATTGAATTGATTGCATCCGAGAATTTTACTTCTGTGGCTGTAATGGAAGCTCAAGGGACATGGCTTACTAATAAATATGCAGAGGGATTACCTAGTAAGAGATATTATGGCGGATGTGAACACGTTGATGTTGTTGAGCAATTGGCTATAGATCGTATTAAAAAGATATTTGGTGCAGAGCATGCTAACGTTCAACCACATTCTGGAGCATCGGCAAACAATGCTGTTTACTTTGCGTTAGTAAAACCAGGCGATACAATCATGGGGATGAATTTATCAAATGGAGGTCATTTGACTCATGGTTCGCCAGTAAATTTATCAGGAAAATATTACAACGTTATATCTTATGGTGTGACCGATGATACGAATACAATTGACTACGATGAAGTTGAAAGAAAAGCTATCGAATCTAAGCCAAAAATTATTGTGGCGGGAGCATCTGCATATCCTAGAATCATTGATTTTGAACGGTTTTCTAAAATTGCAAAGAAAGTTGGAGCCTATTTATTTGTAGATATGGCTCATATTGCGGGTTTAGTTGCTGCCGGATTACATCCTAATCCAGTTCCATATGCAGACGTAGTGACAACAACAACTCATAAAACATTGGGAGGTCCTCGTGGAGGCGTTATCCTTTGTAAAGCAGAATTACAAAAAGCGATAGATAAATCTGTTTTTCCTGGAAATCAAGGTGGTCCGCTTATGCATGTAATTGCAGCGAAAGCCGTATCTTTTAAAGAAGTTCAAACTGAAGAATTTAAGGAACGACAAATTCAGACGATTAAGAATGCTCAAGCCATGGCAGAACGGTTTATAGCTAGAGGATTCAATCTTTGTTCTGGTGGAACAGACAATCATTTATTATTAGTGGATTTAACAAATAAAAATATTACTGGAAAAGAAGCTGAACATGCACTTGATGAAGTAGGCATTACGGTTAATAAAAATACGGTTCCTAATGAAACAAGAAGTCCTTTTGTTACGTCTGGAATTAGAATTGGAACGCCAGCGATTACTGCAAGAGGAATGAAAGAGGCCGATTCTGCTGCAATAGCTAATATGATTGCCGACGTTATAGACAACGGTGTGAGTGAATCGATTGAAAAATCGGTAAAGGAACTAACTGGTAGATTTCCTCTTTACCCTGAGCTATGACGGCTTTTGGGTACTTAGGGCCTGTCGGAACATACTCTTATACGGCGCTCAATCACTATGTGGGAAAACGGGACATAGATAGTCAATTAATTCCCGTGTCCACAATTATCGGGTTATTTGATTCGTTTTTTTTAAACGATAAAGATAACGGTATTACCCAAGAGCTCGATTATGTTTTTGTGCCAATTGAAAATTCCGTAAATGGCAACATTGGGGAGAGTCTAGACGGGCTAATTAAGTATTCAGATCAAGAATTTAATATTGTGGACGAAGTCTATATGAAAATAGAGACGAGTCTATTGTGCAGAGAAAATGTGCCCTTGGATAGAATAACCGATGTAATTTCTCATCCTCAACCATTGGCACAAAGTAGTCAGTTCTTAAGAGACAATTGCCCAAATGCGAAACATACCTTAGTTGAATCTACTGGAGCTGGTGCTCAATACTTAAGTGATCCTACTAAATTGAAAGACCTTACAAGTTTAAAAAAGAAAATTGGTGCTACCTTACCAGTTTTCGCTGCAATAGGAGATGCTAAGTTAGCTAATAGTTATGGATTAAAAGTTCTTTCTCATCAAATTAATGACTATGATAACAATACAACAAGGTGGTTCGTTTTAGGGAGAAAAGGGGATAAAATGACGGGGCGAGATAAATCGTCATTCGCTTTTTCAATAAAAAAGGATAGTCCTGGAGGACTGTATCACGTTTTAAAAATATTTGCGGATAAGTCTATTAACTTGACGAAAATTACGTCTCGTCCGATAAAAAATATTGTTGGGGAGTATGTTTTTTTTATTGATTTCGAGGGGCATATTGAAGATAATATAGTTTGTAACTCGTTGGAAGAGGTTAAGAAAAAATCATCCTTTTTTAAGTTTTTTGGTTCTTACCCCTCATTTGATAAATAATTAGAAATAGAAGGAAAATGTTTTGAATAACCCCAAATTGATCCGTGAAAAGTATGATGAAACTAAGTCCTCTTTAATTAGTAAAAAGGTTAGTCCTGAATTAATCGAGGAGTATAAAGAAAGAGATGAGTTGTGGCGTGCCGAAGGTATCGCGTTGGATGAACTTAAACATCAACGAAAAGGCTTGATGCCTAAGGGGAAACCAAGCCCTGAACAGTTAGCTCTCTTAAAAGAAACCTCTGAAAAAATTAAGCTTAAACAAGAACGAGTGTCTGAATTAGATAGAGAATGCCATGATTTGGCGCTTAGTATGCCTAATGTTCCAGATTCGTCGGCTCCCGTAGGAATCTCAGAAGAAGACAATGTGGAGTTAAGTAAATGGGGGAAAATACCTGAGTTTGATTTTGAAGCTATGGATCATGAACATTTGGGCGTTGGCTTAGGAATGTTTGACCTTAAGACCGCCGCAAAAGTTACAGGCTCTCGGTTTGTAATATACAAGAATAAAGGGGCTAAACTTGAAAGAGCCTTGATTAATTTTATGTTGGATACTCATTCCAAAGCTGGATATGAAGAGATATTACCGCCCGCGGTTGTGCATGAAGACAGTATGGTCGGTACAGGCCAGTTACCTAAGTTTTCTCATGACAGCTTTAAAATTGATGAAACGCCTTATTGGTTGAGTCCGACAGCAGAAGTACAGTTAACGAATATGGAGCGAGATAATGTTATTGAAGAAGGAACTCTTCCAATAAACTACGTTGCCTATGCTCCGTGTTTTCGAAAAGAAGCTGGTACTTATGGAAAGGACATTCGTGGAATATTTAGGCAACATCAATTTAATAAAGTAGAGCTTGTTAAATTTGTAACTCCAGAAACGTCGATGGATGAATTAGAGAAGTTAACGGGGCATGCTGAAACTATTCTGAAATTATTAGGCTTACCATATCGAAAAGTTAGTCTTTGTACAGGTGACTTGGGATTTTCGGCAGCTAAAACGTATGACTTGGAAGTTTGGTTCCCTTCTCAGAAGAAGTATCGAGAAATTTCGTCATGCTCTAATTTTTTAGACTTTCAAGCGCGGAGGGCTCTGATAAGGTGTAGACGTTCAAATAATGCTCAGGTAGAATATTTACATACATTAAATGGATCAGGATTAGCTGTTGGACGAACATTTGCAGCTATTCTTGAAAATTACCAAACTAACGGTGGTTCCATTATTGTTCCCGACGTACTTAAGCCGTATCTAAATTTGGAGATTATAGAAAATGAATGAGAATAATGATAAATTTATTCAGTTTTTTAAGGCACTAGCTAACGAAGAACGTATTCAGATATTACGATTGCTTAAGAAAAACAAAGAGATGTTTGCCCAAGATGTTGAAAAACATTTTTACCTAGAGCAATCTACGACATCCCATCATTTAAATACGTTGAGACGGGCAGGTATTACGAAAGCTCGTAAGTCTGGACGGAATGTTTTTTATTCAATAGATGATGATTCGTTTAAAGACCTCTGGGACCAATTCTCTACCTCGATGTTCTAGTCCTGAACTACCCTAAAATATACCATTTTGATTCTTGTGCTTGGTTTACATGTTGATATATGCCGGACGAAGCTCAAAAACCAAACTGAAATATTTTTTAGTAGTTCGATGTGGTCTATAGTTTAAACAATTTTTTGACGACATGTTTTGCTAGAATTTCCATTGGATCGATCACGTAATCCGGTGAAAAGTCGTTAAACAGCAACGGAAGTTCAGTGCATCCTAAAATGAAACATTTTATATTATCTTCATGTTGCCAACGTTCAATTTCAAATTCTATTTTTCTAGATAATGGGGGTAGAGAGTGACCTGCTTTTATATCTTTTATTATTTGGGACGTTTTTTCCTGAGTAATGGCATGTGGAGATAATACGTTTAGATCATGGACTCTAAATATTTTTTGATAAATCTCAGATTTGGAGGTCCCGACAGTTGAAAATAATCCGATTTTTTTTCCTATATATTTTTGCTTTATGTGGGAGGCAAGGAGTTCAATCATGTTGATAAACGGTACATTAAGTTCTTTCTGAATAGAGTGTGCCCAGTAGTGAGCGGTATTACATGGCATAACAATAACGGTAGCTCCTGCATTCTCTAGTTTTTTTGCGTTTTTAATTAATAAGTTTCCAACCTCATCCGTTTCATTCGAGAGAATTGCTGATGTTCGATCTGGTAAAGATGGGTCAGAAAGAATTAGTGTTGGAATATGATCTTGATCCGATGTCGCAGGAGTTAAATCGATTATCTTCTGGTAAAAAAACTGTGTTGCTTGGGGCCCCATTCCACCTAAAATTCCTAACATTTACATTGCTCCTTTTTAAAAAAAATACTTTTTTTTGCCTTGGCTCGGTTTAGATTTTGGGAATGTCTGTTTTATTTGCTCATTGTTGCCATCATGTTCTTGGTCAAAATCAATTATTTCAGTTGGGTGGGCGTGGGTATTTGCGTCCATTCCATCAAAAGGGTCTTGGTCTTCCGTAGTGAGGGACCACCGTTCCATCAAAATGTCTTTGTAGTCGTCGCGGTCTAAAAATCGAGATAGTTTTGAGAATTGCATGCCTTGATACGCGTAATAACCGCCTTTATGGGTATCTATATGGGGTTTCATTAAAAATAAATGATCTTTAGCACGAGTTAATGCGACATACAGGAGTCGACGTTCTTCTTCAATTTGATTAATGTCCCCAAGGGACTGAAAAGAAGGAAGGTATCCATCTATTAGGGATAATACAAAAACGCAGGTCCATTCTAACCCTTTTGCCGAGTGAATTGTCGATATCGTTATTTTCTCGTCATCTTGTGATTCTGGTAAACTTTCGGTTTGACTGGAATCGGGAGGATCCAAACTTAAGTCAGTTAGAAATTTTTCTAAAGTAGGAAATCGGGATGAAATTGTTTCAAGTGAGTCCAAGTCGTTTTTTCGTTTCGTGTAGTCGTCGTATTGAAGCTGAAAAATAGGGCGATAAAACTCTAAAACGGAGGTCATCCATTCTTCGGCTGTCCGATCATGTCCATTAGGTGAAAATATGAGATAGATGAGAGCGGTTAACTCCTTAAAGTATTTCTTTTTTGAAAATGGTTTTAAAGCAGAAGTTGGGGCGTGAAGGTTCTTGTTGATTTCACCAATAATCGTTGTAATCGTTTTAGGACCAATTCCGTCAATTAATGATAGGACCCGACGCCAACTAAGTTGGTCTAACGGATTGAACGCTAATTTTAAATAGGAAACCACGTCTTTAACATGGGCAGTTTCAACAAATTTAAATCCACCATATTTTACAAACGGAATGTTGTGGGCCTTTAGTTCTATTTCAAGGTCGTTAGATTGCCACCCCGACCGAACTAATACGGATATTTCTTTTAATTCTGTCCCATTTTCCCTTAATTCCAATATTTTTTGACAAACAAATTGAGATTGTTCATTTTCAGATTTTGTTTCTATATATGCTGGTTTTTCGCCCAATGTTTTAGATGAAAATAATGACTTGTCATATTTTTCTCGAGCTTGACCAATTACTGCGTTAGTAAGGTTAAGAATAGGTTGAATCGTACGGTAGTTTTCTTCTAGCTTTATAATTTTGGTATTGGGAAATAGCTCCGGAAACGAAATAATATTTTTAAAATTTGCACCGCGGAAGGAATAAATACTTTGGCAATCATCGCCAACGACAGTAATGTTTGGGTTAGATCCTGCTAGATATTGAACAATACTTGCCTGAATGGAGTTTGTATCTTGATATTCATCAACGAGTATATGCTTGAATGTTTGCTGATAATACTTGGCGGTTTCTTCATTCGTTTTAAGAAGTTCTAATAGAAGTAAAAGTAAATCATCGTAATCCATGACATTCATTATTTTTTTTTGAGATGCGTATTGGTGCATGATGTTCTCAATTTCTCGTTCATAGACTGAAAACTGAGGATAGTCCCTATTTAAGATGGCAGATATAGGCGTAGCTGTGTTTCTTGCTTTTCCAATAATAGACGAGAGCGCTTTTTTCTGAGGAAATCGTTTATCAAGTTTATTGAGGCCAAGGTTTTTTCTTATGAGACTAAGAATATCTTCTGAATCGCCTCTGTCAGCAATTGTGAATTGGGTACTGAATCCTAATTTTGGAGCGTGTTCTTTTAATATCGATTGTGCGAACGCATGGAACGTTCCTCCTTTAATACTTCGACACCTTTGGTCTAATAGTGTCGTCGCTCTTTTTGTCATTTCGTTAGCCGCTTTTCGGGTAAATGTAAGTAGAAGTATTTGTTCGGGAGCGATTCCGTCTAAAACAAGTTTCGCGACGCGATGTACAAGAGTTTTTGTTTTACCAGATCCGGCCCCAGCAATTATTAACAAAGGAGATCCAAGATGAAGAACTGCTTCTTTTTGACTTTGGTTTAATGTCTCAGTAAGCGCAGAAATTTGTCTTAATGAAGAAGGCGATTGTTTTAGAATAAATTTTTTCATTGAAAATATTATCTTATCTTACTTTCGTGGCGTCTAGACTAAGCGAGTTTATATCTTAGTATTGGAAAGTTCTTCAATTTGGTCTCGTAACACCGCTGCCAATTCAAACTCAAGATTTTTCGCGGCATTTTTCATGTCTTTTCTAAGTTGAGAAAGAATTTTGGACAAGTCTTTTGGACTATGGGTAGTTGATATTTTATTCACTTTTTTCAGTGACTCTCTAGCTTCTTCTCTGATATCTGTTAATTTTTTAATTATAGTTGTTGGTTCAATACCATGGGTTTTGTTGTGTTCATCCTGAATTTTTCTACGCCGATTTGTTTCATCAATAGCTTTTTTCATTGAGTCAGTTGTTTTATTTGCGTAGAGTAGGACTTTCCCTTCGCTATTTCTGGCAGCCCGTCCTATGGTTTGAATTAGAGATCGTTCATTTCTCAAGAACCCTTCTTTGTCAGCATCTAAAATTGCAACTAACGAAACTTCTGGTAAATCTAAGCCTTCTCGAAGAAGGTTAACTCCAACTAAAACATCAAATTTTCCAGCTCTTAGGGCATGTAAAATATCAACCCTTTCGAGCGCTTTAATGTCGGAGTGGAGATACTGAACTTTTATTCCTTTTTCCTTGAGATAGTCTGTTAATTCTTCTGACGATTTTTTTGTCAAAGCAGTAATTAACACGCGTTCATTTTTTTTGACACGCCCATGAATTTCGTGAAGGATGTTATCGATTTGATACTCTGTGGGTCTAACTTCTATGTGGGGATCTAATAATCCTGTTGGTCGAATAATTTGTTCAACAACAACTCCTTCCGACATTTCAAGTTCATACGGTCCTGGAGTGGCAGAGACATAAATGACCTGTCCTCTTTTCAACTCAAATTCGTCAAATTTTAGTGGGCGGTTATCCTTAGCAGAAGGGAGTCTAAATCCAAAGTCGACAAGCGTTCCTTTTCGGGCTCTGTCGCCATTGTACATCCCTCTTATTTGAGGAAGCGTAGCATGAGATTCATCTATAACCGTTAAAAAATCGTCTGGGAAAAAGTCCATAAGGACGCCAGATGGCTCACCTTCTTTTCTACCGGCGAGATGGCGAGAGTAGTTTTCGATACCTTTACAATAGCCTACCTCTCTCATCATTTCTAAATCAAATCGAGTACGTTGTTCTATTCGATGCGCTTCCAAAGGTTTATTGTTATCCGTTAACCATTTTACTTGTTCTTCAAGTTCTTTTTTTATTTCTTTCATAGGAACTATCATGTCTCTGTCTATTACATAGTGAGTAGCAGGAAATATTTGAGTAGAGGTTAATGTTTCCAAAACGGTACCGTCGATTGGATGAATATCCGTTATTTTTTCTATTTCGTCTCCAAAGAACTCAAGGCGAATAAGTGACTCTCCTGAGGACGGGTAAACATCGATAATATCACCACGAACTCTATATTTTCCTCTCGTTAGCTCTGTGTCATTTCTAACAAATTGAACCTTATTTAATGCCATTAAAAGTGACTTTCTGTTTATTTCTTGTCCGACTTCAAGAGAAATTATTCCAGAGGCATAGTCTTCGGGCAGGCCGAGTCCATAAATGCAGGAAACGGAAGCTACAATAATAACGTCTTTTCGTGTTAAAAGTGATTGAGTTGCTTTGTGTCGAAGTCTTTCTATCTCCTCATTGATATCAGCTTCTTTTTCTATATAAACGTCTCTAGAGGGAATATAAGCTTCAGGTTGATAGTAGTCGTAGTAAGATACAAAATATTCAACCGCATTGTCTGGGAAAAATTCTTGAAATTCTGCGCAAAGCTGTGCTGCAAGCGTTTTATTGTGGGCAATCACGAGGGTAGGTCGATTCACTTTTTCGATAACATTTGCCATAGTAAATGTTTTTCCTGAACCTGTAACTCCAAGTAACGTTTGAAATTCTACGTTTTTATTAAGACCGTCTACAAGTTCGTCTATTGCTTTGGGTTGATCTCCTGATGGTTTGAACTCTGTTTTAATTTTAAAATCCATGGAAGTAGTATATAGGAAGACATAGATTTATTTAATTTATTTTCTTGATTAATTGAGTTGAGATTAATTTGCTTATAGAACATAATATCGTGAGGCGCTATAAGATGGCCTTCAATTAAATAAAACGGGTAGTTAATATGAATTCGATTAAAATTTCTGTTGTTATAGGTACATATAATCAAAAAGATAAATTGAAGAGAGTCTTAGATTCTTTTTTCAGTCAAACAATGCCTTCCTCTGATTATGAAATTATTGTAGTTGATTCCGGATCTACTGATGGCTCTCAAGAATTAATGAATTCATGTTCTCCTGATTGTGGATATCGCCCTATTGTTCAAAAGAACGAAGGTAAGTCTGGGGCTCGAAACCGTGGGGTAAGGGAAGCAAATGGAAAATACATAATAATTACTGATGCAGATATGATTGCTGATAGAGATTTTATAAAAACGCATTACGATGCACATTTAGAAACAAGTGATCCTACTTGTTTTGAAGGCGTTACTTATAATATGACCGAGTACCATTGGCCACCTGAAACAAAAAAAATATATCCATACATCACCAGAAATTACCCTGATAAGAAGTCTCTTGGATGGTATTATTTTTTGACAGGAAATATTTCGTTTCCAAAAGAACTATTTTTATCCGTAAACGGATTCGATATGGATTTTCAAAACTATGGGTGGGAAGATATTGAAATGGGGTATCGATTATTCCAAAAAAATATTCCACTTCGGTATTTGAAAGGCGCGATTAATTATCATTATCACGTAATATCTAAAGAAGAAGAAGTTGATAGAAATGTCGATAAAGGTGATTCTGCTAGAATTTTACTAAGGAAGCATCCTGAGCTTAAATGGTTTTTAGGGCTAAACCCATTGTCAATTTGGGTATTTAATAAAATTTTTCCGGAAGGCCGTATATATAATCGCATCAAGGAACATTGGTCTAATTCAACGGTAACATTAAAACGTAATTTTTCATTTTGGTTTTTAAAAGAATATCATTATTTGAAGGGTATTTTAGGAAAAAAATAGGCTCTTTTATTTGCAGATCAGTAATAGACAATTGCATCTTTTAGTATCTACTCAGTTTAATTCTAGATTATTAGATTGGCCGTCAAGCAAGTGCCGAAAAATCTGAATTTAGATTTGGTCCATCCAATTTTTCATATTTATTTTCTTTTTGATTTACAATATTTGAAATAACTGAGTCGATTTGAGAATGTTCTGTAACCATTCTGTCTAAAGAAGTAGGAACGTTATTCCCATGAATATCTTTAATATTAAGACCTTTCATATCAACAATTTTGAGAGGAATTTGTGTATAGTTCATTCCCTTGCAAACAAAAGCATTGAAAATTGGCTTGTCTGGATTTTTCATTCCAACAATAAAATGATGCTTTTGGTTTGTTTTTAAATCGGCAGCTGAAGGAAATGGAATCCCATTTGGATGTGTGTGATAGACACCATAAAAGGTCAAGTTATGCTTTTTAAAAAATTCGTGAGCACGGATCATGTCCTCTTGAGTTAGTCCAAATGTATCAGTACGATTCCCTTCGAACATATTGAAATTTGGAAGAATTGCTTGAATGAGGCCGTCTTTCCCACCCAAAAACCCACCACTTTCTTGAGGTAAGTTATCTCGAGCTTGTTTAATTATGATGTCATAATGACGTTGAGTAATTCTAAATTGTTTAGCCATTGCTATTAGTATGCCACAGAGAAATAAAGCTTAAACCCTAATAAATTTATTAGAAATTTTATTCGTATGAGGACAATATATTTTAATATCTCTGGCCTCATACGAACGGGTGCTTATAAAATAATTATTTTTCTATTTCTAGAATATCCGATTTAATCGTTTGTATTGTAGAAGAAATAGCTCCTTTTGCAGAAGCAAGCATTTCAGCAAACTGTTCTTCAGAAAATGGATCTTTTTCAGCAGTTCCTTGAATTTCTACAAATCGACCACTTTCAGTCATTACGATGTTCATGTCTACATCTGCGTTAGAGTCTTCTTCGTAGCAAAGGTCGCAAATAACGTCCCCGTTTACAAGACCAACACTTACTGCAGAAAGGAATTCCTTAATTGGATTCTTTTTTAAGTCGCCAGATTTCATTAAATGTTGAACACAATCCCAAAGAGCGATCATCCCACCTGTTATAGAAGCTGTTCTTGTTCCACCATCAGCTTGAATAACGTCAGCATCAATATAAATTGTGCGTTCTCCTAATAGGTCAAAATCGATGACGGCTCGAAGGGAACGGCCAATTAAACGTTGAATTTCTGTTGTTCTTCCAGTTACTTTTCCTCGTTGAGCTTCTCGTTGCGCTCTTGGGAATGTTGAAGACGGTAGTAATGAATATTCGGAAGTTAACCATCCTTTTCCGGAATCACGTAAAAACCTAGGTACTGAATTTTCAATTGTAGCTGAACAAATTACTTTTGTGTCACCAAAACTAATTAGCACGGATCCAGGATTATGTTTGATAAAATGTCGTTGAACAGTAAGCGGTCTCATTGAATTATTTTTTTTCATTTTGTAGCTCCATATTTTCTTCTAATTGATCATCAAGAACGTTTCGTCCTGTCTGAATTGTTTTATCTAAGCGAACGATTTCTTTTTGCATTTTTGTCACCATTAGCTGCAAGTTAGCTAAAACATTTCCAGCATATTGATGAGCATCCAATTTAATTTTTTTTGAATAAATTTGAACTTGCTCAAGATGCTCTATATCCGAGTCTTTTGAAGGTTCAAACGTTGTTTCTGTAGCCGAATTGGATAGTTCAACAGCGTCTCGAATGGCTCCACTTTCTCCTTTAAGAGCAAGTCTTATTTTATCCACAAGTGTTAATAACACTTTTTCATTTAGAACTATTTTTTCACTGAAGGGTATTTTTTTTCCTTCTAAAATAGTGGCGTCTAGCGAGTCAACTAGTCCTAAAATTTCGTTCATTATTTATCCTTTAGTAAATTTTTTTTGAAGTGCAGTTTCGACAATTTTAGGTACAAAAGAGGAAACATCTCCATTGAGTAAAGCAACCTCTTTAACAATTGATGAACTGACATATGCACGTTTGACGTCCGTCATTAAAAATACAGTGTCTATGTTAGGGTTTAATTCACGATTTGTTAAGGCCATTTGAAACTCAAAATCAAAGTCAGAAAATGCGCGTAGTCCTCTGATTATAGTTTCAACTCCTTTATTTTCGGCATAATCCATAAGAAGGCCCTGAAAATATTCGGTATCTATATTTGGTCTGTCTTTAAAAATTTCTTTTATTAATTCAATACGTTCTTGAATTGAAAATGTTGCATTTTTTGAAGGGTTTTCGATAACGCTTATCGTAACTTTTGGGAATATTTTTGCTGCGCGTTCTATGATGTTTATATGCCCAAGAGTTATGGGATCAAAGCTTCCGGGGTAGATGACATGTTTCATGTTCAAAAATTCCTATTTTAGTATTTCCATAGTCATAAATTTGACCTTTTAATCCTGTTTGCAAAAGGTCTACCGACTTCGGATGTTCCACGATAATGATACCGTTAGGGGTAAGTATAGTAAACTCGGCAATCGCTTTAAGGGATTCTTCGAAGTACTGAGGGTGAGTCCATGGTGGGTCCATAAAGATAATATCGTATTTATTTTTTGTTCGTTTTAAAAATTGTTGTGCGGTTGATGTCTGTCTCTCTATGTTTGTTTCATTTATTTTCAGTCCGAAGTTCCTTTTTTTTTGAGCTTGTTTAAACTGCTCTTTAATGAAGGCATCAGTTATTTCGAATTCTTCTGGTTGAGGTGAATTAAAACTCAAAGGGATGTTTTGTTTAACACTTGAAAGGCAAATCATTTCCAAGTTTTTATCAATGATTGAAGAGTGAGTATCTAAAAAGGTAATTGATTCACAATTATTAGAAATCATTTCTAGTCCATAACTGCCTACGCCCGAATACAAGTCTAAAACCGTTGCTCCACTTATATGTGAACGGATACGGTTAATTATTGCTTGCTTTACTTTGTCCTGAGTTGGACGAAGGTGCTTATTCTTTTGAAAATAAAGATGTAGCCCTTGATATGTTCCTGAAACGATTCGCATATTACTAGTGTACCTATTAACCTCATTCTTGAAAAATGTTAAACTCATTCTCATGAATTTATCCCAAAAAGAAATCATAGAAGTTAAACAAATATTAGGAACGGATCCTTCAATTGTCGAATTGCAAATCTTTGACACAATGTGGTCAGAACATTGCTCTTATAAAAGTAGTAAACGTGTCTTAAAACAATTACCTGTAACTGGAAAAAATGTTGCGCTAGGAATAGGCGAAGATTCTGGAATCATTCGTTTTACTAAAAAAGATGGAAAGTCTTATTGTCTTGCTGTCTCTCACGAGTCTCATAATCACCCTTCACAAATTTTGCCTGTAGAAGGAGCTGCTACCGGAGTAGGTGGCGTTGTACGAGATGTTTATTGTATGGGTGCCGATGTTATCGGTGTTCTAAATTCTCTTCATTTTGGTGACCAAATTAATGGACCATCAATAGTAAAAGATATTAAAGATAGAGTTATACTTGGCGTTTCAGATTACGCTAACCCTTTGGGTGTTCCGGTATTAGGCGGAGAAACTGTTTATCATCCGTCGTATAACGAGAATTGTTTAGTTAACGTTGCGGCAATCGGTCTCGTTGAGGAATCAGAAATTATTCATAGCTATGCACCAAAATGTGCAGGGACTGAGCCTTATGACGTAATCTTGATTGGAAAGTCTACGGATGCGTCTGGTTTTGGAGGAGCTAGTTTTTCTTCACAAACACTGGACCAAGATGATGATTCCTCAAACTTGGGAGCCGTTCAACTTCATGACCCTTTTATGAAAAGAGTTGTTGTTGAGGCGATGAAGCAATTGTTTAAAGAAATTAGAGAAAATAAAATTGAAGTTGGATATAAAGACTTAGGCGCTGGAGGTATTGCTTGTGCTGCGTCTGAGATCGCAGCTAGTGGTGGATTTGGTGTTGATATCGATTTATCTAAAGTTCTTTGCGGAATTGAGGGTTTAGGCCCAGAAGTTATTTCTTGCTCCGAGACTCAGGAAAGATTTTGCATGGTTGTTCCACGAGATTTTAGTCAACGGTGTTGCGATATATTCAATAAAGATTTTGATATGGGACGGTTTTATCCGAATGCGGGTGCATCGGTAGTAGGGCACGTCACAAATAATCCATTTTTTCGACTATTTCATAAAGGTGAAGTTGTTGGGAATATTCCTATTACAGCTATTACTACAGATGTGAGTGTTATCCGAGAATCAAAACCAAAAGAGATGGTAGTAACAGAATTGTCGGAAAGTTTGTCGAAAGAACAAATTAAAGAGAACCTGAAAAAGAGTCTGAAGCATCCAAATAATTGTTCAAAGAAACCTGTGTATCGTCATTTTGATCAAGGTGTAAGAGGCGACACGGTTATGTATCCAGGAGAAGGGGATGCCGTGATTGTCACTCCAATTGAAGGCTGTGATGTTGGAGTTGTTACAAGTATAGATAGTAATCTGTATGGAGAGCATGATCCCTATATTTCTGGCGCGTATGCGGTTGCAGAGGGAATTCGTAACGTGATTTCAGCAGGAGGTCTTCCTTTGGCTGTAACGGATTGCTTGAACTACGGTAACCCTGAAAACCCTCATGTTTTTCATCAATTTGAAGAAGGAATCCGGGGTATTAAGGACGCGTGTTTTAATTTAAACCCTGACTCTAAAGAGGAACCGTTACCAATTATTGCTGGAAATGTAAGTTTTTATAACGAATCCAAGACTGGAAGTGAAGTCGTTCCTTCCCCAGTAATTTTAGTCGTTGGAAAAATAGAAGATTCCTCTAAAGGGATGCGAGCTAAAGTTGATAGTGATGGACAAACGTTGATATTGATTGGAAAAAGATATTCTGAATTTGGAGGGACTCAAATTGGAGATTCTCGTCCAGAACTAGGCAATGTACCTCCTCAAGTAAGATACGATGATGAGCGACTTCAAAATACATGGGTTGCTAAAGAAATTGAATCGTCTCTTATTTCTTCCTGTCACGATATTTCAATGGGTGGACTTTGGTTGGCACTAGTCGAAATGGCAATGGGCAGAAATGGAAATGCTGATGTAGGAATGAAGCTAAATTTCGGATCTGAATGCGATTTAGGAACAACTTTATTTTCAGAAAACGGAGGATATGTTGTTTCTGTGTCAAACGATAATAAACAACGTGCATTAGACTCATTGAAAGACTTAGGCGTGGATTTCGAAGTTTTAGGACATACGACTAGAGAAACTGTAATGGAATTGGCTCAATGTGGAGATTTGTTTTACAAAGAGAATATGGAAGAATTAGCGTCTCACTGGAATTAACTTGAGGCGAGGTCTAAGGATGACCCGATGACTAAAAACGACATTGCGATTCAATTTGTAAAAGGAGTAGGTCCTAACTTAGGGAAATTGTTAATGAAAAAGAAGGTATATACGGTATCTGATTTTCTATACATGTTTCCTAGGACCTACGAAGACCGCAGAAACTTACCTAAAATTTCCGAGCTTAGCGGTGGAGAAACTGAAAGTTTTATCGGGAAAATTAAATCAATACAGGATCAACGGACTCGGCAAAATAAGACGGTTACAAAAGCAGTCGTCTCAGATTCTTCGGGAACGATAATTTGTATATGGTTTAATCAACTTTATTTGAGCAAATACCTAAAAATCGGAATTCCTTACCTATTCAAAGCTAAATGCGAACGAACCTCCTATGAGCCCATGATAACGGCCCAGATCATAGAACACGAACCCGCTACAGATTTTAGAAAAGAAATTGTCCCCGTCTATCCCTTATCTGCGGGCCTGTATCAGTCCACTCTTCGAAAAGTAGCGAGGAAGGTTATCGAGTACGTATTAAAGGTCAAAGATCCTGTTCCTTCGTCGATTTTAAAAGGTTTAGAGTTGTTGTCAATTAGTGATTCATTAGTGAACATGCATTTTCCGACCTCTTTAGACTTATATGAGCGGGCGAGAAAAAGAATTGTTTTTGATGAATTTTTTTATTTTCAATTATCACTTTCATTAAATAGAAATCAATATAAGAAGCGAAATGGAGAGCCTCTTAAAATATCTGGGTCTATTTTAGATTCTTATATTGAAAAATTGCCATATTCACTTACGGGAGATCAAAAAAAGTCTGTTGAAGATATCCAAAAAGACGTGAATGGGCCAAATAAAATGAATCGATTGCTACAGGGAGATGTAGGATCTGGGAAAACGGACGTCGCTATAGTTGCCTTGCTGATGGCAATAGAAAGCAATCGGAAGGGGGTATTACTTGCTCCAACGGATATTTTGGCAGAGCAGCACTTTTTGAAAATTAGTAAACGATTGGAGTCGATGGAGATTCCCGTTTATTTATTGAGAGGAAAGACCAGGAAAAAAGAACGAAAGGTTATAGAAGCTGCATTGATCGGTGAAGAGCCTTTAATATTGATCGGAACCCATGCAGTTATTCAGGACCCTATTAAAATGACCAAATTGGGGATGGCAATTATAGATGAACAACATCGGTTTGGTGTTATGCAAAGAATGGCTCTTTCGAAAAAGGATGAGTTTTGTCATTGTTTATATATGACGGCAACTCCTATTCCACGTTCATTATTACTTAGTTGTTTTGGGGACCTTGATAAGTCAATTATTAGCGAAATGCCTCCAGGAAGAGTTCCTTCCAAAACTTATTTTTTGAGAGAATCAAAATTGGAACAGGTATATAAGTTTTGTTTAAATCAGATAGAAAAAGGTAGACAAGTGTTTGTTGTTTACCCCTTAGTAGAAGACTCGGAAAAATTGGATTTAAAGTCCGCGACCGAAGGATTTGAGCAGTTATCGGCTTTGTTTTCTATGGCTAAAGTCGGATTAATACATGGAAAAATGAAACAATTAGAAAAGTCAGAGATCATGCAAAATTTTAAGAAAAATGACATTCAGATTTTGGTTTCTACAACAGTTATAGAGGTAGGGATAGATGTTCCTAACTCGACAATTATGATAATTCGGCATGCGGAGCGATTTGGCCTCTCTCAACTCCATCAGTTGCGAGGTAGGATAGGGAGGGGAGGGAATGAGTCTCATTGCTTTTTAATAGCGGAGCCTACATCCGAAAATGCAAACTTACGGATTAAAGCAATGCTAGACACAAATGATGGATTTAAATTGGCCGAAGTTGATATGAAAATAAGAGGACCTGGGGATATTTTAGGAACTCGTCAATCGGGATTGCCAGAGTTTAAAGTGGCTAGTTTAATCAATGACGAACACCTATTAAAAACTGCAAAAGAGGCCGTTAGTAGCATTTTTAAAGATGATCCCAAACTACAAAAGCCAGAAAACGTTTTCTTAAGAGAAAGTTTAAATCAGAAATATCACTTAATACTGTCAAATTTAAGCTAAAATAGGACGTTCATGGACATGTCTGTGAAACCGGAATTTCGTTGTAAATTCAAATGTTCTGGAGATATATTAATGCTACTCAAACAAAACTTAGAGTAAAAAAGAAAGCTTATTTTCTTATCTAAAATTAGTGACGGATTTGTCCGGATCCTTCTACTATATATTTATAAGATGTTAGTTCAGGTAACCCCATTGGACCTCTAGCATGAAGCTTTTGAGTAGAAATTCCGATTTCGGCACCAAATCCAAACATCTCTCCATCCGTAAACCTTGTCGATGTGTTTACTAGAACGGCAGACGCATCTACCAGTTTCGTAAATAATTGAATAGAGTCATAGTCTTCTGAAAGTATGGCTTCAGTATGTTTCGTTCCATATTGCTGGATGTGAGAAATCGCTTCTTCAATATCCTCTACAATTTTGATAGAAATAATTAAGTCCAAATACTCTGTGCTCCAATCATTTTCAGAAGCAGAAATTATTGACGGTGACAGCTTACAAGATTTTTCACAGCCTCGAATTTCCACACCAGCGGTTGAAAGGCTATCGACTATTTTGGGTAAAATTACCTGTGCAATATCTTTATGAATCAATAAAGATTCACATGAATTACAAACGGATGTTCTGTGTGTTTTTGCATTAAGTATTATCTTTAAGGATTGGTCTATTTTTGCCCGACTATCAACGTAAATATGACAGTTTCCCGTTCCTGTTTCAATCGTAGGAACCGTAGCTGTATCAACGACTGAATTTATTAATCCGGCGCCACCTCGAGGAATGATCAGATCTAAGTAGTCTTTCATCCGGACAAACACTTGGACGCCTTCTCTAGAGGTATCGTCTAAAAGCTGGACCGATTCAACAGGGTATCCATTATCTCTAAGGGTGCTTTCAAAAACAGTTACGATTGCTCGGTTGGTTTGATATGCAGATGAACTCCCTCGTAAGACAATACCATTCCCCGTTTTTATACCTAGCCCAATCGCATCCACGGTGACGTTTGGTCTAGCTTCGTAAATCATGCCAAATACGCCAAGGGGGACTCGAATTTTTTTTATTTTTAGACCATTGAGAGTTTCCCATCCGTCTAATGTTTTCCCAACGGGATCATCAAGCGTGGAAATTGAGTTAAGAGCGTCTGAACATCCAGTGATTCGTTTCGAATTTAACATAAGTCTATCCACTAAGGACTCACTCATTCCATTTTTACGACCATTTTCGATATCTAGTTTATTTTGGGTGAGAATATATGTTTCATTTTCTAATAAAGAGTCGGCTAGCTTTGTTAAAATAAGGTTTTTAAATTTTGTGCTGAGTGTATTTAGTTTGATAGATGATTCCTTGGCAATTTTACATTGTTGTTCTATCGTTCGGGTTTTACTCTGAATCATAATTGTTCCTTTTCTTTCGCAATTAATGTGCCTCTAGGCACACCATTTATTATGTCCAATAACACGGTATCATCGCTTCCTTTAGCTATGACTACGGGAATATTTTTATCGAAGGCTTTTTTTGCAGACAATAGCTTACTTTTCATGCCACCTCTGGATCGCATGCTCTTTTTGTCTTTAATAATTTTAAGTGTTTTAGGGGTTATCTCAGTGATCGTTTTTATTTGAGTTGCTGTTTTGTCTATTTTTGGGTTAGATGTGTAAACGCCATCAGTATCCGTCAATATGATGAGTTTAGATGCATCTAAAAGGATAGCTACTCGAGAAGAAAGGTCGTCGTTGTCGTCAAAGTTCTTATCTATTTCAGAAGTGGTGACCGTGTCATTTTCGTTAACGATTGGAATGACACCTATTTTCCAGAGAGTTTTTACGGTATTTGTAATGTTTTTACTTTTTAGCGCGTTGGTAAAGCAATCTTTTGTGAGCAATAGTTGTCCAACAGTTATACTCTCAATGCCAAAAAACTTTGCGTATTCGTTCATTAATAGTATTTGTCCAACGCTAGCAGATGCCTGTCTATTTGGAATACTGTCGGTGTCTAGTTTAAGTTTTTGAGACCCACAAGTCATGGATCCTGAAGAAATGACTATTATGTTTGATTTGGTTTTTTTTTTAATTTGGCATATTTGAAAAATAAAGGAGCGTAATCTATTTAAATCAAGTTCTCCTGATTTAGTAGTTAGAATATTCGTCCCTATTTTAATTACTAAGTTTTGTTTCAATTGCTATCAGACTCTCTATCTAGCTCAATATAAATTTTGTTAATTAGTTCATCAATATTAGTTCGATTGAGTGACGAAATCATAATGGGTTTAATATTAAGTTTATTGAGTAAATTAACACATGTATCTAAAGTTGTTGAATCTGCCAACTCGCATTTTGAAAGGGCCACGATATGCACTTTTGATTCGAAGTTATAGGCACTCTTTTTAAGTTCATCTTGTATAGTTTGATAGTCGGAAATGATTTTTTCCGGGTCTTGGTTTTCAACAGAAACTAAGTGAATAAGTAATTTAGTTCGGTCGATGTGTCGTAAGAATTCATCTCCAAGACCATCTCCATTTGAAGCTCCTGCAATTAGTCCAGGAATGTCGGCGACAACCGTTTCACGGTCATATTTTTTTATGACGCCCAGGTTTGGATATAACGTAGTGAAGGGGTATGCCGCAATTTTTGGATTGGAGTGAGTCAGAACTTTAAGTAACGTTGATTTACCCGCATTTGGCATTCCAATTAACCCTACTTCGGAGATTAACCGCAGTTCTAACGTAACTGTCTGAGTTTCTCCTTCAAGACCAGGTTGTGCATAAGTAGGACTTCTATTTTTACTGTTAGAAAAATGAGGGTTTCCTTTGCCACCTTTACCACCTTTGGCAACTATATAAGTTTCTCCAATGGAACTCAAATCAGCAATTTGGGTGCCGTTTTCACAAAATATTAAGGTTCCTTTTGGAACAAGAATTAATGAATCTTTGCCGTTAGACCCAAACTGCTTTTGTTTTCGACCGGAGCCGCCAACTTTCGCTTTATAGGTTGTTTTAAGTTTGAGATCTAATAATGTTTGAAGTTTATCTGATACCTGAAGTATAACACTACCACCACGACCTCCATCCCCTCCATCGGGGCCGCCATTGGGTATATATTTTTCTCTTCTGAAGCTTGAACAACCAGGGCCACCATGGCCCCCGATCGTGCAAATCGTAATTTTATCTACAAAAGTAGCCATATAAAGTTTATTAAATGTCTATGTATCTAGGCAGACTCAAGAACAGAAACCCATTTGCGTGATTTGTCATAGGTTTCAAATTTTACGAATCCGTCAGATTTTGCAAATATAGTATAGTCTTTTCCAAGTCCAACATTTTGTCCTGGATGAAATCTAGTACCGCGTTGCCGTACAATGATATTTCCTGCTTTAACTAATTCGCCACCAAATTTTTTAACTCCAAGACGTTGTGAATTACTATCTCTTCCGTTTTTGGTACTACCTTTTCCTTTTTTATGAGCCATATTATAACCTCGTTTATTTAGTTAAAACGTCTACGATTTTAACTTTTGTCAAAGACTGTCTATGTCCTTGCTTTTTTTGATAACCAGTTTTCTTTTTGAATTTAAAAACTGTAATTTTTTTATCTCGTTTTTGTTCTAAAATAACACCTTTGACAGAGGCTCCCTTAACATTCGGCGTGCCAACATTAGTTTTCTCACCATCATTTACTAAAAGAACGTTTTCAAAAGTAATTTCTGAATTTTCTTCACCTTCAATTTTTTCAATTTCGATGATTGTATCTTTTTCTATTAAAAACTGTTTACTACCTGATTCTATTACTGCGAACATAGTTAACTCTCCGATAAATATTTAAAATTTGTTATAATATAATCTAAAATTACAAAATAATTTACTTCGTTTTGCCAAGAAACGTAAATCAAATTTCTTCAATTTTGTGTCAATTTATAAAATAAGTTATATAGCTTTTTTTGCATTTTTGGCTATTAATTCACAATACCTGACTTTTCACAAAGTTTTCGTATATTAGCTTAAATGTGTTTGTAGGGCAACAATGGAATTTCGGAAGCAAGTTTATTTATAGTTGTGTTAAAAGAATTGTAGGAAAATAATTTCGTACCTTTTTTTGCAGCTTAAATAGAATTTCTAGTAATTGAATATTTGAATTGGTTGTTTTAATTCAAGTATTCATAATTCCCTTTTCAATATATATACCTTTATTATCTGCTGATAGGATCTGTTAATTTTTTTTGTTATCGTTTGAGTTCTTCACTGTTTTTTATTTTTGTCCAATAAAATTGGGCTAATTTTAAAGTATGTTATTTATTACGAATTTTGAGGTTGACACTCGCGATCGACCCGTGGTAGTTTTCTATTTTGCATTTTTTGGGTTTTGATCGTAAAACCGAATTTATTAATCGTGGAGACTATGAATTATGAGATTGTTAATTTCTTTAAGATGCGGCGAATGTAAACGGAGCGTTTATCATTCCCGGAAAAATAAAGTGAACACACCAGACCGAATCACTTTAAAAAAATATTGTAAATGGTGTAATAAGCACGTAGATCACGTTGAGACTAAATAGGCCCGTAGCTCCAACTGGTAGAGCGTCGGTCTCCAAAACCGAATGTTGTCGGTTCGAATCCGTCCGGGCCTGCCATTTTGAAAAAAGGGCAGGTAATTAAAACTATGAAGAAAAAGACGGCTGATAGTGTTGATAAAAAAGAAAACAAACAGTCAGTTACTTCAGAAAAGAAGATTGTTTTAAAAAACGGAAAAAAAGTTGTGACTCCTGTCCAGTTCGCTAAAGACACGAGATTGGAACTTCAAAAGGTTACATGGCCGACAAGGCAAGTTGTAATCAAGGCCACTTTGATTATTTTGTTCATTGTGGCTTTTTCAACAGTGTTGGTCGGCGGTGTTGATATTTTATTTGCGAAATTAATTTTTTTATTAAAAGCGAGATTTTAAATTATGGAAAATGATATTGAAAGTTTAGAAGCTGAAGAAGAAAAGGTAGACGTTGTTGAAGAGACGTCAGCTAATTCAGATGATAGTAGTGATATCAACAATGTTGAAACACCTGAACCCGAAGATGATGCTGATCGAGGGGAATGGTATATTTTGCAATGTTATACAGGGCACGAAAGTAAGGTAAAATTACGAATCGAACAAATTATGGAAGAAGGCTTGTTCGACGAAGCTCTTTTTAGAATCATAGTTCCGGAAGAAGAGACTATTGAGATACGTAACAATAAGCGCGTTGAAAAGATTTCAAAAATTTTTCCAGGGTATGTGTTTTTGCAAATGATGTTAGACGAAAATCTTTGTTATAGAATCCAGCAACTTGCTGGGGTATCTAAATTTGTTGGGTCTAAACATAGTCCCACTCCAGTCAGAGAAGACGAAATCTTACGGGTGCTACGTAAGGTTGGAGATAAAACGAAGAAGATTGATATTGATTTTGAAATTGGAGAAGTTATAAAAGTAATTTCCGGTCCTTTTAGAGGATACGCTGGTCCGATTTCTGAAATCAATGTAGAAAAAGGTAAGTTGAAGTCATTGATTTCAATTTTTGGGCGTGAAACTCCGGTTGAATTAGAGTTTAGCCAAGTAGAAAAAGCGATTAATTAAAAAGAGGTATTAGTATGGCCAAAAAGAATGAAAAGCCAGTTACGGCACTAATTAAGCTTCAGATTCCCGCAGGGAAAGCCAATCCAGCTCCTCCAGTCGGTCCAGCTCTTGGACAACACGGTGTGAGTATCATGGATTTCTGTAAAGCTTATAATGATCAAACTAAAGACAAAATGGGTTCAGTTATACCTGTTGAGATTACAGTTTATAAGGACCGAAGTTTTAGTTTTATTTTAAAGTCTCCTCCGACTGCAGTTTTGATTTTGAAAGCAATGGGGCTTAAAAAAGGATCGGGGCGTCCAAATAGTAATATTGTTGGTACTTTAACGATGGACCAAGTTGATGAGATTGCAAAGGAAAAAATGCAAGATTTAAATTGCTTTTCTATAGAATCGGCAAGAAAGATAATTTCTGGTTCTGCAAGAAGCATGGGAATTAAAGTAAAGTAGGAATATATTATGAAAAGAGGAAAAAATTATACAGAAAAAAGCAATACTGTTGACAGAGAAAAACTTTATTTGCCAAATGACGCTGTAAAATTAGTGAAAGAGTCCGGGTTCGCAAAATTTGATGAAAGTATCGAACTTCATTTTAATTTGGGAATAGATCCAAGACACGCAGATCAACAGTTACGTGGAACGACTACACTTCCTCATGGAAGTGGTAAAACCATTAAGATTCTGGTTGTAACGTCAGCTGGGAAAGTTGAAGAAGCGAAAGCTGCTGGAGCTGATTTTGTTGGATCTGACGATGTTGTTGAAAAGATTCAAAAAGGTTGGTTGGATTTTGACTTGATATTGGCTACGCCCGATATGATGGGAAAAATTGGACGGCTAGGACGTATTCTTGGCGCAAAAGGGTTGATGCCTAACCCTAAAAGTGGAACTGTAGTGCAGGATATTGCTAAAGCAGTAAAAGAATTTAAATCTGGAAAAGTCGAGTATAGAAACGACAAAGCTGGTTTATTGCATTTTACAATTGGAAAACTTTCTTTTAATGAAGATGCCATTAGAGAAAATTTTGATGCAATTTATGACTTAGTTCTAAAAATTAAGCCTTCTAAAGCTAAAGGGATTTATATTAAATCTTTAGTGTTGTGCTCTACGATGGGCCCTGGGATTCAAATCGAAACTCAGAAGGTAAAGTGGAAGGAAAATTAAGGTGAAAGCTGAAAAAAGAGAAAAGCAACAAAGTGTTGTAGGCGAGATTGTTGGTAAGCTAAAAGAATCAGATCTTTCTGTTTTGGTTAACTATCGAGGATTGACCGTTGAACAACTTTCCGAGCTTAGGGGAAAGCTTCATCAAGAGGGGTCTAAGGTTAAGGTATATAAAAATACGTTAACTAGACGAGCCGTCGATGAAATGAAATTAGTGTGCCCTACTGGTTTTTTTAAAGAGCCAACTGCACTAGTAACTTCAGAAAAAGACCCAGTATCAGTCGCTAAGATTGTAGTAGATTTTGCTGCTGATAATGAGCTTTTTCAAATTAAGGGTGGTTTTTTCGAAGACAAGACAATCGATCTAGTTACCCTTGACTCGCTAGCGAAATTACCGTCAAGAGAAGTGTTAATAGCTAAAGCTGTTGGAGCGATCAAATCTCCATTAACTGGCTTGGTAATGACTTTGTCAGGACCAGTGAGAGGTTTAGTTTACACTCTTAAAGCAATAAGTGATAAAAAATCCGGAGGAGAATGATATGTCAGAGACAACAACAGAAACAAACGAAGTAGTGGTATCAGAAAATGCTAAGAAAATTATAGAAAGTATCGAAACGATGAGTGTTTTGGAACTTTCATCTTTGGTTAAGGCCTTAGAGGACAAATTTGGTGTAGTTGCAGCAGCTCCTGTAGCAGCAGCCGGAGCAGCAGCTCCTGCAGCAGCAGAAGATGCTGGACCGAGTACTGTTAGTGTAATTCTAACAAATTGTGGAGACAAAAAGATTCAAGTTCTTAAAGCAGTAAGAGAGATTACTGGATTAGGTTTGAAAGAAGCTAAAGGTTTAGTTGACGCTTGTCCTAAAGCTGTAAAAGAAGACATCGATAAAGAAGAAGCTGAAAAAATTAAAAAGACATTGGAAGAACACGGCGCTAAAGTAGAAATTAAGTAAGTAATCGATAGAAACAAAAAAAACAGTCAATTTGACCTGAGTAAATGCCTTTATGGCACCTCAGGTCGCTGTATTTAATAAAGAGGTGAAAATGTGGAAGCCTTAAAACAAAGGTCCAGAGTCCCGCTACATGAGCAGACTAAAGAAAGTGTACTTGAAGTACCTTGCTTAACAGATATACAGACAAGATCATTTAAAAAATTTCTTACACAAGGAATCAAGGAAGAACTGAAAAAGGTTTCTCCTATTGTTGGTTTTGGTGGGAAATTTGAACTTGAATTTTTAGAAGGGTATAGGTTTGATGAAGCAGAATTCTCATATGAGGAATGCAAGCATCAAGAAATAACTTATTCTGCTTCTCTTAGAGTTCCTGTTCGAGTTGTTAATCGAGAAACCGGGGAAGTTGTAGAGCAAGAAGTGTTTTTAAGTGACATTCCTATGATGTCTCCTTATGGAACTTTTTTAGTAAACGGAGCGGAACGGGTTATTGTTAGTCAATTTGTACGTTCTCCTGGTGTGTACTATAGAGAGAAAGTCACTACACCTCTTAAAAAGAATACGTTTGTCGCAACTGTTATTCCTAACAGAGGCGCATGGTTGGAATTTGAAACTGATCCAAATAACATGGTGTATATCAATGTTAACAAACTTAAAAAGCTACCAGTTAGTTGGTTTTTGGGTGCAATTGGATATGGAAAAGACGAAGTTTACGAGAAATTAAAATATGCTAAAAATTTAGATCCTATTTACGAAAAATGGCCTGTAGAGTCCACCAACGAAGCATTGCTAGAGTTCTATAAAAAGTTACGCCCTGGCGATCCAGTAACAATTGATGGTGCTAAAAACTTACTAAACAATTTATTTTTTGATCCTGCTAAATATGATCTCGCTCAAGTTGGTAGACATCGTATTAATAAAAGACTTGGGTTGGATGTACCCTTAGACAACTGCGTTGTTACACACGACGATATTTTTGCCTGTCTTGATTACCTACTTGGATTCATAAGCGGTGATGGAATGCTAGATGATATCGATCATTTAGGAAATCGACGTATCATGAGTGTTGGCGAGCAATTGCAAAAGCAGTTTCGAGTTGGACTCGCTAGATTAGAACGATTAATTCGGGAACAAATGGCCGTTAAGGGAACGGAAAAAATCGTTCCTCAACAATTGATAAATATACGACCTTTAGTTGCTGTTATGAGAGAGTTTTTTGGTAGTTCACAGCTTTCGCAGTTTATGGATCAAACAAACCCACTTGCAGAAATGGCTCACAAGCGCCGAATTAGTGCTTTGGGGCCTGGTGGTTTAACAAAAGAACGAGCTGGATTTCAGGTAAGGGATATTCATCCTTCTCACTATGGTCGTATTTGTCCAATTGAAACACCTGAGGGCCCAAATGCTGGTTTGATTGGACCCTTAGCTACCTTTGGCAGGGTCAATCAATTTGGTTTTATTGAAACTCCCTATCAAAAAGTTAAATCCGGTAGAATTACTGAAGAAGTTGAATACTTCACTGCAGATATAGAAGATAAATATAAAATCGCGCCTTGGGATAGTCCTGTGTTAAACAGCGATGACAATAGCGCAGACGCTAAAGTTGCTGCAAGACATAATCGTCAATTTAAACTTTACCCTCAGGGGGAAATTGATTTTGTAGGCGTTTCTCCTCATCAATTTTTGGGCGTGTCATGCGGGTTGATTCCTTTTCTTGAGCACGATGATGCGAACAGAGCTTTGATGGGTGCAAATATGCAACGTCAAGCCGTGCCATTACTTAGTACTGAGTCAGCATATGTAGGGACCGGTATGGAAAAGGTTCTCGCTCGAGATTCGTCTTCTATAGTTGCTGCCAAAAAAGATGGTGTAATAAGCCGTGTGGTTGGTGATGAAATTGTAATCAAATCTGGTAAAGAAGAAGAAAGTTATTTACTTCAGAAATATCAGAGGTCTAATCAAAATACCTGCAAAAATCAGAAACCAATTGTTCGTGTTGGTGATAAAGTCAAAAAGGGTCAAGCGATTGCCGATGGAGCCTCCGTTAAAAAATCTGAGCTTGCTCTTGGAAAGAATATTTGTATAGGGTTCCTTCCTTGGGAAGGCTACAATTTTGAAGATGCGATTATTATTTCTGAAAAGTTAGTAAAGAATGACGTTTTTACGTCAGTTCATGTTTATAAATATGAAGTTGATGTACGGACTAACAAATTGGGTCCAGAAGAAATTACAAGAGAAGTACCTAATGTTTCTGAAGAAGCATTAAAAAATCTTGATGAAAATGGAATTATTCGAATTGGAGCTCCCGTTCGCTCTGGAGATATTCTAGTTGGAAAAGTTGCTCCAAAAGGAGAAACAGAACCGCCTGCCGAGGAGAAACTCTTAAGGGCTATTTTTGGAGATAAGGCCCGAGATATGAGAGACACTTCGTTGAAAGTGTCTTCTGGCGAATGGGGTAAAGTTATAGGAATTCGAGTTTTTTCTCGTGAAAATAAAGACAGTTTGCCGCCTGGAGTTAACTGTATCGTAAGAGTATATATCGCTCAATGTAGAAAAATTTCAATTGGGGATAAGATGGCTGGTCGTCACGGGAACAAGGGTGTTATTTCGACGATATTACCTGAAGAAGATATGCCTTTTTTACCAAATGGTAATCCGGTAGATATCTTATTGAACCCTCTTGGTGTTCCGTCGAGGATGAACGTTGGTCAGTTATTTGAGACATTGCTTGGAATGGCCTCTCACGCTTTGGGAGAAAACTTTCAAGTCCAGTTATTTGACGAGGTTTTTGAAAATAAAGCATCTGATAATAAGGTCCAGTCAAAATTGATCGAGGCATCAAAAGTTAAAGACTATGAATGGATTAAACCTAACGGAAAAGTAATGCTCAGAGACGGGCGAACTGGACTACCTTTTGAAAGGGAAGTTACGGTTGGTTATATGTATATGTTGAAGCTTATTCATTTGGTTGAAGATAAAATTCACGCAAGATCAACTGGACCTTACTCTCTTGTTACTCAACAGCCATTGGGTGGAAAAGCTCAATATGGTGGTCAAAGATTTGGTGAAATGGAAGTTTGGGCATTGGAAGCATATGGAGCTGCCCATACTCTTCAAGAAATGATTACCATTAAGTCTGATGATTTAACAGGTCGTGCAAAAGCATATGAAGCTATTATTAAAGGAAAGTGTATATCTCGTCCTGGAACGCCTGAAAGTTTCAGAGTGTTACTTCGAGAATTGAGATCTATTGCTCTAGATATCAAAGTCGTTAATGACGATGGTACAGAAATTGATGCACGGTAAAATAGGAGAATATGAATGTTAGTAAATGAACCACATGATTTTGACTATTTGGAAATTGGGCTAGCAGCGCCAGACAGAGTGCGTTTCTGGTCTTATGGTGAAGTAGAAAAACCTGAGACGATTAATTATCGTACGTTTAAGCCCGAGAGGAAGGGGCTTTTTTGTGAAAAGATTTTTGGACCTGTAAAGGATTGGGAATGTTCTTGTGGAAAGTACCGCAGAGTTAGATATAGAGGGATTGTTTGTGAAAGATGCGGTGTGGAAGTTACTCACTCTAAAGTAAGACGTGAGAGAATGGGACACATCGAGTTAGCAGCTGACGTCACTCATATTTGGTTTTTAAAAGGTATCCCTAGTTACTTGTCTATTGTAATGGATATGGCCTCTAGAGAAGTTGAAGAAGTCGTTTATTACGATTCATATATAATTACAGGGTTAGATGAAACTCTAAAAGAGCGATATTCGGTAGGTCAAATAATTAGTAGTATGGATTATTTAAGTCTTAAGGCTGAACACGAAGGCAAAATTGAGGCCGGTTCGGGTGCAAGAGCAATAAAAGAGATTTTAAAAGGATACGATTTAAAAAAGTTAAGTATTCAATTAAGAGATGAATTGGCAGTTTCAAAAGGACAAAAGAAGCTTAAGATCGCTAAGCGTTCTCGAATCATTGAAGGTCTTTTAAACTCAGGTAATCGCCCGGAATGGATGATACTAGAAGCAATACCTATTATGCCGCCAGATCTTCGACCTATGGTTCAATTAGAAGGTGGACGATTCGCTACTTCAGATCTTAATGATCTGTATCGTAGAGTTGTTAACAGAAACAATAGATTAAGGCGACTAATGGATATCGGT
>JABIPA010000048.1 GCA_018698675.1 bacterium | reverse complement strand
TGGGTTATATTTACTTGGAATAATTACCTGTCTTAAAACAGGATCTCTTGTTATCAATTTATCAAATGTTTCTTTTATTGGACCAAGAGTTTCGACACTTACTATTTTTATATTTTGATCTTTGTATCCGGATATATGGGTATCCGTTAATTCTATTTTTTTAACAGATTCCTTAAAAAATTTTCGAAGAATCCTAGGTAATCCTGCCAAATTATGACTCCATTCAGTATTAACGGGAGGTAATCCTGAATTAGGCCTCCAGTTTACATCCAACGGGAAAAGTTTTCGAAGACTCATATTAGACATATGTTTGAGAATATCCACAGGTTTCAAAGAATTAGATAATGTTCCATAGACTCTATTAGGATTAAGAAAAACTTTTGAAATCATAACTGCTACTCCTTTTCTTTCTTCACTTCTAAAAAATGAAATGACCTTTCATTAAATTTTACTTGAACCCACTTCTTTTTACTAGTATCAAGCCCCATATCCACAAAAGACGCCAAATAATCAAATTTACTAATATAGTTTGAATGATGAGGTAATTTCTTCCATGGAAGCGGCCACCAGTGAAATTTCCTGGGAATAATTAACCCCTTTAATCTAAAAAAATTTGGACACATTATTTTTAAGTTAAAGGATTTTTTTATACACGCATCTTCCATAATCGAAAATCCCGAAAAATATGCAGCCATCTCGAACTCCATTTTTCCCACCCCAACATAAAATCCTTCTCCTTTTTGAGAATCCCCATCAAAATTATTAATCCCAGAAATCCTAATCTTCTCCCGAATAGAAGCCTCATTCTTCAATAACGTTCCATGAGACCCTATTCCAATCTCTTTATATCTTTCAAGACAAAGTTCATCTACCGTTTGCCTTACTATAGGATGCTCTACCTCAAGTTCTTCTTCAGTATACAAAGACAGTGGTAATTCTCTATAAAGAAAGGAATTCCCCCCTATTCTCTCTATTTCAAACGGTAAATTTGTTGTTACTTGATGAATTGAAAAATCATGATAAAACCTTGGTTTTTCTTCTGGAACAATTAATTTAGATTTAACATCATTTATTCCTAAACGTGTTGTTGCAGTTAATATTTCTTTACTTACTAAACTAGACGTTTCTTCTTTCGTTTGTTTTCCTATTTCATCTATCGTTGACGAGGACCTCTGTCTTGATAAAGAAAATACTCTGGGAGTCATATGCTTTGTCCTATTATTTATTCCTACCTGTCTATTTATGACATTTTGAAATTTTATTCGGTGGTAAGTTCTCTGAGTCACGGACTGTATTTGGGTTATCATTTATTTTTCCTTTTAATAATAAAATAACGAACATAGTTCATTATTTGGATAAATTTTTTGTTTTTTTAAAGAACAATGGTTTATGAAATAAAACAAACCTGCCGGCATTATTAAAATAAAAAAAACACTGTTCATTATAAATTTATTATTTTGGTAATTGAAAGTCAATAGAGATAAAATATTGATAAAACACTCGCAAAAATATACTCTTACACATATGTCATCTATAAAAATTATTTTGGAAAAAATGAACACTACATTAATCGACGGATTAGCAAACTACTCCCTCCCAATCCACTCAACTAATTTAAAGGAAATAAACCAAACCACATCCGATTCTGAAAAAGAAAAAATCGTATCTATAAACAGCCTGATCGGAAAAAACATCGAGATTAGTTTTACAAACAACATTTTCTGCTGCGATTGTGGAAAAAAAACTAAAAAGTCGTTTGGACAGGGATTCTGCTACCCCTGTTTCATAAAATCTCCATTCAACGCAGAATGCATAATTCGTCCAGAACTATGCAAAGCTCATTTAAGAGAAGGAAGAGACGTCGATTGGGAAATAAAAAATCACATTCAACCTCATATCGTGTATCTAGCGTGGTCAAGCCATTATAAGGTTGGTGTAACACGACAAACCCAAGTCCCAACCCGATGGATAGATCAAGGGGCATATTTGGCTGCACCAGTTGCTGAGTGTCCAAATAGATATCTTGCTGGTTGCGTTGAAGTCGCATTAAAAGAACATTTTTCAGATAAAACATCGTGGCAAAAAATGCTTAAATTCGAGCCAGACATGTTCTTAAATACTCAATCCTTTCTGGAAAAACATAATGAAGTTATAGAAAAACTTCCAAGTGAACTATCTAAATATTCTGTAAAAGATACTCCTCCCGTTCTTTCTATCTCCTACCCTGTTCATCATCAGCTAACAAAAGTAAAAAGCCAACGCTTGGACAAGGTTCCAGTTATCTCTGGGAAATTAATGGGCATAAAAGGCCAATACCTTATTTTTGATTCAGATAATGTTTTTAATGTAAGAAGCCACACTGGGTATGAGGTCAACCTAAACGCCTAACAGTGGAAGACATATTTAATATTCAGCTCGTTTTAATTATTGTATCTTTTGTCGCAAACGCATTTTCTGCTATTGCAGGCGGAGGCGCTGGCTTAATACAATTTCCTGCTCTCATTTTTCTGGGCCTACCGTTCGCAAAAGCTCTTGCTACCCATAAAGTTGCTACGATAGCCCTTGGTCTTGGTGCTAGCCTTAAGTTTTTTAATGATAAAAGTCTTGATAAAAAAATGAGTCTTTATGTGCTGGGAGCAGGCGTACCAGGTGTTATATTAGGAGCTCTATCCATCATAAATGTACCAGAAAAACTTGCAATGGGCCTTTTGGGAACATTAACACTTTCTCTTGGTGCATATTCTATATTAAATACCGATTTAGGATCGCACAAACTAGAAATAAATAGAATGGGGTTAAAATTTAAATTAGGACTAACAGTTCTTTTTTTAATTGGGTTTTTAAATGGCTCTCTATCTTCAGGAACAGGACTCTTTGTAACCTTATTTCTTATAAAATGGTTTGGATACGACTACAAACACGCAATTGCAATAACTCTAGTAAATGTAGGTATATGGTGGAATATGACTGGAGCAATAACATTAGGACTTCAAAGCAAAATCCAATGGGACTGGGTGTTCGCCTTATTATTAGGATCTTTTGCTGGAGGATACTTCGGAGCGAGTATAGCGATAACAAAAGGAAATACATTCATAAAACGAACGTTTGAACTAATAACAATAGCAATAGGGCTTAAACTTTTAATCTTGTAAGTATTATATTTCTTATAAATCATCCCTTTTGTTGACTATTTTTTACCTTAAGCTAAAATAGAACATTCAACATTTTATATCATATATATTTGGATTATCTTTACTTCGAACAAATATTTGTTTTAATTCAGGGAATTTATTCAAAAAAAGATTAACACTCTCATGAGCAGGTCCAATTGTTCCTTGCCGACAAGTCTCTATACCATATATATCCCGCCCTATCATATATCTATCAGTTAATTCAACTTTTGAGGAGCCTTCCCTTAAAATCATTCTACAAACAGGTGCGATACGTGCTAAATTATGACTTTTTTCTCCAGGTTGAAAATAATCAAGCACATCCTTAAGATTATATAGCTTTACACAAATATCTTTTCTTAATAAATTTTTATCCAGCTGACTGAAAGCACGTGTGCTTATATTAAAAATTTTTTGAGTATGACTAAAAGAACCAGCTAAAATCGAATGAATCATTACCCTACCTCCAATTTATTTAACATTTAATAAATAAAATGCTCTCTCATTAAATTTTATCTGAACCCATTGATTTTTAAAAGTATTATTTCCCATTTCCACAAACGACGTTAAATAATCAAATTTTTTGATATATTTTTTATAAAAACCTTGTTCTACCCAAGGAATACTTTTCCAATGATAAGCCATTGGAATAACTAAACCTTTTAAACGTTGAAATTCAGGAGATAAAATCTTAAGTATTGTCGGCCGATTTTCATTATTGTTTTTTTCAACGTATGTAGCATATGAATGCTCTTCCGAAAATAAACTCGAAATTTCTTTTTCACCCTTACCATTCCCTATATAAAACCCTTCCCCTAACTGAGAACGTCCGTCAAAGTTATTAATCCCCGTCAACATTATTTTCTCCCGAATCGACGCCTCATATTTAAATAACGTTCCATGAGACCCTATACCAATATCCTTATATTTTTCATGAGACAATTCATCAACCGTTTGCTTTAAAATTGGATGCTCAATTTCAAGTTCCTCTTTAGTATACAAAGAAAGAGGTAGCACTCGATAAAGATAAGAATAACTCCCTATCCTCTCTATAGGAAAAGAAAGAGTATCTTCTAAATTACGAATAGAAAACTGATGATGAAAGATAGGTTCTTTTTTTTGTGTACTTACAATTGTTTTAGGTCTTTGGGCAAAGGTACGTTGAACCTATAAGTCTGTATTTACAGCCTTTTTTTGATTAATAAAAAAATAATCTTTTACTATAGACGAATAGTTTCTTTGAGAAAACGAACGGGACTTTGGAAGCATTAATCTTTTTTGATCGAAATTAATAATAGATCTAACGTTTGTCCTCTGAACATATGATTTCTTTATTAGAGATATAGTCGATAAACTTATACATTTAATCATTATTTATTCCTTTCAATTGTTTAGTTATTTTAATGAACGATGTTTTTTAATTAGATAAATTTTTTACTTCTATAAATAAAAAATTTTCTTATACAAATAACTCTCCTACTATATTTAAAAAGAACACCGTTCATTTATAAATATAGTAGATATAAAAATAACTGTCAACACGGTGAATTTTTAAAACACATTCTTATAAAAGAGCTTAAACTTAAATAACTGAAAAAAATTTAAAAAAATATAATTAAAATAATCATGACCAATTAGAGTAAGGATATAAACAAAAACTTTGCGTCCTAAACTATTTACTTGTAAAAAGAAAACGAAAAGAAAATTTTTGCCTATATTCAATAATCTCTTGTATTTGTATAAAAGTTTTGAAAAAATTAGGTAGACACTAATTTCTCATAAAAAAGGTTGAAATAAATATGGCCAGACAAATAGAACTAGATCGTGATGAACTAAAAGAAAAAATGATTCAAACTGCATTTCAACTTGTCGAAAAAGGTGGACCCAAAGCTCTTTCTGCTCGAAAAATATCTACTAATTTAGATGTTTCAATCGGAACACTTTACAACGTCGTAAACAGCCTAGATATTATAAAGTTCCATGTCAAAGCTCGTATCTTAGATCAATTTTTTAATAAATTGAGGGAAAACGCCGGGACAAATAACTGGGATAAAAACACATTACATAACATTGCAGATATCTATTTGGCATTTGTAACCGAAAACAAAAATTTATGGCGCCTCGTATTAGAAGAGACATCAACCCCTTACCCACTCTGGTATTTAAAAGAAATTAGCGACCTTTTTACGTATTTAGAATCAATATTAGCTTCAATTACAGGTATTTCTCTAAAGACAGCAAAACAATCTATTTTTGTTCTCTGGGCAGGACTTCAAGGTCTTTCGAGTTTATATCAATTAAACAAAATCAATATCGTTTCTGAAACATCATTTGAAGAACACGTAAAATTCCTATTGGATTCCCATATTTTGGGGATAACTACTTTCGAGAATCAGAAATAGCCTTAAGCGCTCGCCTAAACGAAGGATTATCTGAAAATAACGATGAAAAATCTTGGCATTTCAAGCAAAATACAGAGGCCTTAGATGCCCCAGCTTTAATAGTAGCCGTCCGTTGATTATTTTTTTCAACAAGAGCCATTTCGCCAAAAAATTGTAATTTACCAAGAGAAGCAACTACTGAAGAAATAATTCCAAATTTCTTTTTCACTACATCTACAGAGCCGTCTCTTACGATAAAAAAGGATTTTCCCTTCTCACCGGCATTAAAAACAATTTCTCCTGCATCATAATCTTGAACAGTAAAACTTTGAGCTATTTTTTCAAAATCAGATTTTATAAACGACGAAAAAAAAGAGACCTTATGAAGCCCTTTAGCCAACAACGCAATATCATCTTCTTTAATATCTCTAACTTTCATGTCCAAAACCCCTTTGTTTAAAAAATTCAATCACAACGTTTTTACGAATTAAAATGACCAGAATTCAAATTGTCCGTCCCGTATATCTATATACAGAAAAACAGAAAAATGGTCACCTTAATTTAGAATATAATCTATAGATGAAGAACCAATCGAACTGGATCCTCAATCATTTCCTTCACCTTTACCAAAAATCCAACGGCTTGAGATCCGTCAATGATACGATGGTCATAAGTCAACGCAACATACATCATAGGTCTAATAACAATTTCACCGTTAACTACAACAGCTCGTTGAACAATATTATGCATACCTAATATTCCACTTTGAGGTCTATTAACAATAGGTGTCGATAACATGCTACCAAAAACCCCGCCATTAGTTATGGTGAATGTTCCACCTTCCATATCATCCATCGTTAACTTTCCGTCACGTCCTCGTAACGCATATTCTCTAATATCCGTTTCAATTTGAGAGAAGGTCTTAGTTTCAGCATCACGAACAACCGGAACAACAAGTCCTTTAGGAGTAGATACAGCAATTCCAATATCACAATAACTTGGACTGGTTATAGAATCACCATCAATCTGAGAATTAACTAACGGGAACGCCTTTAAAGCTTCTACAACGGCTGCTGTAAAAAAGGACATAAATCCAAGACCAATACCGTGAGTGTCTTTAAATTTATCTTTATATTGTTTCCGAATATCCATCACTGGTTTCATATCAATTTCATTAAACGTAGTTAATAAGGCTGCCGATTGTTGAGCTTCTACTAAACGCTTTGCAATGGTTCGCCGAATCAAACTCATGCGCTTTCTTTCTACAGTTCGCTCACCTGATAGTGGCTTAACAGCAGAAGGAGTTGTTTTACTTTCTTTGACTTTTGAAGGTACTGCTTTAGCTTCCGAATTAGTAGACCCTACTCCTGAACGAATCGCTTGTTGAACGTCATCTTTAGTAACTCGTCCATCTCGTCCAGTACCTGATACAGACGACACGCCCGCTTCTCGCATCAATTTACCTGCAGCAACAGAAGGTGTTCCTGAAGCATAAGTTGTTTTTGAATCTGAAACGACAGATTCGGTCGCTACCGTCTTAGATTCAGAAGAATCAGTTTCATCAGGTTTAGCCGTTCCAGCGCTAGAAGCACCTACTAAAATATGGCCAATAACGTCTCCAACTTTTACGACGCCATCTTCAACAGATATTTTAAGTGTTCCACTTGCTTCTGCCGTCAATTCCATAGATGCCTTTTCCGTTTCTATTTCAAGAAGAACATCGTCCATTTCAACGAAGTCACCATCTTCTTTTTGCCACTCGACGATTTCGCCTTCTGTAACCGATTCACCAGCTGCTGGTATCACAATATTCTTTTTTTCCATCTTTAACTCCTAAGTATTAATCTTACTTAAACTTATAATTCTTAATTTACTCGCCGATCTAAAACTTGAACGCTTTATCTATTAAATCTTTTTGCTGTTTAATATGAGTTTTTTCATTTCCAGTCGCAGGGCTTGAACTGTTCGTTCGAGCAATTACTCTATCAATTTGAATACCAAATGTGTATTCCTTACGAAGCATATGGCCCCAGAATCCACCATTTTCTTGCTCTTCTTGAATCCAAACACATTCTTTCGCTTTTTTGTACTTTGATACAACGGATTTCAAAGCATCCACAGGTAGCGGATAAATTTGTTCTAGTCGTACTAAGGCCACAGACTCATCGTTAAGCGATTCTTTTCGCTCAAGTAAATCATAATAAATTTTACCTGTACATAAAATTAGACGTTTAATTTTCTTAGGATCTGCGGTCTTGTCATCATACACTTCTTCAAACTTTCCCTGCGTCAATTCTGATACATCAGAAACAACTTTTGGATGTCGTAATAAACTTTTCGGCGTAAACACAATTAATGGAATTCTAAATTGGTTTTTAAGCTGTCGTCTAATCATATGAAATAGATTCGCAGGAGTTGTTGGGTTAACCAAATACATATTATATTCAGCACATAATTGTAAATATCGTTCTGGTCTAGCACTTGAATGTTCTGGTCCTTGACCTTCATAACCATGCGGCAAATACAAAACCAAGCCACTCATACGTTGCCATTTTGTTTCCGATGATGAAATAAATTGATCAATTACAATTTGCGCACCATTTGAAAAATCTCCAAACTGAGCTTCCCATATTACTAAAGATTGAGGTCTTGCCGTTGCATATCCATATTCGAAACCTAAAACACAGTATTCAGATAACAATGAATTAAAAACATTCATTTTAGGTTGCTTTTCTTGAATGTGATTCAAAGGAGTATATAATTCCTCGTTTGTATAATCTTTAATTACCGCATGCCTATGTGAAAATGTTCCTCGTTGACTATCTTGTCCAGAAATCCTTATAGGATGATTTTCAGATAATAATGTTCCATATGCTAAAAGCTCCGCAGTTCCCCAATCTACTTTTTTACTTTCAAAAACATTTGTTTTACGTTGATCCAGAATTTTCTTCATTTTCGGAAACAAAGAAAAAGACTCAGGTACGGTTACCAATGCATTTGCTACCTTATCTAAAGATTTTTGAGAAACCTTCGTAGCAACAGACGTTTTAAAATCAGATACTTTAGAACGACGAAGCCCTTTCCAAAACCGCCCCAAATAATCAACATGTAAGGTATGGTTAACAGCTTTAACAAAATCAAGTTTTTCTTGAAGCTTTCCTTTTATTTCAGTAGTGAAGCTCTGAGCAAATTCCTGAGAAATATCACCAGATTCAACAAGTTTAGCAATTAAAACTTTAAGAACATTTGGATGCTTTGAAATCTTTTTATAAAGGTTAGGTTGTGTAAAACGTGGTTCATCACCTTCGTTATGCCCGTATCTACGATACCCTAAAATATCAACGAACACGTCGGTGTTAAATAATTCTCTAGTTTTAATAGCTAACTTCATCGCATGAGAAACAGCTAAAGGGTCATCTCCATTTACATGGAAAACAGGACATTCTGTAACCTTAGCCAAATCCGTACAATACATACTTGTACGAGATTCTTTATAATTAGCCGTAAATCCAACTTGGTTATTGATAACTATATGAACGGTTCCACCTACAGCATACCCTTCAATTTTAGACATATTTAATAATTCGTAATTCACGCCCTGCCCTGAAATTGCGGAATCTCCATGAATCAATATAGGGATAATTTTTTTATAGTCGCCATCGTATAAATCATGGCATTTCGAATACACAATTCCCTGAACAACAGGGTTAACGGCTTCTAAATGAGAAGGGTTTGGAACTAAACTCAAATGAACGTCTTTACCACCAACGGTTTTAATATCAGATGAACGTCCTAAATGATATTTAACATCCCCACTACCTTTTATATCTTCTGGAAGGGGCGTTCCTTCAAATTCTGAGAACACATCTTCATACGTCTTTCCAAAAATATTAACTAAAACGTTCAATCGACCTCTATGTGCCATTCCCAAAACAAATTCTTTAGCGCCTTTTTCAGCACCCTCTTCTATCGCCATATCCAAAGAAGGAATCAATGATTCAACACCTTCTAAAGAAAATCGTTTCTTACCGATATATTTAGTTTGTAAAAAACTCTCAAATGTAACGGCTTCACATATTTTTCTTAAAATACGCTTTTTTTGGTCTGTACTAAACTGGGGTTGATTTGCGATTGATTCCATTTCTTTTTCTAAAAAGTTTCGGAGTTTATCGTCTCTACAATACATGTACTCGGCACCAATTGGTCCACAATAAGTTGCTTTAAGATGATCTAATATTTTATTCAGCGATACACGTCCAAGTCCTAATTCATTTCCAACTTCAAAAGTTGTTTCTAAATCAGCCTCAGATAAACCAAAATAATCTAATGCCAAATCTGCCTTATGATGACGACGTTCTCTAATTGGATTTGTATCAGCTAACAAATGGCCTCTCGAACGATACCCATCAATCAACTTCATTACAGAAATTTCTTTATTAGACACAGCTGCTACGATTGGTTCAGATGGTCCGCCTGCCCCATATTCAAAGCCTTCAAAAAACAATGCCCATTTGGGATCAACCGAATTAGGGTCCTCTTTATATTTTTGAAACAATTCTTCAACAAAAGCGCCATTTGCATTATTCAAATATGTATATTTTTCCATTTTTTTTCTTCCTATTTCAACTATCAAAATAATCTATATTTCTTACCGTAAGATTACATGATAAAAATCACTCAAAATCAACACAGTAAAACAGTTTCGGATAGACCGTAAGTGTCCCTGTGAAAAACTAGCCAGATTAGTATATAATATTTAGTGAGTTTTCATCAATTCAATCAGCATGCCCAATATTAGGTCAAATCAAACTTAAACAACGGGTAAATAAATAAAGCCACCTACCAGGAGAAATTAATGCCAGAATTAGACATCATCGAATTCAGAAATAAATTAGTAAAAAGTATGCGCCAACTTCTTGAAGCAAAAGGTTTTGTAAACATAAAAACAAATATTGAAAACTCGGCTATGGGCACCCCAAAAACCATATTTGGACAAACTCCTGATATTACCGCTGTTGATTCAAAAAACAAATTCTACATTATTCAATTTGCGATGACCGAAGTAAAAGATGACGAATCAATTGAACGACTTAAAGCTTTTGGAAAATACGCAAAGCTCCATAGTGCTAATTTTTGGTTAATTATTAAAAAAGAAGCACAGTCTCATATAGAACGACGCCTTAAAAAGTTAGAATTGACAGACCACGTGACATTAAAAGCCTTACCATCCATGAGTGCTTTGTGAATCTTCTACTTCATCATCGAGACATGCTCGATTTTGATTGTACTCGCTACTCGACATCATCTAACGAAGGAATTCGCGCCTTAAAAGAGAGAACATACTTCGATCTTTTGTTAAACAAAAACGAAGCTGATACATATTTTATGTATCCTTATGTAGATTCTACAAAATTCAACTTTCACCCTTGGCAATATTGGGAGTCGGGAACATTTAAAAACAATGTTTCTGAGTATGCTTTTTTTATGAGTGGAGATTGTACAAAGTTTTTTGAGAAGCGAAAATTTCAAAACCTTTCAACCCGATGTATTCTCTACTATTCTGAATTTGAATCAAAAAAAACAATTCATGAATTTATTGAAATCATTCCGTATCTATCAGAAATTGATACATGTTTATGCGGAACTGTTAGCATACTTGAAAAAATAAAGTTACTCGCACCGTCTCTGAAAGCCAAATTAATTTTAAAGCCCTTTTTCGATAGCATATATCAAGATACCGCATATTCTAAAAAAGAATCCCCATCTACCCCAGATAAAGTACCCATCGTGATCCCAAATAAACTTATTATTCATATGAAACATCTATTAAGTGAAGAGCTATCATTCACACCTTTAATTCAACAACTAAACAATACATTTTCTAATGAAACACTCGAAATTATTGTAGACGCAATTGATACATGTAGTGAGAAAAATGAGACTTGGCTTAAAGAAACGCTCTCTTCTATTAAGAATACTCTAAAAGTGACGTTGAAATCTTCAGTAAATGCCAGTCTTAACACTCCAATTTCTAAACAAGACAGAAAAACAGAAGAATCTCGTAATATTTTCAGTTCAAATCATATGCGGATAAAAACAGAATCATTAAATAAGTTAATTTCAGATACCTATTCTCATGATAAATCGACAACATGTTCGCTCTTATCACTATCCGGGACCGGAGATGAAAACAGTGTAAATAGAGTCCTTTATTCATTATCAAAACACATTCAATGTTATACGCCTGATATCATTGACTACGAAAATTTAAATACAATCAACATCCCCATTTCTTATTCTCACGAAGACTCTTTAGGAACATCTTTTATTAGCTCTGAAAAAAAATGGAAAGAATCAATTGAAACAAACTATTCAATTGATATCGAATTCTTCGTTAAAACATTAGAACAAAGGTTATCTAAAAAAGATACAAATAACGAAAAGCAAAAAAACAGACCTACCCTATCGAAAACTTCATGGCCAGAGTATCTAAACGACATAATTTCTAAACAAGTTCTCTCGAAACATACCATTCAATCCATTCTTAAAGATGAGAAAACAGAAACGACTATGTTTAATCAATCAGAGAACATCGTTAAAATTTATAAAGATGCATATCGCTCTCAAAAAAAACGCGAATTAACACTAACGAAAAAAGGGACGACTTCTTTGAAAACGAATAAATTCTCTAATATCTTTGGTTTCGAACTAGTAAACATAGACACCTGCAAAAAGATTCTGAAAAACATATCAGAAAACAAATCCTTTATAACAGAATGCGAAGAAAACTCTTTAACCTCTGATATCAAAGATATTAATGCCACTCAATATCTACTAAAATATGAATATCTGGCTTTAGGCGATTAAAAATGAAGCAAAATTCCACAACAAATCTATTTTATGATTCGTCATCACTAATTATCGAGATCCCATCTACGTTCATAGTCGAATCTGAAAGTGCAAAAACAGGTGCATTCTTATTCTCATACGAAACAAGTCTATTTCTATTAAACTATCCATTTAAACAAATCTACATTGTTACTGATTCAACTGTCGAAAAAGTGAGCAATTTTTGTATCTCGAACAATATTTTATCAAAATATGAAATCATTAAACTTTCAGACATTGCAAATTTATCCAAAGAGAATAAGCGTCTTATCTATTTTTCTACAGAAATGTCTTGCTTACCTTTCCTTAAATACAGAAATCATTTCAATCTAAACGTACCTGTCTTCGCTTGCTTCCATTCTCTTGCCCTAAAACCTCATTATTATCTTTTAAAATCATTCTTTAACGAATTAAACACGTTAGATTCGGTAATAGTAGCTTCCGACCAATCAAAACAAGCCATACTAAATTTTCTAGAGACTCAAAAACTAGGCCTCAAATTTACAATAAAAAAAATACCTTACGGAATAAATACAAAAATCTTTAAACCTTGTACCCAAAAACAAAAAAAAGAGCTGAGAAAAAAACACCGATTACCCGAAGACGCAATCATTTGGCTCTTTTTAGCTCGACTTGATCCCTTTACAAAAGGAAATATTCTTTCCTTTTGTAATACTCTATCTAATCTATTAAAAATCAACAAAAATTTTCATATACTTATTGTTGGAGACAATGTATTCAAACCCTATACAGAAAAAATTCAGACCTATTTTTTTAATAATCATCCAAACCAATCCCGTACAATTATCAATCCTTCGAGGGAGACTATTCCGGAGTTTTACCAACTTGCAGATGCATTTACGTCTCCTTCCGAACTTTTTGAAACATTTGGCCTAACTGTCGTAGAAGCAATGGCGTCTGAATTACCTGTTTTTATTTCAGATTCTGGTGCCTATCAAAATCTAATAACCAATAAAAAAGAAGGTCTTTTCATTAACACCCGATTTAACAACACTCTTCCTTTTTCACATATTTTCAATACGACCCTAGACTCAGATTGGAGTCAATACCTCTTCCAATCAATCACATATGAGTCGATTCCATTTCTAAAAACAATCAAAAAATGGAATACAGAAAATCTTATTCAGATATTTAAAAACATGGGAAAAAATGGACGAAAAAAAGCAGTAAAAAATTTCGAAATAAATACGTTTATAGATACCTGTTTAACGTATATGGAAAAACATACGAGCCAATTAGAAATAAGCAATATCAATAACCCACTTAAAAAATCGAATCCCTCACAAAATTTACAGCTTATAAGACCGCGCAAGTTATCTTCACAAATTGGCCCAATCGATGCGACATCTATACAAGTCGATATCACCGACTATGGTATAAAACTATTAAACAATGAAATCCCATTTTTAATTTCAAAAACTCAACTAAAAAAATACCCTGATATGAATTTAATTATAACAATTATTAAAGACATGTCAGATTTAGATTCAACTAAACCTTCTCTATCGACTATATCTATAAAATGTAACATGGACAAAACAGACGTCCTCGGATATCTATTATTTCTACAGAAAATATGTGTTCTAAAAATAAAATTATGAAAAATAAACAACTTAACTTTACAAAGCTATTATTTTTAATACTTACCTTCGTATTTTTCGATACAATCGCGGCCTATTCCAATTCAATATCAACAAACGACCTCTTCATAACTCAACAAAAAAGAAAAGGAATCGATTTAGCAAAAAAGATCAAACGACTATCAAATGATACGTCGAACCGAATCAAACCTGGCAAAACCTACCTTTTAAATGAAAATTATATTTACCCCGTTCAACAACGACCATCGCAGTTATCAAGAACCATAAATAAAAATATACCTATACAAGAAAAAAAATTAACTAAAGCATCTTCTTTTCAAATTCGAAACCTAAACGCGATTAAAACTTTATCGATAGACAAACTATGGCCTGAAGCAGGTGGAGAGTTTTCGCTTACCGGAAAAAATATACGTCTCGGCATCTGGGACGGCGGAAATATCCTAATTAACCATCAAGAAATAAATGGCCGTGCTTTTTGGAAAGACCCTAATTTCCCATCAGAAGAAGTTAACACCCATGCTTCTCATGTTTCAGGAACTATGATTGCATCAGGCGTAGATTTCAGAGCAAAAGGAAGCGCACCAGAAAGTGAGCTTTGGGCATACACATTCAATAACGATATTAATGAAACCGTTCTAGACGCACCTTCAAACGGAATTTACGCGTCGAACCATTCATATGGAGTTGCATCTGGCTGGTATTTTGATGGTTCTTTTTATGTATGGCTTGGAAACACTCAAATAAGCAATGAAGAAGACTATACATTTGGCTTTTACAATCAGGAATCCGTTGATTGGGATACCTTTTTAAATTTAAACGATACTTATGTCGCCGTTATCGCCGTCGGAAACGAAAGAGAAGAAACCCTCGACGCTCAAGGAAAAATAGATGGACATTTTCATTTCAACTTTCTCGATAATACGTTATATACAGACTTTGATGATCATGAAATAGACGGAGGGGACGATGGCTATGACTCCATACCTATGGGCCATGCTATTGCAAAAAACACGATAAGTGTAGGCGCCATATTTGATATCGCTTCAGGTTATTCTTCAGAAGACGATATCGAAATACCCTATTTTTCTTCATGGGGACCAACAGACGATGGAAGAATAAAACCAGATTTCGTTTCAAATGGCGTTAGCTTATATTCGATTGGAACAAATGATACTAGTTATGCCTCTATGTCGGGGACATCTATGGCCGCTCCATCTTTTACTGGTGGGTTAGCATTATTATATGAGCATCACGAAACACTCAATCCCACAGCAAACAAACTCTTAGCGTCCACTATCAAAGCAATTTTAATTCAAAGCGCCAACGACAATTCTATTCCAGGACCTGACTACCAAACAGGATGGGGCCTTCCCAATTTTTTAAAAGCGGCAGAACTCATGGCAGAAAATAAAACAAACGATCATCTCAATATTATAGAATCTACTTTAGAAGAAAACCAAGTAATTACATTCAATATTAAAAGTAAAAAAGATGCCCTAAAACTAACCCTTTGCTGGACAGATCACCCTGGTCAAAAATCAACAAACGAATTAAATCCGACAACTAAACGTTTAGTTAACGATTTAGATATCAGGGTAATAGACACGGAAACCAACGACGTCTATTTCCCATGGATATTACCTTTCCAAAATCAAATTGGAGGGCCAGATGCGCTCGCAATCACTGGAGACAATAACACGGACAACACAGAACAAATAAATATCGAAACCCCCGATGAAAAAACGTTTGAAGTTCAGATATCTCATAAAAATACACTTTCATCTGAATTTTTACCGATTCAACAATCCTTTTCCTTAGTGATTTCTAACATTCAATCAATTCCTGAAGATGACACATCCAATTCAGATGACTCAGAAACCGATGGTAGTACCGATGAAAATGATTCAAACGAAGAAGTAGAAGAAGAAGAAGAAGAAGAAGAAGAAGAAGAAATTGAAAACATTCCCTTAACTATTTACGGCCAAACTGGAGAAGACTCGCCTATCCTTCCATTCCCAAACCCATTTAACCCAAAAAATGAAACGACCCAAATCAAATACACGTTATCTAAAAATGCTGATATATCTCTTCATATTTACTCCCGAATAGGAGAAAAAATGATAACTCTAACAAAATATTCGGGAATGGATGGTGGAAGCTCTGGCGACCAAGAAATAGAATGGAACGGACACGATGAAAATGGAAACCAACTCCCAAACGATGTATATATTGGGTATTTAATTGCTAATGACGGATCTTCACAACTCGTAAAAAAAGTAAAAATCATGGTAATCGAATGAGGTATATTTTTCTTAGCCTATTTATTTTTATAACACTATCTATCCAATCTATAGGAAACGTTTACCAAGATGCTAGAACGGACTCTATAGGTAATCACTCAGGAATCGGGTACAAAGATGTTTCGTCGATACAAAATAATCCAGCAGCCCTACCCTATACGAGGTCTCAACTAAAATTCACATATTCAAATGCATGGGAAACCCAAAATATTATTGGAGAACAAGCCTTCAATTTTAACGATACGGTAGGAATAGGAATTAGATATTTTCAAAGTACGGTTGATGATATTGCAATAACGACTAGAGAAGGAAACACAGGTTCTTTTTCGGGGCAACGAGAATCCCTAAAATATGCAACGTTTTCCATTGGAGGAGGCGTCTCCATTATTAAAGATTTCTTGAGTGTAGGAACAACTCTTCATTTCGATCAAAACAAATTTTGGACAAAAAATAGCGAGAACATTAGAGCTGATACGGGAATCCTATTAAACATAGGAACATATGTTGAAATAGCAGGTACTCTAAAAAACATTTATCAAAAAGGAATTATCTGGAACACAGGAAAAGAAGAAACATTACCTTCCGAACAACAACTAAGCGCAGGATTGATTCTTAATTCTATTGGTCTTCCAAATATTTATGGAACACTATTAAGTAATTCAGAAACGTCTTATTTATTCGGTGCAGAATGGAAAGCTGGCCCGTTAGTATTTCGTTCCGTATATGACGATAACTTCGGCTACGGTATCGGTCTTAATTTAGACACTTTATTTTTAGATATAACATGGGTAAATGAAAGTGAAATCAATGAAACTTCATATAAGTTCTCAGTTGGATTTTTAAATTAATTATTTATTTTTTTTACACTTATTAAAAATTAGTCGGCCTATATTTTTAAATGATAAATATGAAT
>JABIPA010000047.1 GCA_018698675.1 bacterium | reverse complement strand
TTTTTAAATTTTTTAATCATTCTATTAGATTGTTTTTTATTAAATGGAATATTCGCAATGTCATACATGAATGAATCGTAGGTTTGACTATGCAAGGCCAAAATATAAGTCGCAATGTTTATAGAAGATAGTTGAGATATGTGTTCCCCGAAAAATTTATCCTGTTGGATGGGTGACATTGATCTGATTTTTGCTTCACTTTCCTTTTTTCCGCAGTTGGAATCAAGGTCTAAAAGGCGACATAAAATATTTAGATTTGTTAATAACCGCATAGATAAATCTTGTTCTTTATTTAATACGTGGTAGTCAATTGTAGAAAAACGTTGGCCAAGGTTTTGATTTGTTTTTTCTAAGGCGGAATCATTTGGGAAACATTCGAGTTGGGGACAACTAATATGACTTTTCATCCAGAAAACGGGGAATACGCTCATTTTTTTAACTCCGGAAAATACTAAATAGTGGTCTAAATCCATAGTTTTAGGAAATGCTTCAAATAGTTTGAATGTGTTTTCTAGTCTAAATGATGTTTCGCTTACCGTTTCATTTCCTTGAGATAATAGAGTTAGAGCTGAATGGAAACAAGAATCACTCTGGTCACACGTGGAGAGTAAGGAGTTATTAAATAACTCTACTCGATGTCTATCTGTTTCTATTTGCTTTTCGTCGGTAGAGCTCCACTCTAGTAGATTATATTTACTTAGGGTGACATTTAAAAAATAAGACTCCATTTCCAAATAGTCGTTAGAAACACTTTCTATTTTTAACGGAACGGGAGTTTCTTTTTTATCAGTATCTTTTTGTGTTGCTTTTAATTCGGTGCGGGGATACGTTGAAGAATAGACCTGTATAGATGCTATGAATGTCGTTATGGCTAATAAAATGTTCTTGTTCCTCTTTTTAGATATTTTAGATTATATAGTTATCGTAACTTTTTGAAAAAAATTGCGGTATTTAAACAGATAAGGTCAAAAAATGAATGTTTTTCTGAATTCAATTTGTTATTTAACTTTTAATTTATTCAAATACCGATAAAGCAGGGTTTTAAGAATTGATTTTATTTAAAAGTTTCACGGCTTCTTCCATGAGGTGGGTTTCAATTTTTTTTACAGCTTCTATTTTGGGTAAATCTTTGTAATATAAACGCATGTCATCATCATCGGCATCTAGTAATTCTGTGAACCATGCATACATGTACTGAAGCCCAAGATCTTCTCCAAAATATTTTACTGAATACGATGAGTTCGGATTATTAAAATTGTAATATGGTCTTGAATGCTGCGATTTAGGATGATAAATTTTATCATCAATGAAAAGCATGCCGTCGAAAGGTGTGACGTCTCCATTTACTATTCTTTTAAGATATACTTTTAGAGCCACTCTTGTAGAGATATCATCCCCTTGGCATTGTACATCTAGCTCTTTTAAACACATCTCAAATAATGGGCCAACATCTGACATAATGGGGCTTGTCTCACCTGCAAGTATTGCAACTGTAGGAGACATTAACCCGTCTATCAACCACTCTTCCGCAATCTTAACAATCGACTTACTTGTGAGAAGGTTCAATTTGTAACAAGCAGCAGCTTCTAGTGGGCTCATATTTTCATTATTCATAGGAGATACTTTAAGTAGGTATTGTCTGGCATTTTTTTTTAGTTCCAACCGATTTTTTTTGTTTATTTTAAGGTATATGAATTGTACTAATTTTCTATAATATATAAATGGGTTTTTCATTGGTAGCTCGATGATTTTAATGCGAGTAAAAAGTGATTTAGACGGTCATCTATAGATACGAATGGGTATCTTTTTGGCTTGTTAAAAAAAAAATTAGTTTGTTCAATTTATCTATGCTTAATTTTACTCAAACAATTATAAAAAGAAAAGGTTTTGGTGGTGCAAAAGAGTTTATTTAATTTTCAGTTTATTCAAATACCGATAGAAAGTCATAGGGCTCATGCCAAGTTCATCACAAATTTCTTTAACCGTTTTATCGCGTTCATTATACAGTTTAACAGCCAATTCTTTTTTAGAATTTTTAATAGTTTGAGGCCGTCCACCTTTACGCCCTCGTGCTCTAGCAGCGGCTAATCCAGCCTGAGTACGCTCAATAATCAAAGACCGTTCAAGTTGAGCAAAACTGGCCATAATATGAAAAAAAAACTCGCCTGTAACTGAATCTGTATCAATATTATCTTTAATACTTTTAAAATGAATTCCTTTATCTTTTAAAAAATCGATGAACTCTAAAAGTTGTTTTAATGTCCGACCAAGTCGGTCTAATTTCCAAACAATTAACGTATCACCAGATCGAAGATGAGAAAGGCAGCTATCCAAGACAGGTCTGTTTTTAAGAGTTCCCGATTTCTTTTCTCTAAATATAATTTCACATTTTTCTATTTTGAGAGCATCTACTTGTAACTCTAACTTTTGGTCTTGAGTGGAGACCCTAGCATATCCAATATTCATTATTTATGTCCTTTTTAGTTAATTGTTAATAATTGTATCATAACTCGATATTTTATAAAATTAAGATTCATTGAATATGTTAATAAGTAGTGAGTTTAATTGTTAAGAACAAAACAATTTTTTAAAAACTAATTTCAAATTCATACCAAAAACAATCGTTTGTGATATATATATATTCTGACTTTAAATATATTTTTAAATTTAGATGCAATAAATTAAAATAAGTTGCGATAAATATACATAATATAGAGCCGTTCTGAGAGAGACGTAAATAGAGCATCTCAGACTAACAAAATAGGAAATCAGTATGGAAATAAATGGAAATCTAGAAACGAATACTTACTCTAAAAGCACTCTTGATACGAGCCAAACTCTCGTAGCCCCCGAAACTAAAGCAATTATAGACAAATTAAAAAACAGTGCCCTCAATTCTGAGATACAGGTTTTTGTAAAAAATGGAGCTTCAGATAAATTTTACATAGGCACTATATATAAACGCACTATAGATGGACTTATTTTAGATAGAGGAAATAATCAAGGATTTAAACTAGAGCGCTTTGTAACTATTAAATTTAAAAATATAATACCCAATCCTAAAGCTGAAGACGACTTACAAAGTATGTGCGAGCTACCAGCTTCGACTATATTTAGTTATTTAAAGATAAAAGAATTACCTAAACTAGCGCAAACCTGTAAGCATATCTATTTCGAACAAGAAAAGAAAGCAGTCTATCTCAGACAGCAGATACATAAAAAGTACAATATCCCCGAAGATGTCTTAGATACAATAACTTACTCTGAATTACGACATATTCAAGATATCTTAAAAAAAGTAAACACCCTGAGTGTTGATGGTATACGTAATTTGACTGCATTCCTTGCAAAAAATCACCCACAATTAATCGATAAAGCAATTGAAATGACTCTGTTAATTACAGATAGCTACATGCGAAACATTATACTTTCTGACATTTCTAAAACCCTTGCAAGAGCGCATCCAGAACTAATCGATAAAGCAATTGAAATTACTTTATTGATTGAATATCGGAATTCTAGACATATCGCTCAAAGTGAGATAGCTAAAACTCTTGTAAAAAAACATCCCCAACGAATCGATAAAGCAATGAAAATTATTCGGTTAGTTACAAACGTATCATTAAGGTCGGATGCTCAATTGGCTATAGCTACACCATTTGCAAAAGAGCGCCCTGAACTATTCGATGAAGCAATTGAAACTACTCTGTTAATTACAGATAGCTACATGCGAAACCATATACTTTCTGACATTTCTAAAACCCTAGCAAAAAAGCATCCTGGACTAATCGATAAAGCGATTAAAATTACTCGATTAATTGAAGATGAGTACAGAAGATCTGTTACTCAAAGCGAAATAGCCGAGACCTTTGCAAAAAAGTATCCTGGACTGATCGATAAAGTAATTAAAATTACTCGGTTAATTACAGATGGCCACAGAAGATCTATTTCTCAAAGCAACATAGCGAGAACTCTTGCAACAGAGCATCCTGAATTAAAACATAAAGCACTTAAAATTACTCGGGCAATTACAAATAAGGACTCAAGAACGTATGCTCAAAGAGAAATAGCTCTCATTGTGGAAAATCAGTTATAAATGGATGGACCCCTACCTTTAAAACAACTAAAAATAATATTTTTTGAATTTATTTCATAAAAGAATCGACAATTTATTAAAAGAAGAAAAATAAAGGAACCATCATGTTAAAAATAGATAGTGCCATGACCGCTTACAAACAATTCGCTCAAACCATAATTACTTTAAAAGAAATCAAAAGATACATTCAAAATAAAGAAGTAGACGCCTTCACTAAAGCTATAACCTCAAATCGACCATTTAACAACGGTAAACTCCTAGACGAGGTCGTAAACTTTCTCATTCCTAAAGCAAGATGTAGCTCAAACGTAAGAACCTGGAAAATGATTGAATGCTTAATGAACAACAAGCCTCTTAAACCTAAACATATACAAGAGATTTTTCTTTTTTCCCTTTTACAACGGCATTCTAGCTGTTTGCGAAAGGTGTTTGAACAAGCTGATAGTCTTCAAAACGTCATCAATAGGGTTTCTTGCCCAGAACAATTAGGATTCCTATGCCTAGAAGCTTTATATACAGGAAAAGAGGACATCGTCGAAAAGGCATTAGGTATTCGGACCCCTCTTTCCTCAGAATATTCGGGAATAATCCTCTATCAGATGGTAAAAAAAGACAACTTTCCACTTGCTTTTAAACTCTTAAACTCAATATGTGGCATCGATAAAACTAAAAATATCAATCCAAGACTTAAGGAAGACGTATTATTGCTAGCCATTCCAAAAGGACAGCCGGCGTTTATAGGCAAGCTTTTTAGTAACCCAACGCACTTTACCCCTGACGGATTAGGAAAAGCATTAGTAATAGCAGCAGATCATAATGACCAAGAAACAATATCAAAAATTAAGAACTACGACACCAGTAAGCGGGGATTCTATTCTAATGTTGCATTCACAATAAGTTCAAAATACATTGTGGACGCATTAATTAAATGTAGTAGAAACAATAATCGCATTACATTTTCATCCATATTAGACATGCAAACCAGCTCAGACAAAGAGTCCTCAATTACCGACTTACAAGCAAATCGACTTTTATCAGAAACACTTTGTGATTACTCAATGACTGAAGACCCTCAATCAAAAAATCAATTAGTGTCAATCTTAAGAGACCTACTTTCCACCTTCGAATTCAGTGACAACAGAACTGTCCAAGAAGCTCAAAAAATCATAGAATCTACAATAACTTCAACAAAATCAGACAATGCCCCATATAAAGAGATGGTACTTCCTGTACCACAAATAAAAGCTCCCGAAACCATTTCTCTTTCACCCTCGATAACAAACATCCCTTTTCCTATTCACTTTATACCCCCGGCTACTCCAAGCGCACCTTCTGAGTACAACGTCATGGAAAACAATGCTATAGAAGCTGCACGAAACAAAAACGTCTCTTTAACACTTGAATTAATAGATACCTTACGACAACTAAATACAGAAGAAACGCACTTTAAAAGACCAACCCTAAACAAAATAAAAACATCACTCGAGAAAATCATGCTGGAATTTGTTAAAAACGGGAGCTTAAATTATGCTCTAGTCATTAAGCGTACGATTCCCGGAGTTATTAGCGACAACATTGTTGCCCAGGTTGCAGAAATAGACCCCTTATTGGCTAGTAGATTAACCTTAAAGCATGCTATTTAAAATAAAAAGGAAACTAAGGGTAGTGGTGCAGAAACTGTCAAAATAGAAATTATGCCTAAAAACTCGAGCTTAATTTAATATTTATCTGGGTTTTTAGTGTTGTTTTTTATTTTGACAGTTTTTGCACCAGAACCGGTTTTTATATTATTTCTGTGCTGCTAATTTTTAATTCAATTAATTTGTAGGGAGTTCGGGAAAGTGAAAGGTAGTATATTTTTTTAAATCTATTTGTATAAAATAAAGATTTCATTTTTTTACTATTGAACCATGATGAGAAATCTAGGCCATTTTCAACAATGAGCAACCAAGTTTCTTTAGTTGTATATTTTTTAGTTTCCTTTTTTTTAATAGAAAGTTCGATTAATTTTGTGGGGTCTTTTAAATAGGAAATCTCCGATGTTAAGCATTCAATTCCAGTTACAATTCTATTGTTTTTATCTTTAACTTGTTTTTGATATGAGGTAACGTCTATTCCAGTAATCCCATTGGGGAGTGGTGTATTTGACTCTTTAGACTTTATTCTTTCATTTATAAACTTTTCTATAGTAAAAGTATTTTTAAGGTCAATAGGTATATTTTTATCGAAAGATAGATAAACAACATAATATTCATCATGACTGTTTTGATTTAATTTTGTTAAATCTTGTAATAATTTATCTCTTGCGGAATACCATGGCTTTTCATATTCAATTATTAATTCTGTATGTTCAATTCCTATATCTTTTTCAAAAATAAAATCAGGTGTTTCGGAATCTTTTGGGTTGTTAAGTATCCTTTGTATTTCAGGGGGTAAAAGGTCTAAAAATAATTTTAGATGAACTTTTTCTTTATATTTTTTTTGGTATTCTTTTGTTGGTTTATTTTCCAACGAATTATCAAAGTTCAAAATATTATATTACGTTTTCTATCAATTTTTTGGTTGGGAACGTTTTTTTTTGAATTAATTCATCACCAAATTCGTTGGGGTTTTCAATCAAAAATTCTACGGTTGTCCAATATTTATTTATATCAACATAGAGGACAAATCTGACATAATCCACGTCAGTTTTTAGACTCTCAAAAGAATAGGGGTCAATTATAATCGGGGAGTCTTTTTTTTTCGTATCATTTAGATGTGAATGAGCTAAATCTGTTAGTTTTTTATGTAATTTATTATTATTTAAAAAGTATGTATCAACAGAATAAGATCCATAGCATTCGTTTTTAATTAATTTTATTTTATCGTTGATAGAATCTATTTCTCTATCTCCATTTAAATCTTTATAGAATTTTTTAAGTCGTAATTCTAAAACGTACAACAAAAAAATTAGGCAAGGAAGCAGATAAAAGCTTTGTAGCCATATAAAAGAAACCAAACTTATTATTAAGATTAAAAAAATTAACATTTTTGATAATTTAATTGGTGTGTGTTTAAAATTAAGTAAATCATTTTTTCTATGATTTAGCTGTCGGAGGGAGTGTTTTTTCATATCCAAGGATTTCTTGGAAAGATAGTATTGAGCCGGGTTGAAAGATTGTAATAAATTTCTACAAAAAGATAGGTTTAGTTCAAACCTGTCTTTTATAACTATTATTTCATCAGAATCCAGACTAGGATCGTAAGAGAAAGATATCCCAAACCCTTCAAAGTGGAAATTTTTATCGATGAATCCTGTTGAGACAATATCAAATGCTTTTACAGTACTATAATCTTTAAAACTTGTTTCATTCTCTATTTCTTCATGATTAAATCGTACGGCTTCATAGGAATTGTTTAGTCCTGTTATAGAGCGATTGTTGGCTTTGCCCATTATTAAAAACTTAATCCCATAGACTTCCTCATAACAATCCCAAAACTTTTTAATTTTTTCCAAATCTGTAGCAATTCGATTTTCTTGATAGATTTTTTCGAGATGGATTTTTGAAATTAATATTTGAATATGAAAACCTTCTAAATATTGTATGTTAATAGGAGTAATTTTGTTTTTCATTTTAGTTCCTTTTTGGGTTCTATTTTAAAGGGATAATTTATTAAGCCGCCAATTTTACCTTTAATTGAATATCAATTTGTTTAAAGAAATCACCAACGCTTTCAAAGTCTATATTAATCCAGTCAGAAATTTGAATTTTATCTAGAAATACAGGCTTCCTATCATGTCCCAGTGCTAAAATATCAGGAGTAGGATCTTCAGTAACAATAGCAAACCCAAAGTCATTTCCTTTTTGATTAAAAATAACAGGAACAAAGAAGGGTTCGTCACTATAGAAGTCGATGACTATTTGTCGTTGCAAGGGATGCTTTAGTTCTGTAGCTGTTGGCTTATAAGGCTTATTGGCTTTTAGAATTCTTTGTTTTCGATCATAGGCTTGGTTAGAAAAAAGCTTTTGAACCTCCATGAGAGAACAAACCTTGTTATCGATTAAGTTTTTAACAGGAACCCATTCAGAGAATCCATTTAACAAAAGAACGCCATGATTTTTTTTAAAGCAGGAGGACCAAAATGGTTTAGTTAGGGAATCTTTTCTAACATTAAATGTCGTAAGTTTCTTAGCGTCTTTTTCAGGAATATAGTCAGGGACAAAGGTTGAATATTGCATCCAATTGATAGACGTTTTATCTTTGTCTTGGTGAATGATAGGCGCCATCCACTTTGGATAGATTCTATTATTTTCAGGATACTTTTTATTTTCTTCTAAAAAAGCTAACGTCTCTAGAATATTTGTGAATCCTAATTCTCGAGTAATTTTTTCTAAATCTTTTTCTACTAAAGCTGAATAACACATGTATAAGGAGTATACGGAAAAACTACTATTAAATCAGTAAGAGAATGAGAGAACATCATGGAAATGACAGGATATGGAAAGCTATGGAAAACAGGTTTCCCACATCTTACCACAGCCTTTGGATAACTCTTCGAGTTAACCACATAACCACAATGACTATTACTAATTTTTATTTTTTTTTAAAATCCGTTTAGAAAAAAGTATCATATTTTCGAATGAAATATTGAGGAAAGAACTTCACTGATTCAGGTTTCGAATTACTATTTCATTAAAATTGACAGGGTATTTGAGTACGGTATGTTTCAATATCCCTAAATAAGGGAATACGTTATTGACGGATATACGCGAATGACGTATAATATATTAATGCGGGAATTTGAGTGGGACGAGAATAAAAACATAAAAAATATTGAAAAGCATTTCATTGATTTTAATGATGCTATTTTTGTTTTTAACGATTCAAAACGAATAGATTATAGTGTTGTGAAAAACGGCGAAAAGAGAATTGTTTTAATAGGTCTGATGGGACATATTGTGATAACGATAATTTATACAATAAGAGGGAAAATATTTAGAATAATTTCAGCAAGGAGGTCGAAGAGAAATGAAAGAGAACGATATCAAACGAACATTAGGGAATAACCAGAATAATTTGAATGGAAAAACAGATTGGGACAAGCTCGATGCAATGTCGGAAGAAGCTATAGAGAAAAATGCAATAGAAGATGAGGATAGTTACGATCTAAAAGATAGTGACCTATCTAAATTTAAAAGGGTAGATCCTATTAAAAAAGTAAATGTTAAAAAAATTAGAACAGATCTTGGTTTGTCACAACAACGATTTGCCATGTATTTTGGATTTAGTCCCAGAACAATACAGGAGTGGGAGCAAGGACGAAGAGAGCCTACGGGAGCTATACGTAATTTTCTAACAGTAATTTCTTATAATCCGGACGTTGTGCAAGATGCTTTATTGGATAAAAGAGATGTGTAGTGGGAATGTGGACAATGATGCAAAGAAAAGAGTGGGGTCGATTCTAGGATTCCAACATTAACGTTGCTTAATAAATTGGCAAGAGCGATGAATAAGAAATTAACGTTATCTTTTGAGTAGATATTTATTTTAAGACTGAGAGATTTGTTCGATGAGTTATCTTCATATAAATGATGTAAAGATTTATACTTTAAATAAGGCTTATTGGCTTTTAGAATTCTTTGTTTTCGTTCATAGGCTTGGTTAGAAAAAAGCTTTTGGACCTCCATGAGAGAACAAACCTTGTTATCGATTAAGTTTTTAACTGGAACCCATTCAGAGAATCCATTTAATAAAAGAACCCCATGATTCTTCTTATAACAAGACGACCAGAAAGGTTTGGTTAAGGAATCTTTTCTAACATTAAATGTCGTAAGTTTCTTAGCGTACATTTTTCGGAATTTGGTGGGAGTGCGTCTATCCAAGCGAATTTGAACAAAAGGTATACGCTTTGTTTTTGTGTTATTTTAAGACGTTAAAATAGGTTCTGGTGCAAAAACTGTAAAAATCAAAAACAACACTAAAAAACGAACTAAACGTTAAATTAAAAAGCCATTTTTCGGTTAGAATACATAGGAAAAATGGACCCAGTAATATCAAAGATTCGGTGTATAAAATCCCGTAATGATTGAGCATTTTTCTTGTTATAAAATGGTACTTGTCCTTTACGAAGCATATGC
>JABIPA010000046.1 GCA_018698675.1 bacterium | reverse complement strand
TAGCAATATTTTTTTCATTTTTAGTTTGTCCTTTTTTTATAAATTTGATGTTTATTTTATTTGTCTAAGGTAGGTTTCTATCGACTGCGCTTAATAGTTACATCTAATTTTTTGACGGAAGCGTTAATTTTTTTTAGTTCTTTTATATTTAATATACCAACCATTTCGTGCGAATTTGATAGGTTAATTAGCATGCCTTCTGCACTTTTATAAGAGTGATGAGCTTGTACCATATATACGAAAGTGAGGACGGACAGGATAAGTGTTATGCTGAACATTGTTGCACAAGCAATTAAAGACAGTTTGAAAAACTTATCATGGTTTCTCGTCATTTGTTGGATGTATCTTCGATAGGTTTGGCTTATATCAAGATTTTTCTTCGTATAGTTTCTAATTTCTTCTTGAAGTTGGATTTGGAGTTCATTTTTTAATAGATTTGCTTTTTTGTTAACAGACGTATCAATATTTTCGTCTTTGTGGAGTAGAACTAATTTTCTAAACGTCGTTCTTAATTGTTTATATTCCCATTTTTGAGTCATTTTTTAAGTTTTACTAATTTTATAGAGTCTACCCATGCTTCAAAATTGCCGCGTTTTTTATCGGAGAATAATAAAAGTTGCATTTGAATTAGACCTCCAGAACCCTTGATTTGTGAAGGGTTCCAAATGTTGTCACCGACATATTTATTTTCGTCTAAAAAATCTGTAAATGGAATAGTAATTGTTCTCCAGCCATCCCAATCTAGATTTATGTAGTAGAAGAATTTATCGTCGTATTGAGTTTTTGAAGGCGTTTTTTTCGATGGTTCTATTTTCCAATTATGATTGTCGTCGTCATATAGCTCAATTTTGATTCTACCTTGTTTTTTGTCTATTCCTTTAATTTTAATTTCTAATGCATCGAATTTTGACGCATTAGTCGCTAAAAAGGTCCCGATTCCGCCTAGGAACCATAAATCGGCTGGTCCACTAATTGATAACGATGTTTTTCCTAATACATAATTTTCAGCCACACCATTTTCTTCAAACACTAGATTTGGGCTTCCAATCGTCCACCATTCTGGGTTTCTTAAGTATTCTTTATTTTCAAAATTATCTATTACGTGTGTCGGTGTAGCATGAATTGGATTCAAACAGTTTAGAAAATAAAAAAGAGATAAGAATAAAAAAATCATTTTTTTAGACTTGGAGGTCGTATGTTTAGTTTGTTGTGAGCTTGTATTTATCATATGTATTAGAATTTTATTTAATTATTTATGGTTTTTCTTTATTAGTTCGATTTTTAAAATCTGTTTCGTATTTTTAGTTATTTTATAGTGTTTTGAGCGTTGAAATCCACCTATCCATACTAAAGTATTTTCTATAAAAAATAAAGGTACGGACTGTCTGAATTCCTGTGGGATTTTGGCATCGATGAAATATTTTTTTAGTGTTTTGGTTTGGTTTCCAAATGTAGTTATTTTTTCATTAGACTTTCGTGTGCGAATAATTAGTGAATTATCTTTAATGGTCTCAAAATCGTAGAAGGAAATGGATTCGATAAATCCTGAGTTTGAACTATTCGGAGCCTTGGATTTATAGATAAAACTTGTTTTGTCCGACAACGTGGTTTTTTGATTTATAAGGGGAATCTTCTCAGACGCTTCTTTAATATGAGGACTTTTCATTAAAGTAATCTCGATTTTATAATCGTTAAAGTCATATGCAGATGGGGACTTAGCCTCAGTTAAATTTTCAAAATTAATCACTAAATCGTTTGTAATCTTATTTTTGTTTTGAAGAGGATGTTTGTTATCTCGTTTTTCGGAATATATTTTTAGTATATTTTTATTTATTTGAACGGTATGAAAATTAGGAATGTTTAACTTGAAAGATGTTAGTTTTGTGTTGTGTTTCTTCAATGCATCGTAAATGGAATCGATGTGTTTGCTTGAATGAACAGATGACGGTGTAATTAATTTTTTTTTAGTTTTCTTAGATGAAAAAACGAAGTGAATAAATGAATTTAAGAAGAACTTGCACTCACCTTGGTCTGTTGTCTCTAAAAATTTAGTTGAAATTGAAAATTCATTTCTTTTTACATTAATTCTATTTATTAGAAGGGATGTTCTTTCCTTTAAATTTTTTGATGTAAGTAAATTGTTTTTAATGTCTTTTAAAATCAATTTAATCTTTGAAGCAGTCGGTTGAGTGGAATGTCGAATTATATTTCGTTCATAGATTAAATTGTCATTACTTGGGTCTTTGATAAAGATTTCATTATCAGTGTTTAATGTTTTTAGGATGGTCTTTTTGTTGATCTCTAAGAGAGGTTTGATAAATGATTTATTGTAAAGATGTGCTTTGAAATTTAGACCAATTGGGTAGGTCGATCCTCTTTGTTTCTTTAGCAAATAAGTTTCGACGTGGTCATCAAAATGATGTCCCGTGACAATGTGACTTGCTTTTTTGAGGTTAGAAAAATGAATAAGAAAAGAGTGTCGTAGGAGTCGCCCAGCGTGTTCAATTGAGACCCCGAATTTTTTCGCATACGCTTTTGTTGGGATGCGGCGGGTGATGATTAAGATATTGTTTTTTCTTTCAATTTCTTTAAGTAGGGCTGCTTCTTTTTTTTCGTCACTTAATCGTAATCCATGCACGAAATGGACATAAATAAGAGGTCCAGTATGTAGTTTTTTTAAAGCTTTCATTAAAAATACGCTATCAGGACCACCCGAGAAGGATACTAATAAGGTGTCTGTTTTTTTGAAAAGGTTATGATTAGATATCGAGTTTTTTATAATTTCAAATGGGTTTACTTCCATTTGAAATTACATAACTTCTGGTGCAGAAATTCCTAATAAATTAAGACTTGTTTTGAATACGTTTTGAACGACCATTAATATATATAGTCGTTTAAGTTTTAGGGATTCTTCAGATTTTAAAATTGGACATTTTTCATAAAAAGTATGGAACTGTCTAGCTAAGGTTAAAAGGTATGTATTTAACCGATGGGTTTCTAAATTTTGGGCAAGTTCCCAGATCATATCGTTAAATTGTAAGCAATATAAAAGGACAGCTTTTTCGGTTGGATCTAGGCTATCAAAAGAGGGTTGTTCTTTGTAGTTATCCACACCATGTTTTCGAAAAATACTACAAATTCTTGCATGAGCGTATTGAATATAATAGACAGGGTTTTCACTATTTTTTAGCTTTGCTGCTTCTAAATCAAAATCTATAGAGGAGTCTAGACTTTTTTCTGAGAGAAAATACCTTACTGCATCTGAGCCGATTTCATCAGTTACTTCTTGGAGAGTTATGATGTCGCCTGTTCGTTTAGACATTCTAACTGGTGTACCATCTCTGAAAAGGTTTACGAGTTGTCCAATTTTTAAATCAATTGTCGCGTTTTCGTTTAAAGCAGATATTGCTGCTTTCATTCGATGGACGTATCCATGATGGTCCGCCCCAAGGATATTAATTAGGTGAGTAAACTTTCTATCTAATTTGTTTTTGTGGTATGCGATATCTACTGCGAAGTAAGTGTAGTTTCCATCGTTTTTAACGAGGACCCTATCTTTGTCGTCTCCAAATTTTGTTGTGTTGAACCATAATGCTTTTTCTAGTTCAAACGTGAAATTGTTGGATTTTAAGTAATCTAGTGCTTTTGGCACGTCGTTTGCTTTGTGTAAATTGCTTTCGGGATACCATGTGTCGAAAGACGTGTTAATCGCGTTTAGCACAGATTTATGTTGGTTGATATGATATTCGATAGGATTTTCGTTTGTCTTTGCAAGATCGTGAATATAATCGCCATGATATCCATTTTCTGGAATAGGCGTTCCATCTTTGGCGGCTTTCACTGAGGCGAGGAGGTTATTAATTTGAACTCCTGCATCATTTATATAAAATTCTGAAGAGACATTTTTTCCAACATATTTATAGATATTAACCATAGTGCTACCAACAACGGCCCATCTTCCATGCCCAATATGTAACGGCCCTGTTGGGTTTGCAGATACAAATTCTATTAAGGTGTTTGATGTTGATTTAGGAAAGCTTTTTTCCAAAACGTTTTTTGAAAGCGTCCAAACAAAATTTTCTGTTAAGTTAATATTTATAAATCCATTTATTGGTTCAAATGTAAATTCTTCCTCGAATTGCTTATTTAGGTCTGTGCACAATGTTTCAGCTATAAGTTTAGGTGATTTTTTAAGTTCTCTTGCTAATTGGAAGCATACATTTGTTGCGTAGTCGCCATGTCCTTTTTGTTTAGGGATTTCTATTGACCATACAAAATTTAAACTAGAAATTGGGGCTAGGGCGTCTTTTAATTTATCTTTTAATACATTTTTAATTAACATTGTCTTTGAATGATACTATAGAGGGAAGGGATGCTCAAATGAGCTTATATCGATTATAAATTATATTTTTTAAGTTTTCTGCAAAAAGTGGCATAGTACATCCCAAGTTGTGTCGATGATTTTAATTTGTTTCCCTCGTTTTCTTTTAAAACGTTTTCGAAAAGACTTTTTTCAAAATGGTGAAAGTAGTTTTCATATGTTTTATTTTGTTTTGATGAAAAATTGGCAGATTTGTCTATTAACAGATTTTTATTTCGAGTTTTTGTATAAGAAAATAAGTGTTCTGGTTTAACTATATGATCTGCTGTCAGAGCGGCTTGTCGTATTTTGTTTTTTAATTCACGGACGTTTCCCGGCCATTGATAATTTAATAATACATCTTTAACTTTGGGGTGAAAAGTTAAAGGTTTTGATAAATAGGTTGACGCATTTTTTAGAAATACATCGGCGATTATCAAAACGTCTTCGCCTCGTTCTCGTAGTGGAGGGATTTTGATGACATATTCTGAAATTCTGTGATACAGGTCTTCACGAAACGTTTTTTTGTTAATGTCATTTTCTAAATCGGTGTTCGTTGCAAAAATCATTCTGACGTCTATTTTTGAAGATTTACTAGAGCCTAGTGGTGTTATCTCTTTTTCTTGAAGAACACGCAATAATTTGGATTGTAGCCCAATAGATAGATTACCAATTTCGTCTAAAAATAAGCTTCCATTGTGGCATGTTTCAAAATAACCTTTTTTATTTTCATTTGCATCTGTAAATGCACCTTTAAGATGTCCAAAAAACTCACTTTCAAATAGAGACTCTGGGATAGAACCTGCGTCTATTGGAAGAAAAAGAGAATTTGAACGTTTGCTTTCATCATGAATCATTTTTGCGACTAATTCTTTTCCAGTTCCACTTTCACCTTGGATGAGGACAGAATAGTTGGTGGCTCCCACTTTTTTAATGTTTTGAAATAATGCAGTGATTTTCGGGTCGTTTCCTAAAAAAAGTTGATTTTCTAGGCTAGAGTGTAGTTTATTTTGTAAATTAGAAATTTCGATATTCTTGGAATTGATGATTGCATTTTTGAGTTCGCCTTGAGTTTTTTCACTTTGTTTCTTTTGAGAGATATCGGATCGGATTGCCATATATTTAATTAGAGTTCCGTCTGAATCATGTTGAGGAATTATAGTTGCATAGGTCCAATAGAATGAACCGTCTTTTGCTTTGTTTTTAAGTTCTCCTCTCCAAACGGAACCAGAAGAGATTGTGTTCCAGAGTTTTCGCCAAAAGATAGTGGAATGAAACCCTGAGTTTACAATTTTATGTGTTTTTCCAATTAGTTCACTTTCCGAGTATTTAGATATTTTGCAGAATAAATCATTAGCGTAGGTGATTACCCCTTTAGGATTAGTTAAGGTGACGATGCACGATTTATCTAATCCTTTTAATATATCTTCAATAATAGAGTTTATTGTTTTTTTGTCCATTGGGATTCAATTTTAATTATATCATCTGTATATATCAATTTAATATAGTAATTTGTCCTATTATTTTTGTTTTGTTTAATATTTTAATGTTTTGAGCTGAATTTTTGAGTGGCACGAAAATTGCACATAAGTATATCGATACCTAAAGAGACTTAGATAATTATTACCATTTCTATGAATTGCAAGATAGAGATGCACGTTTTACATATTATTTTGGAGGATAAGTTATGGTTAAGGCAAAAACAGAAATTTTAACAAAAACGTTCGATTTATACCCTGAAGATTCAATGGAATTAGGTCTTCTTTGTAAATTTGGAATACATAGGACTTTTCGTGCTGGGTATGTCTTTATAAATGAAGGAGAAGAGGCCGATAAATTTTATGTAATTGTTACAGGAAATGTAAGGATCTCCGTTCAAGCAGGTGAATCACAAGTTACAATTTATACCGCCCAACCAGGAGAAATAGTTGGGTTTTCGTCATTAGTTGAGCCTCGATTATATAAGGGAACAGCAACTGCAGTTTCAACAATTGAAGTTCTTGAATTTAGGTCCTCTGATTTGCAAAGTAAAATGCAAACTTACCCAAGACTTGGCTATATCGTAATGTATCGCGTATCTCAGTTTTTATCCCAACGACTTTTACATTCTATGTTTGAAACGATGTCTGAAATTGTCAGTCATTAATTTTTAAACAAATAAGTAATAGTCATATTATGAGTTAGGAAGTTTTATGATAAAAAAATCGACGCATATTGTTATTCTTGGTTCTAATTTGGCCGGTTTTTCAGGTGCCCTTGAACTAAGTAGTTTTTTGGGGAATCTATGCAAAATTACAGTCATATCAAATAGCCATATATTTACGTTTACACCTGCATTAATTTGGGTTCCTTTTGGTTTGGAGAAAAAGGAGAGCCTTCAATTTGATGTAAGACCAATTTATAAAAGTTACAACATCAATTTTATCGAAGATATCGTGTCTCGAATAGATCCTGTTCAAAAAAAAGTTCATACAAAGAAAACGACTTGTGATTATGATTATTTATTGATTACTACTGGGGCTCGACCTAATTATGATAACGTCCCTGGACTAAGACCATCTGAGGACTCTCTTTCCATTTGTAATTACAGAGAAACTCTGAAAACAAAACAAGCATGGGAATCGTTTGTAAAGAACCCTGGTCCAATTGTAATAGGAATGATGCCAGATGCATTAGCTAAAGGTGCCGCTTATGAATTCGCTCTTGTGTTGGGCGTTCAATTAAAAAAACTTGGATTATTGAAAAAGGCTCCAATTACATTTTTAACGCCTGAGCCTAATCTTTCGTATTTGAAACAAGATATCGTCGGATATTCCGTTTTGCTTTGTAAGCATTTGTTTAAGCTTTATAAAATAAAATGGAAAACGGATACTGTGATAGATTCTATTCAATCGGGAAGTGTTTCTCTTAAGTCAGGCGAGAAATTGGATTCAAAATTCACAATGATAATTCCAAGTTTTAAAGGAGCGAAATGTATTCAAGATTCCGTTGATTTGGAATCAGACAATGGTTTTCTTCCTGTTAATTCACATTTACAACATATACGACATCCCGATGTATTCGTTGCCGGCACGGCTATCGATATATGTCCAAAATCATCTCTTACGTTGTCTTATCATAAGCCTAAAATAATGTATCCAGTAGAATATCTAGCAAAGGTAGCTGTTTGGAATATATTGGCGAAAATAAAAGGTCTAAATTTCAAGGAAATTGATATAGATTATATTAAACATGATTGCACTACTAATATAGGCGATTTAAAAGTGAACTTAGTTGGAAATGAGATTTATGTAGATAGAAATCAGGAATTTTTGATTTCAGGATATCAGAGGTCTATTAATAAGTTCGTACGATTGTTTCAGGAAACATTTTGTCCTAATAAAGACGAAGTAACATTTTGAGTGCATTTGAGTGAAAATTGGATATATAGTTGAGTTTAATTTTCTATAAGAGATTTAATACAGTTTTCACGAATTTTCCAAATATCCTTTGTATTGCGATCTAATTTTTTCGCCCAGTTTGAAATGTAACTTTTATGAAAATCAGTTTTACTGATTGCAATTTCATTTGGTGAAAATAGTTTTATCTGAATGAAATTTAAAGGTTTCCCAGAATGGCTGTTAGTTAGGTCGAAATATTTTTGTTTGTATTTTAGAAAACAATGAGCCTCTGGAATCGCATCTAACTTATTAATTTTCAATGTATTCCCAATACCAGGTGTGTTTTTTTTAGACATCATGTAAATACCTGTAACACATTTTATATTCAGATTGAGTTCGTCAGCCAATTTCCCTAAAAATGCGTGTTTGGAACTGCATGTTCCTTTTTTTTCAGAGAGAACATCTATTAAATCGGTAGCCTTATCGATTCTCCCATAAGGAAGGTATTGGATGTAATTTGATACTTCTTGAAAGTTCTTAAATCCTTGAGAAATACATTGTTTGGAAAGAGGACCTGAATTTTTTAACAAAATTTTAGGAATTAAACTTGGTTTTGAGAAAATGATTTTTTGATTCATTAAATTTGACTTAGAAACAAAATGACACATGTTTTTTTTAATATTAAAAAAAAGTGGTGCCGAGAGGCGGAATCGAACCACCGACACAGAGATTTTCAGTCTCCTGCTCTACCGACTGAGCTATCTCGGCTAAAAAAGTTTAAAATTTAAGAACAATTACAAACTTCAATAGAAATATTCTGGAGCCGGCGATCGGAATCGAACCAATGACCTACTGATTACAAGTCAGTTGCTCTGCCAACTGAGCTACGCCGGCCAACTCTTAGAACAAGGGATTATTTTAAGTAATTACTACTGATATGTCTAGAATAAAAATTATTAAATAATTATGTGACTCTTATTGTATCTAAAATAGAGATATATTCTTTAGATGCATTTCTTAAATTATACTTTTCTTTTATCGCTTTTTTTCCATTTTCAGATAGTGTTTTAAGAGTTTCGGGAGAATTTTTTAAATCTAATAGAGTCGTAACAAAATTATTTACGTCTCCTGGCTCTATGACCTTTCCACAATTTTCTTCGTTCAAAATAAGAGATATCTCTGAACTTTTTGGTAAAAGTCCTAAAATAGGTATCCCTGCAGATAAGAGACCAAATGTTTTTGAGGGGACACTTAGTCCTTCCTGACCATTTAAAAGAGAAACCAGTCCAATATTTGCCACTTTTAATGAATGTTTAAGGTCTTCTTTAGGGACGTAAGTATCGAATAAACAATTAGTTAGATTTTTTGTTTGGGCAATATCAATACACATCTTTTTCTTGTGACCTTCTCCAACGAACAGAAAAACAATATCCTTTTGATTAATTAACTGTTCTGCGGCCTTCATTATTGTTTCCAAATCGTGGAATCTTGCTAGGTTGCCAGAATACATGACGACAAATTTATTCTTTAAATTCCATTTTTTAATGTAAGGGTTTTCGATTTGTTTATTTCTATTTGATGTGGTTTCTGTTTGCCCGATTGACATGTCATCTGCCCAAACGTGAATTTTTTTTAATTTTGCATCGTATGCTTTATTTTCAAATAGTTTTGCCATACATCGTCCAATAACGACGATGCTTGACGCGTATTTCAATATAAACCAATTTGATACTCCCCAAATCGTAGATATAAGACCATTTCTTTTTATGAAATTTGCTCTAATAGCTGTTTCTGGATAAACATCAAAGATTAAGTAGATGTAAGGACTTCCTCCAATCATTCGTTGAAAAGCAGCTGCTATGCCCATCATTGGGGGGTTGGTAAGAATTAATAAGGGAGTTTTCCTTTTATTTGAAAATCGTCGTTTCGTAAGTGTGTAAAAAACGGAAAGTGTGAACGTTAATTGATTTAAAAGTTTTCCTAAAAAATTTAGTTTAGGAAAGGAGGTTCCCCATATTTGATTGATTTTAATTCCGTTGTGGATAATTTTCTTTTTTTCTCTTTTGTTTTTTTCTAGCGTAACGGGACCACAGATTACGTCTACGTTTATGCCTTGAGTTGTTAAGTCTTCCGCGAGTTCAAAGATGGTCTGCCCTGTAGAGATTAATTCGGGGTAAAAGAGTTGACTTACAATTGTGAGTCGAGATTTGTTGGTGGGTGGTAACATTTTTTATAAGCTATTTAAAATAAAAACAACCTCGGAAATATTTCCGAGGTTGCCTTTTTGAAATGAGTTATTAATTATCTAAATACTCGATAAGAGTTCGAACCCCTGAACCGGACATTCCTTTAACATCAGCGCCCGACGATTTTCCGTTGGACATAGTTGGTGCAATATCTAAGTGGACCCAAGGAGTTTTTGCTACAAATTCTTGTAAAAATATTGCAGCCGTTGAAGCTCCTGCAAATCGGCCTTCGTAACAGTTTGATATGTCAGCGATATCTGATTTCAATAAATCTTTATACTGTTCATATAAAGGGAGATGCCATAATTCTTCGCCGGTATTTTTACATCCTTTTTCAAATGTTTTAATTAATGAATCTGAATTACTAAACAACCCTGATGCTACCGTTCCTAACGCGACTAAGCATGCTCCTGTAAGCGTAGCTAAATCTACAATTTCTTTTGCTTCAAGAGTAACTGCGTGTGAAATGGCATCAGCTAATATCAATCGTCCTTCAGCGTCTGTATTTAATATTTCTACCGTTTTTCCATTAGAAATTGTAATTACATCTCCTGGTTTTAATGCATTATTTGCCGGCATGTTTTCTGTGAGTGGCATAATTCCGATAATATTCTTTTTGTATCCAATTGTATTTACAGCAGACATTGCTCCAAACACGGCAGCGGCCCCACTCATATCTGCTTTCATCTCAGACATTTTTGATGAAGGTTTTATAGATATTCCTCCAGAATCAAAAGTTACGCCTTTTCCTACCAAGCAAATTGGCTTTTCGTCTTTATTAGGTAAATATTTGAGAACGAGTAAATATGGTTTTTCGATTGACCCTTTTGAAACACCTAATAAACCCCCCATTCCAGCTTTTTCTGCTTGTTTATGGTCAATTATTTCAATTTCGACGTCACTTTTTTCGAAATGTTTTTTTGCTTTAGATACAAAGTCAGTAGGCGTTAAGTAATTTGCGGGAGCATTTGCCAAGTCTCGAGCTATGTTTACACTTTTACCAATAGCAAGTCCTTTGTTAAGAGCTGCTTCTTGATCTTGTTTGTCTATTTTTAGTCCGCAGAAAATTAAGTTAGTAATCGGTTCTTTTGTTTTTTTCTTTGTTAAATGCTCAGTAAATGAGTAGTGTCCCATTTCAAATCCCTCAGCCATAGCTTGTACGTCCCGAGGTGTAACTTCTACGTCTGAATCCATAGTGATTGATGCATTAGTTGATTTATTTGATTCTAAGAGTCGTGAAACGGTTCCAATTGCTTGTCTAAATGTGTCTGGAGTAAGTTTTTCCTTTTCACCAAGTCCTACAAGTATAACGGATTGTTTTCCGAAAAGCGTTTTTGTCTCGCCTTTTTTCGCTGTAAATATCTTTTTTTCGATTACAGTATCAATTATTGTTTTTGTTTCTTTTTCATATGGTGTTTCTTTTAATGTTAAGTTTTTATTCTGGCAAACTAAAAGAACGTGAAAATCACATGTTTTTGGCGCTTTTGAATTTGATTGTACCGATAGTTTCATTGATTGCTCCTCTTACTTTTTTGCATAGTTTTTAACGACCGTCTCATATAAAGAAAGCATTTTTTCTGCCATTTTCTCTGCGGAAAATTCTTTTGATCTAATAATTGCGTCGTTTGATTTTTCGGAATATAACGTTGAATCTGATAATAAATTTATTGCTGCCTGAACATAGTTATCCAAACTATCTTGGCAGAGGAAACCGCCTCTATTTTGATGTAAAATATCGGCTACCCCCATAGAATTGATACAGACGGCAGGTGTACCTACTGATAATCCTTCTAATAGGCTTAATCCTTGAGTTTCTGTTTTAGAAGGAAACAAGATGAGGTCTGACGACGAATATGCAATAAATATTTCTTCGTGTTTAAGATATCCTGTGAATTTTACCGATTTTTCTATACCGAGTTCCGTAACTTTTTCTTCCATCCACTTTTTCTCAGGGCCATCTCCAATAACTAATAATTGTGAATCCACAGATTTTTTGATTTTGTGAAACGCATCTATGAGAAAACTAATGTTTTTTTCTTGACCCAAACGACCAACGAAAATAAGTATTGGTTTGCTTGGATCCAAATTCCATTGTTTTAAAAATGAAGTTTTTTCGGCAACGGAAACCTTTCTGTCAGTTTTTATTCCGGTAGGAATTACGTCGACAGGCTTATTTACTTGATAAGCTTGTAACGCAGATTTCATTTGCGTTGATGGAACGATAATTTGGTCACATCTATTGTAAAATTTCTTTGATTCAAATTTGGCGTATTTGATACCCATTTTTTTTGGTAGCAAGGGTACGTAGTGCATATATTTTTCAAAATAAGTGTGATAGGTATGCACGATTGGAATTTTGTATTTTTTTCCAAGGTAAAGAGATAGGTATCCCATAGTAAATGGTGTTTGCCCGTGTAGGATGTCAAAATTGTGTTCTTCGAATCCTCTTAATTTTCGAGATATTGGTAAAATTAATCTATATTCTTTTTGGAATGGAAAGGGAACTGAACGAAATCTCCAAACATCTTTTGTTGATGGAGTTGTTGTTTCTACTTTTGGCCCGATTATAACAACTTCGTGTCCTTTTTTTTCAAATTCGTTCTTAAATGTCTCAATGCTTGTGCTTACGCCATTTATTTGAGGGAGGTATGTATCTGATAAAATTCCTATTTTCATATGACCATTGTATTAGGCAAATGCACTTTCTTGTCCAGAGTCTTTTACAAATAAGCATGTCGAATCGAGTTTATTTGATATTGTTTTAAGAGGAGAGTAGTCTTTAAATCCTTTTGCTCCAAAAATGTTTAATTCAGCTTTGGGGCATGTTTCCACTAAGGTAAAAAAATCGCCTATTAATACAGCGGATTCTGTATTTTGCAGTCGTCCTGAATCGATTAAATGTTTATGAAAAGAATGTGTCTTTTTTTCTAAAGAATCATTTTCAATCGAAGATATTAGTCTAATATTACATCCCCAGTTTTTTTGTATTTGAATTGCCAGTAGAAGTGCAAGGTTTAAATTTGGACTTTCTGAACGTAACCAAACATTAATATACTTGTTTTTTGTCTTTTGAATTGATGTCTTAATTGTGTCAATTTTTTCTGTATTCTCTAGAGTTTTTTCATCTATGATCTTTGTGTTTTTTGAAGCATTCGTAATTAAAATTACCCCGAGTTTTTCTTTTTCAGCAATCGATGTTACTTCTTCAATTCTGCCCAAGCTTTTTGAGTCCGGGTTGATTTTTAGGCAAATAAGGTTAGGCGGAAGATAGAGCCCTTTAATTGTTTGAATGATTATCCGTATTCCATCAATTAAATTTGTGGATTCAGCTACTGTAGTTGTAACCAATAATTTTTTCTCTTTGAAATGAGATGTAATATGATTTAATTGTCCCTCCAAATGCTTTTTATCCATCGATTTCTTTTGAGTTATATTAAGTGATTTTCTTATAAATTTCGTAACCATGGACTGATTTGGTTTGTTTTTAATTGAAACGGAGACAACTCTAATGGTTCCGCTTGGAACAACAATTGCATCGATGATAGAAAGAATTTCATTGAACTCTTTAGGGTTTTCTATTGGCAGTAAAATATTAGGCTTCCAAGATTTTTTATGGTGGGGTGTTTTAAATGACTTTTTAACTGCCCATTCTGCAATCGCATTGAAGAGACCACTTCTTATGTCACTAAAGGAAACTTTGATGTTTCGTTTTACGTTGAAAAAGTAAACGCACCCTATAAAAATAAGGGATCCGACGGCGGACGTTGGGCTAATAAGAAACATTATTGCGATACACCATATGGACCCAACGAAAGGGACAATGACGGGTATTTTTAACGTAGGTCGAAACGATGGGATTTTAAGAATGATTTCTATAAAAAGGCTAATATTGATCATTGCATAACTGATTAGAAAAAACATTGTTAAAAGGGAAGCCACAACATTTAAATTGCCGAGTTGTAGACTTGCTAATACTAAGAATCCAGTGAGTAAAATTGAGTTTTTTGGGTCTCCTTTTTTACTTCTTACGGAGAATGTTTTAGAAAAAGGAATAACTTCATCTTGTGCTGTCGCAAATAAAATTCGCGGTGCAGCAACTAAAGACCCTAGTGCAGAAGAAAGTGTTGCGCCCATTATTCCTGCAAGTACTAACCATTCCCATTTACTTTTTATTGACATGATCATGTAATTGTTTGCTAATTCGTCAGGAGTCGCCATTCCCGCATACCAAAAGGCAACAACGCAGTACAACGTTAGACCAACAAATGTGGCGCCTAATATACCAAGAGGCAAACTTTTAGATGGGTTTTTCAAGTCTCCCGACATAGCCGCTCCTGCTCCAATTCCAGTAACGGCAGGAAAAAAGACTGCAAACACTTCCCAAAATTTTCCTGGGACGTAACTAAAACCGAGATTGATTTCTTGAGTAAAGCTATGTTTACTCGCAAAAAAGGAAACGAGGGACAGAGCTATTACTGCCATGATTGCAAACTGAAATTTCATTGCTAGGTCTGCTCCGAAATAAGAAATGAGTAAGAGTGTTATGAGCACGACTAGTCCAACAATGACGGCACTATGCCCTGGAAATATGCTAAGCCAAGCTTCAGAAAATCCAATGATGTATAAAGCCGTACCTAGCGTTTGTGAAAGGTATAAAGGGATTCCTATTGCACCACCAATTTCGGGGCCTAAAGATCTTGAAACTAAGGCATAAAATCCGCCTGCTCCAATTTTTGCGTTTGTTGCCATTGATGATAATGAAAGAGCAGTTGTTATTGTTGCGACATGGGCAAGCCCAATAATGATTAAGGCTCCGCTTAATCCGACAGAGCCGATGACCCATCCGAGACGAAGGTACATAATGACCCCGACAATTGTAAGAATTGTTGGGGTAAATACGCCTGCAAATGTTCCAAATTTTTTAAGTTGTTTTGTCATATATATTTTTATGGAGTGCTTAAAATATTTTAAAGTTAAGCTTTTCTTTTTTTTTTGTTTCTTAAAGAATGTATTTAATTATTTCATACATTAACCTCAATAAGAAAGTTATTTATATTATTTTAGCTGTACCAGTTGATTTTTAAGCCTTTACTTTGGTTTTTGGATTGGTCGACGCATATTTTATGTCTTCGATCGTTTTATACAATTCAGAAATAGACTTTGGAATTTTACTTTTTGATAGTTCCGACGTTGCTTTTTCAATAACGATTCTCGCTTTTTGCTGGTCTGCATCTGATAATTCATATAGACCTGTTAAATCAAAAAGTAGTGCGTTTATTTCCTCTTTACTTTTTTTGTTTATTGCAGCGTCCATTAGTCTGTGTGTGACATAGTCTCGATTAAACCCGGATAAATGAAGTTTTAGAGGCTCTCCTCCTTCTACTTTGAATCCTGTCGCTCCCGTATTGACTTGTGTAATCCGTAAAGAGCCAGAGCCCATTACTGACTGCCGTCTATTTTTTGCATACACATGTTGCTCTTTAAGCCGCGATACATACTTTTTAAATTCATCTGGTTTCATATCTTTTAAATTCATTTTGTATGATTTCGTTTCAGAATCATAAGGACCAGGTGCAGTGAATCTGTTAAAAAAGGAATATACGAGGTTACCTAGTTTTGATTGTTTTGAAGTATCCGTATAAATAGAAATTTCTTTAGTAGTCGAAAATACACTATGTCCGATTTCTTTTTGTCTCAATACGCCTTTACGGTTTGGGGCTTTATCATTAGCTGTTAAAAGTTCTTGCGAGATACTTACTTTTTCTCTGGTAAGAATCCACACACATTCTTGGAAGTCGTTGGCCGTTTCATATTTAAATAAACGGTCGAGATCCTTTTCTGTAAATAAAGGAGATGTTAATAATTCTACGTTTTCGTATATTTTATTTTCAATAATATCTTTTACCCTGAGATCTGATATGGACTCAACATGCTTTGCAAGGTAACTTTTCATTTTTTCTTTGTGTTCGAGTGTATTCATTGTTATTTCATCTTGCATAGCAAATGCATCTGATTCAACTTCTCCAGTTCTATCTTTTCCACTCATACAGTCTTCGTAAACAACTGTATCAAGTAGTTCGTTTAGAACTTTTGCTTGTGCTGCAAATTTAAATTGGTCGTTTCCAACTGATGCAACGGCATAATCGTTGCTAGCCCAAACTTGGTCCATATCCAATGTAATTTGAGTTATAGCAGGTAATCTTTTTAATATACTTATCTCTGATTCGTCTAGAGATGCGCCATTTCTTATTTTACTTAAAATATCCTCTTTTTTTTCAAATAGTGCATTTAGCTTAATATTTGTTTGTTTAAATGATTCGTTAAGGTATTTTGCCGATTCTTGCCATCCAGCTTTTATAAACGGTAAATGAAGGCCTTTCGTTTCAAATTCACCTACGGCACCTTCGTTAACTCCGATGTTGGCTAATGATAGGTTTTGAATAATCGTGTTTAGTTTTTCAGATGTATAGTCGCTAAATTTTAGAGCATTAACTATATTTTCTTGTTCCGGAGTAAGCGTCCCTTTTTTTTCAGAGGTATCTAATGCCGCTTTGATTTCCCGTAAAGATATCATAATGTTGGCTTTATGGTCTGCTAGTAATTTTTTATCAGATTTATTAATTATGGGACGAATTGGTGTTATTGGTGTTAGTAACACGTTGATATGAAAGTCATTACTTTTGGTAAGAGACATCATAGTAAGCATTGCCGATTTTGCTGCATTTACCGTCGGAAATTGCCCTCCACGGAAGGATAGTTGTTCTGATGTTTCTTCTTGTCCAAGAATATAATGATTTGTTTGAAAGAAATTGGTTGTTCTTTCTTTGAAATCTTCATGGTCTCGCAACCCTGCTGGAACACCGGGGCCTTCATGTAAAGGAGTCATTTCTGTAATAGAAATATAGGTTTGATCTGACTTTGACGTTTTTACTGCAAAACGTTGGATAGGCGTCCAGTTTTCTGTTGCGGTTAGAGAAAGGTTTGTATGTGAAGCTCCCCAAGAAAAATGAGTGCTAATTTCTTTCATTTTTGCTTTCATTAACTTGGGGTTAATGGCTTCGTAATTTTCTTCTAACTCATTTGTTAAAGGAAGTAGATGTTCTTTGATCTTGGGTTCATCTAAATGGCCGTCGTCATTTAAAAATGGTGATTCTTTTAATGACGAAAATACTTTCTTATCTTCTTTTGTTTTGGCTGTTTTATTTGTTATGGATGGGTCTTGAAACAGTAGACCATATTCTTTCTTTTTTACGTCAATGAGCTTCGTCACTTCCGCTTTAAAAGAACTTAATTTGAATTCGTCTAATCGTTGACTATTAGTTGTTGCATCTTGAAGTCCACTTAGTTTTATTAATGATTCTTCAATTTTTATGACCTTTTTCTCTAAGATTGCTATTGCGTCTGACTCTGCTTTATCAATCGGATTAAGTCTTTTCAATTCGCTAATTTCTTTTTTTAGATTGTTTTGGATTTGAACTAAGTTTTTAAGTTTTCCTTTAAGTACTTCAAAATTTCTGTCTTTTTGATCGATATAGGTTTGTTTTGCCGTTTCATTTTTAGACTCCATTGCGGTGGTTGCTTTATCAATAGAATTTATGCTTACAAAATTTCCTGGCGAAAGAATTTCTCTATAGTTATTAATTTGGGTTGTTATAAAATTTATCTCTAAGGTATCCATTCCACTTTGAACTTCAAAAAGACTTTCTAACGCAGTTTCAGCATTTGCTACCGAGTTCATAGCGTTGATTTTTACAGAAATATCTCCTGTAATTGCAGTTTGACTTAATAATTCGTTAGCAAATGACATGGAATCTGGGTGAGTTAATTCGTCTAACCGATCCAGATGTAAATTACTAATTTCAGAACCTATTATCGGAGGATCCTCTGAATCGACGTCTATTGTTAATTTAGTTTTAAAATCTAAAGACATTTTTTTTGTTGGGTCATTATCTGAGGCGCCTATACGCTGGTTAGTTAATGATTGATGATAAATAATATCTATTTTTCCATCTGCTTTAAAAGTAACCGAATAAGGGGGCTCTGTTGGTTTGGTTTCATGAAGACTAATGCCTAGTTTAAGACCAAATCCGGCAATTAACGTTGATGATTGATCTCCGACTTGATTCTGTGTGAATGACTTCAAGAATTTTTGCATTCTGTGGTCAAAAAGAGGACCGTTTTTTGTCGTAAAAGGTTCTCCGTTTTTATTTTGATTGTTAAATAATTTTTTTATTGTTTCTGCGTTTGTTAAATCTTCTGATGAATATGAACTTAGTACTAATTTTAGTAGGTCCGTTTTTTTAGTCCCAGATATTTGTTCCATAGAATTAGTTAAAAGGTTATAAAAATTGAGTGCAGGAGCCGTGAGTTTTGTAGTTCCTTGATGAGTAGATATCGAAAGAGGCGATGTAGCTCCTTCTTTTAAAAGAACTGCATTATTGGATATACGAGGTATATCTTGTCCAGATTGAGAAAAGCTTGTTATACCTTCTGATTTCCAGCCTTTATTTTGAAGTTTTAGTCGATGGCTGCTTATGGTTTGGTCTATTATATTTTTACCATTGGTACTTACATCCAATGAGCATTTTGACCTTATATTCAGTAATCCAATTGTCAAATCGTCGATAGATATGGTGTCGTCTACTGAATTCATTGCCTCTATAAATTTATTTGGATCTGCATCAATTAATTCTGATAGAAGCATTTCGTTTTGAGTGAGTTCTGAACTAAGGAGTGATGCGCCATCAGTTATAAAAGCGCTTATTAATTCTTTAACTTGAAGAGTGGAAAAGTTTGCATATAGGCTTTCTTTTTGTTCTGTTGAAAGTCCTGAAATTTGTTTTTTTGCGGCGGTATATCCCAATTTGAATTTTGAATCGGAAGCGGCTTTTTCTCTTAGATTTGTAAGATGGGTACGAATGTCAAGTTTTGATTCGTTGTCATCTGAATTATATAATTTAATTGATTTGTGAAAATTATTTTCTATTTCGGAAAACTGTTGAATAGTAGCAATCTTTTTGTTCCAGGGTATTAGTCCAAAAAATAGCTTCTTTTTTTTGGTTACTACTTCTTCTTCTACCGATATTTTTTTTATTGATAGACTATTTCCAATTTTCATTCCGTCATTAGATTGAGACACAGTGTTTCCACTCTTTCTAAGCGCCGATAACGTTGTTTTTAATGCTTTTACTATTTTTTTTGAATCGCCTTTAGAGTCAACTAACTGTTGAGCTTCAGATAATGTTAAAAATTTTTGATTTATCATTAGTCCTATGACTTCTTGGTTTTTTTTAGTCGAATTTGCTGACATTGTATTTTGCGTAGACGCTGATAAAATCATTGATACTTTGGGGGTGTTATTTCCTAACATGTTAATGGCTCCTCTAACGAAATGGTTTTTTTTATTTTTATATTCATTTTATTTATTTGGTTTTTTGAAAATACTTATTTTATTTGAATTTACGTCATTAATTATTGTTTGTAGGTGGTTTAAAAAAAGTGGGTCATTGGATGGTAATATTTTTTCATCCGAATGAAGTTCACCTGTATTTATGTTTAATGTGTAAGATGAAGACCTAATATCTGATTTTGATGTGTAAGTTAACTTATTTTTATCAATTTTTAGTACATATTTTTTGGATTGATTGTTTTTTGAACAGTTCGTTAATAAGATATATTCAGAATTTGAATCAAGTAGTGAACTGAATTGTTCAATAATTTCTGTAGTTTGAGATGGTTCTTGTTCATTTTTCATTTATAGGCCTTTAGTAAATGTCTTGTACGTATTGTTTCATTTAGATAGTTAATTCTATTTATATACCCATTTCACCCGTTTTTTCACACATATTCTTTTTACGAACATATTTGTATATAAACTTAATGTACTTTAACTGTAAAATTTAATAAATCAATTCATGTATTTGTTGTCTTTGATTTTCGCGAATAATTCGAATTTTTCTTGTATATATATTAGTTATCGGTAATTTTTTTGAAAAATTTCGTTTTTTATTTTTGATGTTTGATAAAGGGCCGTCAATATAAAATATGCATAGTTTATGATACTATTTATAAGCTACAAACAAATGCTTACCAAGTTAAAATAAGATTGAATAATTTACTGGAGGAAAATCGTGTCAAATAATACTCAAACTCAAGATGTTAAAGAAAGTGCAAAGGATATTGTATGGGATTTAAAAGATCTTTTTACAAGTTTGGATGATCCTAAGATTCCAGATGCAATTCGTGATTCGGAAAAAAAGGCATCCGAATTTGTTACTAAATATAAACAGAAGTTAGATACCTTAAACGGGGCTGAGATAAATCAAGCCTACCAAGAATTGGAAGAGATTTGGGCTCCATTATATAAAGTAAGTCAGTTTGTCAGTCTTGAATCTACATTGGATACCTCTGATGACAAGATTAAGGCGATGGTTGATTTTGTAGACGAAGTTGAGTCTAGAGTAGCAAATATGACTTTGTTTTTTGGACTAGAAATTAGTGCTTTTTCGGAAGACCATTTGACCTCAATCTTGCAAGAAGAAACGACAGAAAATTATCAATATTCTCTTAAACGATACGTTGAAACGGCTCGGTTTAATTTATCTGAAAAAGAAGAGCAGTTGAGTAATTTAAAAGATTTAACGGGAGAGTCTGCATTTAAGAAATTGTACGGAGAATTAACATCTTCTTATCAATTTGAAATTGAAGTTGATGGTGTGGAACGAACAATGAATGGGAGTGAGCTTCGTGCCCTTCGTTATCATAAAGACCCTAAAGTCAGACGAAAAGCGATGAAACTTTTTTATAAACAATATGAAGATGATTCATTAGTTATCACACAAATTTATAATAGTATTTTAAAAAGTAATACGGTTGAACGAGATTTAAGAGGATATAAATCAGATATCAGTGTTCGCAATATTCAAAATGACATTGATGATGAAGTAATCGATGTTTTACATGACACAACTCGAGATGCTGCTCCGTTGGTTTCTAGATATTACAAAATAAAAGCTAAATTATTAGATTTACCTGATTTTTCATTAGCCGATATTTATGCGCCGATGGAAGAAAGCCCAAAGAAATATACGTGGGATGAAGCGAAGGACCTAGTTTTACAAGGATTTGCTCATTTTGACGACGAATTTTATAGCTATGCTAAATTGATGTTTGATGAAAATCGTATTCATGCTCCTATTATGCCTAAAAAAAGGGGCGGAGCATTTTGTAGTTCGTCTACTCCAGATATTAATCCATATGTAATGGTTAACTTTTTGGGTAAACCACGAGATGTATCAACGTTAGCTCATGAATTAGGTCATGCGATTCATGATATTTATTGTTCTAAACAAACCTTGTTTAATTATCATCCTATTTTACCTCTAGCAGAAACAGCGTCAGTTTTTTCCGAAATGCTAGTTACAGATTTGTTGTTAAGTACTCAAACGGACAAAGCCGTTAAGAAACAAATATTAACCGAAAAACTGGAAGATATATTTGCAACAAGTCACCGTCAGAATATGTTTTCAAATTTTGAACGAGAGACTCATGAAAAGATTGGAAAGAATAGGTTGAGTACTCAGGAATTATGTACAATTTATCAAGAACAATTGAAGTTGATGTTTCAGGATTCTGTTGTTTATCCTGATGAATATAAATGGGAATGGTCAGCGATACCTCATATTTTTGAGGCTCCTTTTTATGTGTACGCTTATAACTTTGGAAATTTATTAGTTATTGCTTTATATCAACAGTATAAGGAAGAAGGTCCATCTTTTGTTCCTAAACTAAAGGCGATGTTGTCTGAAGGTAGTTCGTGCAGTCCTCGTGAAATTACGGAGTTGGCTGGCATTGATATATCAAAGCCTGATTTTTGGAAAAAGAGTTTCGTTTATATTGAGGGATTAGTTACTCAGTTAGAAAGCTTAATTTAACTATGACGATTTTGTATGTAACGGCGGCCCATATTATAAGTATGGTCTGCTGGTTTTCTGGTTTGTTTTATGTCGTTCGATTATTTATATATTTTGTTGAGGCTGGAAAGAAATCTTTAGTTGAGAAAGAGATTCTTCAGAAACAATTTTTGATCATGCAACGTCGGCTTTGGTACGGAATTACGTGGCCAGCGATGATTGCTACTGTCGGATTCGGTCTTTGGTTGGTTACCTTGTCCCACGTTCATAAAGAAGGATGGTTTCATTTTAAACTATTATTTGTTTTGCCTTTAATTTTGTATCATTTTCAATGTGGACGATTTAGAAGACAGTGTGCAAAAGGGACAATTGAAACATCTTCATTTAAATTGAGATTGTTTAATGAACTTGCAACTTTATTTTTGGTTATGATCGTTTTTACGGTCTATTTAAAAAGTTTTTTTAACGGGTTATGGGGAATTATTGGACTAGTTGCATTGGCCTTATTATTATTTTTTATGGCATTTTTATATGGAAAAATGAAACGAAGAAATTCAAAAAAAGATAAAATGGCTAAGAAAAATCCGATTGAACCAGAGTTAAACGAAAAAGAAATACGAGATGAGCCTATAAAACAAATTGATGCGCCATCGGATTCTGAACACAATAAATAATTTATGATGTAGAAAGTATTTTCGAGGAGGCTAATATTAAATGCTTAAACGTAAAATGGACACTAATCAAAAGATATGTAAATTACTTGATACGGGGCATAACACTTTGAGGATGGAACAAATTGTTGTAACCGATTTGTCATCGGATGATTGGAATGTTATTTCTAAAGAAGTAAATGACAAGATTATTTATATTGAATTTTGTATTAACCGAATACTGAAATTAGAAACAATTACGTTTTCAACAACATCTTCTATTTTATCAAAAATTGTTCTTAGATTTGAAGAGGTTCTTCGTATTTTAAGCCTTTTGAAATTAGATCTGGTTTATGAACAAGTTCATCAATTCGTAGACCATTTTGAACAACTTTCGTCCGAGCTAGAAAAGGGGATAGATAGTCGGATTTCGTTTAACTTTTTGAACCATTTTATATCCACAGAATCAAAATCTTTTCTTTCAAATTTCAATGATATCGTAGATTGTATGTTAAGTTCGACCTTTGTTGGTCGGGGTAGATTTGGGAACAATAAAATTTATGATATTCGTCGAGTAAATGTGTTTAGACTGAATAAAAAAATGACGTCTATCTATTACTCGTCTAAAAATAGTCCCGAGAAAATAATTTGTAAATATACTAAATTCAAGGAACAAATAGTTGAGCATTCAGGTCAAAATGAAATTCTTCATTTTTTCATAAATGCTTCGGGAGAAATTATTGCGTATTTTTATGAACTAGGAATATATTCAAATATTTATCGTTTCGGGGAGTCTGTATCTAAAACGTTTGATTTTTTATATAACTACGAGGGCGGAGATAATGTTCCATATGCAATTTGTTTTGAAAATAAATTATATGTTACCCATTTGGATTCAGATATTCGAGACCTTTCGTCCTTATTAGAAGAGAAAAAAGGATTTTATTGGGTTCCGGGAGAGGAAAAGCCTTTTTTCATGGCGGCTATGGACGTAAAAAAATCCAGGTTTTATGAGAATATTGATTTATCATTAGGAAAAAATAGGCAGGACTCTGATTTTGGCTATAGAAAGACATTAAGCCTTAAAAAAATAGGATATCCTTATAGTTATGAGTCTTTTGGATTTGAAAAAATTAAATTTTCGGTAAAGAGTGAAGGCGTTTGTTTAATTAAAATAGGGTTTCACTCATTCCCTGTCATAGATTCAAATGTTGATGTAGATAAAGAACCATTTCCTTTGATGGAAATTGCGTCTTCTTCAAATAATGACACTAAATCTAGTTATGTAAGTTTGCCTATTAATTTGGGTAAGCATAACGTTAGATTTTTGAAATCTGAAAGAGGACATTTTTATATTTTGTCGAAAGACTTTATTTATGAAAGCAAGGGTATTTATTTTAAAAAGAAAAAGAATAATGTAATTGTAAATAAAAACATAGATAGTTTAGGGTGTACTGTTGAAATTAGTCGTTCGAAAAAAAATTGGACTCTTATTGAACATGAACAGACGACTTATACGTTTTCTACGTCGTTGTTTACTAAATTGATGAATACTTATTCATTTAGAATTAATTCTTTTCAACAGGAGGAAGTTGGACCCGAATTAAAAGCGTCATCATTGTCTTCGGAATCTCTTGAAAAGTTGAGAGTGTTATTTTTTGATTATTCTGTAGTTATTGGAAAAGGTCCTTCTGAAGAATTATATATTAATTACGACAATACTTGGATAAAAATGGATATTATATTAAAGCAATTAAATTTTTTGAAAGATACTGAATTAGATAGCCGTTTATCTTTGTATGAAATGCTTTCTTCGGCTATCTAAAATTGTTTTTAAATTTTAGATAGCAAGAATAGGTTAAGGTTGTGGCTCCCAAAATAAATAGATGTCTGTTATTGAAGGACTTTGGAACGTTTCTCCAGGATATGTATCTGTAATTTCTAGGGTTAAAGAGTCTCCTTTATGATAGAACAAATTCATATTTGAAAAATAGTTAATACCCTGAGGTTCAGGGGAGTCTATTAGCTGTACGGTTCCAATATGTATTTTATTTGCGTAAATTTTTAATGTTTTAATTCGTGCGTATTCTTTCCAGTTTTCACCGATATTACCATTATAAATATATATTCCGTCTAAAATTGTTGTTGTTTCAGTTTTAAGATCGATTGTATCTCCAGCACCTTTTTTAGAGGATACCCAAGCTGTGGACTGGTCATTATCTAAAATAAATTTCAGACTTTTTAAACTGGAAGATGTTTTTAAAATTTTAATGTGGTGGTTTCCTTGCCAACTTTTTACATTTGTTGGGTTTAATTTGTTTGTTGATGCAATTTCTTGGGTAGCTATATTGTCTTTGTTTTTGACACGAGTTCTTAGCTTTGCTCTATGGCGCGGGATACCGAACTCCCAACTAAAAGCACCGTCCCACCATGGGTTTAAATAGGTACTTAGTAAAAACTCATCGACCTTAGGATGGTTCAAACGAGACAATAACGAAAAAACATTAAAGAGATCCCAATTGAAATTAATTTGTCCCGAAGCTACGGCTTTTTCGCTTAATGTATTGTAATAATTTAAATTTTTAGGATTTAATTTGTCGTATTGTTGTGTTTGAAGAACTTCTATTAAACGGCGAGAATCTGTATTTGAATAGAAGTGGCATAATTGTTTTAATCCGTTTACATAATTTACGATTAAATTTTCTGGCAAAGGCTCTGTGTCTTCATTCACTAATTTTTTTAACTTTTTAAAATTGAGTATAAATGAATCGATCATCTCTTCTGGAGCTGGTTCATTTATATAAAATTTATTTAGTTTAAATTTATTTTCTATGGGGGTTGCTTTTATATTTTTAGGGTTTGAAAAAAGTTGCAAACAAATAACTGTAGCAAGGCCAATTATTATCAAAATCGATTTTAATTTCATGGATTTTAATCGTAGCACTAATTTTTTTTATTCTGTAAGACATGTAAATAAAATAGTTTTTTATTGTATTTATATGATAAATCTTGTATTTAATTCGTATAAAATTATGTTTTTACGAATAATCATATATTTTTATTCGATAGGTTTTTGGGGTGTTTATTTAGGTTTGGCTAATTGAAAGATTCATTTCATAAATTATTTTTTTGTTTGCTGTTGGGAACGCGAATTTTTCGAGGTCTTTTATTAAAACCCAGCTAATTTTTTGCGAACTTATTGGTTTAGCTCTTCCATTTAATATCGTACAGAAATAGGCATGAAGTGTTATTTTGAAATGAGAGAATGTATGATTCACCTTGCAACAATACGAATCTATTTCTACCGTTAAATTTGTTTCTTCTTTTAGTTCTCTTATAATTGTATCTTCGATATCTTCACCTTCTTCTTGTTTTCCACCCGGAAATTCCCAAAGACCTCCCAACATCTGATTTGTGTTCCGTTGTGCTATTAAAACTTTATTGTTTTTGAGTACAAGACCTATTCCAATATTTACGTGAGGAACAGGTGGTTTTTTCTTTTTAACCGGACGACTATTAATTGTACTGTTTTTTCGAGCTAAACAAGATGTTTCTATTGGGCAAATAGAACAATTAGGATTTTTTGGTTTGCATATCAATGCGCCTAGTTCCATCATTCCTTGGTTAATTAGAGATGGAGGGCCCTCTTTTAAATAAGGAGAAAGCTCGTTAAATAGCCAGTTTTTAGTTTTTTGCAGACTTATGTCATTGTCAAAGTCCCAGTACCTACTAAATACGCGTAAAACATTTCCATCTATTACAGGAACTTCTTCTCCGTATGCAATGCTAGAAATAGCAGCTGCTGTGTATGGGCCTATACCTTTAATTCCTAGGAGTTCTTCGTAACTTTCTGGCAAGGAATTCTTTTTGTTGTCACAAATTGATTTTGCGGCAAATCTAAGGTTTCTTGCTCTTGAATAGTATCCGAGGCCTTCCCACATTTTTAAGACATCGTCTTCTTTGGACGTCGCTAGATGCTTTATTGTAGGGTATTTTTTCATGAATTTATTGAAGTAGGGGATTACGGTTGCTACTTGAGTTTGTTGCAACATAATTTCACTAATCCATATCGCATATGGGCTAGGAGAGTCTCTCCATGGCATTTTTCGTTTATGAATTAAGAACCACTCAATTAGAGGTTTTGTCCATTTGGTACTAATTTTTTTTTTTGACATTTATAATATGCTAAAATGCAGTTTTTAAAAATTCAAGAAATATATTTATGAATAAGGAGATTCGATATGTCTGATTTAATTTATTATCATAATTCAAGGTGTAGTAAGAGTAGAATTGGTTTGGAGTTAATTAAGGAAAAAGGGTTCAATGGCCGAATCGTTAATTATTTAGTTGATGATGTTTCAAAAACAGAAATCGAATTAATTTTTTCTAAGTACAAAGGAAATCCTCTTGATTTAGTTAGGAAAGATGATTTAAGGAAATTGACAGAAAATTCCGTGATTGATTTACCAGAAAATGAACTAATTGAATTTGTTTTTAATAATATAAAAGTATTACAACGACCAATTTTAGTTTCAAATGAAGAATCCGTTGTTGGACGACCTACCGAAAATTTATTGACCTTGTTTTAATTCAATTTCCTCTATAATTTTTATGTAATTTTTTACATAATATAATTTTTATATTCATTGAATTAGTGTTTTTATCATTTTTTTCGATAATTTTGTTTACCTGATTAAATAAATGTTTCAAATCTCTTTTTTTATCGGAAACAAACGAGTCTTTATCATTTTCTGAGTTTTGAATTTTTTGGTTTAGTTTATTTATTTCTGAATTTACGATTTTACTTTGTGAAGTTAAATCCTGTTTTTCGTTGATAAGTGTTGCAATGAGTTCTTGACCTTTTATTAGTTGTGCTTCGACAGAACTAGTCTCGTTTGTTACTTTCTCTAGTTCTTCTTTTGATTGCTCAATTAATTTTTTGTTGAATAGTTTTTTAAACACGTTCGTATTTCCCAATTGG
>JABIPA010000006.1 GCA_018698675.1 bacterium | reverse complement strand
GTTGTACAAATCCGGGGATCGTCAGCATCTCAAGTCCCAGTGTTTTTTGATGGATTTTCTATGTCCGGGTTTTCTGGACGTACAGATTTAACACTTTTTGATACAGAGTCTTTGGAAACAATTGATGTGGTTCGGGGAATGACATCAGCTATGTATGGGTCAGGTGCTTTAGGAGGCGTTATTTCTTTACAGTCGATAAGTCCTAAAAATGTTGAGTCTGTACTTCGGATAGGTTCTTTTTCTTCTCATTCATTAAGTGTTTTGGCTCCTATCGATGAAATTGGGGCAAGTATATTTCTAAAACGGTCGTATGCAAAAAATGATTATGTGTATTTAAATGATAGAGGAACTCAGTTCGAAGAGGGTGATGACTTTTTTGATACTAGAAAAAATAGCGATGTTTTATCAGAGTCATTATTTTTCAAAATGGAACCATTAAAATCACTCAAAGTGAGTTTGAAATTGAATCGTTTTGATAAAGGGAGCTCTGGGACAGTTGCTAACCCGTCGTTTGAGGCAAGAGAAGTCGGGACAAGTTTTTTTTCTTCACTTAGTTATTCTCAAAAAGATTTGAGTTTAACCTCCTTTTATTCGGGAAATGAAAAAACATTTTCTGACCCTTTAGGTGAATTTAATGGAGCAGCGTATTCGGTTACACATGTCGATAGGAAAGGCGGTATTAATCTTTCTTCTGATTCATTGTTGGGAGTTAAGACGCTAAATTATTCATTAGGTTTGATTCGTGAATATTTACAAAGAGGCGAAGGTTTATCGTCTATATACCGAAATCAATATGACGCTACGATCGAATGGAGTCCTCGCCCTTTTTATTCTGAGATATATTCAAGTTTTTCCGTTCAGGTGGGAAAGATCTCGGACAGTGACCCTTTAGCCGCTTTTCATTTTTCAAATCGATTTATTCAAAGAGGATCTCCATTTATTTTTCGGGTGTCGTTAGGAAGTGGATATCGGTTCCCTAGTTTATCTGAAAAGTATGACCGGTTTGGATTCTTGTACCCAAACCCTGATTTGAAACCAGAAAATGGATTCGAAACAGAAGCTTCTGTAACTTACTCTACGAAACGGCTCAGAATTGATGTTATCGTGTTTTCTAGAGATATGACTGATTTGATTGAATTCGATTTCGCCTCGAGTTTCATGATGAAGTTTAAGAATATAGGAAAATCTCAGATAAAGGGTCTTGAGATTATTGCTGCTGGAAGTAATTTTGGATTTGATTGGGAATCTCAACTTACTGTCACCGAAGGAATTGATAAAACAGAAAATTCGACAAGATATGATAATAAGTTATTAATTCCTAAATACGTTGCTTTAACAAAAATCTCAAAAAAATTGACGGAGTCATTGACCGTATACGGAGAATCTTATTTTGAAGATCGGGGACATTTGGATAAACAAACATCCGTAGATGTAGATGATAAATCTATCGTATCCGTTGGAGGATCGTTCAAAATAGGAACGTCTTTTTTTCAAGAATACGTTGTACCAAAATCAACGTCTGTTGAATTAAAGGTGAGTAATATATTTGATACCTTGAATCAAGATAGGTTTGGATTTCCACTCCCCGGAAGAAAAATGGAGGTAGGGTTTATAACGAAACTATAAAAAAAGACCTAATTTTTTGAAAAATGTATATAGATGAAACGATCAAAAGGCGGAAAATATGAAAATAGAAAATATATTACTACGAACACTAACGACAATGACTTTATCGATTATAGTTTGCGTATCAATTACGGGCTGTTCTCAGCTCATCGATTTAATTGAAAATGACGACGACAATGAAAATTCTTCCTCGGAAACTGAAACGATTAATGCCTATGTAATAGGTGCTCCTTGGGGGACGGGCGAAACACCCAATGGCTATGTCGGAACATTATCGACATCTTCTACTGGAGATATCGTCGTTAATAAAACGTATTTTGAAATTTCGAAGACCGCGAATAAAGCAATTCTAGACGATGATTTTTTGTATGTACTTCATTCAGGGAGTAATTCTTTATATAGAATTGATACGGAAGCGGATGATGAAGAAGACAATTCAAAAGAGTTATCTTTAGGTACAAACTTATACCCGTGGGGCTTTGTGATTAACGGTGACACTGCGTATATAACAAATAATACGGACCATTCCGTAACCGAAGTATCATTGTCGGGAGATATGTCAGTGGTAGGTACGATTGACTTACCGTCCGGATCAGAGCTAACTCCTCCAGAAGGAGAGGCGACCTATGCTTATCCACAAGATATCAAAATTGTTGATAATAAACTTTATATTGTTTTAACGAATCAGAATAGTAGTAGATCTCCCGTAGGACCTGGGAAATTGGCAGTAATTGATTTGAATACGGATGAAACTAGTTTAATAGATCTTACATATTCTAATCCGTCTTCTTTAGCTTATTCTGAACTATATCCAACTTTGTTATTTGTAATTGAATCAGGGACTGTATGGCCAGCAGATAATATGGCGAAGTTGGAAGTTATAGATACGGAGACGAACGAAATTGTTACCGAAAAAATGATTGCGTCCGATTCGTCTGTTGTAGAAATTGGGCCGGAAGGGAATGTATATGTAGCTTCAGGTTATGGGAATATAGATTTGTATGAATTCACTTTTGAAAATAATTTACTAACATCGTCGGGTACTTTTAATATTAATAGTTTTGGAAACCCAACAGATATTGAAATCGATGATGACGGAACTATTTATGTGTCTGATTCTTCAAATCATAAGGTGTTTATCAAAACGGAATCCGAATCGAATTTTACAGAGCATATAGTAAATGATGCACCAATGGATATCGTATTAAATGTCGATGATTGATGAAAATTCTTTGAAACAAAAGAATAACAGCGATGTCTTTGGTTTTTTGAAAGGTCACCTAACACTTTCTGAATTTTTAGACACATGCAGCCAGTCGGTTTCTAATGTTAACTTTGGTACATGTAATCAAAACACGTGGACGCCCGGTAGAAACGACCTTTCGATAAATGAGAAAAAGGAAATATGGATTTTAAGTTTAGCTTCAGACTGTCGGCAGTTTTCTTTTTTCCTTCCGATTCTTTGTTTTACGAAATTGGGTTATCAAGTAAAAGAGGTAACGATCGATCCTAATGATTTGAGAGCTATCCGTTCGTTAATCGAAGATGGGTTTGCAGATATTTTTGCAATTATTCTAAATCCATTTTTTAAAGATGACGTTTCAATTTTGGGGAAAATTCAAAATGTTTGCAATATATTAAATACATTTCCTTCGCTAATTATAGGGGGTCCAAGTATTGGGGCTCGGAATGTAGAAAAGTTTTTTTCTAGTTATCGAGGCGATATTTATTTTTCTAGCCAAAGCTTAAAGGCTGTTAAAATGATCATCGATAAGTTCGAAGGACACGATCCAATGGTGTTCGGCGAACACTCGTTAAAAACAGAAGGAAAGTCAACAGCAGATAGCGTAATTTCGTCCAATAATTCGATGATTACCAATCTAAAACCAGAAAAACACGAAATAAATTTGGAAATCTGTTTGTCATTAATAAACGATAAGTCCTTGTACCAAATGCACTTGAAATACAAAGGAAATTTTTTAAACGATTTAAAAAACAACGTTAAAAAAGCAGTGGAATTGAAGAAGAAAGTAGATAAAGTTAAACGAGACATCATTTTAAAAAAACTGATTTCCATAGAAGGGTACTCTTCGACTGTGGACGTAATATCTAAAGAGAACTCTATTTTTTTGAGAAATGAAAAATATCCTCTGTTAACCTTTCCTAGGCAACAAAAAAGTCCGCATAAATGTTTATCCGATTATGTTGACAATGAACATTCTAAAATGAGTTTCTTTGTTGTTACCTCGGGAACATCGTGGATAGACGCTGCACGACAATTGATAATGGACAAAAAATACACCGAATTTATGATTTTACAGGCTTTGGCAATGCAAACTGCAGAAGCGGGTGCTGAATTAATTCATAGAGAATTAAATACCATGAAAGAGTGTTTATCAGAAACAAATGGAGAATCAGAGAATGAAACTAAAGAAGGAAATTGTGTCAGGGAAAAAATACCAGATTCATTGGTTCAGGGAAAAAGGTATAGCCCTGGCTATAGCGCATGTCCAGATTTAAGACTTCAAATCCCTCTATTCTCATTTTTTAAAGATGTGACAGGCATATCGTTAACCGAAAGTTTAATGATGAATCCAATTAACTCTGTGTCAGGATTTGTTTTTTTTAAACCTGAGTGCGACTATTTTTCTATATAATTTTGAAAAAGGCGCTACATTTATTTGGAGTTTTGTATAAATTCAAACTAAGAATAGTTTAAATTGCCTTTATATTAAAAATTTTAAGTTTATCCAATTTTTTTGTTTTTTTATTTCCATAATCATCTTTAAAATGAAATGTGGGTAGGTGAAGGTCATGAAAATAACCGGCTATATCGTCTCCAATTTCCCATTTTTCTGGATATCCTTTATATAGAAGTGAAATAGTCTGTAGTGCTAAATCAGGAGAGTCAGACTGAAGGAAATTAAGAGTAGTTGAAAGTATGTAATTTGCTATGCAATAGGTCTCGCAGTTAAAAATATCGATATCAGAAACGATGACTTTATTTCCAAAACTGTATGTTTGAGTTGATGTAAGTTCAAATGAAGAACCAGCCGGAAAAACAATTTCATTAGATCCAATTCTGGAGTCGGGGTTTAACGTATTGTCCGTAATTTTAGATATATCGACGCCTTTATAGTTTGAATTGATTCGATAGACATTCAAGGTTCCGGATTCTTTAGTTACGGCTCTATCCATATAGGACGGTGCCCAAAATAAATAGTCTCCCGCGGAGCTCGATATATGAGGAATATTTGATAATGAAAGCCCATCATAATTCCCATTTAGAGCTCCAAATCGATATGCCGTAGTAGTAACTCCATTTCCTTCAGATAGATCATTCAATAAAAACTGTTGAAACAATAACCATGTTTTAGCGTAATCGGTTATTTGAGGAGCTAAGGGCAAGTTATCGCCTCCATATCTGGCATTCGAGTCCAAATTTCGAAGTTTTTTATTTCCGACTTTACCCCAAAAGTGGTTTAACTTTTTACTAACAATTTGCGGATCATCACTGGTTAACGCGTAATATGCGTCAGCAACTCCTCGTCCTTTGGATTCATATAATCGGTATGTTGCAGATTTCATATCTTGAGTTGTTTCAATAGGGGATAATGAAGCTGCTTGAAGTAAAGACATAAGCGATTCATTTTCCATTGCTTCTTCTACCAAACTATCAATAGGGTTTGAATTTTTTTTTGTATAACAATCTAGGATCGGCTGTGGAGACGTTGATTCGGCCTTTTTTCGATTTTGATCTATTGTGATCGTAAAGTCTAAAAGAGAGGAACATTCTTCTGCTGATATACGCGTAACATCTAGGTTATAGATAAAACGTTCGTCTTGAAGGAGGCCATCGAATTGCTCGGAATAGGTATCTGTTTTTTCTTGGGTAGAAACAGTTGGAATTTGCTTAGACTGAGAACGAGGAGCATCAACTAATTTTGTCGTTAAATAAGATAATGCGATAAATGCGTTAGATATGAACATATTTTTCTCCTAAATAAATTTTTATGTTTCATTTATTATCGGAAAAAATCATAAATAATTTCAATAAACAGTATTTAAAACATAGATCTATGAGTTAATCTCCTTTTTTTAACCATACTCTAAACACGTCTAGTAAATCATCGAAAGAAAATGGTTTAGGGATACAGTCATCCATTCCTGAGTCTTTATAAAGTTCAATATCTTCATAAGTAATGAGTTGTGAAGCTATTATAATTGGGCATCTAGATAAATTATGTTTTATTTCCCAGGCTCTTATTAGGTCTGTGGATAGAAATCCATCCATAACAGGCATATCGCAATCCATAAAAATTAAATCATATTGATTTTTTTTATATAGCTCTAATGCAGCCAACCCATTTTCTGCAATATCAAATGAATATCCCAATTCTTTCAATTTAGTTGAAAATATAGTTTGGTATTTTAAACTATCTTCTGCAATTAGTATTTTTTTTGATTCAATGTTACTTTCAAAATGAAAGAAAACGTCTTCGCAACCTTCGTCTGGAAGGGTTGATTTAGATTCAGAAAGTACCGATTGAAGCGTTATTATAAAAATAGACCCTTTTCCTAAGTTACTGATCGTATGAATAGTACCATTGTGGCGGTCAATTATTTTTTTAACTGTAGCCAGTCCAATACCTGTTCCAGATATTTTAGTTCCGTTATCTAGACGTTCGAATGGTAAAAACATTCGACTAGCATCTTTTTTGTCAAAACCTAGTCCATTATCAGTGATAACTATAGAAACATTTTTTTTGTCTGGTCGGTAACCTTTAATATTAATTTTAGGTGGGATACCGGATCTGCAATACTTAAGTGAATTGCTCAATAGATTTAAAAATAATTGCCTCATTTGCACAGGGTCTGCATATGCCGAAGGAAGTTCCTTTAAATTTATTATTGCTTCAGATGATTCAATTCGAACGTCTAGGTCAGATAAAACATTTTTGATTTCTTTGTTAAGGTCGACCATTTGTAACGGTCTCCTTTTTTGACTGACTCGGCTAAATTCTAATATGTCAGTTAAAAAAATCTCTCATTTTTATGCCTGTTTCAAAAATGGAGTTAACTTTTTTTAGTGAAAATTCTGCATTAATTTCGCCTTTTTTGTTTTGGAGCTGTCCAGCATAAAATAATATTTTTCTGAGAGGTTCTTTTAAATCATGGGCGACGACAGATGCAAAGCTATTTAATTCTTCATTGCTACGAGATAATTCTTGTTTGATGAGATAGTAGTCTAGAAATATTTTTATTTTTGAAACCAAAATTAAGGGGTTAACAGGCTTAAATAAATAGTCAATCGCACCCTCTTTGTAACCTGCTTCAACATAAGACTTTTCTTTACTAATTGCAGTTAGAAAAATTATAGGGATATCTCTATAATTTTTGTTGCCTCTAATTAACGATGTTGTTTCAAATCCATCCATCTCAGGCATCTGAACATCCATTAAAATAAGGAAAAACTCTCGTTGAATGATTGCTTTTAAAGCGTCCTCACCAGAGATAGCTGTATGAATATTAATTTTAAGAGACTCTAGAACCCTTTTTGTCGAATGAAGGTTATTTAAGTCATCATCCACAATTAATAACCATGGCAAATTATTGTCCATAAAAATACTCCTTTAAGTATGAATTTAAATTTAGTGTGTGTTTAGTAGTCATCATTAACAAATAGTCCCTTTAATAAATAAATTAGCTTGTTTAAATTTACTGGTTTAGATATTTCATTTGTGGCACCTAGTTCTGTACATATTTTTTTGCTATCAGAATTGGGGGTTTTTGATAAAGCGATAGTTGGAATTTTTTTGGTTGTTAATTTAATTTCGCCTAATGATTTATCGCCATCCAATTTAATAGTTTCAATATCGACCAATATACAGTCGACATCTATATTTTCCGTAAGTTTATCTAAACCAGATTGACGGCTATCCGCTTCAATAACAACAAGTCCCAGCTCTTGAAGAGACTTTGACAATGAAAATAATGTTCTCATGTTGGAATCAATT
>JABIPA010000045.1 GCA_018698675.1 bacterium | reverse complement strand
TATGTTTTAATAGGCAATTAATCTATAGATTCCTGCACTAAATAAAGCGGAAAGGGGTAGGGTTAACACCCAGGATAGCAGTATATTTTTTATTACTTTGAAATTTGCTGTTTTCCCGACTAGAGCGATACCAAATAGAGAACCAACGGATACATGTGTCGTTGATACAGGAATGCCTAGTTTACTTGCAAAAATGACGAGGAATCCAGTTACCATGTTAGCCGCCAACCCTTGGCCTTGATTCATGGGTGTAATATCTTTACTCATTTTGTATGCTACTTTTTTAGTATTAAGGATTCCTCCTAGCGCGATACTTATAGCGATTCCTATCATTCCCCAGTGAATTGAAAAAATATGAACCACCATCAAAAGCCCGGCTATTTTTGGTGTGTCATTTAATCCTCTGGCAAAACAGACTAGTCCCGAGCTTAGATAATGAGAAACTTCCATAACCTTTTGTAAAGGTATTCTAATTATTTTTCCGTTATATTCTTCTACACAATAGTCTTCGTCATTCATAACAATTCCATGGGTCGCTAATTGTGTAACCGTTGAGTGCATATTTAAAGAGCTATTTTCTGTTATAGGAATTAACCTGTTTTCGCTGTTTACAGCACAGATGCATAGTGATTTTTTTAATCCTAATTTTCTACGAAAATATTTAAATAGAGGATACAAAATAGCAGATAAAAGAAGTGCAATAAGAGGGCTAACAAGTAAGGGAATCATAAAAGTACTCCCTAGTTTATGAAAGTTAACATTAAATCCAATAGCGGCTATACCGGCGCCCAATAATGCACCTGTTAAGCTGTGGGTAGTTGAAATTGGAAACCCTGTAATGGTCGCAATTAAAACCGTTAGAGCGGCTCCTAGACCAACTGCGATTAAAAATGTTGGGGCACTCGCTAAGCTATCTGGGACAAGACCTTTCCCTGAAAACGTTTTAAGTAATTCTTCTGCAAGAAATATCGAAAACAGGGAACCGACTAATGTGGTTATAGTCGCCCATGAAAGGGCTAGTTTGTAAGACGTCGTTTTGCTTCCAAATAGAGTAGCTACCCCTTTGAAATTATCGTTTGCTCCGTTTGTATACGCTAAAAATAGCGATGTTAGAATTAATAGAACGAATGCGATCATAGTTAGGTTTCCTTTTTTGAATATCTAAATAATATTTTATAGAGTTTTTTTATTATGCGACGGACTCGAACTAAAGGTTACATTGGCTTTGATACTAATATTTTTATTACCCCTATTCATAAGATTAAAGATATAATTGAATCATGAATAATCAAAAATCAGTCACAATTTATATTGATGGGGATGCCTTTCCAAATAAGCTCAATAAAATTTTATTTTCTGCTATTAATCGGCTTGAATTAGCCACGGTTGCTATTTCAAATAAACCAATAGATATTGGTCGGTCAGACTATATTACTTATATATTAGTTGATGCAGGTGCGGACCTAGCAGATGACCGTATTGTTGAAATGGTTGTTGAAGGAGACCTTGTTATCACGGCAGATATTCCTCTAGCGGATCGAGTAATAACTAATAAAGCGTATGTCATCGATCATAGAGGGATGGTTCTCAATGAAAACAATATAAAGTCGCATTTGGCGACACGTAATTTAATGCAAGAGCTTCGTAATAGAGGGGAGAAAACAAAGGGACCAGATCCTTTCGGCTCGAAAGACGTGCAACGGTTTGCTAATGAGTTGAATAGTTTCTTGATGAAACGTGTTAATCATGGCATTTAAGTAATGATAATAAAGTTAGGCCATCAATAAGTTTATCAGACTTAGTAATGGGATGTTTGTCTACAATGTCTTTTTTTTCTTTTTCCAAAAGTAATTTGAAGTCTTTATTTGGTATCGATAATTTATCTCTTACGGAGGGCGGAGTCAGCTCTAGAAGATCAACGTTATTTTGTTCACAAAAAAGATGAAGTATGGACGTGTTTGCAAAGCTCTCTTCATCTTTGATGGCGCCTCTATATTTTTGAGGCGATTGATAGGCAAAATGAGTGGACGAGATATCTTTTTTTATCTGGTTTAAACTAGTTAAGATTTGGTCATATTTTTGACCTCTAGTTTTACAGGCGCTTAGAGAAATTTTTTCTTTTTTAGCAATTGTAAAATCGCAGTTATTTATTTTACATTCTAAAAAATTAATTATTTCCTTTTCAAATTTAAATAAGATAATTGTCATTTTATTTCCTTTGATAGTTCGTATATTTGACTGAGATGTTTAAGTCGTTGTTTATTTCTATATGGTAGATAAAAATTTTTTATTTATCAAAATATTAGTGGGCGGGCATCATATAAATTTGTTTTGTATTTAAAGAACATAACTAACTCGAGCATAGATTGAATTCGATTTTTATTGGTAAAGTGAGCATTTGGATCAGATATTATTTTTATAAGTGCGATAATTGCCACATTTTTATTTGTAGTGTTAGTTGTAAACTTAGTAAAATTTCCAAATATACGAATGATATTTTCGTGGTCTTTGGCGTGCCATACATCATTAAGACGTTTATGTAATTCGTCGAAAGAATTGGAATCTATTTTGTTGATTACATCGGATACGACTCGAATGTTTGATGCTAGATTTGACAATATTTGAATAGCTCCGCTTTTACTCTCTTCTGTGGAAGAAGGATTTTTTAATATATCTAGGGATATGGTTGTTCCTTCTGAATGGATTAGTTTTTTATGATTATTCGGATTCATGGATAGAATTGTTAAGGCTTGAATAGCGATAGTTTTAGATTCTTTTGAAAATGTAGGTATTTTTAGTAAGGAAATTAGAGGAATATGAGCGTTTACTTCCATTATTTTAAGTTGACTTTCTTGGTCAATGGATAAAACCCCTATAATGCTGACTCCCAATTGTTTTGTGCTTTCTAGAATGGAAGGGTCGTTCATGCTGGAAATGAATGAAATATGACAGTTTGCCTCAATAAGGTTCCTGTGGTTGTCTTGGTTTGAGAATAGATTGAATAATGCCATCGTAGACAACTGTTTAATACTTGGATGCTCTTCAGCCGAGTTTATCAAGGAAGAAAGAGAAATGTGGCCGCCTGCTTTTACAATTTTAATTTGGTCTTCTGGGGATATAGACAGTTGTACTAAAGTACATGTCGCTAAACCTTTAGAACGTGATGAGGTTTTGCTTGAGTTTAAGATGGAAATGAGTGCCTTATGACCATTAAGATCCATTATTTTTATTCGTTTTTCAGGGGAAATAGATAGTTTTTGAATGGTTGATAAACCATTTTCTATGTCAAAAGGTGATGAATAAGGATTATTTAATAGATTAATGAGAGATACTAGGTCATTTGCAAACACCGTTTTAGTTTCGCTATGAAGCCTTATTTTTTCGTTATATGTTTTTGAAGGTGTTGATAAAATTTTTTTCATTTCGATTTTTTTTCTATGCTTTGCATTTTAGATTCATTAAGTAGACCTGGGTTTATAAGATAATTATTTATCGAAAGTTTACAGACAAAATTTCATTATTTTAATTAATTAGTTATTAAAATTGACCGTCGATTCGTTTTAAAATAGAACCCGTGTTTCCATCGACAAAGAAGTCGGACATTTTTGTTTGTTCAACAGAGTCTGGACCTTCTTGCCTTAGTGCGTATAAAAATACAATTGCATTTCCAAGAGCACCATACGGTTTTTGACTTAGTTTACTAACCATTCTCCAAGACGGGTTTTGTATTCCAGCTCCAATTCGAACAATAGCGTAATCAGAGTCTAGATGTTTTATCACTTTTTCTGAATACACCCCATCGATGATTGCGATACCCGGTGCATCTGTTGAAATGGAAGAGGCGACTGCTTCATAGTTATATTGAGAATGACCTTCTAAATTTCCTTCTACTCTTTCTTTTCGTGATTTTTTGAAACCGGGGTCTATGTCTAATTCATAGATTTTTGAACTAGATAAGTATTGTGACAGGTACTTAGCTATTGTTGATTTTCCAGACCCTGGCCAACCTTCCATACAAATCGCAACTTTTTTTTCGGGGGGATATTTGGCATTAATTAGTGATGTTAGTTTTATTGCACTTTGTTCGATAAGCATAGTTGATGCTTGTTTATGATCATAAATCATTTCCAGAGTTTCAGGTAAAGGTGGGTATCCGGTGTCTTGTAAGTGTTGTAAAACAGTTGTTTTTTCAGGAAGAGGGGCCTCTTGGTCTAAAGCAATCCAGTTTTCGGGATTATTTAATGTTCCTATACTATCTTCTGGAAATTGGATGTCATGAATAGTTCCATCAAATGCTCTAATCGGTATTGTGAACGTTGATTTTAATGCTAGTGAGCTAAGACTTTGTACGTTTGATACCTTTATGAGATATTCTAGTGAAATTTCATCAGTTTTTTTATCAGAGTAAACGCCGTCGACCATACATTCTCTAGCCATCTGCTGTTTGCACAGCATTAAACTTGTATAAAAATTATTCCAATCGAATGGTGATGAGAAACTCAAAATTTTTTTCATATGGGATAGTTTTCCTTTTTTAATATTTCAGTTTTTGAATTAACATTTATTGCAATAGTAATACATGTTAATGGATTAGATTGGTAGTAGGGAAAGTGTGTAAGCTATTTTATATGTTTGGGAACAAACAAAAAGAAATTCTTAATTTATCTCCAACAGAAATTGATTCTGCTAACCGAATAGATGCTTTGAGAGCAATAAAATAGTTGCCTCCTTTTTTCGTCATTAACTTTGTTTCCCAATTTGTTTTATTGATTGAGACAGAAATTGGAAACATTCCCCAAGATGATCTTATCGTTTTTAAGGCAGTGGTATATTTTTTTGGGACATCTACGTATATCCAGCCACTATCTCCAGGGAATTGGTTTGTTATAGCCATAAATGTAATTTTTGTTGGGAGCATAATCCTATAGTTTATCAGACTTATTTTTTTGAAAAGAATTTCTCCGTTTAAGGAGCTGATACTCGAGTGCTTAGACAGATTGTTGGATAATTATACCCGACATTATTTTCTTCTTGAATGGACTCCATCAATATTAATGCTTCTTCCGTAGTCATCCTTAAATTTGGATTAGGTTCGCATAGTCCACCTATAAGCTGTTTTTCTAGATGTGTTAATTGAGTGTTTTCTTCTAGTTTTTTAGTAAGTTCTTTTTTTTCTGTAGCGATAGCTATTTCTAGTGTATCAAAATATTCTTGGCGATTTCCTAATAACGAAGACCCACCTGGGTTACTTTCAGATGCCGTTAATATTTTGTATAAAGTAAAACCAAGGCTCGCGATATCTGCTCTTTTGAAGTCGTTGAAATTTCGTTTATCGTCTTCTGAATCGTAGGTTTTTAATTCTGTAGCCATGTAGTTGATGGTTCCTGATCGTTTGGCGATTGTCTTTTTATCCCATTCGAAATCTTCAGCGTCTCCAAAGTCAATTAATTTTGGCATTTTATTTTCTTTACGAACAAAATTATCCGGTTTTATGTCTGTATGAACGATACTATTTACGTGCAAATGATCGACAGTAGTTATTAGATGACGACACATTTCGATTGTGTATGCTTTGTTTATGCATGTAAATTTAGTTAGGTCATTTTGCATGTAATCAAAAATTAAGTAGTGGCGTTTTTTTACAGGACTTCGTTTGTTTTTTGTATTGTTTGGTTTAGTTTCTATGAAATGAAACTTTGGCTTTAACACACAAAGGCTGTTTAATCGTAATGGTAAGAATTGAGGATGTAATTTGCTTAACTGAAGGAAATTACTTTTTTGTCCGGGCTTTTTAATACCATTTATTTTAATGTCGTGTTCTTTTGTCGTGAATATTCTTGCTGCAATTTGTTCGTTAGTTCCAAGAATTGTTCCCTTTCTTATTCGTCCTGAACTTCCGCTACCTACATAGTCTTTCGATACTTTTCTTTTAGATGTTTTATTTTCGTATTGGAACAGTTCTCCATCGGTTTCATCGACACGTCTCTTGTCAAATTCAAAAGTTGTTTTAATTCCATTTGTATCAATTGTGATTGTTTTTCTTGTATCACGAACTCTTAAAATAGTTTCTACTTGGGACAAAGTGACCCATTCATCGTCGTTTGTACTAGCGCTTCTATTGTTATCGCCCAAATAGGATGTGCTTGCTTGACGGGTCGTGTCAAAAACCTCTAGAGAGGGACGTGATTTTTCTTGAAATGCTAAAAAATCATTTAAAGATGATGGGTTTTGGACTAAAGCGGTGGTAGGTGAGTCCTGAGTATTTTTTTTCCCGACAATAGTGGGAATCGTTTTTTTTTGAACACTTGGTAAACAAGCTGTGAATAGTTTTAAAAAGTTCATAATGTTTCAGAATTATAGTTGAATTTTTTATTTATTCAATATAGGTGTAATTTTTTTTAGTAAATCGGAATTTGTTTTTATTTTTATCTATTAAATCGAATATCGGTTTTTGGAGGCGTGTGTACTTTTCTTATGATTGGATTTAATAAAAGGTAGATGAGACAGATTCCCATAATCATTATCGGAAATCCACTTTTTCCAAAATATTGCATGGTTATCCCAATTAGTAAGGCGCCCGTAATTCCTCCAGAACTACCTACAAGAAGTAATGCTGCATTAGCGGATATTAGTGATGTTTTTGGAAATTGGTTGTTAAGTAGTGAGCTCAATGAAATATGCATTAGTCCTGCGCAAATTCCTAAACCAAAAAAAATGGGTAATATGACGCGTAAGTTGTGAGCTTGCAAAAATAGAAGTGTGATACAAAATAGGGTTCCTGTCACTCCAATAGAGACTAGTTTGTATTTATTATACCGATCTGCCAAATATCCAATGATAAGGTCGACAATTGCACTTGCTGCAAATATTGAGAGAGCGAGACCTGCCTGTTTTAGAGTATGACCATTTTGAATTAAATATACGACAGTTAATGTAAAAATTGAGCTCACGATAAACTCTTGCGTGAATTTGGCCATGAATACGATCGGTTCTTTTTTGATGAAATATAATATTTTGACGTGTCGATGCTCTGGAATTTTGTATTTATTCTTTAAAAGAATAAAAGGGGGAACCGTGCTTAACAATGCGAAAAAACCGGATATAAAAAAGCTTTTATAATGCAATGGATCAAGGCCTCCTGCAATTAGTGGACCAATACTAAGTCCTGTGCAAATTGCGATCGTCATTACAGATAAATACCAAGCTCTTTTTTGATTGCTAAGAAATTGATTATAAAGAGAATTTGAAATTGTCATGGCACCAAACAAATTGATTCCTAGAAAAAATATTAAGGCTAACCACGTTATGAAGTTTATGTAAAAAGGTAGTAGGACGATAAAAAGTGCGTACAAAGACGTCATTGTTATAAGTGTATTCGTAACTTTGAATTTTTTAGTTAAATGAGGAACATAAAATGAAATTACCATGCTTGCGATTAGTTCGACAGAAAATGAAAATCCAATTAGAGATTCGCTAATACCGTGATGAATTAAATAAGCAGGAAATAGAACGACATTCATTCCTATGGAACAAAATAAAAGTGCATTACAGAGAAGTAAAAGCGTTATTTCGGCAAAATGTGATTTTTTCTTTGATAGTGAGTCATTAGTTTCTGAGACAATTGGTTTAGAAATTTAATTTTCCTCCGACAGCTGATGAGGTGAGTATCGGTGAAAATTTGATGGATTTTGAAATTTTATAGTCGGCTAGAACCGATTTTGCTACAAAGTGACCGAGCGCGCTTCCAATAATTATATCTGATATCCAATGTTCGTTATGAAAGGATCTCGATATTGAAACAAAGGTCGAAAATCCGTATGCGCCATAATAAATAATAGAATTATTTTTGTAATTCTCTGCAAAGATAGTGGCAATAGCCCAAGTTACGGAAGAATGCCCTGATGGAAAGGATTGTGATTCTTCATCACCTGAAAGAGACGGACCGTCGAACATATTATGGTCGTCTCCAGATGATGGCCGATGTCTGTTAAATAGTGCTTTCATCCCTTTTGTAAGGCCGCCTGTAATTAGTCCGGCAGAAAATGCATGTATGCTTGTTTTTGTTAATTTGGAGTTGCTTGATAAAAATCCATATCCTGCCATAGATGCGGTTAGGGGAAGTAAAAAATACGGAGATCCAATTGAATCGCCTATTTTTCCTATATTGGATATTAAATCTGAATTTTGGTCGTTAATCCAATTTTTAATGTCAGTTTCAACCATGTATCCGATTAAACCTGCACCTATTATTAGACTTGTTGATTTCCATTCATTTTCTGTCCACGAAAGAGGGGACAGCGTTGTTTCTACCCCAAATAGGGTTAAGTTTTTATAATAGTCGATAGACGTTAAAGGAAACTGACTATTTGTTGCCTTTAATGTTGAGAATGAAATTAAGCTTAGAAATATGCATATATAGATTTTGAAGAAGCCCTGAGTCATTGAATTTATTTTATTCATTCGTTTGTAGTCTATTTGAATTGTGTTTATTTATCAAAAAAATCTTTGGGGATAAATTTTAAATTATTTTGATGAGAACCTCATATTATCGGGCTAAATTATCAGAAAATTGGACTTGATTCATTTTTATTTTTTTAGATAATAGTTAAAGAGTGAGCGAATTTACTATTTTTAGTGATTTCTTTAGAAATAGAAGTAAAAAGAGCTGATTGTTTCGTTATTATAAAGTCAACTCTTGGAACAGATTTAGTAACAGAAGTGATGGTTTCCTTTTCTTTTTTAAGTAAAGAGGAAAGTGCCTGCGCGGGGTTTATCCATTTCATAGGTCTATTTGTAGATTGTTTAGACCATTCTTTTTCTAAATGATGACTTAAGAAAGGATAATGACTGCATCCAAAAATTATTCCGTCTGCTTCCCATTCAAAGGCCTGTAATACTTTCTCTGAAATATCGACATCTATCGACGTTTCATTTTTAATAATTGAAGCAGATGTTTCTATAAATGGAACCCATAGAGGGCACGCAATTTCTAGAACCTCTGTTTTTGGCGAAAGAGACTGAATCGACGTTTTGTAGCAATGAGAATCTATTGTCCGATTCGTTCCAAATACGGTTACTTTTTTAAATCTATCGTATTTTATTTTTTCTGCGGTTGGATGGATGAGTTCAAAGACGGGGATATCAATATGCTTTTTAATTTTATCTAAAAATAAAGCACTAGATGTATTGCAGGCTACGATAAGTACATCTATTTTTTTTGATTCAAAGAAATTCAGAATGACCGTATTAATTTTCCAAAGGTCTTCTTTTGATTTACTTCCGTAAGGTGCATTTTTAGTGTCTCCGTAATAAATAAACTGGTCGTTTGGAAATATAGGGAGCAGTTCCTTTAAGACAGAAAGACCTCCAATTCCAGAATCATATAAGCCAATTTTCATAGAGTATAAGTGTACTTATAGGGAGCATAAATTGAAAAGCCTATTTCTATATTTATTTTTAAAGGAGGTGCTAATATTTTGTGAGCATCCTATTATCCTAAAAAAGAAGCCTCGTGGTATATTATAGGTTGCTATGAAGACACTACCAGTTGAGAACATATCTAAACTATTAATTGTTCGCCCAGATGCTATTGGCGATATGATTCTGACCTTGCCTGCCATTAAAGCAATTAAAGAGGCGTTACCAAACACAGTTATTACTGTTTTAGCATCTCCTATCAATAGTAAAATTATTGAACATTTACCTTATATAGACGAAGTGATTATTGATAGAAAAGTAACTTCTTTTTTTGGATTTTTTAGTTATGTAAAGTGGTTGAAGTCGTTTGGTTTTGACTGTGCTGTTCATTATTATTCAGAATCAAAAACATGTTGGGGCGCATACTTTGCTGGGATTAAATATAATTTAGGTGACAAAGCAAAACTAGGTCTATGGCCTGTTTTAAGAAAATATGGGCTTTTTTATCGCTCGTTTGATCAGCCGAAACATGTCGTTCATTATAATTTTATGTTGGCGGGTCCCTTGGGAATTCGATTCAAAGACGATGTTTCTTTATCTATTCCAGTGCCTAAGGAAGGTAGAGAAAATGCGGAGATACTTCTACGAAAATTAGGTCGGAAAAATATAAGACCTATAGTGGGTATCCATTTAGGAGTTGGAGGAGGGAATCGGCCGTTAACTCCTGAAAAATATGCTTACTATATTAATGAATTATCTAAAGAATTGGACTGCGACATTGTAATTACTGGGCATACTGAAAAAGAGAAAGAGTACCGAAAAGTAATAGAGGGCCTTGTTAATCGGTCGTTATTGGATTGCGTTGGGAAAACAGATTTAAAAACGTTGGCCGGAGTTCTTAGTCTGTTGGATGTCTATGTTGGTGTCGATACGGGGCCTTCTCATTTAGCCTCTGCTTTAGAGCGTCCGCAGTTGGCAATATTCCCTTCGAAACGTGTAAAACCATTGAGTTGGGGGCCACTTAATAATCGGCATTTTTTAATTCGAAATGTAGTAAACTGTGAGTATTTTTGTCCTCATGAGCATTGTCCATACACTGTATGTAGCGATGATATTTCGGCGACAGATATGGTTGCTAAAACTTTAATGTTATTGAACGGTGAAGGCATGACGGATTATTCTGATCAAAAAATTGAGTGGTTTAAATCGAGTCTAAATATATGTGTTGTTTTTGATGATGAAACTAAATCTCTCGGATTCGATACGCGAGCACATTTGAATAAGTTGGGATTTGTCGTTCATTCTCGTCATATTACATCGGATAGCCTATTTGATTTGCTTACCAAGCATGATATTTCGATCATTCATAATGTGACACAAAAATATTCTAAGCGTTTGTGGATTTTATCTCAGAGAGCAAATCCTAAACTGCATAACCCCCCATTAGTTTCTGACGGAGAAATTATGGACTTATCGGAAGTGGATATCGTTAACAAATATTGTAAAGATTTTCAGGATAAGCGAATTTAGGAAAGAAGAATAACCCTGTTGGAATTTAGTTTGAATAGAAAAAAATGCCCTAAAACGATATTGTTTTTCAGTCCTACTGGTCACATGGGAGGTGCGGAACATGTGTTGTTACGTATGTGTAAGGAGTTAACGAATTATAAGATAGTTGTAATTATGCCAAATGAAGGTATTCTTGCAGAAAAACTATCTCCTTATGTTTATAAAGTAGTATTTTTCCCTCGTTATTTTTTACAATCAGGTCAAATTTTTAATGTTTTAGCGGGCTCGTTTTTTCTATGGCTGACGTTACGTCTTAATGGTGTTTTCAATGTATCTATTATTCATGTGAATTCTATTTTCTGTTTATATGTTCCTATATATTTTGGATTTTTTGGACGAATTAAGACAATCGTACATTGGGCTGATTTTGATATGAGGCCAGGAGATATAAATCTTGTCGACTGGTTTTCTCACGTTTCTATTTTGGCTGTATCTAAAAGTATTCAACGTGATTTGATTAAAAACGGAGTTAGAGAGTCTAAAATCCGGTTACTTTATAACGGAACAGATGATGGTTGTTTTAATATGACAGTAGCCGAGTCTAGAGATGTATTGAATATCCAGAAAGATACATTTGTTGTTGGAATGACTGGAAGGATTGATTCATGGAAAGGTCATTTAGTTGCCTTGCAAGCGTTTTCAAAAATAAATATCCAAAATTCTTATTTTATTATTATGGGAGAGTTTTATGCTGCAAAAGATAGTGGTTATTATCAGCAGATAAATGATTTTATAGACGACCATCGATTGAGGAAACGAGTATTGTTTACGGGAAGGGTCGAAAATGCTCCGTCTGTTGTTCAGGCCATGGATGTTGTGTTGGTGCCTTCGGAGAACGAGCCTTTCGGATTGGTTGCTATTGAGGCTATGGCAATGAAGAAGCCTGTGATTGCTTCTAATGTTGGGGGATTAGCTGAAATTGTTGTAGATGGCGAAACTGGGTTTTTAGTAGATTCCAAAGATTCTGATGAATGGACGAATGCCATGCAGAAGTTGGCGGATGATAAACAATTGAGAGTACAGCTTTCTAATAATGGCTATGAACGATTTCGTTCTGTTTTTGGGAGCAATCAATTTATTGAGAAACTGGATGCATATTATAGAACTTTAGGAGGAAATAATGACGACACCTAATAAAAGAAAAAATGTTTCTATTGGCGTTTTTATTTTGACGAAAAATGAAGAGGTTTTTATAGAAGACTGTCTTAATAGTTGTAAAATATTTAGTAAAATTGTCGTAGTGGATTCTTGTTCGACAGATAGAACGAAAGAAATATGCCAATCTTATTCAGTAGATTTTTATGAACGACCGTTTACGAATTTTTTGGAACAACGTAAATTTGCTGTGTCTAAGTTGGACACAGACTGGATTTTTTATTTGGATGCTGATGAAAAAATAACACCAGAATTGGAACAGGAAATTGTGAGTTTTTCTGAGGGTAGTAGGGGAGAATTATTAGAAATTCCCCGGAAAAATTTCGTGCTAGGCCATTGGATAGAGCATTGTGGCTGGTACCCTGATTATCAAAGTCGTTTAATCAAAGCAGATACACTTCAATTTGAAGAAAAAATTGTACATGAACGTATGCAAACAACAGGTAAATTGGTTCATTTGGATTGGAATCCTAATGCGGTAATTTTACATCAAACGTGCACGGGGATTGGTTCTTATCTAGAGAAGATGAATCATTATACTCAGTTGGAAGCAAATTCTTATGGCGATAAGGCACCGTTTACGTTGACTAGATGGGGTGTTTTTAGCAGATCTTTTGGTATGTTTACTCAGACCTTGTTTCATTTTAAGGGAGTGAAGGACGGTTTTCCAGGTTTTATCGTGGCATGTTTTAGTTTTATAACGTCGATGATGTTAATGATTAAGTGTTGGGAACTTCAAAATTCCAAAAAAGTATAAGTAAAGCATTTATTCTATTTTAAGATTTATATTAAGTTAATTTTTTTCTTTTAATCATTTTATTACCAAAATCGTTTAACAATCCCCATTTTTGGGAATAATTTACTATAGGCTCTTTTTTAGTAAGATACTATTGTAATTTGAAGCTTGAGGGGGCATTTTTAGGTGGGGGTAAAAGGTTTTAGAAAATCGTCTGGGTTAGTGCCAGATTCAGGATGGGGATCCTCTGAGTCTAAGGATGGTGACTTTCAAAATAAAGGAATGTTAACTCTTCCTGGATTTAAGTCTAAGTCGTTAAAGCTTGCAACCCCGTCTCTTGGAGAAAGTCTTGTTCAGGTATCTGATCAACTTGTCTCTTCTTTGGATTCATATTCTCAATCACTTTCTTCTAACATAAATTCGTTTAACGGCCCTATTGAAATACAACATGCTTCAGAGAATATTGTTCCCATGCTTCCATCTGAAATTGCCTTAAATTTGTTAGATCTAAAAATAAAAGCTATGGAAGAAAAAGCTGAAAGTCAGCCGGCGCTTAAAAATGTAGTCAAAGATACAAAAGAAGTTTTAAGTTATGTTTCGTCAAATCTGATTCATGATGAAATTGGTCTTAAACAGTCTCTTAGAGACACAATGTATTTTGAGCAAATTATTAAACTAGACCGTATAATTTGTGAATTTAACAATGCCGATAAGAAAATTCCTCAATTTAATGAAACATTAGATTTCTTAAAAGATACCTTTAAAACGGTAGTTGGCCTTTATTTGATGGAAGATAAGGCCTGTATGATGGACGAACTTTTGAAGAGTAATGGAACGGAGCAGAGACACGTTATTATTGAGCTATTGATAGATAAATTTATCGAAAATCAATTAATAACTCCTAATGAAAAACTTAAAGCACTTATTTGTCTAAGAGAGATATGTCAGCACTCTTTTGAAGAAGGGACTGAAAATCAGATATTTTTGAGATTAGAAGACGTGGAAAAGGAATGTTTTCGACAACGATTTGAGCAGACGGCAGATAGTCGTATTGATAGTGTTGTAAACGAGGTCGGGAGACTGTTGGGGTCTTTTGACGTTTTAGCTAGTCAGCGCGATGCGGTTTTGGACAACGGAATAAAGAAGATGGATAAGTTAATACAAGATTTTTCGGAAGAAGGAGCTTGCTTTGTTTCTTCCGGGAATTTGGATATGAGATTCGATCCTTATATCGAACGAGCTGAAGAAGAATTATATTTTTTGTTAAAAGAACGGTATTGCGAATTTTCTGACGAAAAAGAACATCGAATTGCCATTGAGCATGAAATGGAGTCTCTTATAAATGGTCTTCGTAGGAAATTTTCGGCTGAATTAATGGATATAAGTGTAAGCCCGAAAAAATCTGCGTATTTGGAAGTAAAAAAATCTATTCAGGATGCGTACTCAGGCTTAACTGGACCCTTAGATAAAAAAGAATTAATCGACGAAGCACGAAAATTTATCTGTGGATATATTCCGGGTACACCTAAAATTGTAGAACAAGTTTTGAATCTTCCCGGAGTTCAAGATGTTTTATTTTCTCTTGGTTCTATAAAGTTGATGGAGGATATTGAGACAACATCAACCCAAATTGCTGCGGTTAATAAATCCTTAGCATCTTTTATTTTTTCGAAAGATCAGGAAAAATCTCCCAAAAAGTTGGCAGAATTAAAGTCTTTGCTCATTATGAAAGACAAGTTGGATGCGAAAATGAATTCTAAATTATATTCCCTAACGTCTCAACTTTTTACTGTAGCGGGGTTTGCTATTCCCGTAGCAGCGACTTCCTTTCATATTGTATCGGCTGGCATGTCAGTGGCTAAGAATGGAGCAAATTTGACGAGTTATTTATATAAGTCTGCAGTGGGGACCTTAGGGCAAGAGAGATGCGAGTCTGCCGAGACGATGGTAAACCTTGCAAGGTTAGAAGCCTTAGAACAGAGACAGTTGTTGGCCGGTGAATCTGTTGATACTTCTGTAATCACGTTATTGAGAAACATGAACATTCTTGTCGAAAGAAAAACCATGGATGAAGAGGATGCGTTTGTTTCACAAAGTGGAAGCTTAAGCGTAGAAAAAGGTATTGATATTGATCCTATAGTATTGGGTGAACAAATGATGGACCCTAAATATAGAACTGTGGTCCAAAATAATCTTTTTGGGACATTAAATGCAGCGTGAATTAATCGCTTTTAATGATTATTGATTCAAAGGTAAATAAATCAGCACTTTTCCAAGCAAAGTTTGGTAGTTTCGCTTTAAAACAGAGATTCTCCAAAAGCTCATTTTTATCCCAGGTTTCCTCAATAGCAACTTGGGGAAGTAAAAGCCCAGAAGAAAGCTCTTTTTGAATGAACACGCCATGTTTTCCAACTATTATTTCGTCAACCGATGAAATGTGTTTTAGTGGCGTTAATATAGAAATTTCGATATCTGTGAGCGCTAATTCTTCTTTTGTTAGACTTTTAAACCGCGTATCGTAAAAACCTGCCTGTATAGCCATTTTTTGTATCGTTTCATAAATTGGAAGTTTGCCAAAAATTCGTCCAATACATCCTCTTAAGTGGCCTAGCCTTTTTAAAGTAACGAATGCGCCACATATTTGTTGTAGATTGGGTGAATCTGACGTTTTAAGTTCAATTCGATGATGCTTTAAGCGTTCAGAAAGAGCATATCTTGCCAACGAAATTAATTCTCTTTTATCTCGGGGCTGTAACTCAATAGACATCGTTTCTTCAACAGGCGGTTCGTCATTTTTGAAGTAGATTTCTTTAGGTGCCGTATATGTTGGTTTTTTAAAGTTGGATTCAGCTTGTTCGTTCGGTTTCGTATACATAGGTTTCGTGAAATCAGGTTCTACAGGTTTGGGCATATTTGAACTGGTTTCGTTTATTGAATCCGATAATGTAGTTTTTTTAGGTTTTATGTCGCTTAGCTCTGTGAAGTCGGCCTTAACTGTTTCTTTGGGTTTGTCATAATTTGGTTCGTCGTTATCTGACATCTCTATTCTTGAATCATTTGAATTGAGTTCGCTCACGGGCTCAGATAAAGTCGGTTTTTCGATGTCAGAGTTGTTTTGGATATTGAGATTTTGTTCTATCGGTTTGGGGTCGTCTATTTGTAGTTCACTTAAAGAATCGGAGTTGGATGTATTTTCAATTTCCGTATTGGGTTGTTCATCGAATTCAGGGTCTACCGATTCTGAGATGACTAAATCAGTTTCGTGGTTTGTATCTAATTGAGTTGAGGTTTCTGTATGTACATCTTTTTTTATGTTCTGATTATTGTCGTTTTTATCATCGGAAGAAAAGTTTTCATCGTCGTCGACGTCAGAAGAGTACATTGTGTCTATATTTTTAAGGTCGTCGATATTTTCACCAATTTCTTGGTTGAATTCACTGCCGTTGAATGAATCAAATTCATTTTCCATAGACGACATGTCGTATTCAAAAGGGTCTTCATTTATAGTATTCATAATAATTTTTAGTAAAAAGCTAAAGAATTATACCCTACTACACGAGATGTGTCTCCAGACACCTTTCCTGAATTTGTAGAATGTAATGTTTTTTGGTTATTCGCGTTCCAAGCTTTCATTATTAGGAGAAGCGTGATTATGGGATGAAGGCCGCACATCTCTATTTTCTTTTGTTCAGATAATTTTAACAATTGGTCTATGTCATTATTTTTGATGGTTTCTAAGGCTAAAGCATCCATTTTTTGAGAGGTGGCACTATTATAAAAATGAGAGAAATCTGATGAAGCGATGATAATCGTTTTTTCTGGATCTGCGTGTTCAATGATTGAATCAGCGAGCTCCTTAGGATTAGGATTTTTAGACCCCATGATTACGGATAATATATTAGGAACCCCTAATACTTGTAAAAATGGAAGTTGTACTTCAATAGAGTGTTCTTTTTCATGAGCAGCTTTGAAAAAATTATAATTTGGGACACTAAAAATTAATTCTTGGGCTAAAGAGGTTTCAATAGGAATTAAGCCTAAAGGCGTTTCGTAAAAGGAACCGTCAAATATGGATACTCCTTCAAAAGATATATGATGACTTGGACCAATGATGATTGCTGTTTCTATGTCTTGTCCTTCAATTGCTTTGAAGCCATGGGCTGCCGTCAATCCTGAATACAAATAACCGGCATGTGGCGATATTAATCCTTTTATAGGATTAATTGCCTCAGCGGTTAAGGCTGAGCAATCGGCAACATCTAGAAAATCTTGAATTTGGTTAGATAAAGCAAGGCCATCTTTAGGATAAAAATGGCCATTTACAGCTGGGGGTCTAATCAACCGAGACTATTTTTTAGTTGATTTCATGCGCTTTCCGTACTTTTTGTACTTGTGTTTACGCATTTTTTTTCTTCTTTTTTTAATTAAACTACCCATTAAATCCTCCGTTAGTGTTTTGAGTGCAATAAATCTTATCCAGAATTGGATGATAATGCAAGGTATATTCCCTAAATTCCCAGTTTTGAAACAAAATATATAGGTGAACTGGTTTCTGTATATCGTGACGATGGCTTCGTTGAATTTAGGTTTTTTGAGATATGCTGTGAAAGGCCCGTATCCGTAATACAAGCTCCCGAAATTCCTATATGCTTACTCATGTTTTTTACATTTTCTAGGTTGTCGTCAAAAAAACATGTTTTCAGTGATAATTTGTGACCTTCTTTTTCTATGACATTCTTAACCATTTGTGAAAAGTTTTCATAAGGTTTGCCAAAGAAAAGGACAGGTGTGTTTGTTTCGTCGTAAAGTTTTTTTGCGTAATGACCGATGACAGGTTTTTTAACGTTTTCATGTGTTACGACGTTTATATCTGGATTGCAGCAAAATACTTTTTTATGCGGATACATTAGAATATGTGCTTTGAGATCATTGTATGGTTGTATGTTATCTGGCTTGTATGTAGACATCATTGCGATAACATCGGCCTCGTCTAAAGTACTGACTATTTTTGAACATGTGGAATTGTCGAAATAAGGAAGAGAGAACTGCCTTCCATATACGTAGACCTTTTTATTGATAATCATCGATTTGATATATTCATCGTGATGTATTCCAAGCCCAGGAGTAATGATTTGTTTTTCGTCGATGCTAAAATTGGATTCGGAAAATCTTTTTGCGATAGCCGAAGGCACTTGATATGAGTTGTTTGTAACAATATATACAGGCCCTTTTGATGTTAAGTATTCGATTGCTTCTGGAGCGCCGGGGATTGCTCCAGAATCTGTGTATAGGACTCCCGCTGCGTCGATTAAGAACAGGTTGAAGTTGTGTTTTTCAACGAATGGTTTTAGATTTTGAATCATTTATAGTGTCCTTTTAATTTCAAACGATGAAGGTGTCTCAATGTTTATTTTGTTAGATTGATATATATCGTAAAGAACTGTTTTTTCGGTTTGAGTGATAGGAATATTTTTTACCGCTTCTACTTTTGCATGTTCGGGGCCTTTGTGACACCAGGTTAATATTGTTTTTATGTTTTTTTCAGATCCGACGAAGTAGGCATCTACCTCTCCTGTTGATGTGTTTTTTATCCAACCTGAAAGATTTAGATTGTTTGCTACTTCTTTTGTACTCACTCTAAAGAATACACCTTGTACTCTTCCAGATATCAATACGTGGGCCATTTTAAGGCTTGATTTGTTTTCTATATCATTCACATTTCAGATTATCACATATTGGTAGATTAAATTAAAACGTCCATTTGTATGTTTTTTTGTCTGCGAACTTAAGTTTAAAGATGGTATTTAACAGAATGGGTTTATTGTCAGGGACGGGAATTGTTTTCGTAATGCGAAAAGATTTATTTTCTTAAAATGGCGTTTACGTGTTGGATATAAAAGTCAGGGAAAATACTTTTAAACTTTTTTACATAAAGCTCGCATTTTTCTTTGGATGGATCGGTGATATATAGTGTCGAACCACTGCCTGACATAAATACGTCGTTTGGAATAAGTGAGCGTATTGTTGTTTCAATTGTTTTAAGCTTTGGGTACAGATTAAATGCTGGGATTTTTAGGTCGTTAAAAAGTGTTTTTGATGTTTTTATTTTTGTTTTTTCTATTCTATCGAATTCTTTGTAAACGAAACCTGTATCGGCGTGAATATTTGGATAGATAATTACAAAATGTTGAGGAACGTGTTTAAGAGGTATGATTAAATTTCCTGTACCGCCTACATCGGATCTTCCTCCGTTTAAAAAATAAGGAACATCAGACCCTAATGTATATGCAATTTCATTTAACATTTTAGTGGAATATTTTCTTTCTAAGGAATTTAACCAGTTTAAAATAACTGCTGCGTTGCTGCTACCGCCACCTAAGCCAGCACCTAATGGAATGTTTTTTTCAAGATGAACATGCATTCCAAATTTGGGTCCAAACGAATCGAATGCTTTTACAATCAAATTGTCATTTGTTGCTAATAATTCATTTGAACATGTAATTGAACATGTGAGGGTCTCATTTTTTGTGATTGTAATTGTGTCACAAAGAGAAATTTCTTGAAAAATGGATTTAATGGGATGAAGTCCGGATGCATCGGGAGGGAAGACTTTGAGCCCTAGATTAAGTTTTGCGTAACTTTTAATACTAGAGCTCTTTGTCATAATTTTATTGTGTTTTAGTCTTTTATATTTTTGATATATCGTTCAACTGGGAATCTGTTTTTTAGAGAGTTTAAAAAACTACTTGTTAACTCTCGTCGTTTTAGGTTTCTTACAACAGGGTCTAGTTGTTGAGCCACGTCTTCAAAGGTAAGGGCCTGTCTCGTTTTTATATCTTCAACTAACACGATGTGAAATCCAGCTTCAGTATTAACAACGTTTGAAATATCTCCTGCTTTCTTGATTCCAAAAGCGACTGCTGCGAAATCTGGAGACAGTTGGTCTTTACTGAACCATCCTAAGGAGCCACCATTTTTTCTACTTGATGGGTCTTGAGAATATTGTTTAGCAAAGTCAGAAAAAGAACCGCCATTATCTATTTCTCGTTTAATGCCTTCGGCACTTGATTGTTTTGCAACTAATATATGTCGAATAAGTCGCATTTCAGTTTCTCTGAAAAGATTAGGGTTGCTTTTATAATAATTTTTTAGATCATCTGCAGTTACCGAAATGTTTTTATTAATTTTTTCATCGATAATTAATCCAACAAGAATTTGATTTTTCGCTTTTTCGATTAGTTTTTTGTAATCGGCTGTTTTAGAAATGCCTTCTTTTTGCGCAGCAAGTAAAAGAAGTTCTTCGTTAATCATTTGGTCAAGAACCTGTACTTTGGCTTCTTTTGATTTTAGGGCGTCCTGATTTTGGGGAGCTAGCTGACTGATTTTAGTTTTTAGTTCCGGATTGGTAATAAAGGTTTTGTTTACTTTAGCAATTGCATTATCAGGAGTTGTGTTAAAAAAACCTGAAGATAATATTGCTGATGTTATGCAAAGTAGAAGTAAGCTAATTTTTTTGTTCATAAATGTGGCCTCCGCGTCGAAATGTTTAGAATGTATGTATAGTTTACAAAAAAAATGCGGTTCAGAAAAGTTTTTAAGGATAGGGTGTTTATTATTTCTCAAAGTTGGGAATTTAGGACGTATTAAATTTAAAAGGAGAAATTAATGATCGATTCGGTAATAACATTTGTTTTAAGTAATTTTACGCTAAGTTTTTTGGTACTAGGATTAGTAACTGCCGGGGTTTCTATAAAATTGTGTGATGAGGACGTGTCATCGACGATTGTTTTTGACAGATTATGTTCTCATTTTGTTCTTTTTAGCATTGGATTTTCGTTCTTATACAATTTTATAATGCATGTGTTTTTTCCTGAAATGGCAGCGGAATTTATTGGGTGGAAACCAAGTCCATTTCAATTAGAGGTTGGATACGCCAGTTTGGGATTTTCGGTTGTTGGATTTATGGGGTTTAAAAACAAACATCTACGGTTGGCAGCTATAGTTGGACCAGCATTTTTTTTATGGGGAGCTGCTTCGGGGCATATTTATCAGATTGTTGTGAATAAAAATATGGCATCAGGAAATGCAGGTATTATTTTGTATACAGATATTTTATTACCTTTAATCGGATTCTTTTTTAATCATAAATCTAAATCTTGATTAATTAGAGCCCTAAACTAGAAAGGAATACACAAAAAAAAGGCTGAGGAATTACCTCAGCCTTTTTTCGAATTAAATTTTAATGTTAAAGAATACTAATCAAATAATTCTTTAGGGGCTAAGTTAATTCTGTTTTGTTGGTCAACATTTTTAACGATAACTTGAAATGTATCTCCAATTTTTAGAACTTCTTCAACGCTGTTCAAACGGCGTTTAGTTAATTCCGAAATGTGGATTAACCCTTCTTTTCCAGGAAGAATTTCTGCAAACGCCCCAAAATTTAGAATTTTTGTAACTTTCCCAGCATATTCTTCACCAGTTTCAACTTCTTTTGTTAAGCCGATAATGATGCTTTTTGCGATGTTGATAGATTCAGCAGAAAGACCAGAAATACTAATTTTACCTTCTCCATCATCTCCAATAGAAACGGTTGCTTTAGAATCTTCTTCAATTTTTCTAATCATTTTCCCACCGGGTCCGATAACTATTCCAATTTTACTTGGGTCAATAGTGATAGACTCGATTCTAGGTGCATTGTCTGATAATCCGTCTCTTGGCTGCTCTATTGCCGCGTTCATATTATCAAGGATGTGTTGACGTCCCTTATGTGCTTGCTCAAGTGCATTTTCTAAAATTTCTTTAGATAATCCACCAACTTTAATATCAAGTTGTAATGCAGTTATTCCTTTACGTGTTCCAGCTACTTTAAAATCCATGTCTCCATAATGGTCTTCAAGTCCTTGTATGTCAGAAAGAATCGTATAGTCGCTTCCTTCAATGAGTAGACCCATAGCAATTCCAGCTACTGGCGCTTTAATTGGAACTCCACCGTCCATCATAGCAAGAGCTCCGGAACAAACTGTAGCCATTGACGATGAACCATTAGATTCTAAGATTTCAGAAACAAGGCGAATTGTATATGGGAATGCTTCATAGTTAGGAATAATTGGTTGTAACGCACGTTCTGCCAATGCTCCGTGACCTAATTCTCGTCTACTTGTACCTGGTCGGCCACATTCACCTACAGAAAATGCAGGAAAATTGTAATGTAGGATAAATCGTTTTTTAGCGCTTTCTGCTACACCATCAATGATTTGTTCATCAGATTCGGTTCCTAGTGTAAGGACGCCAAGACTTTGAGTTTCTCCACGAGTAAATACGGAAGAACCATGTACAGATGGAAGTGTGTCTACTTCAATTTCGATTGGACGAATTTCATCAACTTTTCGGCCATCAGGTCTAATTTTATTAGAAATAATTGCATGTCTAATTTTTTCTTTTTTGATCGTTCCAAAAAGTGATTTGATTTCACCTTCGTTACTTTCGTCTTCGTTTAGAAGTTCAGCAACAACATCTGCTTGTCGTTGATTAAGGAATGCGTCGGTTTCGTCTTTGTTTCCGTCTTGAAGATTGTCTTCAATAGATGTTCCTAAGAACGATTGAATTTTGTTTTTTAGCTCTTCGTTTACGTTTACTTCAGGAGCTGGTAATTTTGTTTTTCCAATTTTAGCTACTAAGGATTCTTGCAAATCGATTTGCGCTTTTATAGAGGTGTGAGCTAATTGAATTGCTTCTAATACAGTTGCTTCACTTACTTCGTTTGCACCAGCTTCAACCATTAATATGGCATCTTTAGAACCAGCAACTACGATATCTAAGTCGCTGTTTTCTAGTTGTTCATTTGTTGGGTTTGCAATTAATTTTCCGTCAATAAGCCCAACAGTTGCTCCAGCAACGGCATTAGCAAAAGGAATATCAGATACTGCAAGTGCTGCTGAAGCAGCAGTAATACAAAGCGGTTCATGGTTTACTGTTGGGTCGTAAGATAGAAGGGTGATAATAACTTGAAGCTCGTTGTGCATTCCTTTTGGAAAACATGGACGAATAGGTCTATCGATTAGTCTTGCAAGTAGTGTTGCTTTTGTTGATGGACGCGCTTCTCTTTTAAAAAATCCACCAGGAAATTTACCAGCTGAGTACATTTTTTCAGAGAATTCTACAGTTAAAGGTAGGAAGTCAATTCCTACTTTTGGGGTTTTTGACATAACAGCTGTTGCTAGCATTACGGTGTTTCCGTACTGAACAACGACGGCTCCATTTGCTTGTTTAGCTAACTTGCCGGAAGTAAGAGATAATTCTTTTCCTTCCATTTCAAGTGTAGTAGTTGTGGGGTTGTTTAACATAATAATTTTGGTTTCCTTTCAATATGAGGCTGTCTAGTAATTTAAGTACGGCCTTAGATCTATGTTTATTTATAATAGTATATGGGTTAACGGTTTGAATTCCAATTGTGAAAATTTGAGCGTTGTTTCAAACCGTCTATATTTAATTGTTTTGTTTTGGTATATGTAAAAAAAGAAATTTTTTGCATATAAAACGATAATATAGAAAGAGCTTGAAACAAGCTCTTATTTTTTTTGTTAGTCTTTAATTTTAAGTTTTAATTTCGTAGCTAGCGCAACGTAACTTTCTCTGTTTGTTCTTTTTAGGTAAGCTTCGAATTTTCGTCGACGACCTACTAATTTCAAAAGACCTCTTCTTGTGTGGTGATCTTTTTTATTGTTTTTTAAATGCTCAATTAAATGATTAATTCGTTCAGTTAATATTGCGATTTGAACTTCTGATGATCCCGTATCTTTATCGTGAACACGATGTGTTTCAATAATTTCTAATTTTTCTTTGTCTCCGATAGTTGCCATTGTTTCCTCCAAAATCTTGTCTGTGACTCTTAAACTAAATAAGTTTTTTTCATGTTTATTTAACGTAATTTTTGAATATATCATACACTGTTTTTTTTGTCATCCCAGTAAACGTTAATAGTATATAGTGAATTCTTAATATTTTGGCTAAAAAAAATTGATGCTTTCGTTTATAATACCCGCAACTTTAGATAATAAACTTATGATTGTTGTTTAGAGAGCATAGATAAAAAATTAATTAAATGTATCTTTTATTTAGAAATGTGAAAGGGTTTAAGTTATGGCACGTCTTGTAGTGGTTCAATATCCGAATCCAATATTAAAGCAACAAACCAAGGAAATTACTGTTTTTGACGAACGATTGAAAGTTTTGATTTCCGATATGTTCGAAACGATGAAGGCAAATGCAGGGCTTGGGCTTGCTGGCCCTCAAGTAGGCGTTTTAGAGAAAATATTTGTTTTGAAATATAAACGAAAAAAAATGGTTATCATTAATCCCGTAATTGATGTTTTTTCTGAAAAAAAAGAAATTGGTGAAGAAGGTTGTTTAAGTATTCCAAATAGACAGGTTTATGTTAAACGGTCTGTTTCTGTTGAAATGACTGCTCAGAATGAGAACGGGAAAGTTATTAAAATTAAGGAAAAAGCTCTTATGGCTCGAATTTTGCAACATGAATTTGATCATTTAAACGGCGTTTTAATTTTGGACAGAGAAGTTCCAAGTTATGAATTAGACGGACTTTAGAAAAAAATAGTAATTATAGAAAAGAGTTAAAGGTGGAGAAGTTGGATGGGAATTAAACCAGTATCAGAAAAAATAGATTTAGACGGACAATTGATTGTTGGGGGCAAAAAAGTCACTGATTTAGTCGATGAGTTCGGAACGCCATTATATATATTAGACCAGGATACAGTTGAGAAAAACTGCCAAGATTATTTGCAGGCGCTTTCAAAAAATTATCCGAAGTCATTAGTCGTTTTTGCCGGGAAAGCTTGCTTGAACGTTGGCATTCTAAATATTTTGGCGGACCAGGGATTAGGTGTTGATGTCGTTTCTGGAGGAGAATTGTTTACTGCACTTAGAAGTAAAATGAACCCTTTGAACATCATTTTTCATGGCAACAATAAGTCGATCGAAGAATTGGAAATTGCTGTTGAAAACAATGTTCGTATTATTTTAGATAATGAACAGGAATTGGAAAATGTTAAGCAGGTCACTGCTCGATTGGGTAAAAAAGCTCGACTTATGATTCGTATTAAACCTGAAATCGAGGCTCATACCCATGAGTATATTA
>JABIPA010000044.1 GCA_018698675.1 bacterium | reverse complement strand
TTTAGTGAATTGCTAATAATTGTATCATAACTCGATATTTTATAAAATTAAGATTCATTGAATATGTTAATAAGTAGTGAGTTTAATTGTTAAGAACAAAACAATTTTTTAAAAACTAATTTCAAATTCATACCAAAAACAATGAAATATGTGAGTCTATATACGAAAAAAATTCTAGTGTAGAAATATTTTTGAATTAGCGATATAGTCCCCAGCTATGAACAAAAATAAGAAAAAAAAAGTAATTATTATTGGGGCCGGGTTTGGAGGATGCATTGCCGCAAAAAAACTAGCGAATGCAGGCTTTGACGTTACAATTTTCGATAAACGAAATCATCATATTTTTCAGCCACTTTTATATCAAGTTGCAACAGCAATGCTTTCTCCAGCACAGATCGCCTATCCAATTCGATCGATGTTTAAAAATTACAAAAACGTACGCGTAATTCTCGCAAATATTACTGAAATAGATAAAGAAAAGAAGACGGTAAAGCCAAAACGCTCGAACCAACAGTTTTCTTATGATTATTTGATAGTAGCATCAGGGGCGCGTCATTCATATTTTGGACACCCAGAGTGGGAAAAGTATGCGTGGGGATTAAAAACAACTAGAGACGCATTAAAAATTCGAGAGAGAATGCTCTATAGCTTTGAAAAAGCAGAACGTACACGGTTTGAGGATAAGCAAGCACGATTTAGTACCTTTGTAATAGTAGGAGCTGGGCCAACAGGTGTTGAAATGGCGGGAGCCATTGCTGAGTTAACTCGAAAAACATTGAGAAACGACTTTTCTAATTTTGACCCTAAATCAGCTCGAATAATACTTGTTGAAGGAAGTGGTCGCGTTCTTAATCGTTATCATGAACCTATGTCTGAGCAAGCTAAAAAAGACTTAGAGGCAATGGGCGTAGAAGTAATGTTAAATGCGATGGTAAGTAATATCACAAAAGAAGGTGTGACCATCGGTGATACCTTGATTGAGTCAGAAAATATTATTTGGGCAGCAGGAAATACAGCTTCACCCCTTATTAAGTTAACAACTTCTGAGGTTAATAGGATGGGGCAAGCAATAGTATCACCTGATTTTAGTATAAAAGAAGATGATTCTATTTTTTGTGTGGGTGACTGCGCCTATTTGGAAGATAGCAATGGAACACTCGTTCCAGCTGTTGCACAAGGTGCTATTCAGGCTGGATCGTTTGTAGCAGATCAGCTTATTCGCGAGAATAAGAATCTCGATCGTCAAAAATTTGCTTATAAAAACAAAGGGTCAATGGCGACTATAGGGAAATCACGAGCAGTAGCACAAGTCGGAAAGTTTCAATTTAGTGGATTCTTCGCGTGGTTGTTATGGAGTATCGTCCACGTTATGTTTTTAGTTGATTTTAGAAATAGACTATTAGTATTTTTTGACTGGTTTGCGAGTTATTTTACCCACATGAGGGCTGTCCGGTTGATTAATACGTATAGAGAACGCGACTAATAAACGGTTTTAGAATAATTTTAATTCGCGTTCATAATTTAAAAAACTGAACTTAGATAGATTTTTCAGATAAACTCGTTTGCTGAATGACACGGATACTAGAGCTCGATTTGTTCAACGTATATAAATGAACACCACTTACTTTTTGTTGGATTAAATCGTTCACTTGATTCACTGCCCATTCTTCACCAATTTTATGGATATCTGCATCGTTTGCATTGATGAGTTGTTTTAAAAGTTTTGAAGGGTAACGAGCGCCGCCTGCTAAGTCGGCCATTCTAATATATCCAGATTTTGAAATAATAGGCATAATTCCAGCGACAATTGGGCAAGATATTCCATTTAAAGCAGCTCGTTCTTTAAAATCATAAAAATCATTATTGTCAAAAAATAATTGAGAGCATATAAAGTCTGCTCCTTGATCCATTTTTTGTTTAAGGTATTCGATTTCTTTTAATCTATTTGGGGTTTCAGGATGCCCTTCTGGGAAACCAGCAACTCCAACACAAAAGTCTGGAAAATGTTCTTTAATAAAATGAACAAGCTCTCCCGCATATCGAAATCCTCCATAAGGAAAAGGATTAATCGATGAGTCTTTGGGAAGATCGCCTCGAAGAGCCATAATATTACAAATACCGATGTCTTGATATCGTTTCAATATGGCAAAAATTTCGTCTTTAGTAGAACCAATGCACGTAAGATGTGCCATGATATTCAGATCTGTTTTTTTATGAATGTTTTCAACCAAGTCATGAGTTAAGTCTCTAGTAGCGCCTCCTGCTCCATAAGTAACACTTACAAAAGAAGGATCGTAAGGAATTAATTCTTTGATTGTTTCAAATAACTTTGATGATCCACCTTCGCTTTTAGGAGGGAAAAATTCAAAACTAAGATTTGTAGATTCTGATGCTAATAAAGGTCTAATTTTCATAGCTGACTATTATACTTAATTTCGAAAATAGGGGCCAGGTTTAAAAGGTTTTTGAACGAATAGGTGTTTGCGTCAAATTACGCTCATTCTTGTTAATTAAATATAAGAGCAGTAGGTGAACGTTTTGTTTATTTCGTAAGTATTTTTTTGAAATACATAATTTACTATTTTTATCTTAATTTAGTATTCGTATGTGAAGGGGTTTATTCTTTATATCCTTTCATTTTTATCGTATTATTTATCGTCTAATCAATAAAATTGAGGTTAATTATAATGATTTTAGAAAATGGAATAAAAGCTCCGCAATTTACACAATTAAATCAATCTGGAAATGATATCTCTCTTTCCGATTACGAAGGTAAAAAGGTCGTTTTGTATTTCTACCCAAAAGATAACACGCCTGGTTGTACAATTCAGGCGAACGATTTTACAAAATTAAACGATGAATTTTCGAACTCGAATGCCGTAGTTTTAGGCGTTTCAAAAGATTCAATTAAGTCGCACGAGAAATTTTGCAATAAATTTAGCTTAACTATAGATTTAATCAGTGATGAAGATACGAGGATTATTGAGTCATATGGAGTATGGCAAGAAAAAAAACTCTATGGACGAGTGTACATGGGGATTGTTCGTTCGACCTATTTGATTGACGAAAAGGGCTTTATTGAAAACTCTTGGACAAAGGTAAAGTCAAAGGGTCACGCAGAAGAAGTATTAGAATTTATTAAAAATAGGTAGGGATAATTATTTTTGTCTCTTTTCCAGAAAAAGGTTTCAGGTAATAATTGTGATAGTTACGAAAAGATAAGGTTGTAGATTAAATGACAAACGAAGAAAAAATATCAAAAATGGCAGATGCCTTTAAAACAATTATGGAATGTGTTGGCGATGATTTAAGCCGACCAGGACTTCAAAAAACTCCGGTTCGAGCTGCTAAGGCTTATTTTGAATTATTAGGTGGAGACAGAGAATCAATAGACGACATCGTAAACGAGGCTTTGTTTCCGACTCAGTTATCGGAAATGGTGGTCGTTGATGAGATTTCTTTTAATTCATTTTGTGAACATCATGTTTTACCTTTTAGGGGAAAAGTTCATATTGGATACATACCTGGAGGACAGATATTAGGCTTATCGAAATTTGCAAGAATCGTTGATTATTTTTCAAAAAGGCCACAGGTTCAAGAAGAGCTTACTGCTCAAATTGCTGAATGTCTTGAAAAAGTAACTGGAGCAAGAGGCGTGGGGGTTGTTATTAAAGCATCTCATGATTGCTTAGAATTTAGAGGAGCACAAAAAAAAGGTGCTGTTATGACGACTTCTTGTTTGAAAGGGAACTTTTTTGAACCACAAACAAGAAAAGAGTTTTTTGATATTATAAAAAAATAGATATGCTTACAGTATCTCGTCGATTTAGATTTTCTTCATCATTTACTGAAAATTCAGAAAAATTTTATGGTTTCAATTTTGAGCTCTGGGTAAAAATATCTGGGAAGTTAGATCCTCTTACTGGATTTATTTGTCATTTATCAGAAGTTAAAAATATATTGGATCCAATTATTGATAAATTAGATCATCAACATTTAAACGACATAACGTTTGATTCCAAACAGAAGAATAAAAAATTTGATCTGTTTAACTTTTTAGATAAATTAAGCAATCTTATTGCATCCTCACTTAATGATCACGAATTAAGTCTAGTCGATTGTAGGTTGACGGCTCCAAAAAATTTACAGCTTTTTCATTCGGATGGAAAAATCACAGTTTCTTACATAAATAAGATGGTCATTCCACAATTGGAAAGAGCTTCGATAAAATGGGCGGTAGGGGATTTGAAAATAGACTTTACATCAACTAAAACCCCTACAGAAATGGAGAGTTTATTTAATGAAATAGACTCTGGGTTTCCTGAAAATATGCAGGAAGGTATCGAAAAGCTTATCTTGAGCAATAAAAATACGGCTCAAGGCTCAAATATGAATGAGATGTCTAGCAAGATGTACTCAATGGAAAATAATTGTAGCGAGTTATATGTAAATTATTTAATGGACGAATTTGGAAAGAATAAAAACATTCAAATAGAGTCCATTCAAATCGAATCTAACTCTGGGTATGTATATCAGTTGAAAAACGATGGACATTATCATGGATTTAACATGACAGCACATGCGGGGCATTCCTTAAATCAGCCAAAATTAACAACTGACGAAGCAGAAACCGCATTTGGGCCTTGTTCAAACAAACACGGACATAGTTTTAAATTTGGTTTTATGATGCAAATTAAAACTTACTTAGATGAAGGTATCGAATCTACTAAAAACCAAGCATCACAGGCAAAGGATTCCTTAGCGTTTTTTAGAGACTTAGAGAATTCTTGGTTAAATAATAAGATTCCCGTAATCCCGTGCACCGGAGAAAATATGATATCTTGGATTGCTAACAGATTTGATTTTTTAGGAAATATTGTTTGTATCGAGACAGAAAATAATCAGTTTAATTGGACAAAAAAATGAAAACATTAGTCATTAGAGACATCATGTCAGACGTTATAATCGGCGTGTATGATTTTGAGAAAATTAAAACGTCAAAAGTACGGTTTTGTGTAACTATTAAATTCGATTTTAAGAAAGATATATCTTCATTTATAGATGAAGACGATGTCGAAAATACCTTGGATTATGACTTACTTATTAAGAGTATTCAGAACGTTTCTTCGAAGAGACCTTATCAATTGATAGAAACTCTAGCGGAGTCTTGTCTGAGGGCCCTAGAAACCAGGTTGAGTTTGATTGAAAATGTTTCTATACAATCGTTAGACTTAGAGGTAACCAAATTATACCCTGGTGAGAACGTGAAAGAAGTGAGTTATTTTACAGCTCTTAATTTTTTGTAAGTTCGCCTAAAATTGCCGCACAAAAAATTAACTAAATTAATAAATCGAAAAGAGGAAGTTTATGTCAAATACAACACACAGCAACGTACAGGAATATTATGGAACAACTTTATCAGGTAGTGATGATCTAAAGACAAATGCTTGTTGTACCGACGATTCAATGTCAGCAGAGCATAAAGAAATCTTAAAAAAAATTGCGCCAGAAATTTTAGATAAATATTATGGATGTGGAATTCCTTTGCCTACGGCCTTAGAAGGTTTAAATGTTTTAGATTTAGGTAGTGGGACAGGAAGAGACGTGTATTTAATATCTAAACTTGTAGGCGAGTCTGGACATGTTACGGGGATAGATATGACGGATCAGCAATTGGATGTTGCAAGAAAGTATCAGTCATTTCAGGCAGAAGCATTCGGATACAAAACATCTAATGTTAGTTTTAAAAAAGGATACATTGAAGATCTAAAGTCCTGTGGAATTAAAGATAATTCGATGGATTTAGTTGTGTCTAATTGTGTTATTAATTTATCTCCGGATAAGACGTCTGTATATAAAGAAATAATTCGTGTTTTAAAATCTGGAGGAGAGCTTTATTTTTCGGATGTTTTTTCTTCAAGTAGAGTTCCTGAACATCTGACTAAAGATCCTGTTTTACATGGAGAGTGTCTTTCTGGAGCCATGTACATAGAGGATTTTAGGCGACTACTTTCGGACTGTGGTGTTAATGACTATCGTGTAATGTCCAAACGACGCCTAACAATAGAAAACAAAGAAATTGAAGAAAAGTTGGACGGTATCGAATTTTATTCCATTACTGTAAGAGGGTTTAAGTTAGACCTAGAGGATAGATGCGAAGACTTTGGCCAAACAGCGAGATACCTTGGAAATGATAAAGAAGATAAATGTAAATTTATTTTAGATAATGGGCACACCTTTCATTCGAGAAAACCAAAACTAGTATGCGGCAACACGGCAGATATGCTTTCTGAAACACGATTCAAAAAATACTTTGAAATTACAGGAAATAAATCGTCTCATTATGGTTTGTTTGATTGTGAGGAGAACTGTCCTGAGCCATCTCCGAAAAAAAGTACAGGATGTTGTTAGACTAAAAAATCCTTTACATTCAGTCAAAAAACTCTAATAATTAAGGGGTAACCCATTATTTCGGCAAAGGAACTAACATAAAATTTAAGGATAGATCCCTATTTTTAAGGATTATGATTATGCCAAATTTAGATTATTAGGAGGAATCAATGGAACAGTACGAATTTTATGACGTAAAAACTCGAGAAAAGGTTAAAATTTTACAACAGAATTTGAAAAAAACTCGCTATGAAAGAGAGTTGAAAGACGGAAATACTCAGGTTCGTTTTGCAATTCGAGCGGACCATGATGGACGAAAATTGACTAAATTTTGTAGCAAAAAAGAATGGGAAACGTTAACAGTTCCCGTCGAATAAATTTTAAATTTATAAAGAGGACGCATTTTGTTTAGAAGACAGAAGCGTCCTCTTTAGTTTTTATGATTTTCCACGTAGTGTCCTCATTAGAATGTATCAAGAATATTCGATGTTTTAAATTAGGATAATATATCCATATTTTTTACATGGATATAACAATATTTGTAGGAATACTTTTAGGAGTAGGTCTTCTATTACAGGCAATTGGATTTGAAAATGGCGTTAAACTATTTTTGCATGCAGATTCAATATTAATTGTTTTGGGAGGTTTGCTCGGAGCAACTTTAGTTCACTTCCCTGTCTCTCAATTATGGAAATTAAAATCTCGATTAATTAAGGTCTTTTTTGCAAAAAAAATTGATTATTATGAAGATATTAAAAAGGTTGTTTTTATTGTAGAGCGCTCAAAAAAAGAGGGACGTAGGGCGTTAATAAACGATATCGAAAAGATAGAGGACCATTTCCTAAAGAACGGACTAACTTTAATTGCAGATAATGTAGAGGTAGAAGACGTAAAAAAAATCCTTAGAGAGAATATAGATTTCATGGATTTTCGTCATGACCAAGGTATTCGGTTTTTTGAGCAAATGGGAAAGTATGCGCCTGGTTTCGGTCTTATCGGAACATTGATTGGATTAATTTTATTGTTGGCAGGGTTAAACGACCCTAAAAATATTGGTGCAAATATGTCGACAGCTCTTGTTACTACACTGTATGGGATCGTTTTATCAAATTTAGTCTTTTTTCCGTTGGCCGGCCGAATGCGAATTTTAAGTAATGAAGAATTACTGCAAAAGGAAATGTATTTGGAAGGCTTGGTTGCTTTATCTGAAGGGTCGAGTACCTATGTAATTAAAGAAAAAATGTGCATGCTATTACCTCAAAAAGAACGAGAAGAAATTACATCAATCCTAAAAAATAAGAACGACGTAAGAAACAAAACGTGAAAAAGTTCCAACGGTATGAAGATGTCGACCCCTCACAAATGTTTTATGTGTCGTGGGGAGATTTAGTCGCATTACTACTCGTGTTTTTTATTTATTTATTTTCTATATCTGAAATAAATGTAACTAAGTTTGCGGAAGCAACAGAAAGTTTTCGTACTCAAAACAAGTTTGAATTTGAGAATAAGAATTTTTCAGATGATTTAAATAAAAGGCTTCAAGCTGAACAAGATCAATTAAAACATCTTCATGAAAGATTGAATTTTTTGATTGAGCAGGAAAAATTAGAGGATCAGGTTTCTGCAGGATTGTATACAGATCGTCTAGAAATAGACTTTAAAGGAGCTCTATTATTTAATCCGGGAGAGGCGTCATTGAAGGCATCTGTTAGTCCTATTTTAAAGGAATTTACGGACATTTTGGTTGATATTCAAAAGGAAAGTACCTTCGTAGTGGAAGGCCATTCTGATGATATTCCAATTTCTACAGAACGATACCCATCTAATTGGGAATTATCGACTGCTCGCGCAGCCGCTGTGTTGAAAACACTAGCAACCTATAATTTAGACGAAAGTAAATTTTCTGTCGTTGGGTACGGATCTCATAAACCATTAGTTCCAAATACGTCAGAAAGTAATAGGGCAAAAAATAGGCGAGTGAAATTTATTTTGAAAGCCAATTTACAAACCCAAAAGTATATTTCTAAAATGAGGGAAACCCAAATGAAAAGGTGGAGAGAAAATGCAAAAAAATCTAAATAAGACTGATGAATTGGAGCTTAACTATAAACGGGTTGCTTTAGGAATGTCGGATATAATTTCTACAAAGTTGAATTTATCGTTTAGTTTTAAGAGAGTTTCAGTTGAAAATAAAATATATTCCGCCTTCTCGCAATTGTCATCTCAAATATTAATGATAAATTTGTTAAAATATAAATCGAGAGGCGCACTGTTAGTCGTAGAGCCTTTGGTTTTACATCGATTAACAGACAAAATGCTAGGTGGATCTGGGAAGGGTGAATCTTCTGCTTTTGAAGATTTTTCTGATTCCGAGGTATTTTTTAATCAAGAATTGGTTAATTGGTTTACGAATGAATATAGTAAAGCTGAAATGGGCTTAGATTATATTCGGTCCGAACGTGAACTTCAAAAAATTCACTTTTTCTTTCCAGAGGAACAAGTACACGTCGTAACGTTGAGTGCATATATAAATAATGAATATGCCGGACAAGTTATCGCGTGCCATCCGATGGATTAGATAAACCTATATACCTCTCGTAATAGTTAAACAATTAGGGAGGAAATTTATGATTTCAATTGAGGAGAAGACAATGACGGCTTATGCAAAAAGTTTCGAACAGGAACTAAATTTGAGGCCTGTTCCAACGTGTTCGGTTTTTTTATCGGACGGTTCATTAAAACCTGCATCATTTCAGGAGACGCCAATTCAATTAAGTGCAAGTAAAAGTGATTTATTTGATAAGTCGTTTCCAAAGCTGAGTATCAGAAGTAAAAACGTAGTATTAGAAGCAGTTCCTAGTTTTGTTGAAAGTACAAATAAGCGAATTGCCGTTTTGTTTTCTGGTGGACCTGCACCTGGTGGACATAATATTGTCGCCGGAATTAGGCGTATTTGTGGAGAATTAAATACTGTTTTCGGAATAAAGTCAGGGCCAAAAGGATTAATGGCTAAAGACTTATTTGAAATTAGTCTAAGTGAAGTTGATGAAATTTTAAATACAGGTGGCTTTGATTTCTTGGGTTCCGATAGAACAAAAATTAAAAGCGATTCACAATATAAACGAGTAAAAGATTGTGTAAAAGAATTTAATCTTGATGCCATTATTGTAATTGGCGGAGACGATTCCAATACAAACGTTGCGTTTATGGCTGAGTTTTTGGCTGATGAAGGATGTTCGGTTATTGGCGTTCCAAAAACTATTGATGGCGACCTTCAAATTGATAATTATTTACCAATTTCATTTGGTTTTGACACAGCAACCAAAGTTTATTCTGAGTTAGTTGGAAATATTTTAAAAGACTCAGCATCTTCGCAAAAATACTGGCATTTCGTTAAAATGATGGGTAGAAGTGCGAGTCATGTAGCTTTAGAAGTGGCATTAAAAACGCATCCTCATATTGCTCTTATTTCTGAAGAAATTGCAGAAAAAGAAATGAGTTTGGACCAAATAGTATCCCAGATTGCAGAGTCAATATTATACCGTGCAGGTAAGGGTAAAAATTTCGGGGTTGTGGTTATCCCTGAAGGATTAATTGAATTTATCCCAGAGTTTAGAGCGTTAATTGACGAACTAAATTCTGTATTGGGAAAATATAAAGTAGAAATAGCAGCGTTACCAGGTAAGTCTAGAGAATCATTTGTTCAAACGAAATTGAGAGTAAGTTCAAGTCAATTACTTAAGACTTTACCAGAGGCTATAAAAAATAAATTACTTTATGAACGAGATTCTCACGGTAACTTGCAAGTAAGTCAAATTCCTACGGAAGAACTATTAGTGTCTATGGTAGCTAAAAAAATTAGCGAGAGTAAATCGGCGGATGGTTTTGAATTTGAGGAGAAACAGTTTACTTTAAATGAAAATGAACTTAAAACCATGCAATCGTTTAAATTTGCTTCAATTCATCACTTTTTTGGGTATGAAGGACGTTGTGGAGCACCTTCTCCTTTTGATGCGGCATTTACCTATAATTTAGGTTTGTTGGCCGGTTCGTTAGCTTTGAGTGATAAAACGGGGTACATGGCAGCGATATCGAATTTAACGGATGGAGGGTATTTGACCGCTATACCGTTGATATCACTATTATCAGAAGAAATGAGAGACGGAGAACCTAGATTAGTAATTGAAAAAGCACTAGTAAAAATGGAATCTCCTGCATTTAAATCGTTTAAAGATAATCGTATATCATGGGCTAAACAAGATGGATTTATTTCTCCGGGACCAATCCAGTTTTGGGGACCTTTGTCAAAAACATTACCTGAATTGGTCGTTTTGAATGAAGATTATAAAACGTCCTCATTTTCGCTTAAATAACTTAAAATTTTTCGGTTAATTTTGATGTAAAAGAACCTAGTAGAGGACATAATTTGTCTGATACTAGGTTTTTTTTTACCTTCTTTTAAGAACTTTTTACGGAATTTATTAAATATATGTTTAGATTAAAATATTTATGGGAAAAAATTAGATAAAATAAGAAATCTAGAACAAAATTTGATAAAAAAGGGTTAGGATTTTTGATAAATTCAAGTAAAAATAAATCGTCTTATATAGGTATTGTTATTATGATAGCCATATTTTGGCCAAACATAACGGAATACTTTCATTCTGAGCCTAACAAAGCTCCGTCAGCTCCAAGTAGCTTGGCCGTAAGCATTGCCGACAAGACTCATACCCATATTAAGTATATGTTGGATTCAAAAATGGGTTCATATGCATATAAGCTAATTGTATTGCCTAAAGTAAAACAAAAAAGTGAAAAATCTCAGACTCTTGAATTGACTCCAAATCGAACAAAAGCAACCTCCGTTCAAAAGTTAGTTCCTGTTGTAACTCCGATCAAAGAAACATTTAACACTAGCGGTCTAGGTCAATCGGATGGAAACTTCGGTTCTATTCTTGATTCGAAAAAAGCAGTAATTAAGCGAAGTTTACCTGGTTTCCCTGTTTATTTGTCGTCATTGAAACAAGATAGTTCACTGGCCTCAGACGAAATAAATTTGGAAGCGAAACATTTATCACTTAGAGGTGATACGGAGACAGTCGTTGAAAACGAAAACATTTATTATAACCAAACGGTTACATCAACTGAGGTTAAAGCTGGTGAATTGGAATTTCTTGAAATTCAACTATTAGTGGCTTCTGATGTTTTAAAAGAAATTGGGTTATCAACAGAAAACCTTGAATCCTTTTTAGAGAAGAAATTAACGATTCAAGAATCTTTTGACTATAAAATGAATATTACAGAGCAAAAATTTCATGGCTTTTCTTATCAAATTGGCTCATTTTTAAATAAGTGTGAGAGATATGCAACATCTAGAGGTATTCCTATTTGGTTGGTCATTGTGGCAGCAAGTATTTTATTTAGTTTTTCTTCCTTCTTTATAAATTTACTCCGAGAAGCAAATAATAAAAAAAGAAAGAAAAACTCTGAATCTGTTGATCCATTAAGTATTCCTAGCCCCCAAGTTTCTACGCAGAAGGAAAATGTTGGAAGACAATCAAATGATGGTGGAGAACTACAGATTACAGATAAAGAAACAGCATTAATTAAACTAGTAGAACAAAAACCCAAGGCAATAGCAACATTGATTCTTGGATGGGTGGACGCTTAATTATGAAATCACTCTCTAATTTAAAGAAAATAGCTTCTTTTTTAATGTTTATCGAATCCGATAACCCTGGTGCCACAAAACCTATTTTTGAAGAATTAGGAGAGGGCGTTTCAAAAAAGATTCTTAAGGAAATGGAAGGTCTGGAAAAAATAGACAGAAAAAGTCTAGATAAAGTAGTAAACGAATTCTATGAATTAGCAGTTCAGAAGGAAAATGTTTTTGGTGGAAAGCATTTGTCTGAAGGGATTATGAAAAGTTTATACGAAAATCAGACAGGGGAAAATTTGGCTTTTGAAAAATCTGATTTGAGTAGTTTTTCTTATATCTATCATCAAGATGAAAATAAAGTTATCGAATACTTAAATCATTCCAGTAACCAGCTTTCGGCCCTAATATTATCGAATTTGGATTCAGATAAAGCGGCTCGATTAATGCAAGGTATCCGGTCCGAAAATGTGTCGGACATTGCTCAAAAAATTCTTACCTTAAATGTACCTAACACCGAGCTTATTTGGAAATTGCAATTTTTTATAGAAAAGAAACTTATGAATATGGATATTAGCGTTTTGAAAAAAGAAAACAAAAATGCAGATAAACTTTCTCGTATTATAGAGTTAATATCGAGCGACAAGCGTGGACAAATCATGGAGTCTCTAGCACAAGATGATAATGACGCTGGAGTTTCAATAGATTTTACTGGAAACGTTCTAGAATTTAAGGATTTGGAATCGTTACCAGAAAAAGATATGGAAGTATTTTTATTTGATATGAGTGATACGAGGACATTGGCAATTGCGATGACTGGTTGTTCTGCATCATTTGAGACGAAAATATTAAATTTATTCTCAGAAAGAATGAAAAATATTTATAAAGAAGAGCAATCGTCAGTAGTTGGTATTGAAAAAGAGGGTATAGCAAGTGCTCAATCTAAAATTATATACGAAATAAGAAACCTAGAAAAACAAGGAAAAATTGGGACAATAGGCGCACTAGAAAAGGTTGTCTCCGGTTCATCTGAAAATGATGACGACGAATTTTAATATTGAGGAATAAAAATATGAATAGCATTCGTTTAATAAGAAGAGAAAACTGGAAGTTTATGACTATTTGTTTTTTCTTATGTCTATTTTTACAGTCTATGCATTCTCCCTTGATTTCCTATCAAGGAACAAGTGAACTTATCCATACACCAACTGCAATGATGGCCGACGCAAATAATGTTGAGTTTGGATTTGGGGTTCAAATGGGTACGGACGAGGACCAATTTGAAGCAGAGTCACTATTTTTTCTAAAAGCGATGCTAGGCAAAGATATTCAAGTAGCGGTCAAAAAAAATGGCGATATTCCTTTGTTAGATATTCATGCCAAACTTTTTGAAACAGATTTTTCTGAAATTGCATACAAATTAGCAGCCGGGTATAAGAATTTGGGTATGACCTCGGGAGAAGAGTATCCTGTCGCATATTATGGAGAGTTTATTGCGAATTCTTTTTCTCTTGAAGACAAGGATATTAATTTACATATCGGTTTGGGGAAGTTGTTAGCAACTAAAGAGTATTCTCCTTTTTTTGGAATAGATGTCGAATTATCTGGCTCAAAAGTAATGGCAGGTTGGGATGGCGTTGGAATAAATTTGGGAGGCTTGTATAAACTTTCAGATTCGAAAAAAATATATGTAGCGTTCACGCCAAGTCCTAAGGAAGTATCTGGAATGAATAGCCATCTATTTGAAATTGGGCTAGTTTTGAATGATACACTTGCACAAAAAAGTCCAATTGATTTGAAACGTTTCGCGGAGACCTTAAAGGCATTTAAAGCGAGTGATCTTTCATCAGATGTAAGTAAAAGCTCTAAGTCTAAAAGTAATTCTAAAAAAAGAACGTCTAAAAAGAAATCGAGTAAAAAAAGAGGGAATGGCGTAGTAGGGGATGACATAGGAAATTCGTTAATGGAGAAAGCATTGAAACATATTCAGATGGGGTCTGATTACTATTATGAAGGCGAATTTATCCCTGCCCTGAAAGAATATAATAAGGTTATTAAAATATTGCCTGATTATTCTACTGGATACATAAGATTAGGAACCATTTTATATCAATTAGATAAAAAGGATTTAGCGAAAAAGTATTGGAGAAAAGCATTACAACTTGATCCCGATAATAAAGAGATTAAAACATTTTTACAGAGTAACTAATGAAACATATTCGTAGACACTTATTTATAGTTCTATCTATTATCTTAACTTCTTTTTCTTTTGCGGCGCCGTTTAGCCATACAACAAATTTAATTAATATTCCTACAGCAGGTAAACTTGTGGCCGGCGATTATGAGTTTGGAATGTCTAGCGCAATTTATGGATCCTCTAAATATGAATTTGATTATAAATTTAATTATTCGTTTACGTCAGATATAGCCGCCGGAATGACTCTTATAAATGATACGGATATTGTTGGAAACTTACATGCGAACTTTTTAAATATGGGTTCCATGAGAGTTGGCGGAGGGTTCTTATATTTATCAAATAAGTCGGACTTATCTACGATAGAAGGCTATTCTTTGTCAAAATCTATTCAGACATCAAATTATATTGTTGCCAGTATTCAAGAATCAAAAGCTCTAACAATTCATGCAGGGTTAGGAAAGAAATATTTTTCCACCAATTATGAATCTGATGATTTTTTATCGGTGTTAAGAGGTTTTGGAGGTATATTTTTTGGAGCAGAGCTAGATTTTCTTCATGGGAAGGCGATGCTTGAATTTGATGGGATTGGTTTGAATTTAGGGTACAAACTCGAAATTGATAAGAATCAAACACTTCAATTCGCTTTTACGGAACTAACAAATGGTGAAACATATCCAGACTCAGATTTTCCTACCCGATACTTTGGAATATCGTTTAGCATAAAAAATAATCTATTTTCAGAATATGATAAAAAATTGGAATCATTTCAAGGTAACATCGATAAATTGACGGAGTCTCGTAAAACATTGGACGCGTTAATATCTAATTCACAGAAAGAGTTAGATAAATTGGCAGGAATTAAAAAGGAACTGATGTTGGACCTTACTCAATTTGACGAGAAATTCTCAAAAAATGATCCTCTTTATAAAAAATATAGATCTAAAAAATCTAAAACATTGGCATTGTTTATGACCTACTTTGATGAAGCAAGAAATGAATTTGGAAATAAAAATCATTTGAGCGCCATTTCTTTATTGGATAAAGCAGATTTAATGATATCAAATAATGACAAGGTACTATTTTGGTTAGGTAAAAATTATATGGAAATAGGAGAGAAGGAATCCGCTTTTAAATATTGGAAGAAGGCGTATTCTGTTAATAATTATTTGGCAGAAATTTGGGCTTTACCGTATGAGTATTTGGAAAAAATTACGGACAAGGACGGACCATTTAATAAACTTCAAACGGTTAAACAAAAGGAATCGTATTCAACGCTAAACGAATTATTGTTGGAAATATATGGGAAGTATTCTGAATTGAAACGAAGAGGACGAATGAAAGAAGCATTTGTGTATTTAGAGCAGGGTATAAGTATTGACCCTTCTAATTTACTCTTTTTAAAAGAGTTAGCCTATTTTTATGAAGATATTGGCAGTAGAGAGAAATTTAAAGAGGTTGTGGAGACAGGTTTGTCTGTAAGTCCTTATGATTCTGATTTTTTGAAGATGGAAAGTAAACTGAACGACTAATTTATAGTATTCATTTTTACGAAAACGACTTATAGATTTTATTATTGGATTCAACGTTAAAACTATAGTCCATCGATTGTTACGATTTTTTGTTTAGTTCGTCATGTTGTTGCTGTGATTAATTGTTTCCTTTTTATTAATAGATGGTGAACTTTATTTTTCGTCTATTTGGATCCAAGCATTTAGAGTAAATATTAGGGGCACGATGTTTAAGAACCTATATACTTAATTTAAGTTGAACAAAAATTTAAAAGTTAGCATATTTGTTACAATTCTAAGTCTTCGAGAATATAATCTAAATTATCGTCATCGATGTCATCGAATTCGGGAAGAGTGTCATCATCCAAGTCTAAAGAGTTTTCAATTTCTTGATAGATTGGATCCTCATCATATTCTGAGTCTAATGAGTCTTCAATTTCAATACCTAAGTTTTCAAAATCGTCGTCTATCGAGTTACCATCTAGAATAGAGTCAATAGCAATATCTTTTTTAGTACGAGATAACGTAGGTTCATCTTTAAAGGTGCCTTCTAAAATAGATTTAACGGTGCTTTCCTTTTTAATATGCTTTAATTCAGATTCTGTTTTAGGTATTTTTGAAATAGGAGTAAGCAATGTCTTTTCCCCTGCAACAGGTGTTTTTGGATAAGAAGTACTTCGCTTTCCGGTATAGTCACTGGTACTTTCTAAAACTGGTATTGTTATACGCTTTACCCGGCGACGTTTTCTTTTCTTTCTAGTTTTTATGTCTTCGTCTTTAAATTTCTCCTTAAGGCCGGAAATTTTTAATTCGTTTTTTTCTGGGAAGTAAAGAGATCCTAGTAGATATAAGCCTACGGCCCCTTTATCGATAGAAATTATTTCTGATTGATAATCTTTTATGGATATTGTGTAATCACCAGTTTTTAAGTTACTCACATTAAAAGATCCGTTACTATTTGTATAAAAACGTTTTTTGAAGTCTGAACCAATTCCTTCAATAGTAGCTACTTGATTAGAAATAGGTTGGTTTTTTTGATTTTTGATTTTACCTTGAATTACGATATTGTTGTCGGAACCTACTAATAGTTTATATCCTGATTGTGTATATTGCTTCGCGTAATAATTTCTTGTTTTTAATGGATAACCTGATGGAAAGTTTGTTATTTTGTCTATTTTGAATTGAGTCATTTGAAAAGATGGGATAGGGAATATGGCTGGGCCGAAAAAGTCTGCTTGGTAGTAGTTTGTCATTTTTACAATGGAATTTCCAATTGAATGATGTGGAGCCACAATAACGAATCCTCCGGAAATCGGTCTAGAAAATCCAAATAGACCATCTGCCCATACTAGTGATGTGGATATCTGATATCTGGATGAAACAGATTGTTTTCCATTCGTGGTGCTGTCTGTCGTACTAAATGAAAATAGACCTCTCGGGTTCGTGTAAGAAATGGATTGACTACTAGATTGGGAAGAAGAGGCGTCATTCTTTTGAAATCCAAATTGAGATGAAAGAGATGAAATCTCTCTTTGGAAAAATAAGTTTCCGTTTATTTTTGGGGAATTAGGATCTACGTTGCTTCGTAGTGTAAGAAATGAATTGTAACTGTTATCGATTTTATAGGTATATTCTACGTCGTTAACTTTACCAGAATCATCAAACCCTGTTTTTAGTAAATGTTTTTCTGACGCTAAATCTATTGATACTTGATATTTTACAATTAGTTTTTCGTTTGACTGGGGGGTATATTGAATTGATGTTGGTATTTCTATATTAAAAAATGATGGCTTT
>JABIPA010000043.1 GCA_018698675.1 bacterium | reverse complement strand
TTAATACCAATACAAGGCGTATCTGCGATATCGTCGGAGCCCAGACTTAGTTTTAGTAAATTTTTTGCAAAAATACTGTATAATGATCCAGAAAACTTGACGCGAATGATTAGGCCAGAAAACCTAATTAAAAGTAATATAGATCCTGAGGCATGGATAGAAGCAAGATTAGGTGAAATTTCAATCAGTGTTGACCCGATAACTCATAAAGAAGGCGAAATAGAGGCTTCTTACAAAGCGTACTTAGATAGGAGTGGTTTTATGTTAGCTGTTAATTACAACAAACCTTTCGAAGGGAGACCTTTAGAAACGATCCCAGAACATGAAGAAAAGACAATAGGACTAGGCGCAACACTTAATAGGAGTCGATTGAATCCACGTGCTACAGAAGGGATGGGCAGTCTTGCTAGACAACATGTTAAAGAAGAACTAACACTTAGTAAATTATTCCAGGCGCAACTCAAAATCTCAGACCATAAAGCCTTAAAATTGCTCGGTATACGTAGCAGGGCGATTTCTCAAATTCATAAACATTTAAGGCAATATCTTGTTCAAAGTTCGGATGACCAAAATTCAAGGTTATCTAGTGGATCCACTTCTTCTAATGATTCAGGTGAAGGTGTTAAAGACACTATGAAGAATGCTTATTTTGATGGTTTAGAGAAGATAGGCGACACGACTATAGCAGATGCTAAAGCAGTCGTAGCTCACAACAAAGAAATAGCAGCTGCTGAAATGAAACTTAAAGAAACGGAAATGAAGGCTAGACTTGCTGCTGAAATGAAACTTAAAGAAACGGAAATGAAACTCAAAGAAACGGAAATGAAACTCAAAGAAACGGAAATGAAACTTAAAGAAGATGAAATATTTAAAGCTAAACTTGGGGCTGGAGAAATTTCAATTTCCGAATTTTTGGCCGCTACAAAATAGAAATTAAGGTATCGACTTAGCTACATTAAAATAGACAGGAGCTGTGTTGCACGTCCCGATCGTTAACCTACTGATCTGGAATTCATTCCCAACGAATACATTAATAAAAAGGTGAACTGTATAAGGTTATAAAAGAGAAACTAAAAACGGAACACTTCTCCCAAACACTACCTGAAAAATACGATCATGTAACCATCTATCATGATGGAATAAGACAATCGTTTGTCGCTGAAGATGTGAGTGATATAGAGCATATGGACAGTTGGGATAGCATGAGTCAAAAGGGACGACGGTTTATCTCATTTATTCATGAGATAAAAAACGGATCCGACCCAACAAGTAAAGCCCGTTTTTTCGCTGACTTACAAAACACATACCCCGAGTACTTAATACCAATACAAGGCGTATCTGCGATATCGTCGGAGCCCAGACTTAGTTTTAGTAAATTTTTTGCAAAAATACTGTATAATGATCCAGAAAACTTGACGCGAATGATTAGGCCAGAAGGAGTGATTTTATGTTAGCTGTCAATTACAACAAACCTTTCGAAAGGAGACCTTTAGAAACGATCCCAAAACATGAAGAAAAGACAATAGGACTAGGCGCAACACTTAATAGGAGTCGATTGAATCCACGTGCTACAGAAGGGATGGGCAGTCTTGCTAGACAACTTGTTAAAGAAGAGCTAACACTTAGTAAATTATTCCAGGCGCAACTCAAAATCTCAGACCATAAAGCCTTAAAATCGCTCTGTATACGTGGCAGGGCGATTTCTCAAATTCATAAACATTTAAGGCAATATTTTGTTCAAAGTTCGGATGATCAAAATTCAAGGTTATCTAGTAGATCCACTTCTTCTAATGATTCAGGTGAAAGTGTTAAAGACATTATGAAGAATGCTTATTTTGATGGTTTAGAGAAGATAGGCGACACGACTATAGCAGATGCTAAAGCAGCCGCAGCTCACTACAAAGAAATAGCAGCTGCTGAAATTAAGGCTAGACTTGCTGCTGAAATGAAACTTAAAGAAATGGAAATGAAACTAGCTTCTGAAATTAAGGCTAGACTTGCTGCTGAAATGAAACTTAAGGAACTTGAAATATTTAAAGCTAAACTTGGGGCTGGAGAAATTTCAATTTCCGAATTTTTGGCCGCTACAAAATAGAAATCAAGGTATCGACTTAGCTACATTAAAATAGACGGGAGCTGTGTTGCACGTCCCGATCGTTAATCTACTGATCTGGAATTCATTCCCAACGAATACATTAATAAAAATGAGGAGTTATTAGGTGATTGTGCCGCACTTGGTATTTGATTTTGGTAATCGCGTTTTGAAAATTTTTCTAAAAATGCCTAAAACGGAAACAGAAGTTTTTCTAAGACCTATTGGTACTTTGGAGCATCGATAATAGTTGTCCAGTCAAAAGCACGGACAGCTTTTACAGATTCTTTCCAAAAAAGAGTCTTTTCTCGCCCCGGATTCCCGGTATAAAAAGCTTTAAAAAAATCTGAACTAGGTTTTTTTGATTTTTTTATAACAATTATAGCCGTAATAGGCGGTAAATCGTTTTCTTGAATCCACTCAATCAGATACTCTAAGCCCGGAACATTCCGAGGGTCCATCGGACTCAAATCACCATAACTTGGCATATAGGTATCTATGTCGGGAAGCCAATGGTATACCAACTGACGTAGTAATGTTTGAGATTTTCGAGGAAGTGAATCAATTAAACGTGTCATGATGACTAGTCTATTCTACTAGTGCCAATGGTTCAATAGGCCCAAGGCCCAAAATTACACCCTTAGTTAAATTGTAGTGGGCCCAGAACAATAGTTATATGCTTTGTAAGCGCCGTATGCCAATGCACATCCAACAGTCGTTTTTAATAATGGCACGCTCCATTTAGAATCTCGATATATTTCAAAGTCATTTAACGTTCGCCCCATCTCAGGAACGACTCCAGATAGATTTAAACTCAAGCCATCAGAATTCCCACCCTTTTCAATTACTTGTCGTTTACAAATAATACAACCATCCTGCTGAACAAACTCATTCTTATGATCAAATATTCGCTGCCTATTCAAAAATGAAGGAACATTTACACCAGGGATCTTATTCAATATAGAACCCCTAGAAGTCACCGCAATATGGTTTTTTAAGGACAAAGGAGATACATCGACAATTCGAATTCGTGCCGTATTTTTACTCATTGAATTAAGGACTTGAAATCGTTCTTTTAGTGAATGCATTTGAATCCCCATTACTGCTCCACGGAAACGTCCGAGAGGATTCACCCCAAGAGTAACGTTTGAATTCTCTATCTCTATATTTTCATTTTTCAAAATTCGTTTAACAGTATCCTCAAAATACCTTTTGCTATCAAAGTTCCGTAATGCGTCGTAGTGAATTAATATCGTTTTTGATGTATCTCGAATGATTAAAACCATGCACGTGTCTACCTGATCCGTAACCATTCCTAAATCTTCATTATTATTAACTACGGAATATCTTCCCTGAGCAACATATCTAAACTTACCGGTCATCTCTTTACTCCATTATTTTAGTTAATCGAATATACCATGTTTTTATTTGTTTCGTACCCCACCTAATCACACCTAAATAGTTTATTTCCTACCTTTATTATTTTTTTAAATTTGCTCATTGCTTTT
>JABIPA010000042.1 GCA_018698675.1 bacterium | reverse complement strand
CTAAGTCGATAACTTAAATACCATCTGATGCAAAGTAAAATGATTTCCGGTTCAAAGTGTCTCCATTTGAATAGTAGTGGATGAGGTTTGCGTCTAAGACTCATAGAATTGTCTCCTTTATATATGAATATCTAGGAATATTATTTCAATGCGACAGTTTTTGCACCACTACCATTTCACTTTACATCCCCTCAATAAAAAGATAGGCTAATCCCCGTGAAAATTCCCCTGCTACTCAAAAAAATAATATCAGCACCCATAGACGAAACTATATTCGTAAAACAGGTCGTAGCCTCCATTGAAGAATCCTTTGCAAAAGGAATAACCATATTACCTATTATATTTTCAGATAATACTATCCAAATGCGCCCTATCGAAACATACAAGGTTAAGGAGTTGGAGAACTTCTTCAAAAATATGCACAAAATAATTTTAAACCAAGAAAAAGGTACTGGTTCATCGGCATTTATATCCGCGAAAAAGGCAATAATCGTTATAGAAAAATTATCTGCTGAGTCTAAGGCAGGTTTAGCTATAAATAATCTTCATCTTGGATTCCGGACCTTCTGTCTGCTCGGGCATTGTATGCGCATGCAAATTAATAGTGATTATAATGAAGTGTTTCAAGAGGGTGGATTTCGTTGGGAGTATTTTGATAGATTATACTTTTTCTTAGAAGAAAACCGTAAACAGCCTTTAACAACAAAAACTGGCGAGGAATCGACACTTATTCAAACTCAGTTAATCGACTTTTTATTCAATGGAGACTCAAAAAAGCTAATTCAGTTGTTAAAAAAAATAGATGATATTGAGCGAAAAATTCTACAAAAAAATGCCAAGCCGGAATCTGATTATTTTAAAATCAACCCAACGAAGCTTGTTGAATTTGCTAACCAATTGACAATTGTACGTGAAGCGTCAGGTAAACTCGAAAAAGAGGCTGCTTTACGTGAATTTGACAAACTATGGGAAACCAATAAAGAACAGACTAAACCACTTAAAATACAGCTTGAATCACTAAATACCTTGGCTGCTATTTTGGGAGACATTTACCATATTCCTATAATTCTAGACCTACTTAACGAAATGGATGTTGAAGCCGTACTAGATACTAAGGAAAAACGAGAAATTTTCTTGGCTCAACTCAATGCATTAGGTGAGCTAATGACTGGTAAAAATATCTCCCCTCAAGCTCGCCACCATTTTTTTAACCAAATACCATGGCAAGATTTTGCGGAACTTCGAAATGCAATCACCCATATAGAAGAGAGTAGCTATTTTCTAAAAATAGAATCTCTTCTAGAGTTATCCGATACTAGGCTACAGAAAGTTCTCAATGAAGATATCCCAAAACTGCGAAATATTATTGACGACATAATAACGGATAAATACAAAACGCAGTCGCTTACGCTCAACCTGGAACAAATCAATGTCTATAAATCTGCAACTAGCGCTGGTCTGATTAAGCCTGTTATAAGTGACCAACCCGACGATGTGACCGAAGCAATCAAAGTTTTAGAGGAGAATATGCATACGTCTCAAATGAGTTGGCTGAATAACAAGAGGATCCCTAAACCCGTTAAGACCCCAGAAAAAACATTTCAAGAAAAATTTATTGGAAGCAAATCTCTGAAAAAAGAGCTTGTTAAGGTTATGAATTTTTATGAGGAGCACCGTAAAGAACTTGGAAGTAAGCGGTTTTTAACCAAGGCCCAATGGTTAAAATTAAAAACTCCTTATGAAAAGCAAATAAGCCATATGGAAGCTATGCTAATAAGAAATGACAAGCTAACTTGGAAAAATTACACAATACTCAAAAACCTATCGCCTACATTAGATGAAACTGGATTGTTTGTTAAGCTGATTGCCAATCTGAAGTCATATTTTGATCAAAAAATAACAAAAATACTGCCCTTGGAAAGTCAGGCGTTTTTACAAACAAAATTAGATCCTAAAAATGGCCTATTAGAACAGGTCTATAGAGTTGTATTGGGCGAGATTCCCCTAAATATAGGACAGGAGCTTATTTCTTCTGTAGCAGAATTCGATGTTCCTAGTATGAAAAGCATTATCGATCGGCTTAAACTTTTTAGGCCAAGTGCTTTTGTGCTCTCTAAAGTTGTAGCCGATAAACCTCCCGACTCCGACGTTTCACAAGATATTCACTTTTTTTCAACTCAGGCTAAAGGTCATCTAAAAGTTCTTTCGGACATGTTAAATGAAAAGTTAGATAACTCCATCGAAATGAAATCGAATAAAGAGAGTGTCGGTGAAGAGGTGAGTTTTAGTTTAGATTTTCCCACTAAAGAAAACTTTGCCTCTTACCTAGCAAGTGACCATTCATTTAAGTGGCGAGCTCAATTCCATGCGCATAGGGCGCTTCAGTTTCTAAAAGAACGTTTGTTATGGGAAGAACCCTGTGCATCTCATGAACGTTTAAAGAGAAACGTAAGGGTGATCACTACTATTAGGAATATGATCACCCATGATCATTATGTGATGAAAGTACTTGGAACCGGTCCTCGGGATGCAATGTCCCATTTAATGGAGGACTGTGAGGAATTACGTAAAGATTTAGATGCAGTATTTCCGGATTCCGAGAATTAAAGGTAGTGGTGCAAAAACTGTCACATTGAAATAATATCCCTAGATATTCATAAATAAGGGAGACAATTCTATGAGTCTTAGACGAAAACCTCATCCAATACTTTTTAAATGGCGACACTTTGAGCCAGAAATTATTTTACTTTGTATCAGATGGTATTTAAGTTACCGCCTAAGTTACAGAGATCTAGTCGAAATCATGGATGAACGTGGCCTAAAGATTGCTCATACAACGATTCTCCGATGGGTCTTTCGTTATTCTCATTCACTAAAACAGAAAGTTCGTCCTCATTTAAGAAAAAACCTGATGTCCTGGCGATTAGATGAAACATATATTAAGGTAAAAGGTAAATGGACCTATCTATATAGAGCTGTTGATAGAGCTGTTGATAGAGAAGGTAAAACCATTGATTTTTACTTAAGTCGAAAACGTGATTCTAAAGCCGCATTATCCTTTTTTAAAAGAATTATTCGGCTCAACTCACCTCAAACTTCTCATGTAATAAATGTAGATAAAAACCCCGCTTATACCCACGCAAAACAGAAATTAGAACGAGAAAATAAATGGCCGGAAAAATGCAAATTAAGGCAAAACAAATACATGAACAATATAATTGAACAGGATCATAGAACCGTTAAATGGAAAATGAATCACGCCATGGGTTATCACACGATGTGGCATGCTGCTACGACAATTACAGGTGTTGAAACCATGCATATGCTTCGAAAAGGGCAGGTCACTTTTTATAGTAAAAAAAATGCACAATCTTTACGGGATTTTATACACCGTCTCTTTGATATTACTGGGTCCATTTTTCCACTATATTCTAATAGAAAAATGGTTTTTTAATTTAATATTTACTCGAGTTTTTAGTCTTGGTTTTTATTTCGACATTTTTTGCACCACTACCGGTTCGACATACTAATTTTCTTTTTCGGCTTTATTTTTACACCACTACCATAATTCTGGTTTGAAACCATTTTTCGAACAGAGTAAACATATGGCAAACTTTCATAAAAATGAAATTTAAATACATTTCAAACGATATATATACAGACATTAAATATAAACACACAAAATACAAAAGGAGTTAAAAATGCCATCTATAACATTTCACGCGGCAACCCGCATAGATAATTTATCGGCACCCCATAGCGGTTCTTCAAGAAATACTGAAACATCAACTAGCCGAGGCCTTACACTTCGTGAAAACCCCATTGGAGAACTAAATTTTGCTGAAACACCAATCGCCCCGGTAATTTCAAATAAAGACATTCCATTATTACCGGATTTAAACACTACTTACCTTCAAAAAAAGTCAGACGTAATATCAGAAACCACCGTATCTATAGGGTTCCCTAAAAAGACACGTTTCCTTGAATCCGATGAACCAGATGAAATTACAATTAAACCAGGAACGTCAAAATGGGTAATTATTAAAACCCCACTAATACTCACACGCGAAGATAAACATCGCTATGATAGGCTAAGAGGTATTATCGAGGCACAGTCGCATAGTGAATCAACAGTTAACGAAAATCCATTAGTCGAACGCAGACAACAGCGGCCACTTGAGACAGTGAATGCCTCATCAAAATTGTATGCGACAATGTTCGGAATTGAAGAGCTATTTTCTCGAGGAAATCCAAATGCGAGCTACAAAACAGCTGTAGATAATCGAATTAATAATCAACCTCTATTCGCGATATCAAGTAGTAAAAGTGGCACGTTAATCGCATTTCCTTATTCTGAAATATCTAGACAAGTCGAAGATGCTCCCGTTACCCTTCCAAATACAAGCAACGGTCCTTTTAAACAATTTAAAATCTGGGAATGGATGACAACCCCTGATATGCCAATCATAGAAACCTCAAATCCATTTTTAAACAGGATTGAATACAGACAACCGATGTCCGCACAGCAGACAATTACAATGTTATATGGTCAAATAGAAGTGAACGCTTTTAATCAAGAAGGAGTGCCTATTCTCGAGTAACTATTTTATAGTTTGGTTCTGGTTCAAAAACTGTCACATTGAAATAATATCCCTAGATATTCGTAAATAAGGGAGATAATTCTATGAGTTTTAGACGAAAACCTCATCCACTACTATTCAAATGGTGACACTTTGAACCTGAAATAATCTTACTTTGTATTAGATGGTATTTAAGTTATCGCCTAAGTTATAGAGATCTACTCGAAATCATGGATGAACGAGGTCTAAAAATTGATCAACCAACCATTCTTCGATGGGTCTTTCGTTTTTCAAATGAACTAAAACACAAAGTTCGGCCTCATTTAAGAAAGAACCTAATGTCCTGGAGACTCGACAAAACATATATCAAAGTTAAGGAAAAATGGCCCTATCTACATAGAACCGTTAAATGGAAGATGAATCATGCCATGGGTTAACACACGATGTGGCATGCGGCTACGACAATTACAGGTATTGAAACAGTGCATATGCTTCGAAAAGGACAGGTGCCTTATTATAGTAAGAAAAATGCATAATCATTACGGGATTTTATTCATCGTCTCTTTGATATTACCGGGTCCATTTTTCAACTGTATTCTAATAGAAAAATAGCTTTTTAATTAGCCGTTAGTCCATTTTTTAGGTCAATTTTTAGTTTTGGTTATTTTTGCCCCAGAACCGGTCGTCCTCAAACTATTAAAGATTCTAAAAAAGAGTTAGCTGTTAAACTGTATAACGAACGCGTGAAAACGGTTAAAGAAATTTGCGATGACCATGGCATGAGCCCTATGACTTTTTATCGGTATTTGAATAAATTGAAAGTTAAGTAAACTCTTTTTGCACCAGGCCCCTTTTATCTATATCAAAAATACTGAGTTCATCTTAAATTTAATTAAAAATGAAATTTTAAAACAAATAAACCGATAATAGATAAAATATTAAAAAAAAGGAAACTTAAAAGATGAAAAAAATAGTTAGTTTTATTAATACTAATGATAGTAAAATATTATCTGGCACTCTAGAGATAGAGGATAGTGATAGTTCCTATGATAGTGATAGTTTCTATGATAGCGATAGCTCCGATTTTGGGCCTATTGTCTGCAATGTCAGTTATAATCCCTTCTCCATCTTCGATTATGTTCCCTACTACACCTACCTCGAGTATGACACTATAGTTTTTGAAGATAGAGGATGATGTAGTGGTGCAAAAACTGTCACTTTGGAATAATATCTCCAAATTCTCATAAATATGGTGTCCGATTTTATAAAATTTGTGCTAAAAATGAATTTATAATTTTACATTTATTTTTATTTCCACAGTTTTTACACCAGAACCGTTCACTCAAAACTAGGCATTAATAAGCTCCCTTTTTTCTATATTTACTGTGCGGTGAATAACCACCATATTATCCGTATTTATTGCGGAGAATCAACAACTTTTCTTTCAAAATCAACAAATACCTGATATAATTGCATTACATTATGCGGAGAATAAAATATATTTATCAAAACAAAAATTGGCCGAATTTCACATGGGACTATCGTTTAATCACGCCGCTACTTGCTTCGTTTCGATTACAGCAAGGTATTCTATTAGGAAAAATGAGCTCGATTGGATTTACTTTAAAAAACCAGGCATCTTACGAAATTATTACCCAAGATGTTTTAAAAACATCAAAGATTGAAGGCGAACTTCTAGATACGGATTCCGTTCGATCTTCAGTAGGAAAACGATTAGGCATCAAATCAACGATTGTCGCACAAAAAAATCATCAGGTAGATGGAGTCGTCGATGTTTTATTAGATGCCATTAATCATCGTGATAAAATTCTAACAAAAAATAAACTATTCACCTGGCATAAAGTCTTATTTCCATTGGAAATTAATAGTGTAAACAAAATTCAAATCGGAAAATGGAGAACCCAATCAAGTGGCCCCATGCAAGTAATTTCAGGCCCTTATGGAAAAGAACAAGTTCACTATGAAGCACCAAGCTACCTTTATATAGAAAAAGAGATAGAGCTCTTTTTATTATGGCTAAAAAACGAAAATAATCTCGATTTAGTTCTTAAATCAGCAATCGCTCATTTATGGTTTATTACCATTCATCCGTTTGATGACGGGAATGGACGAATTAGTAGGGCTATATCCGACATGCTACTAGCCAAATCTGAAGAAAGTCCTTTTAGATTCTATAGCTTGTCTTCTCAAATCGAATCTGAAAGAAAAAGTTACTACGATATCTTGGAGAAAACTCAAAAAGGGGAACTGGATATTACATTATGGCTAGAATGGTACTTAGACGCTCTCAAAAAATCGATAGAAAACTCTGACTCAATTCTTACTAAAGTATTATTTAACAATACATTCTGGAATATTCACCGTAACCACTCTATTAATGATCGCCAACAACGCATGTTAGATATACTTTTAGATAATTTTATAGGGAAGCTAACAACATCTAAATGGGCAAAAATGACTAAATGTTCTCAAGACACTGCTCTTAGAGATATTATAGACCTGATAAACAAAGATATTCTTTATAAAGACTCTTCTGGCGGACGAAGCACTCATTATTTACTTAAAGAATTACCTAATTCAAAATAATAAAAATTACTATGAACATCGCACAAGCTAAAAAAATACGGTATTGGTGCAAAAACTGTCACATTGAAATAATATCCCTAGATATTCATATATAAGGGAGACAATTCTATGAGTCTTAGACGCAAACCTCATCCACTACTATTCAAATGGCGACATTTTGAACCAGAAATAATCTTACTTTGTGTCAGATGGTATTTAAGTTACCGACTAAGCTATAGAGATCTAGTCGAAATCATGGATGAACGTGGTCTGAAGATTGCTCATACAACCATTCTCCGATGGGTCTTTCGTTTTTCCAATGAACTAAAAAATAAAGTTCGTCCTCACCTAAGAAAGACCCTGACGTCCTGGCGATTAGATGAAACGTATATCAAAGTAAAAGGTAAATGGACCTAT
>JABIPA010000041.1 GCA_018698675.1 bacterium | reverse complement strand
TTTTAGATAAATTATCAGGAACATGTAACGCGACAAGTAATATATCTGTCTCCAAGCATAGTTATTGCCTGGTTTCTTATGAAAATGGTGATTTGAGACGGCCGGACGGGAAGCAGTATTTTTCTGTAAAAGGAACAGAATTATCGAGGTTAATGACGATTGATGATCCATTTTGGATTGAATGTTTGGGAGACCCTATAACAAAAAAATGTGATGAAATTAATTTATTGAGATTAGGTATGCAATTTAAATACTCTGATGAGTTAAAGGTGTTTGAATGTGTCACTCCGGAAAATTTAAAAGGATATTGGATTGATGAAAATCAGTATTCAAGAGGTCTTTATGGATTTTCTGGGTACTTAAAATTAACAAATGAGCATCGGTCATTGACCGTGATTCCAACCTTCAATGTTTCTGCTTTGAGCGGCTATGAAGCGTCTCGGCTATTTGAACGGAGTGGGAATGGGGCTACAAAGTTTGGGACTCAATACAAGTTGTCTAAGGGGGATTTTATAGATGAAGCCTTACCTGCGGTTATAGTATTGGATGACGATATGCTAGTGGATGAGTCTCGATTGGCGCGCCGGATTAGAAAGAGGGAGAGCGCTTCTTGCGTGGGGGATGCTAAAACTAGAAGTGGTCTTGAAAACTTATTTTTAATTAACTTGTTTAGTTCAATTGAGCAATACGGCCGTGCCTTTGAGTTATTGGATACGGTAGAAACGAATCCCTTACCTCCTTCTGATAACGAATGGAGATTAATCGGAAAATGCGTGAGTTCTGTTTCAATAGGTGATCCTAGAGGAGCAGCAGTTTTTTTGAAATTAATGTCGAATTTATTGGCTACCTGTGGTCACGAAAAGATAATTGAGTTTGGCACATTAATCTTTGGTGAAGACTTTGTAGAACATTTTGGAAATGCCTTAAGTCTTTATATTAACCTTCAAGGTTCTCGAAAGGATGTTGAGTTATCGTCTGCTGATGAACAAGAAATAGTTGGGTTTTATTTATTGTGTGTTAGTAAGGTTAATGAGGAACGTGCAAAAAAAGAACGAGAGCCTATGAACATTCCTCTGGAAATTGAAAGACGGTTCCATGTATTGACGGGGAAAATAGACGATTGGAAAAAAGATCGTGTTGTAACAACAAACTTTTGCGCAAGCAAATTAGAATCAGAGATTAGCGAGGAAAGTTTTAAAAAGGCTTTTGGTGCATATGAGGCATTTGATTCATCAGATATACCTGAAGATTTTACGGAAGAAGGGTTAGATCTTTTTTGCAATAGGGATCGAGATGTTGTTTTAAGGCAATCACAAAAAAACTTTTTTTGGTGTTACAGTATTTTCAAACTAAAGGTGAAGGAGCAAGACAAGGCTAAACGACAAGAGGCCTTAGATTACCTATATGTTAATGGAAACGTGAAGCCAAATGACCCTTTTTTAATTATTTTGGATGCGGTTAGTCGGGATCCAGATAAGTTTATGACGATAGAAGAATTGGCAACACAAGTTTCTGATATATTGAAATGTTATAACAATGAAAAAGATGAAAAATTGGTTTCTTTATTTCAAGAGATAAAAGAATCTATGGGTGAGTGTACACCACGGACTGTTAATGCTGGTTTACCCCATTCTATTTTAGATAGTGTGTCAGAAATTATCTGGCCTGAGAACGTGGCGACAATACCTTCTGTTCAAAACGAAATGACATCCGTTGTATTAGAACAACCTAAAAATATGTATAAATTTCCTTTAGAAAAACGGGTAATGACGGATGTCTTGTCTTTGTTTTCAGAAATAAGCTTTTTCAAAAATGATGGATTACGACGAACATCCCTAACCTCTAATAATGAGACGGGGTTGTTAGCGACTAAATTAAATGAATTATCGGAAGATATGGATGTTTATCTTGAAAAAACTAGGAATCAGCATGACCAGTTTATGATGGACTTATCTCGACTTCAAACAACCAACGATCAGAAAAAGACTGATTTAAGAAGACGTAAGGCTTTTGAGCAAGAAATAGATGGAAAAGAGCAAGAACTTTCACAGTTTAAAAAATCTGTAGACCCTCTGACAGGATTGTCTTTAGATAAGCCGGGCCTACTTGCTGATGAAGTTAATCAAGAAATAATAGATAAACAAGATGAATTATCACGGTTAAAAGACGTATTTAAACTTGAGTTTAAGACTATGGATTCGAAACAAGTCATTTTGAACACGTTTGAAAAGTTAAAAATAAATTGTGTGGTGGGTAAAAGTAGCTTTGATAAATTAAAGGTGTCGTTTGCGACCCAAGCGATTGATTTGGCGATGCATCCCGTTTTGACGTCTCCATCACAGACGGAGTCTCGTATTGAGATAGGTATTGATGATTTAACGAAGGCTTTTCTTGAACAAAATTCATCTGGATATCGAAAATTGAATCCTAATTTATCTGACGATGACTGTCATAAATTGCATGAATTGGTTTTTAACTATTTACAGGCGTCTAGAAAATTTAATCAAGTAGATCGGGTCTCTCGTCTATTTAACGATTTGGAGAGACAGTTGAAACCGTTTGATTCTGATTTAGATATTAAGTCGATTCGTGATTGTATGGGATTAATATTTGAAGAATTGAATTTGGTTTTTGTTCCTACGAATGGGACTGAAAAGTCATTAAGGTATCGAGAACAATATGACCTTCGAAAATACCCTGAAATCATGGTTTTTGAACATAAAACTGGATTTGGGCTTCGGCCATTTCAAATAGAAAACTTAGAAAAACTATATGATGACGATCCAAAAAACCAAAAAGTTTTACAGATGATAATGGGATCCGGTAAAACAAAAGTATTGTTACCGTTGCTTGCCTATAAAAAAGCGGATGGTAAGAAACTGGCAACCATTGTTGTACCAGAGGCATTGCTTGGAGATGTTGTTGAGGATTTGCATAAAATGTCGTCTGATATTTTTGGACAAGAACCTTTTGAATTTAAGTTTGATAGAAATACATCGCTATCCGATTCAAAATTGGATGCATTGATAAATAAACTAGAATCTACAATTACGGATAGACATTACTTAATAACTACCAGCAAGAGTATGCATTGTTTGAAATTAAAATATATTGAAACAGTAAAAGATTATCAGAAAAAGTTAAAAGAAGAAGGTGCTGATAGTGATGTTGTTAAGCAATTATTTCGTTCCGCAACAAAATTGGGGACCCTTTTAACTATATTTTTTGAAAAAGCGGATGCTGTGATAGATGAAGCAGATTCGATTTTGAGCTGTAAAAATGAAGTTAATTTTACAATTGGGGAGTTTCTAACGCCTCCGCCTGAACAGTTAAATTTAATGGTTAAGATTCATCGCCAGGTCCTTGATCTTAAAGTAGATATGGAGAAAAAAGGGACACCCGTTACAAAGGATAATTTTCAATCGGTTGTTAAGTCTGAACTTATTCGTCGGTTTAGTGAAAACCCTTCTATTTTTGGTGACGAATTAAAAGACTATATGTGTGTGTCGGCACCTAAAAAGCAGGGGCTTTTTTCTCAATTGAAAACACTAGGTGGTTCTTTTGTGAATAGAGAAACTGTAATTGCCTTCTTAATGGACCCTTTATATGAATTGAAAGAACCTTTTCCTGAAGGCATAAATTCGCTTTTATTTTTATTAAGGCAGGAATTGAATGATTTATTAGATATTACGTATAAACGAGAAAACTTTGTTAGTTTTGGGCCTGCAAATAACGAGAAAGATGTTCAGGCGATTCCGTATGTGGCAAATAATACGCCAAGTGAATCGAGCCGGTTTGACCAGATTCACGAAGTATTAAATTACACAATCCAAATGTGCCAGGAGATGGGTATTGCAGATTGGGTTGTCAAAGATCATGTGACGAAACTTTATCACTCGTTAAAGGCTGATCTTAAATTACAGATTCTTTTTGAAGACACATCGTCCGTTAAACTATTTAGGACGTATTTTCCTGGAATTGATCCCGAGATGCTTTTGGATGATGGGAAAATTCCTCAATTGGTAGCTTTGATTAATGCTAAGTTTAAACAGGATACCAATTTGGCAGATTCCTATTTAACGTCATATGTTTTACCGTTTGTTGAAACGAATTCGGAAACGTTGAATTCGAATAGTTTTGATTTGGTACGACTATTTAATCGTGTTCAAGGATTTACGGGCACGTTATGGAACTCGGATACATTTCCTTATCATTTGGATGCGACCGTTCAACCTGGAACGGATGGTGAGTCTATGTCTATTTTACTTAAAGAGGGACTTGCTATCCAATCGCTATCGGCGGATCAAATGAATTCGGTTGATGGCATAATCGATCAAATTGAAGTCAATGAAAATACAGCTGCTTTTATAGATTGTGGCGCCTTTTTTAAGGGGACATCGAACGAGTCTGTTGCAAAAGCATTATTAGACGGGATTGGAGCTAAAAATCCTAAGATACAAGCGATTGTTTTTTATGAAAAGAATAAGATGAAGGTATTAACTAAACGTGGAGACTTATATTTTACTGAAGACTATAGTGATTCAGATATTCCGATAGAAAATCGTTTTACTTATTATGATGATAATCACACGACTGGGAGTGATATCAAACAAGGACCTACGTCTGAAGCGATTGTGAGCGTTGGAATAAATTTAAAAATTCGTGATTTATTTCAGGGAATGTGGCGGATGCGTGGATTATCTAAATCGCAATCGGTTAAATTGATGGTGAGTTCAGAAGTGAGTGAATGCGTTAAGGCAGAAGTGAAACCGTCGTCCGTAAAATCTACAGAAGGTCAAAAAGAAACGTTAATGTCTCTTTTCTCTTTAAATATGTTATCAACAGGGACGGTACAGGGTAGGGCAGTCTCAGAATCTTCGGATGGAAGTTCGTCTGCTGGGGATTATTGCCCAACAATCTCGCAGCTTATTAAGCTTTGTACTAAAAATCAAACGAATCAATTGGAATCACAGCTAGTGCAAAGCTCTGAAACTCAGTTTATACACTTGCATAAAGACCGAGTATTTCAAGAGATTATAGGGCAAGATGTTTCTCAAGTGCCTTTGGAAGATGTTGAAACATTTGTAAAAAAGAAAGAAATAGATCCGTTTAACCTTTATAAGCGTGTTAAAAAAGAAGTGACGAAAGAAGACGCTATTCTTCAGTTTTCCCATGAAAATAAGGCTCGGTTTAATGGTCACTTACCAGACGAATTAATAGAAACTGTTGGGATTATTCAGCGGAAAGTTGGCGTACACTTGCCGGATACCGTTTCTCTACCATCTTATGCTGCAGATACTCAAAATGAAGTTTTGGCAGAAGCCGAAAATGAAGCAGAAAACGAAAATGAGCAAGAAATGGTAACCGATGTTCACGACTCGTATACGGTTCCTGGAAAAGAAATATTATGGCAATATTCAGCTTTTTTCCACAAGAGTGCTTGGGAGGAAAGGGGTAAGGATCGTGACTTTGGATTATCTGAATTGAATACTTGTTTTTCTCCATGTCTTAAAGTTTCTCGTAATTTTGCTTCAGATGCATTGAGGACTACGGTGTGTGATGTATTGGATAAAAAAAAATCTGATAATTCGCCAAAAGGGAGTGAGTTTGAAGAAGTTCCGACACGATTAAAAAGTGATAAACAGTTAAATTGTGACTTTATCGTTGCTATTGATTATGGAGATGGAAAGGATCCCGATAAAAAACATATGTTTATGGTTCATGAATATGATGTTTCCACACTAACTAGATCCCGGAGAGATTATTTTAAGACTAAAGGGGAGAGTTTAGAAAATGTTGATGGAGGTTTTAATCCTAGGTTTGGAGTGTTTAATATGCTTACCGGAGAGGCCTGTGATTTGAATGATGATGGAGGGAAATCGTCGAACGAATGGCTTCAGAATGATTCGGATATGCAGAAGATGATAGTTCAAGTGAAGTTTTTTAACGGAGAAATGGTTTATTCAAAGGACCAATATGTGCATCTTAAAGAATGGGTGAATAGTGAGAACAAGGCGGATTTATTGACCTTGTTTCGACATGATATTTTAGGTTCGGACGAAGGAATTCAGGATGCTTTTTTGAATAGCAAGATGTATTCTAAAGTGTTTTCTTGAAATTACATAATGATAAGACGATTCAATTAAGTAAGAAAAACACACACACTTTACGGGATTTTATTCATTGTTTCTTTGATATTACTGGGTCTGTTTTTCCATTATATTCTAACCGAAAAATGGCTTTTTAATTTAATATTTATCTTGGTTTTTAGTGTTGTTTTCTATTTTTACAGTTTTTGTACCACTATCCAAAATAGACCTTTTTATATTAATTTTACGATTTCTATTCTGATTTAAACGTTGTTTCGTTTTGTTCCAGTCGCGCTTGATTAAGGGCCTCCGTTACTAAATTAGCGAAATCATTATTTCTAAATTCATCGCATAATTCTTTATGAACAAAACCCATTGATTTTCTAGCTCGTGTCCCGTTTCCATTTTTAATATTTAGAAAACGCTCTTTTATTCTTGAAATAACTATAAGACGGGCATCTTCACTTAAGTCACGAATTTTGTGGCTTAATTCAGATCTTATCAACTCTTGAGTTAAGTTTTCTCGGTATGTTGAATCTGGTATTCCATTTAAACGTTCATAATCATATTCGATGATACCGTTAAAAAATCTACGGTATGTATATGAGTAGTTTGTGTCGTCGTAATAGCCTTTCATTTCATTTGGTATTTGAATGATGCTAGCAGGATTTTTACCAATTATTCCTGCCGAAGCTAATGACACTACGCTTCCACCAACTTTTTTTAACGTTTTTGATACAGGTATGTTTTTGGAGAGTTCTGATTTTGGAGATGAATAGGGATTGTTTAGTCCATCTATAACAGAAGCTGTTGCAATCACAGGAACTGTTATGGGTGACCAAAAAAGACACCAACCTACGCCAAGTATATCCCCACCACTTTGTGCTATGTTTCTGACAGCCTGGCCCCCACCTATTGATAGGGCTGAATTTGTAATACTGGATCCTGACGGTTGTTCTGGAGCAATTAACTGTGTTATTGGAAGATTGTTATTTTTTTCAATTTGTTGCTTCACAGTGGCCTTCAATTGCTTAATGTTGTTGATTTTATCTTTTCTTTGGGCTCTTACGTTGTCTAAAGCTTCATACGCCAAATTTGAAAAATTTTTGTTGTCATAAAAAAGAGTTATTAAATCTTCACAAACAGATTGAGTCTTGAGACAATTTTGGTTTTTTTGCCATAGAAAGTAGTTTTGAATATTATCGAGTACAATTTCTTTTTCATTTGAGCTTAACGAATTGATTATATTGTTTAAATCTGAATTTGTTAGATCTTTTTTAACTTCAGTAATGTCATTGATTGGACAAGTTAGTTGTGAAATAGAGTGAGGATGTATACTAAAGTATCTACTCGAATAGGCATCGTTTTTCCACTGACCAATTTCTATTTTTTGTTCAAAAAGGGCAACAAAAAACCGCAATCTCGTCTTTTCAGTAGATTCTCCGAAGGGATTTAGTTTACCAAGAGCATTTTTTATAGAAGGTCCAATTTGATTTGGTCTAAAATTTCGAGGTTTTTGGGATGATGGAACGTAGTCCGTGAGTGTGGATGAAACAAGCGAATCTCGTAAACTTGACGGTATCTCCATATTATTAATCTCCCTTTTTTTTAAGTTATATACAATTTATGTCTTATTTAATTATCGTAAAAAATTAAATTTTATTTCACTTTATTTCAAGTAATAGTAAGAAAGTGGTATATAAGTTGAATGTAAATTCAAATTGAATGTATTTATTTACGAAATATGATCCCTTGTAATATTGTTTCGAGAAGATTTATTTTAAAAGTAAGTGGAAACAATTATTTTGATTTATTTTTCCATTTTTATTCCAATGAAAACGATTTGGTCATTATATTCAGAAATGGGGTCTACATTAGGATCCACTGCCGATGTAACAAATATTGAATTTAATAGTTTGATATTTCTATGTTATTTTATTACGAATAATATAGAAAGGAAAGGAATATATAGTGAAAATAGATAAAACTTTAGACCATATGACTCCTTTAGTAAAAACACAAACAAATTCGAATCCACATTTTAAGGAAAATGGTTCTTCAAACAGAGATTGTTCTATAAATAAAAACAAACCTGTGCCTCCCGTTGTTTTTTCCGATCCCATAGGATTTGGTCTTACAAAAAGAATTCCTTTTAGATATAAGCCTTTTGCTATTGGAATATCTATTGCAACAGTACTTGGATCCTTACCAGAAATGAGAAGGTTTGTAATTGCCAGTTTTTTTCCGAAGCTTTATTTGTTGACAAACAAATCGAGACATCACTTCGTTACAAGAATATTAAATTCGAGAATAGATAGTAACAGTGTAAAAACAACTTTACTCACTAATTAATTTACAAAATTTGATAGTGAATTAAATTTAATTAAATTGTTAATAAACAATATTTATAATCTACCAACAACGAATAAAAACCATAACAAAAGGAAAAATTATGCCAATTTTATACATACACTCAAAAAACTATCCCGAACAATTGGATACTCAAACCAATGCCTCTTCAAAGGCACAAAAAACAAAACAAACACCTTCTTCATTCAAAACAAATAATGAAAGTTCAGAAGCTACCTCTTCATATTCAACAACGCCAATCCATCCAATACTTTCACCAGCAGATATTCCAGTGGTCAATTGGGTCGTTGAGAAAGAGAAACACTTACTCTCTAGCACATCGATAGAATTAGGGTTCCCAAACAAAACTAGATCTCTTAAATCAAACGAATGTGAAACAATAATAATTCAACCAAAATCAAACTGGATTATCATTCAAACTCCTTTAAACCTATTTGAAGTGGATAAGAACGCAGACAAAACATTAAGAATGCAAATAGAAAACCTTAGAGGAAACCGATGTATGTATGAACAACGCCCAGTATCAAACTTTGGTGAACCAGTCCAACATGGAAGACAGGCAAGGTTAACACAACGCTATACCTCGCAATATGGATTTATGCCCTTACTAATAAAAAACAAACCAAATGCTATTCCTCAATATATGGCTCCCAATACAAAATTCGAAACAGCCAAATCAAATACTCCAAAAAACCAAACCTTAGTTGCAATGTCTGCGTCACAATTCGGCACATTAATTGCAATTCCTCTTTCGGAAATATCTGATAAAAATGTGGATCAACCAAGCCGTGTACCAGAAACCTCTTTTGGAAAATTTAAACGTTCTAGAATGTGGGAATGGATGACAATTCCTCATAAAAATTTACATATTCCACCTTTCGATGCAGATAAGACTCGCTTAGAAGTCGCAGTTGGAAATAATGCCAACTCAAACATTCATGATACCGAAAGAGCAAGCGATTCCTACAATTCAGAAGACAATTGTGATTCAGATGATTCCTACGATTCCTACAATTCAGAAAACGATTATGATTCAGACAATTTCTACCAAGCTAGTGCCTCATATAGATCTAACAGCATTAACAATCCAACCCATTTAAAAATACCCATGCACGCGGAGGCAATAATAAACATGCTATATGGAGATACAGAAATTAATGCTTTCGATGAAATGGGAAATTCTCTTCTTATAGACGAACCATCATCATTTAATTCAGAAGACTCATTTAAAAACAATAGTAGCTCTTTGGCATCATTTGGAGCTTAATTAAGGGTAGTTGTACAGAAACAGGGTAGCGGCGCAAAAACTGTGAAAATAAAAAGATGTTTTTTCGTTTAAGACTCATAGAATTGTCTTTCTTATTTATGAAATTTTTAATTTATATCGCCGATAACTTTATACGTAAATAATCGGTTCATCATAAAATTGTAAAACTAATAAAAAATTTAAAGGAAATAAAATGGACAGAATACCAGCGCTTGTTAATACAAATAGATATAGTCAAAACTTACGTTCCGAATTTCCAAATGGAAAACGTAGTGAAGATAATTCTATAGGAAAGATACATTTACGACGTACTTTTATACCTTGTGATGATTATTCCTCATATTACAATGTGAATTATCTTGGGCCTCAAATAAAAATAGATGGCTCCTTTGTTTCTGAAACAGATTTTGAAAAAGTTCGACAAATTAGGGCTGATCTTTGTGGTGGCGATTATGGTAAAGAATGCAATCAGATTCAGATGGAATGTCCTGGCTTCCCTCTAAATTCAATTGATGAGTTAAATAAATTGATAGCCTTAATAAAAAAAGAAGAAAATGATTACACACCAGGCTATGGCCTTCCTGAAAACAGTTTATATAACTTTCCAATTGTTGATTGCAATGTCTACGAATTAGCTCCAGATATGGATTACGAATCATTGCAAGAAGGATATGACAAAACCTGTCAGCTATTGGACTGGGGACTTCCAAATGATATTTGCAATGATTTAGAAGATAATCCATCACCTTGGTCTTTAAAACATAATTTACAACGAAAAACTAATATAGCATTAGCAGCTGCGCAAAACGCTGGTGTTTTTTCTCATGAAAATTGTCCAGTCTATCCTGATGCTATAAGATATAATTCCATAACTCCATTTCCAACCCCTACTCCAATTCCTGAAAATATGTCTGTAACAGAAATGATTTTATGGGGTTCCCTAGGTGTTTTAGTTGTATCTGCATCAATTAACCTAATTCATAGAGCAACGAAATACTATAAAGATAATAGGTAGTGGTGCAAAAGCCATTCCATTAGAATGGCAGGTCGAATTAACCAAAATTATAGAAAAGCCCCTTCACCTTTTTAATTTTTTTCGATAAGGTACTCAACCATCTTTATGACATATTTAATTGTAAAAGAAATGGTATCTAAAACTTACCCTACGGAAAATCGATGAACCTATCGTTTAAAATTATTTCTTTGGGTGATTTTAAAGAAAATTTTGGAGATAAGTGTGGTAGTTTAAATTTGTATTGGTTGTTGTTTTCAACTATGCCAAATCTACAAACTATTGGCGATCGTGTACTAGTTCTTATGCTCCATGAATTTAGTAATAGGTACATAAAAAATAGCCCAGATAGTCATTATTTTCTTGATCCTTCTCTCCTCAAAAAATTTCAATACGAAGAACTAAGAACGCCTGCAAAGCCTGTCGATTCATTAGATATAATTTTAAACGAATGTGTATCGTCGCTTGATTCTCATGATGATAATAGGCGTGAGGAGCAAGTTTTGGTTATTCTAAAAGGAAAAGGAGATGTGTTAAATCATGCCTTTTCGATAGGCGTTGAAAATTCAGATAGTCATCGCATTTACAAGCTTAATGAAATTTACGAAGACCCTCCCTTTTTTATTCAAAAAACATTTGACTATCGTTCCGACTTTAAAGATGAAATTGAGCATATATACGGGTATAAGCAGAGTGTATTAAACAAACGGTACTCCCACATTCAATGCTTGAAATTAGAGGTTCTCTAGACTCTCTCTTATACCTGGATCCAATAGCGTGTTACATAATTCATCCATAGTTGGCCGAGACTCTACAGGTTGTAGCGCTGAAACTAAGGCGGCTTTGAGAGGTTCTGATCCTAAAAAATTGGGTCGAGCCTCTAGGTCGAGAATGGCGAGGTTAACCCAATCAAATACTTTGTTTTTTTCGGGGCCTTCATTAGTTCCTTTTCGTGAATAGTCGGGTTCATAAACGGGAAAATTGTTTAATAGTTGTAATTGAACGCAACTATAAATCACGTCTAATGCCCACGAAAAGGTATCGTTTTTTTGAAAATCCATGGATTCTCGGTTTCCAGTTACCCATTCGATTACATCTGGGCTAGGGAAGTGACCTAATGCGGCACCTTTGTCTAATCTCAAAATAGAGATATCCTCAGCATTACGCTT
>JABIPA010000040.1 GCA_018698675.1 bacterium | reverse complement strand
TATTAATATATGTAAACAAAGCTCGAGAGCCAAACTGGGCTATTTTTAAGGTTTGTTGTGGACGTTTATTAGCTTTCCGTCTTCAAAAACCAATTTATACTGACCTTCTTCTCGCTTGAAAAGTAAAAATTCTTTTTCTTTAAACATAGGGTCTAATAAATCAGCATCCCTATTAAGTTCTCTTAACACCTGAGTTAACGTTGTACTTTTTGAAGGAGTTCCTAACAAAGCTTCTACTTCCAGGATATCCATCCCTAGAGAAAGGTCAATTGTGTCACTTTCAGCGGGCTTTATTGAAGAATCTGTATCTTCAATATCATCTAACCCTTCATAAGTAAAAACTTTACGTTTCCTAGTCCTCGTTCTAGTCGGGTTAGCTGGCTCGGGCTCGGTTTCAGTATCATTAGGTTCTTCAATCGCAATTTCTTCCAAAGTATCAGTTTCTAATTCGTCAGTATCTTCTTCAAGAGACAGTGAGTCTGTCTCATCATCTGTATCACTAATACTTTCAATCTCAATTTCGCTAGTTTCTTCAAAATCATCCAAAATATCATCCTCGGAAACAACCGACAATTCAGGATTAGAAGTATCGTCATCACCTTCTTCAGCAAAGTCATTCGAATCTATCTCATTTTCAGATTCTGTTTCTTCTAAATCTATTTCAGTATTATCGTCAGACGAATCTTCGTTATCTTCCATATCCAATTCTACTTCTTCTAACAACATATCTTCGTCTTCATCAGATTCTTCTTCAAAATCATTTTCATCTGAAACAGATAATGTGTCTTCTTCCGAAGGTTCATCTTGGTCTAAGCTTTCAACAACTTCACGTTCATCTGGATCTGAAAATATATCATCATCGTCGCCATCTAATTCTTCTTCCAAAGACTCAGGACTATTCAATTTCTGATCAGACCGTTCTTTTACTACGTCTAGAGATGCCGTCCTAGATAACTTTTCTAAAATTTCTATATCTGAAATCTTTTCCAAAATAGCCAAGCCAATTTCTTCATCAAACGTCGATTTAGCGACTTTGAAAAGAACATCGACTGAATCCATTAATTCATGGTTTATAGCAGCTAGTGCAGTAACTTGATTTGTATGCTTTGCCAATCTAGCCAATATTTTTGGATTTTTTATTTTTAAAATTGATTGATTTAATACGTCATCAACATCGCTCTTCTTGGCAATCTTCTCAAGATTGGATTCATTTTCAATGTTATTTAATGCTAATAATTTTAGTTCGTCAGAAGAATCCTCCAAAACAACAGCCGTCAATTTTTTTTCATCAGTTAAAGATAGAATAGCTTTTTTTCTAATATCTTCATCACTATTCTTGTAATCTGGCTTGAGTTTATCAAATAACCCCATAATGGCCTCCTATTTTGAACTTAAATTATATATACGAATCAATTTTTATTATACTGTACGAATTCTCATTGCTTCAACTCCTTAACGAGCAATAAAAAATTTGGGATAATAAAAGTAATTGAAACTTATATGGGGTCATTCCCAAGTTTTAAAATAAACTAACATACCCAGGAGAATCATAAATGTTAAATTATTGGAAAAATGCTGCTTTATGGAAAAAGGTAATATCAGGATTTATATTTGGACTTGGATTTGGCTTACTAATTGGGCTTTTCAAATCAAAAATCGACCCAAATTCGACATTACGTACGATAACTCAACTTATTCCGGGACTCTCCTTTGATGGACTAACATCTGTTTTATCGGCTGGCGGTAAACTATTCATAAACGCTATTAAAATGTTAATTGTTCCCCTTATTTTTTCTTCACTAATCGTCGGCATCACAAGTATGAAAGACTTAAAAAAAATGGGTCGAATAGGATTAAAAACATTTGGTCTCTATCTATTAACAACGTGTTTCGCGATAACTGTTGGAATTGTTGTTGCAAAGGTAATCGAACCTGGATCATTCATGAAAAGTTACTATGCAAGCAACCCCGGAGTAATTGAGCAAATGATGGAAGGTACAACTGAATCAAAATCAGCGCCATCTTTTCTAGAAACGCTAACAGGAATTATTCCAAACAATCCTATAAACGCAATGGCTAATGGAAACGTACTTCAAATCATCGTTTTTGCCCTTCTTTTTGGTATAGCGATAAATATGGCTGGAGAAAAAGGAAAGCCAGTCAGCGACTTTTGCAACAGCCTTGCAGAAATCATGTATAAGTTAACCTACTTAGTCATGGAGTTGGCTCCTTATGGAATTTTCTGCCTAATGGCATGGGTAAGTTTAATATTTGGAACGGCCATTTTAGCGCCATTGGCAATGATGGTATTTTCTCTCTATCTGGCTTGCGCTATTCATATGTTTGCTTTCATCGGTGGCGTTATTTTCTTCTTTGGACAATTAAACCCAATTCCGTTTTTTGTAGGATTAATAGACGCTCATTTAGTTGCATTTACTACCACTAGTAGTTCAGGAACTCTTCCTGTAACAATTAAATGTGCAGAAAAAAACCTTGGCGTTTCGTCAAACATCTCTAGCTTTGTTCTTCCATTAGGAGCAACTATTAACATGGATGGAACTGCCATTTATCAAGGTGTGTGCGCTATTTTTATTGCTCAAGTATTGAATATCGACCTTACCATAGGAAATTATATTACGATTATATTAACATCGACTCTTGCCTCTATAGGAACTGCAGGAGTACCTGGTGCAGGGCTTATCATGCTAAGCCTAGTACTTGAATCTGTTGGACTTCCAATCGCAGCCATCGCGCTTGTAGCTGGTGTTGATCGTATTCTAGACATGGCAAGAACAATGGTAAATGTAACAGGAGATGCAATGGCATCCGTATTAATTGCCAAAAGCGAAAACGAATTAGACGAAACTATTTACAACCAAAAAGCAGCCGTTTAATTCAATGGGTAATAAGAACGATAACAAATCAAAAACCGTCGTTCTTATTGCCCACGGCAGTCGAAAACAAGACTGGCTAACTCCCTTTGAAACCCTTCAAAAACATTTTTGCGAAACATTAAATCTTAAAAAACATCAGGTAGTTTTGTCTTATATGGAAATTGCACACCCTTCTCTAGAAGAGGTTATTGAAACAAATCAAAACAAAAGCACCTGTTTTTCAATCCTTCCATTATTCATGTCTAACGGTGGTCATGTAAAAAATGATATCGCATCAAAAATTTCGAATTTGGAACTAAAATATCCAAATCATAATTTTGAATTAATTAATTGTGTTGGAGAACATCCAGAAGTTATAGATGCTATGACATCCATAGTTAGAAAACTAATCGTCTAATAAATCTAAGAAAATATTTATTGCCGAAAGTTAAATCACTTAGAAATAGAAGAAACAACTACATCGTTCACCGATACATCAGAACTAAAAGGAATTTTTATAAATGAATCAGGTTTCGTTTTTTCTAAAGGCTGTCCCGAAATAGAAGAAAAAGAATCCAAAGTAAATTCGATACGTCGATTCTTATTTAAAAAGGTAAGAGATTCCCCTTTTTTAATCTCCGTTTTAACTTGAATCCAAATTCCCTGGTCTTTTATTACTTCTTTAACTAAACCAACATACCTATTGGTTTTAAGATACCCATTAAAATCATAACTAATCGAATCACCAGCAGGTCTTTCTGACAAACCTCCTGTTTCAAAATTACGATTTGAAGGCCCATTTAATTCGTCTTTCATTCCAGTAGAAAAATCATAACTATCAATTAATTTTCGATACACTCTAAGCGTGTTAGCTACATAAAAATTTGACTTCATTCGTCCTTCAATTTTTAAAGCATCTATACCACTTCTTAAAAATTCGGGAACCAAATCTGCGCCATTCAAATCTTTAGCATTCATTATATGAGAAGAAAATAAAGTTTCATCATCTTTAATCACATCAAATTTATGGCGACACGTTTGAATACATCCACCTCTATTAGAATCTCTTCCAGAGGTATAATTTGAAATCACGCATTTGCCAGAATAACTTGCACACATCGCTCCATGAATAAATGTTTCAATCTCAACACCAGTTTTTTTTCGAATCATTGAGCAGTCATTTAAACTACATTCTCTGGCCAAAACCAATCGTTTAACTCCATGTTCTTTCCAAAAATTAACTGTGTATTGGTTCGTAACACTCGCCTGGGTCGATAAATGAATAGGAACAGAGGTATGTTCTTTTGTTAAATTCAAAACACCCAAATCAGAGATAATAAATGCATGAGGCTGTAAAACATCTAACTCATCTAAGTGACCTTTTAGTTTTTCAAGGTCAGAGTTCCTAGCAAAACCATTCAGTACAATATACATTTTTTTATTAATTGAATTTGCGTAATGAATCGCGTGTTTAAGCTCGGTTAAAGAAAAATTATCCGAATATTTTCTAAGTCCAAAAACTGGACCGCCCACATAAACGGCATCTGCGCCATTATCATACGCTAATTTTAATTTTTCAAAATTTCCACCCGGAGCTACTAACTCTGGTTTTTTTGTTCTATGTTCCATTAAATAATCTTTCCATCTATACAAGCGCTAACTAAATTCATCATTAATTCTGTCCCCTATCCCAATGCGCCATAGCTTTCCCAGAAGAAACTACGGTTTCAATACTTGAACTAATTTCAGATTTGTTCATTAAATTATTTAAATCTAAAATAGAAGAAACCTGATATTCGATTATCAATCTGGCCTCATTTTTTTCTCCCGAAAGAGCTGCAAGTCCTTGATTCATACTGTATATGCTAGTTTCTTCAATTGTATTGTCAAAATGAACGTCTTTTTTATCAGAATTATTAACAATCGAGGAAATACTTTCTTCATTTAGATAGTCTTCGGGACGAACAAAACCTTCTGTACGATCCCCTAAGATATAAGGAGCCTTTCTATCTAAAGCCAACTGAGCAGACCCTTCAACTCCCCTAAAAACAGTATAACCTGACAAACAATCCACGGAGTCCAAAATGTTAGCCATCATTTCTTTATAGGGAGGATGCGTATAGCCTGTCACAAGAATAGTTTGTCTACATCTAAATGGAAGTAAACATTTTTCCAAAGTTGCTAACAGTGGACGTTTTAACATATTTTTTCTCAAGTCATTTAAATTAGCCAATTCTGGAAAATAAGTATCTAAATCTATATATCCCCATCCAATAGAAGAATCTACCAAATTTCTTTTTACTTGAGCCATGCCCAAAAGAGGATTCTTTTTGGACTTTAACAAAAGCTTATGTGCCGTCACGCCATATTTGGGACTAACATCGTATGTTCCATGAAGAATACAAGGAAAACCCAAAGCAGCCAAAATGACAGAAGAAAACAAAGAGTAATTTGCTGTCCTTGTGAATCCATCATACGCATTCGCAATATCTACTAAAACAGGGGCATCTATATCTTCAAACTTTGAAAACTCTAAAAATGTTTTCAACCCAACAATATTTTCTTCTTTAGTTTCTCGCTTTAGCCGAATTCCCTCTAAAAACATGGCCTTTACCCATGATTCAATATCTTCATCTAAAACAAATTCCATTCCAGCAGACATTTCGCTATCACTCAGGTTCTCATATTTTATTAAACGAATAACCGTATCCAAGAACTGAAGCATTTTTTTACTAAAACCAATACCATCTAAATTACATAATTGATTTTTTACCGAATTATAATCAGACGTTTTAAATAATATTATAGATAATGCGGGAAAAAACACGTTCAGCTTTTGTTCTATTTTTTTTCTATAGGAACGCTCTATGTCAGTTGACGGTAACATCACAAATGCGATGCACAAAGTCGCAATAGTAGTTAAAGACACGGAGGCGTCATTTATCAAATTTAAAAACAACTCACATTCATCCTCAGACAAATGTTTCCCCATCGTTTTTCCTATTCCCTTTTTTCTTAAAAGGGCTAAAATCTGGTTTTGTGAATTAGTAACTTGATTAGTGTTCATCTATTCTAAATTGATTACCTATAACATGCGATTACAATAATGTACGCAACATATGAAATTAAATATGACAAAGAAAAAAGCTTTGGAATAACAGTTTTTTTAGTAAAAAAAAGAACCAAAGGAATAGCCACTGTTGCACAAGCAATTATGAGTACTTCTATCAATAAAGAATCTGAAAAAGGTAATACGGCTATTATCCCACTTACGGGTAGTACCAATAAAACATTAAAAATGTTCGACCCTATTATATTTCCAAAAGCTAAATTCATTTGACCTTTTTTTACCGAAATAATGGAAGCAAACAATTCTGGAAGAGACGTTCCAATAGCTAGTAAAAATAACGACAAAAACGTTTCAGACAATCCTAAAATATGTGAAAGAGAGGTTATTGCAAAAACAACGACCTTCGCTCCCAACAAAAGACCTACCAATCCTCCTACAAAAAGAATCAACATAGAAAACAAAGAGTTGTCCCCCAACGTTGACTCGGGCGATTTTGGAGATGTTTTAATTAGATAAATCATATAAGAAATAAAAAAAGCAAACATAATACAAGATTTAATAAAATTTAAATTTAAGGAACTTAAAAAAGATGAAGATGGAACAATCGTTCCTAATGGTAAAAAAAGACATACAACGAAAACAACCAAAGCAACAAACGATACCCATAAATCTTTAAATAAATGTTTATCCGTAATTTTAAATTGCGCGATTAGTCCAGAAACACCAAAAATGAATAAAAGGTTAGCGATATTACTTCCCAAGATATTGCCATAAACCAGGTCCGTTTTTCCTTCAAAACTAGCTATTGCATTTACAATTAATTCTGGTGCCGATGTACCAAAGGCTACTAGTGTTAAACCTATTATAAATTCAGGAACATTATATTTAGAGGCAAGCTGGGAAGACCCATCAACTAAAAAGTCGCCACCCTTCCACAAACAAACAAATCCGATTACTAAAGCTAATAACGCTATTATCATGAATCAAAGTATACAAAATTAAGGAAAGATAACCAAATTTGAAAAGAAAAAACTAGTTTCTACTCTAAGAATTAAAAAACAACTTAACTATTATTCAAGTTCTCAGAGTATAAAACATGTAAATACTAAACGATATTTAATACGCCTCTTCCAAAAAATCAGAAATTTGATGATTAACATCGGCCGAAAACACTTGATCAGAAAAGGATCTTTCTCGAACCAATTGCGGTTTATTTCTAAGATCCTCCGTCATTTGCTGTAACAACGTGTTAAATCTACGATTAAATTCTTGTTTCCTTTTTTTGACAAAACTTACAAAAACTTTATTTTCAAACGGTTTAAATTTTAACGCTTCTTCTGAATTTGGAATATCTACCGATAGCGATTCTGGCAAATCTTTTTCTCTGTTTAATTTAAATAAAACATTTTCAAATGCTTGCGGATACTTTTTTATATACTTCTTAAGAAGTCTTTTATTCTCACTTGTCTCGAAAACTGAATTTAAATCAGACAAAGAGTTACCTACTTTTTTACTCATATTCCCCCCCCCTCAGCTCAACATGGTTACTGTATATAAAAATACCCTTTTTAGCCTTATTTTAAACCTATTTTTTTTAATAAATATTACAAAAACACAATTCAATAAAATTAAAGACCAGCACCTACATATTAAAACCTCGAAAAACTTAATGCTTTGTGAGATTCACATTCTTTTTCAACATCAATCGAGTCAATCATGTATAAAATAGATTTTTTAATATTTTCAATATTTTTTCCAAAAACTTCTAATATGTCTTCCACGGAATCAGGTTTTTTCACTTCATCAACTCCAGAATCAAAATCGGTAATCAATGACACATTTACAAAAGCCATTTCCAATTCTCTCGCCAAGACAACTTCCGGGTACTGAGTCATATTTATGACTTCCCACCCCTGTTTACTAAACCACTTAGATTCAGCCTTAGATGAAAACCGAGGGCCTTGAATAACGACCACCGTTCCTGAATCATGACAAACAACCCCTGTTTTTTTAATTGATTCGCTAGCTATAGTCCTTAAATAATCACAATAAGGGTTTGCAAATGACATATGGGTCACAGCAGGCCCATCGTAAAAGGTATCAACCCGTCCTGTCGTTCTATCAACAAATTGATCAACCACAACAAAATGGCCTGGTTCGATATGTTTCTGCAAACTACCTGCCGCAGATGGACTAATTATAAATTTTACCCCTAGGGCTTTCATTGCCCACATATTTGCACGAAAATTAATTTTATGAGGAGGAATTGTATGATCTTTTCCATGTCGTGGCAGAAAAGCAATTTTCTTACCATTTCTTTCCCCCAAGGCAATCTTATCTGAAGTCGGACCATAGGGAGTTTCTATATTCACTTCTCTTACATTCTCTAATAAAGAATAAAATCCAGATCCTCCAAATATTCCGATAGACGCTGATTCTGACTGTGAGTTCTCTAATAATTTCATATAAATCGTTTCCTTTCTTTAAATCGAAAAAAACATAAAAATTTTCACCAGGAATTCAATATAAAAAAAATTCCTGCCGAACATAATATCCAATTGTTTTTTACGAGGTATTTTATTATTTACAAAAACATACTAATCTTTAGCTTAAGTATGAAACAAAGTTACACGTTTATTATATGGTTAGGTACAGGCCTTCTTGCAAGTATTTTAAGCGTATCTCTTTGCTTCTCGCATCCGGGAAAAGTAGACAAAACAGGTGGACACCATGACCATAAAACAAGTGTCTATCATTTTCATACAAAAATTAAATCAGATCCACGGTCTGGAACTTTACAAATAGAGCCCGAAAAAACACGAGCTGAGCTACAAGTACTTCTTCTACAAGTATCATTGAAATACCTTGGACTTTACTCTGGCGACTTGAACGGAGAAGTTAATAATAAAACGACACATGCTCTAAAATCATTCCAGCTAAATAAAGGCCTTGTAATCACCGGCTTTATCGACGACGAAACAAAAGAATATTTATTCGAAGATCTCAAAAAGAAACCCTTAAATTATTAAGTTCAAAAAATAAATCTTAGAATCAAAAATAAATTATACCCTCGGGAGATAACATGAAAATTATTAGACGAAAAACAAATACAGCTACCATTGGAAATATTAAAATGGGATCCGATCACCCTATCGTTGTTCAATCAATGACAAATACAATGACCGCAAACGTAAAAGAAAGCGTAAAACAAATAAAAACACTTGCAGATGCAGGATCAGAACTTGTTCGCATCACTGTAAACGATTTTGAAGCAGCCGCCGCTGTCCCAGAAATTATTCATCAATTGAGCGACCTTGGATGTGACGTACCAATAATCGGTGACTTCCACTACAACGGACATATCCTTCTAAGTAAATACGAAAAAGCAGCACAAGGATTAGCCAAATACAGAATTAATCCAGGAAACGTTGGTAAAGGCGAAAAAAAAGACGACAATTTCGCTACGATGATCAAAGTTGCGATTGAACATGATAAGCCAATTCGAATCGGAGTAAATTGGGGATCTCTTGATCAAGAACTCTTCACAGAAATGATGGAAAGTAATGGAAAACTCCAAACACCTAAATCATTCAAAGACGTAATTTACGATGCAATGGTTAAAAGCGCCTTAACTAGTGCTGAATACGCCGAGTCTTTAGGCCTTAAAAAAGATAAAATCATATTAAGTGTAAAAATGTCAGACATGCAAGATATGGTTGCCGTATATCTACAATTAGCTTCAAAATGTGACTATATTCTGCATCTAGGGCTTACAGAAGCAGGAAGCGCTATAAAAGGAATGACGGCAAGTTCAGCAGCATTAGCAGTTCTTATGCAACAAGGAATTGGCGATACCATCAGAATATCTTTAACTCCAGAACCAAACGTTGGTAGAGAACTCGAGGTTGCTACATGTAAGCACCTTCTACAAGGAATGGGATTACGTTATTTCATGCCTAGTGTTACAAGTTGCCCAGGCTGCGGACGAACAAATAGTGATAAGTTTATATATCTTACAGAAGACGTAACTAAATATATTGAACAAAACATGCCAACTTGGAAGTCAAAATACCATGGAGTTGAAATGTTAACAGTTGCTGTAATGGGTTGCGTTGTAAATGGACCAGGCGAGTCAAAACATGCAGACATTGGGATAAGTTTGCCAGGTAACAATGAAAACCCAGGAATACCCGTTTACAAAGATGGATCTTTTTACAAAACATTAAGAGGCGATAATATTAAAGAACAATTCTTGGATATTTTAAGTGTTTACATAGAAAATAAATATTCTGATAAAACCACTTTAGCTACTAAATAAACAAAGGATTATGGAATTGATGAAGTCGATTTGAGGCTTCATCAACCTATCGTCATAAACCACATTTAATTATTAAAACTTTCTGGAAAAAATTACCCTAAAAGAAAAATCATGTTTGGGATGAATCTGATTTCAAAAACCTAATTGCTAAATATCTAAACGAATTTTTATCTTCATTTTTGAAGGGAACAATAAACATATTAACCCAATAAAAACTTCCGTCTTTAGCCTTATTTTTAACATCTCCGCTCCAAACATCTCCATTTCCTATGGTTTTCCACATTGTTTTTATAAAATCTTTTGAATGATGTCCTGAATTAATTAATTGATGAGTACTCCCCACTAATTCGTCCTTATCGTATTTTGAATGGGTAGAAAATTTATCATTCACGTGTTCAATAACACCATCTCCATCCGTAATAGCAACAGAAGCTAATCGATCTACAGCATATTTATAATTTTTTAATTCCCTCGCAATTTTCTTCAATTGTTTATTTTGTTTATCTAAAATAATCTGTTTTCGTTGTTGAACAATATTTAAAAAATATAATCCAAAAAATAAATTTAAAAAAACGGATATAACTGAAAATTGATAAATCATATCCGAAAACTGAGAAGAGATACCTCTTACCATGGATCCATTTGCGCCAAAACGTTCGACTAAAAAAAAGCCAATCACTGTAAACATTACTGTTATAGCAATACTTCTAATTTGATTCGGTCTAAAAACTAAAAGAGGATAAAATGCAAAAACGATCAAAAACAAATGAAAGCCACAATCCTTGCCAAGTACAATTGCAATAAAAGATAAACCAGTTAATACCGAAATAATCGTGACCCATTTACTCGACTTATGAAAATTAAAATCATCTAATACATAAGAAAAACAAAGACCAGCTAAAGCAAAGCCCGTTACTTTAATGAGAAGAGTAAACTTTAGTATAATTGAAATAATGAAAAATATTGAAAATACAGCTAAAGAAAGCTGCAGCGTTTGAAAATAGACATTTGATTTTTTTTCTAGCATACCTATTTTAAGATACCCTTGTTTAAATAAAATCAAACAATTTCGTCTTAACTCATCTCATTTAAATCAAAAAATATATACAAACGTAAAACAAAAACACTAAAAAAAACTATATATTAAAAATACTAATTGTCTATCTCTCATATCAACTATTAATACGGCGAAACCAAGTATCCATATTAAAAACTATTCAATTATAATTTTAAAATCATTCTTATTTTTTTGAGAATATAACTTGAGTCATAAATGAACCCCACGCCGCTAAAAAACATAATCCACCTAAAGGAGTAATAGCACCAATAACCGGGAGGTTTACAAAAGTAAGAACAAATAAGCTTCCACAAAAAAGCAATATTCCATATAAATATAATCTTGCTGGAAAGAAACTGGACGCATCTTTTATTAGGCCGCCACCGTAAAACCTTACCATTCCATATAATGTAAGACCAAACGAATGCCACATCATATACCGTACGCTTGTTTGAAATATCCTTAATTGATATTCACTAACGATTCCCTTCAATCCATGTGCAGCAAATGCACCCAACAAAATTGATAAAAAAGCAAAAAACAAACCTGAAGAAACAATTCTTCGTGAACAATTCTTTTCAATTTGACTCGTCATTTTAAAAACCCTCTTTTCTTAATCTTTAATTTAGATAATAACATTCATCCATATTACTTTAAAAAAAGTATATTCATATAACGATAAAATTAAAATGGAAATTTAAAAATGAAATAATTTTAAATACAAACCGATAATATCTTAAAGAAAGGAGAATAATATGGATTCAGTACATGGTCACTATATACCAACTCGAGACGTTATGGATAAAACGTATCCTGACGAAAAACAAGTTCGTAACTCCATCTTTGGACAAGCAAAAAAAAAGATATCTTTCTTAAATAGAAGTAGATACGAAGAACGTATTACTTATTCAGGAAGCACAACAAATGATAGGTCTCCCTCGACAACACTCCCTATCTCTAACTTCTACCCCTTTAGTATTAACAAATTAACCGTAAACCCAACGATTCAAAATCCAGACATATCAAAATATCAACTAACCTATAATTGCATTATTACTCCTAGAAAAACAAACGAAAACCCGTTCGAACTAAAAACCGGAACAACTGTAGAATTCTCAGAAATATCAAAATTCGACGTTAGGGCAATCGAATTAGGTTTTTTCCCCGAAACCGACCAAATTATACTATATAAAGTCGAAGACAAATTCGGAAAAACGTCTACCAAAATAGGATATACAAAAAAGCTAACACATTCTCAATACCATAAAAAGGAAGCTTATTTTCAATATAAAATGATAAAAGGTCCTATTTTTAATAAATCAGGTTCTCCTTCTGTAGAAGACATCGTACAAGGACAAATAGGCGACTGCTATTTTCTTGCCGCATTAGGAACCATCACAAGAAACAATCCCAACTTCATTAAAAAAGAGCTAATTATCAATAACACTAACGGAACAGTATCTGTCTTTTTCTATAAAAAAGATGCCTCAAATTCATTCACTAAAGAGGAAGTCGTCATAGAAAAAAGCCTACCTAAAAATAAAATCGGTGGAAGTATTTTGTCAAACGGAGCGCCTTGGGTTGGTCTAGTCGAAAAAGCTTATGCAGTATGGAATCCAGGCTCCAACTTCTCAACAATAAGAGGTGGACAAGTATATTTAGCACTTGAAAGTTTAAGAGGAAAACCAGCCAAACAAATAGAAATTCCTAATTTCACAGAAGAAAGAACAACTAATCCATTATCAATAGGTGAGTACACATCAGAAACTGTAGATTTTTTAGATAACAGTTCTCTAAATGATATCTTTAAAAGCTTAGGAATATTAGAAACCGTCAACGACCATTCTTCAGCCTACACACATAATGATGCAGACGTCTTGTTAGATAAAAATATAGGTAGTCGTGATCTATTCATTTACTGCCAAAAAAAGGGCCTATCAAATTCAAAATCGAATCCTTTAACTGAAAACTCGCCTCTAATTAAATCTATATTTATAAAAAAAGAATTTGAAGAAAATATCAAAACAATACTAAAAAACTATTCCAAAAATCCAAATTACTTGTTTTTCGGAAAGCCAATTAAAAGTATAAAAATCGAAGACGTCACACAAAAACTTCTAAGCGAAGAATTTATTAAAGAAGTACCCCTCGTGAGATCGAGTGAAGTAGTACTGCAATTGACCCCTAAAATTCAAAACAAAGAACGTTTCTACCGACTATTCGAACTAGATATAGAATCTCAATTAAAAAACTTTTATCTATTTAACTTAAATCAAGATAGAACTGAAACAATAAGTGGCATCCTAAATCAACTTACCGAAATTACTCAAATAAAAGAAAACTTAATTCAAGAACTAGTATACAAAGGCTATATAGAAAAAATTCAGGACGCCAATAATCATGAAAATTTTAGTTATGTAGCAACAAAAAAAACAACGGACTATAACACAAAATTTTTGGACATATTAGAAAATGACCTAAAAAATTTCAATTGGAAAACTACTGAAAATATCTCAAATTCAGAAATAGAAGAAAACAAGAAAGTCTTAAATTTATTTCTTACTTTTTTTGAAAATTGTAGAGGAGTCGAACAACCTCTTATTTGCCTAGAAAAAGAATTCGCATTACCTCGGATTAATGTCCCCGGATACATAAAACTTCAACGTGACTATATCGGGTTATCAAAAGAAGATGCCATTAAATGGGTTTCATTTGTAAACTCTCCCTCATCCATAGGAAAAATTAAAATCCATTTAACAATAGGTGCCTCATCTTCAAAAACTGATTTAGTTGAACGAGAATTTTACATAGATCTCTTAAATTCGTCGCCTATCTCAAATTCAGGAAAAGAAACATTGAAAAAAAACACACATTTATTCTGTAACGACTCTAAAAGAGATGATTCTAAACCCAAGTTCAGGTTTTCCAATCCATTAAGCTCACAGGTTATCCAAAGACCTTCTTACACGCCAGATGTGCGCCCAAAGTATACCCAAACTACGTTTGATTTATATATGCTCATTCAAAAAAATCTTTATCTCATTAATGGAGAAGGTAATTCATTGTCAAACCGTCCTTTTTCTATCTCTTACATGTGTGCAACTACAAAAAACTGGAACCATCCCGACGATAATTTAGAATCAGGAAAACAAGAAAATACAACCGAAATTAAGGGATTGGCGGGTGGTCACGCTTATGAAATATGCGGGTATAAAACCAACGACAGCGGAAAAGCATTTATAAGATTGAGAAATCCCTGGGGAAATCATGGTGTGTCATACTCAAATAATTTTAAAAACATGGGTATTAGCAAACGTGGTGGTGAATTTTTTCTAGAAATTAGTGACTTTCACAAATACTTTGATCAAATTCATATTCAGTCGGTAGCGGATAAAGATGGCGTTATTGATAGTGGAACATTTCTTCTTTAAAAAAACTAAATATCTATTGCAAACTTCTTTAAAATCTCTAAAGAAACAATATCAAGCATAGAATCATGAGTAGCGGACAATACGATATGAGGAGCGCATCCTGCATCATATGCTTCTTTCCACCTTAAAGCGCAAAGACACCATTTATCACCAGTTTTCAATCCAGGAAATTGATAGTCTGGGTATGGCGTGGACAAATCATTCCCTACAGATGCAGAAAAAGCCAAAAACGAATCTGTCGCTACAATACAAACTGTATGTAATCCACGATCATCAGGATGTAATTCGCAGATACCATTCCGAGTAAACCCGGTAATAGGTTGCATACAACATGCCCTAAGAACAGTACCCATCACATTTTTCTGAAATTCATTACTCATATGACCTGCATTGTATGATTAATAATACTTTTTGAATAGTTTTAGGTTAATAACGTATACTACTGACCTATGTTAATAAAATTAATTCGAATCGTATTAGGAAACTTAATAATTTTTCTAAATTGGATATTTCCTCCAAGTAAACAAAAAAGAACAAAAGAAAATCAAAAAATAGTAGATCAGCAAACAAAGTTTTTAACACTGTATCAGTTTCATCTTTGCCCATTTTGTGTTCGAGTAAGACGACATATAAAACGTCTAAACTTAAGAATTAAGTGTAAAGATGCAAAAAGAGATTCAATCGCCCGTAATGAACTTAAAGAAGGCGGAGGAAAAATTAAAGTTCCTTGTTTAAAAATAGAATTAAATGACACCGTTACTTGGCTTTATGAATCAAAGGATATCATCAAATATCTAGACAAAGAATTTATTGGTTCTAGTTCAATAAGCTAAATTTAATATATTTTGACGGCTATATACTGAGGAAGAATTTCACGTCCTCCCAAAGGATCAATAAACCTATTAAATGCATTTACTGCCCCTTTTACGACAAATCCAGATCCAAGCTCAGTAGTTATATCTCGTTCTGTTATAAAACTCTTACTAAATCGACTTTTTTCCATAGGACATATTAACTGATCTGATATTATTTTTGTGTCTTCCGGAACAGGATTTTTAACCTTCCATTTCCCATTATCTGCCTTCGCAGTAATTGCATAATGATGTGGAGTAAAAAGAGGTTTTGCACATCCATCTTGGTTCCTCGAAAAAACCATCGGATGATGAACGATAACAGCATGCCCAGAGTCTATTAAATCCGAAATCCCTTTGGCATCTAATTCATGATAAATAAGGGTGGTTCCAGGCAACGTGTGAAGCAAAGCTGAAACACTTGATAGTTCTAACGGTAATCGATCTAAGCCATTTTTAGAACCCGTCGTTAATACAATCTGTTGAAAATTTGCTAATTTATACAAACTCGACCTGTATACTTCCATAATTCCTTTGGATATTGACTCCGGAACATGTCTATAAAGAGCATCGAAATGAGAAGCTAAACACGACCCATACTTATTATAAGAAACAGTAGGTATAGATTTTTGAGTAAACAATTCAGTATTTGGCGCAACTCGAAGAATTTGCGGAATATTACGAATAACAATATTTTTCGAAAAAGAAACAACATTCATAGTTAATTATCGTAAATATATTGAAAAAATTTCAATTAATTTTAAAAACATAAAAACAAATCAAAATCAAAATTTTAAAAAATTAAAAGAATATAAAAAATGAATTTCAAAAGACGTACTAAAGTTCATGTCAATATAGATTAACAAAAAGTATTTCGTTTAAAAATATACCCCTATTAATTTGAAATAGATTAGGGTACAAATTTAATGATAAAAACAGACTTAATCGATATGTCTTTTTCAAAAAAATTCAGTGATAACAAATTAAATGATTAAAAAACTTATTTCTATCTCACCTCAGTCAATAGAAGAAGGACAAACCGTCCAACAAAAAATCTCCTCAATTGAAACGAATTCACGTACTTTACTTGAACACCCTATATTCTCCACACTTAATGATATTTCATCGCGTTTATCTAGCAAAAACATTGAATTCGATTACATTATATTTGGAAGCACTGTCTACAAGTTACTAGCTGAGTTTCAAACCCGTGAAAACGAAACTATTGAACAATCGAAAAACCGTTTATTTGATGAAATCTACGATTTAGACGTGATATTTATTACGAGCAAAAATGATTCAGATACAATAGAAAATGAACTTAAATCTAACAATTTCAAAAAACATAATACCTTTTCGACAATAATTACGGACGCTACCGAATTAGAAAAGAATAGCTCCAGTAAAAACAAACAATCCAGACAAAGAGTTTCCACTGGAATTCACTTTGCATATAATGATTCGGAAACGAATGTAAATACGGGTCTTTCAATTATTTATAAAGAACATTTCAACCCGTTAAGACATGCAAGTTCAATAGCAGAGGCTCTATACATTCGAGTTCTAGATGATAAAAAGTCTGTCGAAATAAAATGCTTCATCGATTCACCAGAAATGGCTTTAACTCATTATTCAGAAAAAATATTAGACCATCCCGGCAATGTTTCAATTAACATTGCTTTTCGAGTCCCTAAATCTGAAGTTAAAGGAATGAGACTTACCAAACGAATGAATAAATTAGTGCAAGATTCATTTAACGAGACGTATATATCTTACGGCCTAAAATCTAGCCTCGTTCACGGAACGCTATTTCAACAAGTAAGTGTATTATACGAAAATTATTGCAAAAACAAATCGAGTAACGATTTACTTTCACTAGAAATAAAACAAAATAAAACTCGAAATATAGAATCGTTTAAAGAACTTGTAGTAGACCCATATCTTCAAAGAATGGGATACGCAATTGCGAGACTTAAAAAGAATAGCGTCGATGATCTCATTCAAGAACAAATTATAGATAGAGCTGTTAACGTAATTTACACATTTTTTCAGTCTTCTTTCTCAACATCTTCTGATATAAATGAAGAATCACTAAAAACCCAGCTAAGCGTTCAAATTGAAAAAGCAACTATTTTACAAACAGATATACCCAACCTCATTGATAAAAAAATAAAAAAACCAATTTCTCTTTCTTCGAATAAAAAGCACTACTCAATACACTATAGTGGTTACATTGACCTCCAATTTAAAAAACTATCGAGTTGCGTAGACCCAAGTAGCATCGAAAGTTATAGGTCTCTTTTTAACAATATAAATGAAGGCCGCGAACTTATTCCTAAAGAAGAAGCGGAACAATTTGAACATTATTTTTGTGAAAAATTATTTAAAAATTTAATAAACACATCTAACAATTCCAAAAAAGACAAAAATATCGAAAAAGTAATTAAGGCTATTATCAATACCGAAAATCCACCTTTAGCAAATTCTAAATCTATTTCAAGTTTTGTGATAAAACTTCTAACTATTATCAAAACGAATCCAGAAATAAAACTCCAATCAAAAAGCATTTTAACAGGAACCATATGGTCACTCGCCTTATTGTCAGCAACAAAAGGAGAACAATCACAATTAGTCCAATTGGCAAAAAGCACCACTTTTTCTGATGGGAGCAATACATGGGAAAATTTATTATCTAACTCAACGAAATTAATTTCAGTAAAAGCGGCCGAAGTCATGGTAGGAATTCAACTAAATATATTAAGTAATCTGTCTTCAATTGCATTAAATGAAATAGAAATTGCCGACATAGTAGAAAAACATGATTTGAGTAAATTAAAAAATGACGTCTTCCTAAAAAACTACGCGTCTCTACTATGTAATACAATAAAAGAATTAGAAGAAAACACCGTAATAGAAAATGAAAACACTCTTTTTTCCAATCAATACTTAGGACAAGCATTAAATCAACTTAGAGTATTAACCGAATTATGGGGTTCATCCAAAAATGAAAAAATTGTAAAAGAAATAGACATTTTCAAGTTGAACATAGTCGAATCTGCAAAACCCTTATTTTATGGATTCGATAACGTCATAACTTACATTAAATTAATGCAATCCTTTTCTGAACTCAACAATTCAGAGTTTTTAGAAATTATTGTATTACCGCTAAAGACGGAACCAGGAATACTATGCGACCCTTTATTCTGGAGTGAGGTCGAAAAAATTCAAGACTCAAACCCAATAATCTCCGTAATAGCCTCCGATCTAGATAGCTACATTCCTTATAAAAATGATAATTTCAGGGCACTAAAACAATGCTACGAACGAGCTACCAATCAAGAAAAGGCTAAAATGGCGACTCATCTTTTAACAAAAAGAACAAACTGGCTCGTTAAAAATCAGACCGAAAAAAACAAACGAATCCCATCGATTCCATTAGGAAGGGACCTTTTAAAGGATACACATGAAAAAACAAAGTTTCCGAAAACACTTAATCACATTCTTTCGGAAAATTTTGATATACATATTAAATTAACTTGGTTATTCATACTTTCCGAAATATACCAACAAGATCTTAACAACACTAAAAAACATTGGAATGACGCAATACGTATAATTGAAAATTTACTCACCAATTTATCAATTGAACATGAGTTCCACGAACTATTCCTTACTTTTTATGAATCGAAAACAAAAGAAGATAAATTAAAAATACTTAATCAAGTAGAACATTTTTTAAAAGAAATTCACTCCTCGAAAGACATTAACTGGAAGAATTTCGGGCCACTTTATGAGTTTGCTAGTAAAAATGGAAACAGCTACTGTCTATCAGAGTTTGTAAAACGAACATCTTTTCAAGGCCTTATAAATTGTTTTGAAAAAACGACAAAAAAATCACAAGCCTTTATATTGAAAACAATCGTTGAATCAAATGAAACGTGTAAAATGAAATTAGACTTTATAAGTCACGTCAGTGTCCAGGAATCTTCCGACCCACAAATAATGTGTACCTACATTCTAAAATTAAATCTGAGCGAAGATGAAAGCGAAAGGATCTGGGAAAATTATTTCGAACTCCTACATATTGTTTCTTTGTCATTAACTCAAAACAAAAAACCAATTTTGAATGAAAAAAATGAGATTATTTATGATAATTTGATATCAATTCTTACATCCTGTAATTTAACATTAGAAGACGCATCATCGCTGATTCAAAAATTAAGCCTAAGTAATTTCGACGCCATTTGGAAGTTTCATTCGGATCCAACAAACCCCCTATATTTAGACGAATGGATTACTATCTGCTTTTCTTCAAAAACATCAACTCAATATCGCGCAAATATAATTAAATCAGTTATTAATAGCCACAATCCCTCCAACATAGGCATTCACAAGCAGTGGCAAGCAGTATGGAATCATTGCGAGGATCAATCTACAGAAACATTTCAAATTGTAATGAAGGATTTAGGGCAATCTGTGTTTTCTGAATTCATATATGAACTTAAAAATGATTTAACTAAAATAAAACTATTATGTATCGAGTCCCAAAATGAAAAAGTTCAATCAAACAAAAAAACACCCATTCTCATAAAAACGCTTAAAAATCTATGGGAAGTAAAAAAAGAATACGTTTCAGAAAAAGAAATTAATTCGCTTAAGTATTTTCTAGAATACATACTCACTAGTTCATCACCTGAGCCTACTTTAATAACACTAATGGAAAATTTAGACGACGAAAAAGACACTATTCTATACGAAAATTTTATCAATTTCCTAAAAACGTATGTACACATAGTTGTCATTAATATGGCTTTATACCAAAAAAACTCGTCAAACCAAAACTTCGTTCATCAATTAATTAATCAATCAAAAAACAATTTGCTTAAAACGACATTAACGCACTTCCCAAAACTAGCATCACCATCAGACTTACTATTTTTCGCAGTTTCAAGTTTGAACTCTGAAACACTTCAAATTATTCTAGAACACAAACATAACGTAAATATAAAAATAACCTCCAATCCTAGCTTTCTAAAAACTCATACGAAAAAAAGCCCTACTATCTTAGACGATACGCCATTCATAGGTCTTATGGATGTATTGCTTGCAATTCAATTTTACATTAAAAGCAGTGAAGAGAACTCAAAAAAACTCAAAGATATACTAACTATATTAATGGACCATTCAATCAATTTAAACGTACATAAAGCTGGTACATCAAACCCACTATTAATGTCTTTTTACACTAAACTAAAAAACGACCAAATGTTAACATTGGAAGATATTCTTGAGCACAAAAACGTAGAGTCCTGTGCCGATTTTGTAAAACAATTCATCCACGATATTTGTAATAAGCTGCAAACCCCATCAACCGAAATTGATTTAAAGCTATTAACTTTTTTAATAAATTGGGTAGAAAAAAACATTAAAACAAAAGTTGGAAGAAAATCGGCACTATTTTTGATAGAAAATCAAACGGATACTAACCGCCAAAACAAGTTTTTAAACTACTTTATTTCGACCTCTAACTGGAATAATATATTTACAATATGCAACATATATAAAGAATGTGGAATTCCAGTAGGAGAAATATTCACTTCTAGCTCTCTGACATTCTATGAACCGATGCCAATTTACGAAAAAATTCAAAACATTCTACCAATTAAAGTTGATAGCGAAGAATCCTTAACTCATTACAAAAATTTTATTAAAAAATTCAACGTTACATTAGATATAGGAACGCCAATATTATGCGCAATTGCCGGACCTAAAAACAAAGCTATTCAGCGCAAACTAGGCGCTTACTTAATAGAAAAAAATATCAGTTTAGACGATGCAATAAATATCGTACATTCATACAACAATCAAAGAATATCCAGGTTTCTTTCTGCTGCATGGCTAAATATATTTTACGGCAGTTACGATATATTTGGTTCGCATTTCGAAAAATTCCATCCAGAAAATGGAAGGTATAACCTTTTATGCCCGCCCCCCAGTAGTTTAGATCCGAAAAGAAAGGAAAAACTAGACGAAAACAACTTTTTATACGCCGCAATAGAAGCAAAGAACAGAGATTATATCGAAAAAATGTTAATTTATATTTGTGATTCAGAAACAAAAACAAATCCTTTTTATGTAAATGCATTAACGAAATTATTAATCGATATTCACCCCATATATCTAAAAAGCGCTTGGAGATTAATAAAAGACCATCACAACAATTTGTTTCTCAAATATAAAACACTAATAACAGAAATATTTTCCAAGTATTTAGATTCAACTGATCTACATTCTATAATCGATATCAACGAAATTTAACTATATTGACCAACAATATTGCGCATGATAAGTTTTTATATTGCTTCGAAAATTATTAAGGGGACAGGACGTTATGAAACATAAACTCATATCTGTTGCCCCATTGGCTTTTTTAAAAAAAGAAGTTGTACAACAGTCTATAGATAATATCAAAACAAACACCCCTCTTTTATTAGATCATCCCGTTCTAAAATACATACAAGAAATAATTCTAGATCTATCCAGCAAACATATTGATATTCAACTTATTATTTTTGGAAGCACGGTATATGAACTATTAACTTCTTTCGAACAAGGCTCAAAAGAAACAGATGCTGCAACTAAACAACGCTTATTTAATCAAATACATGATATAGACCTAATATTCGTCGTAAACAAAGAACACGACGAACTCATACAAGACAAATTGACAGCGTCAGGCTTTTCTAAACACAATAACTTCTATTCGAACGAACATAGTCCCTCTCAAAAAGAAAAACCAAAAATAGGAACACACTTTGCTATAACAAAAAACGTTTTAGGAACTCAGATAAGTACAGGTTTATCTGTCATTTTTCGTGAAAGATTCAACCCAGTCCGTCATACAAGTTCTATAGCAGAGTCCCTATACATCTCAATAAATAGAAATGAAGATGAAGAATTTGAAATTAAAAGTTTTATATCGTCTCCTGAAGAATCAATTGAACACTATGCAAAGAAAATATTAGATCATCCAGGTTCATTAGACATTAACATTGCATTTCGTGTTCCTAAGTTAGAATTAAACGGATTTAATTTAACAGAACGAATGAATACTCATGTCATAGAATCTTTTAATGCATTCTATATTTCATATGGGTTGAAGGCATCAATGCTTCATATGACACTTTATAGACAGATTGATTCGTTATGGAACGAATTCCAAAAAAAAGAGGCTAAATCTAAAAATGGTGCAAATGATATAGTCGCCGAAGTAGTAGATCCTTTTCTTTTAAAAATGGGATATGCTATGGCCCGTTTCAAAAAAAACAAACTTGAATCCATCATTTACAATCAGATTTTTGACAGAGTAATAAACGTATTGCTTCAATTTACGAAATCGAAAGAAAGAACATGCCCTCCCGAGCAAATCTTGATCGAACAACTAAGAAATAAAGTCGACTCAAATTCACTAAACCAAAAAGATATTCGGAATTGCCATATTAAAGAAAAACGTAAAATAAAGAAAAACATAATAGTTAGTAGCCCCTCGAAAAAAAAAGATAACTATAAAAATCAAATAGACTCGCAGTTTAAACTTTTAAATAGCAAAACAAACGCTAAAAGTGACTCAAGTTTTAAAACATTGTTTGAAGCAATCAATAACCTAAAAATAACAATCCCTGACGAAAACAAAAAAGCATTTGGACTCTATTTTTACGAACGTCTGCTCATAACATTAATCGAACCATCCACACTTCAAACGAAAGAAAAAAGTGAATTTGAAAGATTTAAAAACATTGAATCGTCACTAGACGTAGACAGTCTATTAAATTCAGAATCATTTAATCAATTTTCCATTAATTTACTTACATTATTTTCTGAGAATCCTGAATTACAATGCATGATTAAAACAATGTTCAAAGGATATTTTTGGTCGATAGTATTTTCTTCAGCCACAAAACAGGAAGAAATACTTCTTGTACAACTAGCAAAAAAAATCCACTATCCCGACGGAAATAATTTATGGAATCATTTACTAATTGGAACAAACGGAGCTATTTCTGAAGAATCAAGTTCTAAAATGATTACTCTGCAAATGAACGGTTTATTAGAATTACCTTTTGATTCTGAAAATATTCTAGATGATATATCGGCAGATTATAATCTTCATCAACTCGGAGCCAACTTTATAAGCTCAAAATATGCAAAATCAATTTGTTCCAACCTTCATAGAATCAGCGAAAATCCTATTCAAGAAACCGAAAAATTTTTAACAAAAAAGCAAGACTTAACGCTTCGGCTAAATCAGCTTGGAGTTATAAAAAGAGTTTGGGGCTGTTGCGAAATCAAATTGATTACGACACAAATTGAGATATTTCAGTCGACATTAATAGAAAAAACAAAGCAAAACGGGCTAAAATTCGACGACATATTAATGATAATTTCACTTATGAAACCCTTTCCTGAACTCTCTGAAGCAGATTTTTTAGAAATTATTTTACCCGCAATAAAATCGAAACCTGGGTTTTTATGCGATCAATCCTTCTGGAACACTTGCGAATCCATCGGTAATTCGAGAACTCTTTTGAAAAAGTTAAAATCTAATTTCAAGCTATATTTACCTTACTCCGATACATATATTCGACCATTTTCCATCTTATATAATAAAGCCAACGCACACGAAAAAGCTGGGCTTGCCATAATAATCCTAAACGAACGGCCTGATTGGATTGTTAAAAACCAAAAAGATAAAAATAAAAAACTCCCATCTATTCAATTGGCTAAAGACATAATTAATTCGGGGTTCCATAGAAAAAACTTCCCTAAAATACTCCCAAAAATACTGACGACTGACTATATCGACGGAATCAAGTTTACATGGATATTTAATCTTTCTCATTTATATGAATCATCGTCTAAAGTAGACACTGTTATAGATTCGAGATCCCGAGAAGAGATAAAAGCATTCCTCATACGTTTATCTGGTACCAAACACATTGATCAAGCATTTATGACATCTTTTGAGTCAAAAAACTCCGAACAACAAGAAATAATAGTCATTCAGATTAGCGAATATTTAAAAAAACTTACCGAATTAAATGCCATCGGTTTCCATACAGTATCCAATTTATTTAAATTCTGCGCTTTGAATGGAGATAAATTTTGCCTTTCCGAAATTATAAATAAAAAAAAATCTCACCTGTTAATGGAATGCATTCATGGAAAAGATAATACATTCCACACTACTATTTTTAATGCTGTATGTAATTCTGAATTGCCTTTCCCTGAAAAACTAAATTTCCTAAAAAAAGAATCGATTAAAGCAATCATCGACACAACTCTATACTTAAGTCACATACTGAAACTAGAAATCCCGATGACAATAGATTCCATAATATTTGAATCATATTTATGCCTTTTGAATTTGTCAGTAAAAGAAATTGTCCCAGATAGTTCGAAAAACCATGACGAATCAAGCGATAACGTATTTGATAATATTTCGATTATGCTCGAAACCTGCGGTTTATCGATTAACGACATTCCTTATTTAATTCAACATCTTACTCTCAAAACATTTACCTCACTATGGAATCACTTCGTAATGAAAAATAGTCGAGAAGACGTAAACGTTTGGACAGAAATGATCCTTTCATCAAAAACCCCAATCAATGTAAAAAGTCATTTCATAGCATCATTGATTACGGTACAAAAGGATTTAAACCCTAAAACAGAAACTATCTGGAATGAATGCTGGGACCAATGTAAAGACTCTCAAATCGAAACTTTTGAACTCGCATCAAATAAATTAGAACCATCCCTATACTCTTCGTTTATTTGGAATTTAGAAAATACACCTCTAAAAATAAAGCTACTTTCTAAAAATATTTCCTCAATAAAAGCGGGTAATATAAACGTCCGAGTTATTCAAAAAATGTGGCTAGAACACAAGGACGAAATTTTTGAAAAACAGTGTGAAACATTTTCCTATTTTTTAAAACATTTCTCCGATCAATCAAATAAATCACCCATCCTAATAACTTTAAGTGAACAGTTAAATGACACGACTGAATCTATTTTATTTAAAGAAATTATTACCTATCTATACAAGTTGCAAGAAAACCCGCTTACAGACGATGATTGGAACAATAAAAACACAGAAAACCTCGATGTAATTGATATCCTTATTTCTCAAAAAAAACATACGTTTTTAGGAATTTCATTCATTCATTTTTTGTCGGACTATAAAAAAAATAAAACAATTGATACGCATAAAGTATTCATGGCGATCTCTACCTTAGATCCAAGAATACTAGACATAGTTTTAGAAAACGGAAATCCAAAATTAGAATATCTTCTTCCCTATGACCCAAAATTCCTCACATCCATTGAAGACCGTAATAAACTAAAATCCAAACAGAATACAATGAGTACTCTGATCGGACCCATCGCACTATTATTTGAAATTCACAGACGATTAAGTACCAATTCCAAAAATTTAGAAAAAGTAGTTGCCATGTTAAATGTTCTTATGAATCATGATATCAATTTAGATATTTCTGATACTCATAAAGCTGGAATTCAATATTTTTATCAAAATTTTGAAGATACAAAAAACAGACTAACATTAAACCACGTACTCGAGCACCCAAACCTTGAAAAATGTGTCGATTTTCATCTTCTTTTTATAGAAGACTTTTTCATAACATTTCGAACAAATATTTCAAAACATCAGCAAACGATAGTTAATCATTTTTTGATTTGGCTTGAACAAAATAAAACATCCAAACTAGGAATTCGAGCCATCCAAAATCTGCTTAAGTTTCAAACAACATGTGTAAAAAATGATAAATTAATAAACAAATTTGTAACGAATAATGACTGGGAAAATATATTTAGGCTATGCCGAATTTACAAAAGTGCAAAAAAAGAGATACAGCTAATTGAAACAGTCGGAACACTAAACTTTTTAGAACCCATTGAAGTCACTGATAAATTGCATAATGTGCTGGCTATGAAAGTCGTCGATCAAGAATCTCTAACCTACTACAAACAATTTGTAGAAGAATTTGATATTTCATTGAACATTTCCCCGCCAATCTTATACGTCGTATCTAACAAAAATAATTCCGCAATTTTAGAAGAACTTCTTTTATATTTAATTAGTAAAGGAGCAGCCCTAAATACGGCTTCTAAAGCATGGTATACAAGAAAAGGAGTAAATATACCTAGATATGTCTCGGCAGCTTGGATGGCTATGTATTCTGGAAACTATGACATATTCGGACCTATTTACGAACAACAATATCCAGAAAAAGGCAGATTTAACTTAAATGACAATATACTTAGTAGTGCAGATCCATACGCGGATATTAAAAGGGACGGAATAAATTTAATTTTCGCGGCACTTGAGTCAAGTAATAGATCTGCTATCGAAGCAATATTAAATCATATGATTTCATTAGACCCTTCTGACTTAGAAGGAAATGTTTTACCTTTCAAAAAACTTTTTTCGGAACCTGACCCCATCCACAATAGGTTTGCTTGGGAATTAATAGCGTCAAATCACAAAGACATTTTCGATAAGTATCATGAACCCATCGACACACTATGTTCAACCACTTCAATCATAGCAAAGCTTAAATTTGGTACATTACTCGACGATATGGAAGAAATAGAGATATGAAAAACAAACTTATTTCATTTTCCTATTTAAATAGGACGTCTGATGAGGCAATTCAACAAAGGATTAACAATATTTCATCAAATGCAAGCTTACTATTAGAACATCCAATTTTTGAATCAATTAAAAACATAATGGATACATTATTAAAACAAGATATTCATTTAGAATGTCGAATTTTTGGTAGTACAGTCTATAGCGTCCTAGCAAATTTTAATTGCATTCAAACAGAATCTGTAAACTCGCTGGCAAGTACACTGCACAAAAGCCTACGCGACATCGATCTAATTTTAATTTCTAACGAAAAAGATACCGATTTAATAATGGATGCCTTAAAATCAGCTGGATTTAACAAACATAATGATTTTACTACGATAATTGAAAATCCAAATTACGATCCCACAATACGTACAAATCAGGGAGCTAATCCATACAATCCATATTCGCAAAAATCCAATCAAGATTTCCATCAAAATGTACACTCAAAAAAAATAAAACAAAAATTAGGATGTCATTTTGCATCAACGTTTAAACAAGAAAAAAACTCAATAGATATTGGACTATCCATTATATATTCGGAAACCTATAATCCAGCGCGCCACGCAAGTTCAATAGCGGAGTCCCTATATATATCCGTTTCAGATGACTTTAAATCTGTCAAAATAGGAAGTTTTCTGGAATCTCCATCTATAGCTTTATATCAATATTTAGAAAAAATATTAGACCACCCTGGAACAGAAGGTATGAATTTAACGTTTCGAGTCCCGAAATCTGAAAAAAAGGGATTTAGCTTAACAAAAAGAATGAATAGTTTAGTAATCAACTCATTTCATAACACATATTGTTCGTACGGACTAAAATCAACAGCCCTACATACAACACTATTTAGACAAGTAGATGCCTTATGGAAAAACTATCAAAAATCACAACAAGATTCAAAAAATACCGCTAAAGAAAAAACAAACATTCATCTAATAGATGACCCGTTATTTTCTCAAACCATAATAGAACCATTCTTAGAAAGTATGGGATATGTAATGGCAAGGTTGAAAAAAAATAATTTAGATTCATTTATCTATTCTCAAGTCGGTGACAGAGTTATCGATGTATTAACTCAATTTATAAATTCCAAATCAAAACAATTATCTCACGAACAAAAACAACGTTTAATTGTCTCACTTGATGAACAAATCGAAATGGACGCAATGATTCAATCCGACATACCCAATATCACAACAAAAGCGCCTTTTTCTCAACAAGCAAAATTATCAAAATCAGAACAAAAAGTTACGGACTATAAGTATTTTATTAAAAATCAATTTAAAATTTTATCTGGCCATTCAAACGTATACACCGAATCAAATTTTAGAACTCTTTTTGATGCAATCAATAAAAAGAGAGATACATTATCAAGTATTCATATCAATGAATTTGAAACTATAGTTGTAAACCAATTACTCAACATTTTACTTGAGCCAACACAACTTACACACAAAGAAAAAAGTGATATCGAAAATTTTAAAAAAAAGATAAATTCATTAGAACCTAATCCACTATTTAACTCCAGATCCTTTTCTCAGTTTACTGTAAATATTCTAACTATTTTTATGCAAAACATTGAAACACTACCTTATGCAAAAAACGTACTTAACGGAAAATTATGGTCTATCGCGTTTTTAGAGGCTTCTGGAAATACACAACAAAGCCTTATCCAACTTGCAAAACAACTTACTCTTCCTGGAGGCAATGTGGCATGGCTACATTTTTTAACAGACGCGAAAATATCAATCACAAATAAAACAGCATCAAAAATGATAGAACTTCAATTAAGTGGATGCTCGAATTTACCTTTTATGCCAGCAAACACAAAATTTCTTTCAGAAATCGTTTCGAAAAACAATCTCGACTTTCTCGCAGACGAAACTGTGATAAAAAAATACGTTCGTATAATAAAAGACACATTAGACACTCAAATTGAATCAACTCTATTAGAAATAAATGAAGACATCCCTGCGGATAAAGAATTAGGGATTTTAATAAATGTATTAAGGTTAACGAAGCAAATATGGCAAAAATCAGAAAACAACGAAATTAACAATTCATTGCAACAACTTAAATTAAAAATAATAGAAATAGCACAGTCAAAGTATAATAGTTTTGATTCTGTTATAGAATTCATCTCTCTAATGGAAATTTTTGACGAACTATCTCAGCCAGAATTTCTAGATATTATCCTTCCATATATTGAATCAAACCCAGGAGTTTTATGTGATTCAATATTTTGGGAAAAAATTGACGAAACAGAAACATCTTCGTGTATTACAAATATTCTATCCAAAAATATAGAAAGGTATGTTCCTAATAATATTTGTTATATCGAATCGTTTAAGCAATGTTACAAACGAGCGCCTAATCAAGACAAATCTAAGCTCTGTATCATCATATTTACAAAACGGCCTGATTGGTTAATAAAAAATAATACCGAAAAAACAACTCGATTACCTTCTATCCAATTAGCCAATGATATTCTTCAAAGCAACGACGATAAAAAAGTATTCCCAAATTTGATAAACCAAATATTATCAAGCCAAATGTCTCTTCGGATAAAACTAAGTTGGTTATTTATCCTTTCAGAGTCATATCAGTCAGAATCAAAAAATAGCGACGGACTTTGGATCATCGATTCGTATTTAATAGAAAAAGCATTAAACGAGGTCTCTACGTTACCTGAGCATAAAAAGGTATTTATACAATTTTACGAATCTAAAAACGAGCATATGCAAACAAAAATAATAAATCAAATCGCAATCTTTTTAAAAATATGTGATAGTCGATCTGCCATCAATTGGAAAACATCACACTTTCTTTATGAGTTCTGTGCCATACAAGGAAACGCCGAAATATTATCAACCCTTGTCACAAAAAAAGACTATTCAACAATAAAAAAATGTTTTAGCACCGGCACCCCCAAAATAAAGCGATCAATTTTAGAACTCATTCTTAATTCAGACGAACCTTTATCTACAAAATTATCATTTATAAAACAACATATCGACGATGAAGATATTCCATACTCTGTATTAAGTAAAAACCTACTAAAATTAAAAATAGGTCCAGATGAAACCGTTTCAAATTGGGAAAATTATTGTTCCATTTTAAATGATAGTATCAATCAATATATGGGGTACCATATCAACGTCTGGACAAAAGAATCCGGTCTCGATTTAGAAAAAATATCATCAACTCTACCCTTGTTAAGTTTAGACATAGAAAATATAAAGCATCTCATCCTAAAAGCAACATTTGAAAACTTGGAAACCGCTTGGAATGTATTTGTAAACGTACCAAATCCTATCGAAATGGAAAAATGGATAGGCATCTGCCTTGATAAAAATGTTCTGTCCTCTCACAAAGAAACATTGATAAAAAGGATAATAGAAAAACACACATCTATAACTGAAACAGACAAAGAAACATGGAAATATTGTTGGGATAAGTGCACAAATCTCGAAATGAATTTAATATGCCCTTCGAAACTTGGTATCGACGTATCTACATACTCAGACTTTATTTGGAAATTAGAAAATAACGAAATAAAAGTTAAACTAATAACAGCACTATATTCCCAGCATTCTAAGCAATCCAAAAAAAATGATTCTTTTTTACCAAAGTTAATTAAAGCCACTTGGGAAGAGGCCAAAGAAAAAGGTCACATTGAAAACGCGGAAAATACATTCTCATATTTATTAAACTATTACTGCTCTCTTCAGCATAAAAATCCTTTATTAATATCACTAGCGGAAAATTTGGACGATGAAACCGATAGCGACCTTTTTAAAGAAATAAATATGACCATCACTAATTTAACAGAAACATCCATTGCAGAAAGATTATGGAGCGAAAAAAATTCAAATGGAGATGATGTTTGTAAATACCTAGTCTCAAATTCAAAAAATCGATTTCTAAAAGAGACGTTAAGACTTCGTCCAAACCTAAGCGATCCAAAACATGGAGACCCTCCTTTAGAATTTTTAGCTCTACAAACATTAAATAGTGAAACGTTAAAGATTGTATTAAAGCATAGAAAAAGTCATATCGATGGAACATGTCTAATCACATCAAAAATGGAAAAACCATTAGACCCGTCTCTTAAACTTATTAAAGCTAAAAATAAAAATTCTGTACAAACCCCAGTCGGTTTAGTGTTTATGTTATTCAACTTACAACAACACATACAAAAAACACCAGAAACAAGCAAAAAAATTAAAAATATGATGTTCCTATTAATGGATTACTCAATCAGCTTAAATAGATTCGAAGATGGCCAACCAATAATCACCTACTTTTATCAAAATCTCGACACAAATTCTTGTCTCTCATTAATCGATATTTTCGACCACCCAAATATGCAAGAATGCGTTACGTTTACCTACCCTATCATCAAACATATTTCTTATGTCTTACAACAATCAGACACCGAACAAGCTATTCGTATATCTACCAAATATTTGAAATGGCTTGAACAGCAGTCTTTAACAAAAGAAGGCTTTCCGATCGGCAACCTATTTGTTGCAGACCAAACCTATCCAAGAAATACGGATACTTTATTAAACCAAGCATTTAAATTAAACAATTGGGAAAATATTCTTCTAATTTGTAGAATATGCAGAAATTATGGAATGCCTCCAGAAACGATAACTGGGAGTGACACATTGGAATTCTATGAACCAATGCGTGTATTTGAAAAAGTGCCTACCCTCCTTCCATTAAAAATCACCAATTCTGAATCATTAGAAAAATATAAAAATTTTATTAGAGAATTTAACATTCCATTAGAAAGCGGAGCACCCATCTATTACGCAATATGTGGAATCAAAAACAAAGAAGTCTTATCAAATCTATTGTCATTTTTTGTTTCTTATAATTTAGACTTAAACTACGGAATTAGAATTTCCCAGACCAATATTTCAAATAGAGTCTCGCGTTATTTACCCATTTCATGGATGGCGATGTATTGCGATTCATATGACGTATTTGGCCCAATTTACGAAAACAAATATCCAAAAGCAGGTAGGTTCAATTTAACGTATGACATTAAAAAATCCGATAATAAAGAAATAGAAGAAGAAGGAGCGAATTTATTGTTCGCTGCCATTGAATCAGCAAAAACTAAAAATATAGACATGTTGCTAAATTTCATATGCAACTCATTTGGGCCACAACCCCCTATTGAATATTTCAATACTCTACATAAACTTTTAATAGAAAATCACCCAATATATAACATTAGTGCTTGGAAATTAATTCAAGCTAAATTTCCATCGTTATACACTAAATATAAAGCAAAAATAAAAGAAATATGCGGATTAGTTTTTGAAAAGGGCCGTGAATCTGCCCCAGATGCTTTTCGATTTTTAAAAAGGGCTTCAGAAAGATAAAATAAAATTCAAATAATTGAAATTTTCCTTAAAAATTCACGATAATAGGTTATTATGAATAAAATAATATCATCTCAAGTAAATTTAGAATTTCAAGTATTTCCAGAACCTACGGGAGTGATTAATCTTGTCAACTCGATCCACGAAACGATGTCTCTGAATGTGATTACCGAGTTGACCTTAGATTCAGATGACACGAAGCAATCTTTGTTACAAAATCAATTACAAACTACGCTTTTCTTAGCTCAACAATATCTAAATCCTAATAACTACTTCATTTCCTCAAACTTAGACGTTTTCGCAACTGAAAATTCTTCCGGACTTAAAAATACAATGCACAAAATATTAGCAAATTACCTATTAGATAAAACATTACTCAGCAAAAAAAAGCCATCCGCATTTTATGACCATTTCAGTTCGCTTCAAACAATTAATGTAGATAAATCGTATTCAATTGGACTAATTCCGTGTTCATCAGAAAATAAAATCAATGCCATCCAAAATGGACCAACGTCTGAAGAAATAAATTTCGACACAGCTATGAGCTTTGCAAAGGACTTTTACACCGAAATTCCAACATTATTAAACCTATTAACGACCGCAGATTCATCAGAAATTGATGGTTTAAAGGAATATTTAATACCCTGCTGCTCCGTAATTAGATTGCTACTTGGGCAAGCCGAGTTTGCAATTAGAAAAAGATACATTTCGATAACATCTGAAGAAAATATGTTTTTCAAACCCACTCCTACATCCGGGAATTTATCAGGTTATCAACACGAAGAATTTGCCTTCTTTAATCAATTTAAAGAATCATCAACCAATCCATCACAATACGGTAAAGAATTAGTTAGTTTTTTAAATAAATGTAAAAAGACAAAAGGTAATCTTTATCCATTCATCATAAAATTTGGAATCCAAATCAGCACGTTCAACTTGGTAAAAGGTTTATTATTAACTTTAACTCACGAAAAAAATGGGTTTGAAACTGCTGAAAACATTTTAAACCAGGTAAAAAAAGATGTTCTAAAATTAGTCGATTCTTTAGACAAACAGGAAAAACTTGCTAAATACGTGCCCCATCTTAAAAACCTATATTCAGAATTAAGCCTAATAACATTAACAACAACAAATTTATCCCTATATCTTGGAACCATTACTGGAAACTTAACGCAACAATTCATAGGTCCCTACCATGTTCTCATTCCAATGGAATCAACTACATTTTTCCAATCGCCATCAAAAGAATTTCTCTACACAACAAATGACACACGACTACAAGCATTTGCGTCCTTCTCCACGTTTATGGAAACAAATGAACCAAAAGAAAAAGACTTAAATCAAATAGAAAAATTATTTCTGACGCTACCCGACTGCGACCATTCATCATTTTTCAAAGACATAGTGTTAAAGTATCTTGGCATTGAAAATAAAGAATTAAAAGATATATATCTAGTTAAATTACGTAAACGACTACCCTCTCTATTACAAAACTTGGAAAAAACATTAGAACATTTCGACCTAAACACCCAACTTAAAAACAAACCTAAAAGCGTTTACGATAGCGTCCTTTTCTTATTCAAGTTTTTAATCGTCGAAAGTAACCCAATGGCAATTGTGTCTATGGCAACTTTAATTAAAAATATTGTAGACAAAAGGCTTGAACAGGCAGAAAATATCGATAGCGTTAACAAACATTTTCTACAAATTAAAAATTTAATTGAAGACATTCTAGTAGACTACCGATCATCCGCTTTGTTCCAACAATCAACACCAACAATTGAAGACGTAATCGATCTTTTTTTCTTGACTGATCAAGAAAGCGATACCACATCTATCGATGCTCAAAAACCAAAGAAAAAACGAAAAAAGAAAAAAAAGAACGCCATCCAAACAGAGTTAACAAAATCACCGGTAGAATATAGCAACGTTCCAAACCCATGTTCTGAAAAACTAATTTCTCCTTCTACCACCATTGAACCAAAAATTGAAAGTATTCAAAATAATACATCCGCAATAAAAAACAATACCCATCACCCCGAATCAGACAAAAAAGACGATATACCCTCGACTATTAAAATAACTGCACCGGAAACAAACCCTGCTTCCAAAGATAAACTAGAAAAGCAGATAGTAATATCAGAACAAAAACCAAATCATATTTTTAAGTTACATAGACGAACATTCAATATATATACAAAATTAATAGAAAAAAAAGATATCACTATAAAAGACTATAATGTATTGCTAGATGCTCTTAAAAAATTATCTGATTCTGATAACAATTCTGTAAATGACACCAATGAAGAAAAAGTAGAAATAGTTGGAGGCGCAAAAAAACCTAATAAAACATCTCATCATAAATCAGACCTAGGTGTGAAAATTAGAGATAGAGATGGAAAGCTAATCGAAACATTAATTTGTTTCAAACCCATGACAGAAAAACATAATACAATTCCAAAGTATCAACTCGTTCAACTTAGAAAAACGTTTGAAAAAATTGAAGCATTGGGAATTAAAATTGAACAAATAACAGATATTGAAGAATATGATTATTTT
>JABIPA010000039.1 GCA_018698675.1 bacterium | reverse complement strand
ACAAAAAAATACTTTAACTACAAAGACCTCTTTTCACTATTTTTGTGGATAGCCTTTACGCTGTTCATTATAGAATTAGTTGTTGCAAATATTATTTTAGTGAGAATACCATGAGATTTGAAAACCCTGCATTACTAAACTGGTTACTTATTGTTCCTGTATTTATGATCCTTTCATACGTTGGGTTTCATCTTAAAAAAAGAAATTTAAAGCAGCTCATTTCACCGGCGCTATGGCCAAAAATTATTCCGTCATTAAGCTTCACTCGTCGATTTTGGAAACGAGCAGCCCTCATTACAGCTATATCCGTTTTAATCATTTGTATTGCAAGACCTCAATGGGGCGTTCGTTTTGAAAAAATTGAGAGAAAAGGACTAGATATATTTATAGCACTTGATACATCGCTATCAATGTCAGCGCAGGATATTCGTCCTTCTCGTTTCAAAAAAGCCTTCCGAGAAATTCAGGGGCTAATCGAAGCATTAAAAGGTGACCGAGTTGGACTCATCGCATTTTCTGGAGAGGCATTTATACAGTCTCCGCTAACACGAGACTACAGCGCTGCACGCCTTTTTCTAAATCAAATGAGAATTGGAATGATTCCAACTCCAGGAACCAATTTAACCGATGCAATAAAAATTGCGTTATCTTCCTTTCAAAAAAAGGACTCTCGTCGAAAGGTTCTCATTGTATTTTCTGACGGTGAGCAATTTGCGAAAGATCCTATTTCATTGGCTGAAAAAGCAAAAAAACAAGGCGTCATCATTTATACAGTTGGAATCGGTTCGGGAGAAGGAGAGCCTATTCCTATTTTAGATGCACAAGGAAATATCAGTGGTTATAAAAAGGATAAAAATGGGTCCGTTGTCTTATCAAAAATGAACGAATCACTTCTTAAACAAATTGCTACAAAAACGACAGGTACTTATTTTCATTCGGACAACTCCGTTTTAGTTGTTGATGAACTGTATCGAGCAATATCTAACTTAGAACGGTCAGATTTAGAATCAGAAATGATGCAACGCCATGAAGAGCAATATCAATGGTTTCTACTTCTTGTTTTTTTACTTCTCTTATTTGACAGTCTGTTTTTCGAACGAAAATCGGTCAATAGAGAATGGAAAGGTAGAGTATAGCCATGAAAAAAATCACACTACTTTGTTCCTTGGTACTAATTTTTTCAACACACCTTTCTGCTGTGACCATATCTGAATCGTTAGAAAACAATAAAGCGATAGACTATGCCGAAGACGGTCATTATGATAAATCGATAGAAACATTTTCTCATCTACTCACAAATGAAGCGATTACTCCAAAAATATTAAAAAATTTAGGGGACGTTTATGCAAAAGACCAAAATATGCAAAAAGCAGAAGAAGCATATCTTCTCGCAATCCCAAACCTAAGCCCTGAAGATCAGAGAGATACTTATTATAACCTTGGGAATATTCACTATGCTAAAAAAGAATTCGATGCTGCAAAAAAAGCGTATATCTCTGCTCTTCAGCTTGATCCAGACCATTTACTGTCAAAAAATAACCTTGAACTAACAAACTACCAGATAAAAAAACTTGAAAAGCAGAAAAAAGAACAAGAAAAAGATGATCCTAACAAGAAAAAGGACAAAAAAAAGAAACAAAAGAAAAAACCAAAGCCTGAAGAGATGCAGAAAGACGAAGAAGTTAAAAAAGCAAAACAACAAGAAAAGAAAAAAAGAGAAGAAAAGAAAAAAAATGCAAAATCAATCTTAAAACTCTTAGAGAAAAAAGAACAGGAAGCTCGACAAAAACATTTAGACCGACTTCTTCCAAAAAATGATCAACTCGTCGAAAAAGATTGGTAATATTAGGTAAAAACTAGGTAAACTAAAGATTCAAATGGTAAAAAAACTTACAAATTTTTTAATAATAACGGCGGTACTTATAGCCAGCACAGCAAGCCTGAGCGCCCGAGAATTAACAATTCAGGCAAGAGTTAGTCAAAAATCGATTTCGATTAATGGCCGCATGATTTATGAACTTATTATAAACGGAGATGATTTCACCGGAATAGAAGAGCCTATTTTACCAGACCTTTCTGGTATTTTTGACGTCGTTTCTAGCGAGAGTTCCCAAAAATATACGTGGGTAAACGGAGCAATGTCTTATTCAATCATAAAGAAATTTACAATGATTCCCGTAAAGTCTGGAGACTTCGTGATTAAAGGTTCTAAATTAAAGGTTGGTAAAACAATAATTACGTCGAATACTTTAGAAATATCGATAACTCCTGCAAACAAGACGAGCTCACCCTCAACCTCTGGACAATCATCTTCATCAAAATCAGTTGGTGTTTCTTCTGTTAAACAAGCAAGAGGTAACGTATTTATTCAAGGGGCTCTCAATAAAACAACCGCTTACGTCGGGGAACAAATTACATACGTCTTGCGTTTTTATCGCCATATTCAGTTTATTGAAAATATTCAATATGGAGCTCCAAAATTTGATGGGTTTTGGATAGAAGATTTAGATCGTTCTGAAAAACAATCTGTTGAGTCTATAGATTCTCGACGATTTTATGTATTTGAACTGAGTAAAAAAGCTCTTTTTCCTCTCAAACCAGGTAAATCCAAAATTGAGGGGGCAAAAGCTGGGTATGACATTGTAGGCTTTTTTGGACAATCTCGAGTAATTGAAGCTCCGGCTCTTTATTTGAACGTTTTGCCTCTACCTGAAAAAGGTAAACCAAAAACATTTGATGGACTCGTTGGCGACTTTAATATTCAATCTACCGTAAATGTTACCGAAATTACTGATGGGTCACCTATATCTCTTAAAATAACACTTACGGGCAAAGGTAATATGAAATCTGTAAACACATTAGATTTCAAAGCGCCTCCTGAACTAAAAATATATCAATCCGACATCAAAGACACCGTTCTTTCCAAAACTGACTTTAAAGTACGTCGAGAGTTTGAGTATATCGTTGTTCCTAAAGCGTCTGGCGAATTTACAATACCATCACTATCTCTTTCTTTTTTCTCGCCTAAATCAAAGACATACGAAACAATTAAAACGGATTTAATTCCTATTAAGGTTAGCGGTGTTAAAGTCGTTCAATCCGATAAAAAAGAATCTAGCATTCGACGTATCCAATCAGATATTCGGTATTTAAAATCTATTTCTACCATAACACCAATTCGACCTGTTCTTTCTAGAACGTGGTTTTGGTTCGCTGTATTTCTAAACGTGTTGCTTTCTCTACTTGGTTTTATGTCCTTAGCAGCGAATAAGTTATTCAAAAAAAATGATAAAGAAAAATTAAAGCAACAAGCCAAAGATATTGCTGACAAAAAAATAGAGGACCTTGAAAATGAAACGGATCCAAAATCAAAAATAACAATGTGTCAAAACATTACACTTGATTACCTATCCAATAAAATAGGAACTTCTTTTTTAGGAATGACTGAAATAGAAATCAAAGAAGCACTCGAGTTAAACAATCTTAGCGAAATGACGATAGAGCCTGTTTTAAACTGCCTGGAAGAATTATCTATGGCAGCCTTTGCTCCTACATCTCAATCTAAAACAGATATAGAAAACCTCATTCAAAAGGTTATCTCAACAATTCAGAGAATCGAAGGAGAAATCAAATGAGACGTCATATAATTTGGAACTCTTCTTTTGTGACGACCATATTTATGGTGACTCTTTTTATTCTTGGTTTCTCTTCTCAGACAATTGCATCAACCGATGAAAACATGATTAATAAAACATACGTATCTGCAGATATTCCTCAGTTACTCATAGACGTGGATTCTTTTTATCAAGACAAAAAATACGCACTCGCTTTTGAACGAATGAAAGAAATAGAGAAATTAAAACCAGAAGTCGCTATGGATTGGCGATTTAATTTTAATATGGGTAATATTTTATTTAAATTAGGAAATATAGGTCCGTCTATATATCGATATAGGGTCGCACAAAAAATATCACCCCGAGACAACGATATTTCAATTAACATAAAATTAGCTAAAGAGACCATCGTAGACAAAAAAATAGGGGGCAAAACAAATGAATTCAAAGTTTTACTTTCTAAAATTACATTTAATGAAGCGACTGTAATTTTAATTATTTTGGCTAGCATGTTTAATGCTTGTCTATTTTTTGTACTAAGAGGCGTAAAGGGCGAACTGATTAAAAATGCATTTGGCATATTACTCGGTGTAAATATTTTGTACGTTGTATTTTTTGGATTAAAAATGACACTAAATGGTGACCATCAAGGTGTTTTGATCTCACAAAAAATGAATGTCAAAGCGGGACCTAATGAAACGCTTTCTACCCTATTTGTTATCCATGAAGGCACAGAGTTCTCAGTTAGCGATAAAACGTCAACTTGGTCAGAAATAGAATTACCCAATGGCTTTACAGGATGGGTGCCAAACACGTCTTTTCTTAGCTTTTAATTAATTCATTGAAATCGATTTCTTATTATTTAAGCGTTTTACTTCTTTTCTTTTTTTACATAAATTCACACATAATTGCCACATCGCCATTGCCCGATCATATTTTTTCATTTTCATCGAGCGGCGTCTTTTATGAAACAGATGAGTTAGATTCTATTTTTAAATTTCCTTTTTCAAAACCGACGGTTACAGACAAGTTAAAAAGCATAAGTAGTATAGAAACCGTTCAAGATGGGTTTGGATACACATCTGGAAAAGTGGCCACATTGCATTCCCTTCAAGACATGTCATTTGGGTTTGGATTCTACTGGTCCTCAAGCTCTGATATTCCTATCGTTTCCTCAGACGAATCATCGAGACCCTCTATCACAGGATACACAAGCGATTCTATGAAGGAATTTAGAACTACATTTACAAAACAAATACTCGAATCCCTAATTTTTGGTATGGACGTCAGTTATTTTAACCACGACATTTATACCGAATCTGGCTCTGCTTTTACATTGGGTTCTGGCTTTAATTGGATACTATCAAAAGATATTGAACTTGGCGTGTATGCAACTAACTTATTCTCTACCGGTGTCATGTGGGAAGAGTTAACTGAATCGGTCCCTCTAACTCTATACCTAACGAGCGACATTCATTCATCATTCGCATCTTTAAACGTAGCTACTAATTTTTCAAACCATAGATTGACCGCTCATAAAAAAATCCATGATTCCATAGAGCTAAATACATCATTTTATCTTCAGAATGGAGGGTCGACAGGTCAATTAAGAGTCGGTTCGTTAGTTTCATTTGAAACATTTAAATTGAGCTATTCTAGGAACTTTTTATTTCTTACAACGCAAACATCTACCCAAGACTTAATTGGTCTTATTTTGACTTATTGAGAGTCTTAGTTGGAAATGATATCTTTTAGTATAAAAGCTCGTCATGATCTGACGAAAATTAATATAAAATGGTAATAAATGATTATAGATTTAAAAAAAACAAGTAAATTAAAACCAATTCATTTTATCGGCGTAGGCGGTTGTGGGATGAATCCAATAGCCAAAACACTTCTTCAATTAGGCTACACAATAAGTGGCTCTGATTTAAAACCATCCAAACTTTCTACCTACCTTATAGAAAACGGCGCTCACGTCACTATAGGTCACCATGAATCCAATATAAATTCAGATATTCAATTAGTCGTGTTTTCAACGGCGATTCCATCGTTAAACTGTGAACGAGTAGAAGCAAAACGACTTAATATTCCCACTGTTGAGCGAGCAATCATGTTAAACAGTATTATGCAGCTGTATAAGGAAAAAATTTCCATTGCAGGAACTCACGGAAAGACAACCACATCCTCTATGCTTGCTTGTATTTTAGACGCTTGTAAAAAGGATCCCACCTATATAATTGGTTCTGAAGTTCTGAATTTTGGAAAAAGTTCGACACTTGGAAATTCTCCTTATTTTATAGCAGAGTCTGATGAAAGTGATGGCAGCTTTTTGTTTTTGCACCCCAATGTAGCCATCATTAGTAACATAGAAAATGAGCATATGGAATTTTTTAAAACTGCGGAAAATCTGTTTCAGCACTTTGTAAAATTTTCATCAGGAGTTGTTCATTCGAATGGTCAATTATTTATAAATGCCGATGACGCAATTTCAAATAAGCTTGTAGATACACTAAATGCAAACGATCACACCGGACAAATAATTACGTATGGATTGACCAACTCTTCAGATTTTCAAGCAAAAAACATAGCACCTCATAAAGAGGGTATTTCGTATTCTGTTGAATATAAAGGCGAAAATCTTGGAACTATCGACCTACGTGTTTTTGGTATTCATAACGTTTACAATTCATTATCAACGATAGCTTATGCTATTTCCCATGGACTTCCTTTTGACGGAATTCAAGAAGGACTTCTTAATTTTCATGGCACAAAACGTCGTTTTCAGCTTATTGGTGAGAAAAAATCAATTTCAGTATTCGATGATTACGGACACCACCCTACCGAAATAAAAACGACGTTAGAGGGCATTAAAAAAAGCTTCGATCGACGAATTGTTTGCATTTTTCAACCCCATAGATACACGAGGACACGAGATATGTTTGCTGCTTTTTCAAAAGCATTTGATCCAGCAGATCATGTCATCATTACCGATATTTATTCAGCTCATGAAAAAGAAATTAAAGGAATAAATAGTCAAACTCTCGTCCAAAAAATTTCTGATGAAACAAACCAAACGGTTTCATATATTGCGGATAAAAACCTAGTTGTTGGTGAAGTCATGCCTCTTCTCAAACCAAAGGATATCGTAATAACTATGGGCGCAGGAGACATTCATACGGTCGCAAATGATTTATGTCACCAACTAAGTATTAACTAACTTAATTTCTTGATTACAAAATCAAACTTCCCTGTAGAACGATTAACGTCTATTAAGCAACATGGCCTCGCAAAATCTGTATTAATAATTGAAACCGTTCAAGAGCTTATAGAGTTTTACAAGTCTAAACAGCCCTATACACTCATCGGAAAAGGATCAAACTCCATCATTCACCCTGATTGTTTTGAGACTCCAATATTGCAACTATCTCCGACATTAACGCCTAGCTCATTTGAACGGTCAACATTAACTGTTCCTGCAGGACTCCCTACTCATCAGCTCATGGGACTTCTCCAAAAATATGAATGCTCCAGTCTCGAATTCTCTGCCGGAGTCCCTGCGTCGGTAGGAGGAATGGTTACAATGAACTTTGGATGCTGGGGACAGTCTGTGTCTGATTTTTTAACGCGGGCCAGATTTGTCGATTCTTTAGGTAACGATATCTGGTTATCCAATAAAGAAATCGAATTTGGGTATCGAACAAGCATCATTCAAAAAAATAAATTCACCTTGATTGAAGCCGAATTTTTATGCACGCCTTCAACTAAAGAAAACATTAAGACACGTATTGATACATCCCTTAAAAAACGACTCGCCCATCAGCCTCTTCGAGAAAATACCTTTGGCAGTATTTTTAAAAATCCTCCTGGTGATTTTGCAGGAAGACTCATCGAAGAAAGTGGTTTGAAAGGTCACTCCATTGGTAACTTACAATTATCTAAACAACATGCGAATTTCCTGGTTAATTCAGAACCATCTACATTTAAAGACATCGCCGAATTTTTACAAAACATCCAGGACATCGTATTATCTAAGACAGGTATTCATCTTGAAAAAGAAGTTAAAAGCTTAACCCCTTTTTCCTTTTCTGATTAGATTCACCTAATTTTATAAAAATTAACTATATGACAAACTCAAACCAATCATTAAAAGAAAAAACTATCGGAATCCTTTATGGGGGGTTCTCTGAAGAACGAGAGGTAAGCCTACGTTCCGGAAATAACATAAAACAAGCACTCGATACCTTAGGCTATAAATCGATACTTATAGATCCTGCTATAACACCTCTACATTCTCAACAGTTTGACATCGCCTTTATCGCGCTTCATGGGAAATTTGGAGAAGACGGAACATGTCAAAGTTACCTAGAACAAAAAGGAATTCCTTATACAGGATCAGATGCGAAGGCATCCGCTTTAGCTATGAACAAATACTATTCGAAATGTTTTATGATAGAAAACAAGTTACCAACCCCCCAATTCCAATTGATAACAAAAGATAATCCATCAACACATTTATCATTTCCTATCATTTTAAAGCCAATCGATGGCGGCTCCAGCGTCGACGTTTTTAAAATTTCAAATTCAACAGAATTAAAAAGTACCCTGTCTAAGGTGTTTGAGCGTTATCAAATGATTATGGCCGAATCATTTATAGAAGGTAGAGAAATAACAGTAGGGGTTATCGACATGCCAGAACCAACCGCCCTTCCTGTTTTAGAACTCGAATCTAAAAACTCATTTTATGACTATGAAGCAAAATACACGAATGGAATGACTACATTTATCCTTCCGGCCCGTCTTTCTGACGCCCTAACAAAAAAAGCACAACGTTATGCAAAAATTATGCACGAAAAAATGGGGTGCAAAGGAATGTCTCGAACAGACATGATCGTCGATAGTTCAGACGACCTTCACCTTCTAGAAATTAACACCATTCCAGGTATGACAAACTTATCAGACCTTCCTGCTCAGGCAAAAGAAGCGGGGATATCCTTTTCCTCTTTAGTAGACATTATATTAAAACGTGCGATTTAAACGCCTCACTATCACAGTATCCCTAATAGCGTTAATGCTATGTACATGGTTTGTTTACCCGTTTTTGAAAATCACATCGGTGTCCGTAAACGAGCCAGACTTTGTTAATACAGCTCAACTTCAAACCTATATCAACTCGACAATAATTGACCATCCCTTCTGGAGTCCATTTATGCCCACTTTTAAATCAAATTTAAAGAGTAACTTCCCTCAAATCGATACATTACAAGTTTCCTTATCGAGGAATTTATCTCTTCAGCTTACCTTGGAGTCAAAACCGCCGTGGGTCGGATGCTTAATTGACCAAGATATTTATCTTTTTTCAAAAGACGGAATATGGCTTAATCAAACAGAAACGTTTCAAAACGAAGCCGTTTTAAACGCTATCCCTATCATTAAAAAATTGGAAAAACAACAAATCTCAGCTGCCAATTGGTCCGAGTTTTCAACTAAAGTTTCACCACTAATATCAGCATTATCTGACGCTTTCTCTGACCAAAACCTGCAGATATACCAAACGACGTCTCGAGATTGGGTATTATTGTATGACGATTTAATCCCGATTCGACTAGGAACTGCCTCTAATATCAAACAAAAACTCGACAGTTTTATAACCTTCAAAAAACATATCTGGAAGCCCACAGATAAAATAACTGCAATAGATTTAAGAATTCCTGATAAACTTTTTGTACACTACAAATAGGAGAACCCTAAATAAATGGCATTAAATTGTATAGCTGGACTGGATATTGGACACAAAGAAATCAAACTGACATTGTGTGAAGTTGACGAAAATCATGACGTTAATGTGTTAAGCTCGTCGTCTAGTGTCACCTCTGGTTTAGAAAAAGGAAAAATTGTAGACCAAGATGCGCTAACAGGTGCTATTAAAAGCGCCATCATGCGTGCAAAAAAAAACAATAAATTTGAAATCAGATCCATTATCTCTACCCTCCCCCTTTTTATGGCCAAATTTTCTACCAACTCTGGATTCATTCACCTAAATGATACTGAAGAAATAGAGCAATCTCATGTCGATTCATGTATAAAGCGTGCAAAAAACATCGTTCAAAATCCAGACATAATGGCGGCTCATATACTTCCAATAGAATATAGAATAAATGGCGAAATCGTTGATGACCCTGTCGGGAAAAAAGGTCAAAATTTAGAAGTACTATGCCACTTTGTTTTCTCATCAAAATCAGAGTTACAAACATTAATGTCAATTTTAAAAACGCTCAATTTAACCGTAAATGGAATTATTTATGGACCAATAGCAACAGCGAAAACTATTTTTAATGATATCGAACTAAACGAAGGGGCTGGACTGATTGATATTGGAAAAAATTTTACAAAAGTATCTTATTTCAAAAAAGGCACGTTAATAAGAGGGACTATCATTCCTATAGGTACAGAAACATATATTAAAGATCTTTCCTTAGTTCTTAAAATTCCAACCTCAAAAGCAGTCGACTATTTATCCGAAAACAAAACGCCTCCTTTACCATTAGCAAATGACATTATTCATGCACGTCATGCTGAACTTTCGTCTTTTATTAAAAAGGCATTTAACGGATGTGATCCTTTAGACACAAAAATAGCATTGGTAGGAGGTGGTATTCATATAAAAAAAATTAGACACCATCTTGCAAAGCAATTAGATATCAATACGTTTCATAAAATGCCTCAAAATATTCTGTCTATTCTTCCGTCTGAAAAATATGTAACTAGCGTTGGTCTAATTTTAAAGGGATTAAGCTCAAATTGTATCGAGAGTCATCACTCAGGAACTACCTTAAAAACTAAAGTTCTCAAATGGTTTTTAGACTTTTTTTGATGGGTTTTTTTTCGCACATCTTCTATGCTATAATTTTTTTGTTACGGTCTACTCATGATCGAACTCAAAATAACCTTTCTTAAACATGTCACTAATTAGACAATTTTGGATCACTATTATTTAAAGGAGAAATACATTGGCTTCTGAAGATTTGTTAAGGCAATTTGCCACAATTAAAGTTCTAGGAATCGGTGGAGGCGGGGGAAACGCCATCAATCGAATGGTAAGCGCTTCTTTAAAGGGTGTAGAATTCTGGGCAATAAACACAGACGTTCAAGCACTAAATGTATCGCTAGCTGATTATAAATTACAAATCGGCTCAAAACTTACAAAAGGTCTTGGAGGCGGAGCTATCCCAACTATGGGAGAACAGGCTGCAAAAGAATCCAAAGACGAAATCGAAATGGCTATTGAAGGCGCGGATATGGTCTTTGTTACTGCCGGTATGGGTGGTGGCACAGGAACTGGAGCGGCTCCATTTGTTGCTAAATTAGCAAAAGAAGCAGGCGCACTAACCATCGGCGTTGTTACAAAGCCTTTTCGTTTTGAAGGACCTATTCGTGCAAGACAAGCAGAAGAAGGCGTTGAACGACTTAGAGAACAAGTAGACGCATTAATCGTTATTCCTAATGACAAATTACTTTCAGTTGTAGAACGGCTTACCTCTATGGTTGAAGCCTTTAAAATTGCAGATGATATTTTAAGACAAGGCGTTCAAGGTATCGCTGATTTAATTACAACTCCTGGACTTATCAATCTTGATTTTGCCGACGTTAAAACAATCATGAGTGACTCTGGTTCCGCAATGATGGGAATTGGACGTGCTCAAGGTGAAAACAGAGCAATTGACGCTGCACAACAAGCTATTTCATCACCATTATTAGAAGAAACAATTGATGGCGCGACTGGCGTAATTTTAAATATCACTGGTGGGGAATCGTTATCTCTACATGAGGTACATGACGCAGCAGACGTCATTTATGGCTCCGTTGACCCCAATGCAAATATTATTTTTGGTTCTGTTATTGATGATTCATTAAAAGATGAAATATTAATTACGGTCATTGCTACTGGATTTACTCATCTTCAGGAATCCACAACTATTCAAAATCTAATTTCCAAACCGGCTCCTCAAAAAAGTGATTTTTCTACATTAAAGTCGTCGAGTTTAAATTTGGGTACGACATCTCAGGATACAAGACAACAAACACCATCTGAGCCTCAAATAGAGACAAAGCAACCTGTTTCTTCAGGAACAGCATATTCGTCTGGACTAGGGTCTGTTCCTTCATCCACTACACGGACTGGACAGCGTTATGAAGAGTTGGAGCCGAAAGCGTCTCCATTTCAAGCATATTCAGAGCCTAAGCCTGTTGAGCCAGTGAAACAAGAAGTAAGAGAACCTGTTTTACAAGCCGTTTCTTCTCAGTCTGCTCCTCGAGAGACTGCTGCAGAAACTGAGTCTCCATGGTCTGCTCCATCGCAAGCTAGACAGCTAACAAACGAGCCAACGCCCACTGCGCCATCAAGCGCTACGTCTACGGCACCTCAACCATCTAGCACAGATGCGTTTGACGATGGCTTAGAAAAGTTTGACCTTGATGTTCCAGCTTTTTTACGGAACTTTAACAAACCGTAAACAACCAGGTCTGGTATCGAACATTTAAAAATAACACGACGCTTACCGCCGATCACTTCACATGATCGGGGTAAGTTAGTCTCAAACAACACCTCATATATCAACTTTACATCTAATGACTATCTTGGACTAAGCATACACCCTGATTTAATTTCCGAGTCCATAAAAACATTAAAAACCTATGGAATGGGTTCAACTGGTTCTCGATTACTTAGTGGAAATTCGTCGCTAGTAGAAGAACTTGAAGATAAAATCGCAGCCTTTAAATTTAAAGAATCTGCATTGTTCTTTAATTCTGGTTATCAACTAAATAACGGAATAATCCCCCATATCGTTGGTGAATCTGACGTGGTATTTGGTGATAAGTATATCCATGCAAGCATGGTCGAAGGAACTATCCGTTCAAAGGCGAAACTTATTCGATTTAAACATCAATCATTAACACATTTAGAATCACTTCTCAAAAAAAATAGACTGTCCTACAAAAAAGCGCTCATTATGATTGAATCTCTCTATAGTATGGACGGAGACAAAGCGCCTCTAGAAGAACTCATTCAACTTTCGAAAGACTATAATTGCGAGCTATACGTAGATGAAGCTCATGCTATTGGCGTTTACGGTGAAAATGGGGAAGGGCTTATCTCTAAAAAATTGGCGAAAGATATTTCTTATCACGTTGGGACCTTTGGAAAAGCATTTGGAAGTTCGGGCGCATTTATTGCCTGCTCTGAATCGTTTAAAGAATCGCTTATAAATTCCTGTAAAGCATTCATATATTCTACAGCCTTACCGTTGCCTGTCATTAGTTGGAACTTAAGTACAATCAATCTAATGCCAACACTTTCAGAACGACGTGAAACATTAATTTCTCTTTGCGATTATGCAGCGTCTCTATTTTCATGTAATTGGGAATCTTATATTTGTCCTTATATTGTAGGCGATTCAGAAAAAACAATTGAGCTGTCTTTGGCATTAAAAGAAAAAGGAATTTGGACACTTCCTATCCGCCCACCTACTGTTCAGGCCTCCGCTAGCAGACTTAGACTCTCCTTAACATATTGGCACACAAAATCTGATTTAGATGCACTCTATCAGGCCATAAAAAGTTGTCGTTGATTTCAGTATGAATAACTTATTTCATCTTGTCGACATTCCTCATTCTGAGCATAAAAATAAGACTGCACCAGTAAAAGTTCTTGTTCCAGGGTGGGCGACAGACTGTCGATTATTTAAGCCGTTACAAATTGAACCACCATTTATTGAATGCACAGTTAATGACCCCTTTGTATTTTCAGAAGAGTTAACAAGCTATTTAACCGATTATCTTAAAACTCACCCATCTGCTACTTTTTCTTTTTTTGGGTTTTCCATGGGTGCTCTGCTTATTAGCCAGTTAATCAAGCACCTATCCTCCAAAAAGATTCAATTGGAACTATTGAACATAATATTTTGTGGCATGCGATATGGTTACTCTTCATCAGAAATAGATACTCTTAAAGCAGGATTGCATTTAAATACAGAAAAGCAGTTAAAGCAGTTTTATCGTTCCTGCTTTTATTCTCCTCAAGACTATAAATTATTTTTCAAAGATTTAGGGAAATCCTATTTATCATCTTTCGAACCAACACACTTATTTTCTGGTTTACAGTTTCTTGAGAAATATACATTCTCAGATAAAAATACTCTGGAAAAATTAATATCTCAAATATCCCCAAACCAGATTAACGTTCACCTATTTCAAGGTTCCTTTGACTTGATAGCGCCTTTGAATGAACTTGAAAACAACCTATTTGCCGATGCAGAAAATGAAACGCTCACCGAGCGCTTCCAATTATTTAAACTTAGCACGGGACATATTCCTTTCTACAATGAAGCCTCCTGTAACCAACTATCAAAATCGTTCCCTGATTACTCTAACTAATTTCTACCCTCACATCTCTTAATATATTGATTTCTATTCTTATTAAGGATATAAATTTGTATGCATGGACTTTCATCTGTAAGTTATAAATTCACCCAATCTATTCAACAAACATATTACAAAAAACCACTCATTCGTCACATCAACCAATTTGGACATGGGGCTGCGATACTACGCGCACTAGAAAAAAATAAAAAAATTCAAGAGCAACAAAAAGCAATCCCCACAGGATCAATACATAAGCATAGACGGAACGACAAACAATCGACGCTTTTAGCTCATTTACCTAACATGCCTCCCATAGCGAACTCTCTAACTGAATTCGATATTAATGGAGTCTCCATTAAATGGCTTAATTGTGAAAAAAAAGACATAGAAGCGTGTAGCAATAGCAAGCTTATTTCCTTACTTGAAGACGGTAATTTAGTTCTTAATCACCACTTGATAAGCAGAGACGAAACTCATATAGAAAAAAAGTTCCGGTTTAGCATTTACCCAGGGTCCTCTATATCGGAATCACGTTTAGAAGACGGTAATGAGACCTTGTCGGAAAAGAAAACGCCGCTCATTCTTGTTTGTCCATTCGCAATGGAGCACTCTATGCTCGCAGACACATTCTCCTATTTAGGATACCCGTTTCATTCGTCTATTCGTGGATATTTTCTTGATTCTGGGGTCCATGTAAACGATGACTATTCAGGAGGTATCGACTATTGTTTTATTAAAGGGGAGACTGCTATAGAAAACATTATTCCTCACCTAAGTATTCTAAAAAAATGTGGGTTTAGAAACGTCTATATTAATCACAATAAAACGATTAAAAAACTTGAATCTTTCGATATAGAATCCACAACATAACGAGAACTTATCGTTCAAATGTTTTAACGATAGCCTTTCCGCCAGCATCTACGTCTCCATAACCAACATAAATGTACTTGTCAGTAACGAGCATATCAAAAGCCGACACTGTTCCTGATGTTTCTGTACCAGAACCTACCGCAAGACCCGTACTAATCATGGTTCCCTCAGATACATTCACGTCTCCCACAATGTCCCATTCATCATCAACGTATGTTACAACGACCAACTTATTCTCTTCTGATGTCATTTTGTAAGCAACATAAAAAATGCCGTTATGGCTGACCAATTGATAGCTAGTTATAGGCCCTGTAATTGCGGTTTCATCATTATATCGTTCCCATTCGCCATCTACGTGCTGCCATATTTCTAGACCATTACTTTCATTTAAATAAGAAACGGTAAGCACATCATTTACCCAAGTTAAATAAGGGCTTGTTATAACCTCATCCGAAAACCCTTGGTCTCCAATTAATTCCTGGTTATCCTCGTTTCCTTCTAAATCAAATATTGAGACACTTAATTCTCCATTTACATCCTCATCTCTATAAGCGACCCAAATAGAAGAAGTGGTTGAATCTGCTCCTGAGTTTATATTTACCGAAAACTCAGACGCCAATTCTATAATAGGATCGTCTATGAAAGGATTATCCTGAATAAAATTCCAGTCCCCAAATGTAGAATTTTGGGACTTAATATAAAGATCATTGGAGTATCCGTATACCGAATATAATGTGCCGTTATAAGTTAAAAATGTTGCGCCGCTAATACTTTCTGAAGAAACACCTGTTCCAACTTCATCTTCCCAATCGAGGCCATCATACGTGTATAAAAATGGAGTCCCGGATATTAAGCTTCCTTGAACTCCAGATACATACAGCTCATTTTCCCAATAAAATTGATTTAGTTCTGTAGAATTCCCTGCAGTAAATCCAGAATCGCCTTCAACTTCCCATCCAAAATCGTTTAGTTCATATTGAGTAACGACTCCATTTGAAATAATTCCATCAACTCTAGAAGCGACTGCTACATATAATAAGTCGTTTACGATTGCTAAATCTATATCCGATATTGAAAGGTCCGACACAAAGGTATCGTTTTCTACTTCCCATTCTACAACCGACGTTTCGACTATATTTGAGCAACTTGATGCAAAAAAATGAGTAATCAAAATTCCAATTAAAACTAAATACTTTATGAGCGACATACGACTATTTATATCAGTTTTCATCTATATTTTCTTGGATTTATTCTTTTACGCCAACTTCTTACACCCTAGAATAAGTTGGTAACTCCTTGAATTTAGACGCTTCTGACCTAAATAAACAAGCATCTTCTTCCCTACCTCTTTTATTAGCAACGTTAGCACGCTCTTGAAATAGAAGCTTTAGATACGGTCCCTTCGACGCATTACATGCCAAAGACAACCTCTGTTCCGCCTTATCCAATTTCCCATTTCTAACATTCAAAATAGAAAGCCCAAGCATGGCCTTTTGATACCGTTTTACTTTCAATTCAGGTGAAATACCGGTCTCAGAGAGACTTGTATAATCAGAAACCCAAGACTTAAAAACCTTTTTTACTTGCCCTTCTTTTCCAGAATAGTCTCTTTTCAAAATCCATGGGTCTAAGGACGTATTATCAGAAAAAGAGGAAGCCTCAGATGTTTCTATTTGGGAGAGAGTTTCTAAATTCAACACCAAATAAAGAGTGGCCCATGCCTGAGAAAGTTCCTTTGTAGGACTAGCCAATTCATAGTTTTCAGCTTTCTCCAAAAATCGCATAGAATCGGTAATGTCTTCTTGCCAAAAGCCGCCTTTACCTCTCATTAAATACAATTCGGCGCTGTCCAACAATGCACGTCTATATTGGGCCGGATAGTCGATAGCTCGTCGTCCTTTTTCCATATCAGAAATGAAAACGGCGTAATTTTGAAGGCTTTCTTTTGTTTTATCTTTAATTTTTGCCGATGTTTCTTTTTGAAGACTATCCGGCATCGACATCATCTCTTTGTTAGACAAAAATAAAACCTGGCTTTTTAATATTTGAGCCTTAATATATTTAAATATCTCTGTTTTCGAACTACTTCTTATCGCATCATCTATGGATACTATGGCTCTATCAAACTGCTCCATTTTTAATAAAACGGTCGCTAAATTCGCCTTAATCATCGGGTTTTGTTTATCTAAACTTTGAGCATGAAGGGTATCCGTTAACGCTAAGCCTAAATAATCGGCTGAAATATTTTTATGGGTTAACGACATACCTTGTACATTCATTTGTGGTTCATTCTTCGATAAACCACTATAAAAATCGGCCGCATCTAAGTGCGCTTGCCTCCTATCGTTAAACAAATTAGGGTTCGTAGAATCATGAAAAATAGCGCCATTTAAATAAAATATCGCGCCATCAAAATTACCAGCATTTAAATAAGTCTCTGCTTCCAAATGCCAGTTTTTTGACGTCATCTGATTTACTTCACTACGCTTCCCTTCAAAATTCGAAACAATCGGCTGACTATTTGAAAAACAAGACGCGTAGTCATCTACTTTATAATCTTGTTCAGGAATTGGCGTCGCATTAATGATATTTGGAACGGCTTCAACACTTGCATATACACCAACATATGGAACGTCTGCCAACCCTTCTTTGATAGGAGCATTTTGGTCACCATTTCCATAAGGGACAGATGAATCGATTAAAGTTGCAACTGGAGTAGACGACATAGACTCTAAATAGGAAGGTGGCGCAGGCGGTGCAGATGGAGCCGGTCCTGAATATATAACATCGAAATTAATGGGTGGATAAGTCGGTTCGGATACGAAGGATGCGTTAGTTTGAGATTGCTTAGTAGCTATAATCTTATTTCGTCGTTGCATATTGTCTCCTCCAAAAGAGTAATTGCTATAATAATTGGTATCTAATTACAGTATAGCAAAACTATTTTAAAATGGATGAGTTGCAATTATTGACTGAAAATTTACGCCACTTTTGCCGTTAGATTAAATTGAATTTTATTAACAACATCGTCTTTCTCAGAAAAATAATCCTTCATTTTAGAATGCATAGAAAAAATATCTGTTAACTCTTTATGAACGTGATTAAATGTTTCCGGAGACACCTTTTCCTTAGACATATCCAATTGTTCAATTAACGATTCCTTTTTCTCGTCGCTTAACCCATCTAATACTTTTGTTTTTGTATCGGAATAATAATCCATCACATTATAAGACAAGTTATTTAACTGGTCCTTTGCTTCAAGAAGCCCTACAAAATTATTTTGAAATGCCTTTGAAAAATCTGTGTTCTTATTTTTATTTTTCACAGTAGACTCATTTTCGTTTGGCTCACTAGGTGTTATCGATTCATTAATAATCGTGCAAAAATGTTCGAGAAAGTTTTTTGTATCTCCGGTGACGTGATTTAATATCATCGTCAAAACCTGGAATTTATAAACAATACTCCTAAAATATTTACTAAGTTCAAGGACTTCTTTTTGCATTTCCTTAAACTGTAAAACCGAAATATCTTGAGGAATATCACCTTCAGAGGTTTTATTTTGAATACTAGGAGAACCATCATTTCCGCCACCGCCTGCACCCGTAGTTGCTCCCGACCCGCCGCCAGATCCCGCGCTTTTCTCAGAATGGCTAGAATCACTGCTTTTAAAAAGAGAGTATAGCCCATCTTGCATTTGAGACGCAGAGTCATTTTTGCTAGACATCCCGAAATATTTAGAAAAAAGAGATTCACCAAAACTTGGTTTTTTCTCTTTTAAGAGCATTCCAATTGTCTGCTTTTTATCTTGCTCTTTTTTTAGAGTGCCTAAGCTATTCACTTTATCTAGAACAAACATGTACGTGCCAATAATTAACCGGCCACCATTTTTTAGGAGCTGCCATATCGAAACTTCTTCATTTAATTTAACCAACAATGAATTAAAATGTTTATTATTTTTCTTCATATTGTCCAAATAGAAACTGTCCATAGTCAGGGTTCTTGGCTTATGTAGCTCAGACCAGCCCGTCGATAATTTGTCACGAATAGACTCTTTTAACGATTTTGGTGTCTTTGCTTGATTATCAGATAATCGAAAAGAAATTGTATCTTTTGCAGGTCTATTCAAAACGGTCTGACGAAAAGAGATTGAATCTTTAGACAGCGCCTTTGATACTGGTTGCCTAAACGAAACACCATCTGTCGAGCGACTCTTATTTCTAGATTCTCTAAAACTTATCCCGTCTTTGCCATGAGATTGGAAATTT
>JABIPA010000038.1 GCA_018698675.1 bacterium | reverse complement strand
GGGATATCGTTTCCAAAACTGATGGACGATTTTTGGTTATTCATCGTTTGTATGGAAGGACTTGCCAGGACTTTTGCCTCTCCCGTTTTAATCATCATATCGATTGTTCCCTGAAAGATTGCATTTAGATTTAATTGATTCGAATTGTCCAACAGCTGCTTTTCATTAAATATTGAGGCGAGACCTGGTTGTAAAGACGTGAATTTTTCTGAAATAGATTCTACAATTTTTACGTCAATTTTTATTTGTGTTGATTGAACATCTAATAATTTCAACGTGTCTTTCACGGTTACCCATTTTTTAATAGATGTTCGGCATACGATGGAATTTGTTCGTTCATCGTGAAGGAATTCTGATAGTGGAAATGCTTTTTTTATTGAAATTAGAAGTGTTTTAGAGGAACCGTTTAGAAATGTATATCTAAAGTTAAAGATTTTGGCTGGCTTTTTTAGTGACGATGTTTTTTTTTGTTGTATTGTCTGAATGGAGTCGTACGTAAAAATTGCTTCTGCGTTTAGATTTTTGTTTAGAAGAGGGGAGAGTAATAGCGCTGACGAAATGATTATAGTTAATAGACGTCGGAAAAGGATAGGGTTATCCGAGCAATACCTAATCGGTTTCTTCAGTAATTCAATGACCACTCTATTTTTGTCGAATTTAACCGATGTTCGATTGATGGACGTAGGTTTGTTTTTCAATTAAGTTGCTTTTCTATTGGGTTTAATGACGTTTGTTTCGCTAAATCTAGGGTCCTTTTGAAAAGGATGAGTCAGTTCAATTTGTCCGTGAATTAAATTTGAGTGTTGTTTTAAATGTATAGAGGAAATGACGATGGTCTCTAATTTTTTAATTTTCGAAAGCGTATCAAAAAATACATTCATATCTTCGGAATTGAAATTCAGTGCGATTTTTTCGGAGAAAAGTTTGTTTTTATTTTGTTCAATAGGGGTGTCATGATTTAAAAATGGAGAAAGAAACGTTTTTGATTTTTTTAAATTTCGCTTTATGTCGGTTATGGAGACTGATTTTGTCTTTTGGACTCTAATAGTTGATTGTAATACAGCTACTTTAGTCGTCAGTGATTTTATTTTGTTATGTGGGGTATTTAACGTAATAAATGTGAACAATAGTATTAATGAAATATGGAAGTAAATACGATTTTTTGGAGGAAAGGTTAAGTCTAGTGAGGCATTCATCATTACTTAGCTTTTAAACTTACGTTTAGAAATTAATGTGTATTGAGCTTTTGGTTCATTTACGTTTAAAGAAAATGTGCAATTTAGTTTGGTTTCTAGGTCTTGTGCCCAATAAATAAAAGAATCGACTGATTCAGTGTTAGTTTGAAACGTAACAGTTAACTTGTTTTGTTCTGCATTTAATTCAATAAATTTGAATGGACCATTCATTAAAATAGGTAGAAGGGTAATATTTTCTGACAACTTATAAGTATGGGGAATCGTAGGGTTACTGTTTTGATTTGTTTTGTTTAGAGATGGGTCTGTTAACAGTTTATATCGTTTGTCTTTTTTTTGATTGATGGTAATGGTTTTTGTTAAGAACCTTTTTTCTTGTGTTTTATAGGTTATACTCGAACGAAGGCTATCTGCAGTTTTATTTAATTGGAGACCTAATAATAGATAGGCCACTATTATAAGAATGCCTGCCGAAATAAATAGTGAGTCTATAAAAGACACCTGAATTTTATTTGAATTTAATGTCGATGTTTGTAGCGACTGGATAGATTCGTTAATTCGTTTTTTTATAGGCATTGTCGATTGTTTGTGATTTATTGAATGTATAACGTTGGAAGACAGGTAAATGTACAGAGAAGATGACTTGGCTAGTTTTTTCAGGAAACGACGTTTACTTGTCGGGTTCATTGTTTCATAAAATCCAAAATTGTATTTTTTGAAGTTAACCCAGGTATTGGTTTCTGATTGAACTATAAAAATGGAGCCTATTTTTTTAAATGTGCGTAATAAAAATTTATTCATATAAAAATACTAACGTCAGTAAAATAAATTGTCAATTTTTTATTTATGTGGGGTTGACTTATTAATTGATAGGCTCTTTTTATTTTTCGTAGCTTGTTCATATTAATGTAAATTTAATGCTAGTGTTTATATCGAAACGCATAGATAAACAAATAGTAATAATTGAAGTTTTTTTATCGAACGATAAAAGGAGCCCCAAAAAATTGAAATCATACAGAAAAGAACTATGGTTCGAAATTAAAAACAGAAGAGAATTAATCAACATCACACCAATTCTAGAAAATTGCCTAAATGAATCCAACATAAAAGAAGGATTCCTCTTATGCAACGCGATGCACATAACCTCAAGTGTGTTCATAAACGATGACGAACCCGGGTTACATAAAGACTTCGATATATGGTTAGAAAAATTAGCTCCAGAAAAACCCCATTCTCAATATAACCATAATAGCTACGAAGACAACGCCGATGCCCATTTGAAACGAACAATTATGGGACGAGAAGTAGTTATTGCAATAACAGACGGTAACTTAGATTTTGGCCCATGGGAACAAGTTTTTTATGGTGAATTTGATGGGAAACGAAAAAAAAGAGCGCTTGTTAAAATTATTGGTGAATAAATGAAAATAAGGTGGAACTGTGTCTGATTGGCTAAATGTTTTTTATAATTTACAGGTTACTGAAACGTGTAATTTAAGATGTTTGGGCTGCACCCTTTGGAATAGGGATGTATCTGGGGATTTAGAAGAATCGCTTAGAAACCTAATTTATAACGATACTTTTTTTTCTATTTATCCACGAAGAAAAATTTACAATATTATTGGTGGAGAACCGAGCAACTTCAGGGCTCTTCCTGACGTGTTGTCGTATTTAAAAAATAATTCTATAAAGAATTATTTATGGACCAATTTGACAATGGATTCTGAAAATTTGATGGAATGCCTTCCCTTTGTAAATAGATTATTTGTATATTTACCCTTTCCCTCAAAAGAATCATACGAGAACTTTACGGGTGAAGCCTCGTACGAAACTATTTTATACAATTTGCAGATTTTAAAGAAAAGAAAGATTCCTGTAAGTTTTTATTGTCCTGTAACACCAGAAAATATATCGTGGTTACCTGATATTTATGAATTTGCTTACCAAAATAAAGCAGAGTTAATTTTATATTGGAATCCTAAACGTTCGACGTTATCTAAAGAATCCGTGCAGTTTTTAAAACGGTATAAACGGGTTAAAAATGTATGGTTGATAAAAACAAAGCCTGTTCCAGATACGTATTGCCCTGGCCTTCCTTATGGCCCAATGTCAGATTCGTTGGCTTTCTTGAGAGGTGCTGCTCATCAATTATTTCTTAAGTATGGTGGCATTTTTGTATAAGAGTGATTGCTCATTTTATAAAAGTTAAAGGAAACGACGTCTAGCAAGATTTTTCTCTCAAACTTTTCGAACGTCTTAATGTTGCCAAGTTACTCATTTATTTTAGATAATACGCATATGACATTTCAAAATATAATTTTAAATCTTCAAAAATTCTGGAGTGAACAAGGGTGTCTTGTTCTTCAACCTTACGATACTGAAAAAGGCGCAGGAACGATGAGTGGGCATACGACATTACGCGCTTTAGGACCAGAACCTTGGAATGCTGCCTATGTTGAGCCATCGAGACGACCAACGGATGGGCGATATGGCGAAAATCCAAATCGATTACAACATTATTTTCAATTTCAGGTTTTAATGAAACCTAGTCCGTTAAATATTCAAGATTTATACATTCAAAGTTTAAACGCTATTGGAATTTCTCAACAAGATCATGATATTCGATTTGTAGAAGATAATTGGGAATCTCCGACCTTAGGCGCTTGGGGATTGGGTTGGGAAGTTTGGCTGAATGGAATGGAAATTACACAATTTACTTATTTCCAACAATGCGGTGGCTTTGATTGTGACCCGATCCCTGTCGAAATCACTTATGGTCTTGAACGATTGGCTATGTTTATCCAAAAAAAGAAGTCAGTATTTGATATCGAATGGATGAAAACGAAAGATACGGTTGTTACGTATAAAGATATTTATTTAGATTTTGAAATCGAGCATTGTAAATATAATTTCGAAGATTCAAATCCGGAGATGTTGTTTGACCTATTTAATAAGTATGAAAAAGAATGTAAACAACTTGTTGAAAAAGGGCGGGTATTTTCTGCTTACGATTATTGTTTAAAATGTTCACACACCTTTAACTTATTAGATGCTAGAGGAAGTATTTCTGTAACAGAACGAATGGCTTATATATTGAGAATTCGAAAACTTGCTCAAAAATGCGCGTCAAATTATATCCAAAATTACACGGCGATAGGGAAAGAGTCTAAATCATGAGTAATACATATTTATTAGAACTTGGTTGCGAAGAAATTCCTGCTAGATTCATGCCTGGGCTTTTAAAAGAGTTATCTGAAAAAATTGAAAAACGTTTAGTGTCTGAGCGATTGTCGTTTACCTCTATCGAAACTAAAGGGACGTATCGGAGAATTGTTCTTGTTCTGAAAGGACTGCCTTCTGTTCAAGCAGCGGAAGTTTTGGAAATCAAAGGTCCTCCACTTCGAATTGCTAAATCACCTGATGGAAAATTTCTTCCAGCAGCTTTGGGGTTCTCAAAAAAAGTTGGTATGGATGTAAATGATTTAGACGTTAAAGAATTAAATGGTGAGTCTTATTTATTTGCATCAAAAAAGGAAGCTGAAAAATCGGTTGAATCTCTTTTAGCTACTATTATTCCTGAAACGCTGATGGCTTTGAAACAGCCCGTTGGTATGCGATGGGGCCGTGAAACTAAAACGTTTATTCGTCCAATTCACTGGATTGTAAGTTTATTGAATAATCAGGTTATTCCGTTTTCGTTTTTTGGAATTGAATCCGGAAACACATCTTTTGGTCATCGATTCCTTACAAAAAATGCAACTGACGCTACGAGTGGTATTGAATTTGAAGTGGAATCAATTGATTCATTTGAAGAGCAATTAAAGTCTCGTTTTGTTCTTTTAAATCAAGATGCAAGACGTCAGATAATTAAAGATGCCGTGAACAAATATGATGGCGATTGCGTAGGAAACAAAGCCCTTTTGGAAGAAGTTACCTATTTAGTAGAATGGCCGACTCCAATGAGAGGCTTGATTAACGAATCATACTTAACGCTTCCTCACGACGTTGTTATAGAGTGTATGACTAAACATCAAAAATACTTTCCTAGTTTTAAAAATAGTGTCTTACAACCGTCGTTCATTTTAATTGCTGACAACGTGACTAATGCCAATAAAGATCGAATTCTTGAAGACAATCAACATGTTCTTACGGCACGGTTAGATGACGTCGCCTTCTTTTGGAAAGAAGATGCCAAGAAACCTCTTATGGATAG
>JABIPA010000037.1 GCA_018698675.1 bacterium | reverse complement strand
TTTTTGATTTTGTTTACATATATTAATATGCGGCACAAATCACGAAAACCAAACTGGGCTATTTTCTCTTTTTTTTGATTTTGTTTACATATATTAATATGCGGTACAAATCACGAAAACCAAACTGGGCTATTTTCTCTTTTTTTTGATTTTGTTTACATATATTAATATGCGGTACAAATCACGAAAACCAAACTGGGTTATTTTCTCTTTTTTTTAATTTTGTTTACATGAATTAATATTTGGCTCAAATAACGAAGAATAACGTCTTCGAATTTTTCTGGTGTCTCTATTTTATTTTGTATTTATTTACTTGAATCGATGTTTGAGACAAATTATGAAAACAAAAATGAGTTGCTTCTTTGAAATTTATTTTTCCAGTTTTTTGTATACAGGGTTAGTTTGAAATATTAAACTAGCCGTCCTAGGGTAAGGCGGCTAGTTTTTATTGACAGTTTATTTTATGCAGTACAGGGTTAGCTACAATATGTTAGCCAGTTGCTCCATTTTTGAGATTGACCTTTTACTGCTGAGAAAAATTCGTCTTGAACTTGTTTTGTTACAGGGCCTCTTAATCCGTTTCCAATCGTATAGTTATCAATTTCTCTTATTGGAGTTATTTCAGCGGCGGTTCCCGTGAAAAATAACTCGTCCGCTAGTAAAAGTTCGTCTTTTAGTATGGATTCTTCTTTAACGATAAACCCATTTGAGGTTGCAATTTCGATAATGGATTGTCTTGTTAATCCGTTTAATATTTGGTCACTGACGGGAGGAGTTTTTAGAATTCCATCTTTTACCATGAAAATATTTTCGCCAGGACCTTCAGCTACCGTTCCTTTTAAATTTAATAAAATAGCTTCGTCAAATCCGCATTCTATAGCTTCTTGTTTTGCTAAAATTGAATTCGCATAATTTCCAACACATTTTGATTGAGTTGGGACGATTTGACTGTCAATTCGTTTCCAAGAACTCATTTTACATCGAACACCTTTAGTAAGGCCTTCTTCTCCTAAATATGTTCCCCAGTTCCAGGCTGCAATTATTGTTTCAATAGGGTTTTTCCCAGGGCTAATGCCAAGATCTCCATAACCACAATAAACGAGTGGACGGATATAGCAAGATTTTAATTCATTTTTAATAATTAAATTTTTTGTCGCATCTATTAATTCTTCAGATGTGAATGGTACTTTAAATTTATATAATTTAGCTGAATTTATAAGCCTATCATAGTGCTCTTTTGCTTTGAAAATAGCAGGGCCTTTTGGTGTTTCATATGCTCGGACACCTTCGAAAACGGCTGAACCATAATGAAGCCCATGAGATAATACGTGGGTAGTTGCTTGATTCCAATCGATTAATTTTCCGTTTTTCCAGATCCATTTTGTTTCTTTCATATGTAACTCCTTAAGTTTTAAAAATTATACATAATTGGGTCATTAAACCCAAGTTTCAATTATATTTTTATTGAAGAGAATCGAAATTATATTTTCCAAATTTGACTGTATATATTTGGTCGGAAAAAATCCGTAGGTTTTGTCATAAAAATGCAATACAATGGTTCTCTATGGTTATTATTATTAGCGGAGCTACTTCTGGAATTGGTTTGTATTTGGCCGAAAGATATGCAAAAGAAGGGCATAAGGTTTGCGGATTAGGTAGAAATAAACAGCGATGTGAGAATTTAAAGCGTATTCTTTCTTTATACTCTGATTCCTTTTTAGTTGTTTCTTGTGACGTTCGAGATAAATTATCTGTTGAGTCTGCAGTTTCAGAGTGTAAATCTAAACTGGGATTAATTGATTGTATAGTAGCAAATGCAGGCGTGAGTATAGCGTCTTCAGGTAATAATTTTAACATTCGTGTATTCGAAAAGGTTTTTCAGACAAATGTATTTGGGGTTTTAAATCTGATTCATGCGGTTTTACCAGATATGATTGATAACCGACAAGGTCACGTTGTTGGAATTGGAAGTTTGGCCGCGTATAGGGGGCTACCTGGAGCTGGAGCTTATTGTTCGAGCAAGGCTGCTATGTTTACTTTTTTGGAAAGTCTTCGTTTGGATGTTTCTGAATTTAATATTGATGTATCGGTTATTAATCCAGGTTATATAAAAACCCCTTTAACAGATAAAAATAGATTTAAAATGCCATTTTTAATGAGTATGGAAACGGGTGGTTCTATTATTTACGATGCAATTAAAAAACGAAAAGCGGTTTATTCTTTCCCATTTCCATTGTCATTTTTAGTTAAACTAGCGAGAGTCTCTCCTGTGTTTTTATATGATTTGTTTGTAAGGCGGTTTAAAAATGATAAGGATACATCTAAAGACTTTAAAGAATTGAATTCTTAAATTTAGTCGAATAGCTTATATATTATTTTTAAAAATTTTCTATTTTTTAAATTATTCAAAATTTTCACGTTTGATTTTTATCATATATGGGAATTTTTTTAATATGAAAAGAGAGAAAATGGTGGGGTTCTTCTCCGGTTCCTTAACGAAGGTTTTGTTTAACAGGTTACTCGATGACAAACAGGCACTATGTCAGTTTTTAGATTCAAACGGTCAAAACCTCCTTCATTTATTAAGTAAAAACCAGTTAAAAGTTGAGGGTATTTCCGACGAGGATACTATTGCCAAATTGAGTCCCTTTTTTAATGTCTTGGATGTTAAAAACTTTGAAGATAAGTCAGTGGTTGAAATGGCAATTGAGAACGAAAACTGGGTATTGGCGACGATGATTTTTAGAATATATCAAACAACCGGAAAGCATTTAAATAAAGAATTTACTCATTCTATGACTTTTGTATTACATGATTTAGCGACAAGGGAATTAAAAAAATTGAAACATATTGGATACTATCTGGATTTTGTCGATAAGATGTTGAGTATCGATGATTTGAATAAAAAAGACACCCTAGGTCGCCGTCCTTTAGAACTTTCTATAATTTTTAGAAATGACATGTTCATAAAAGTTTTTCTTTCTAAAGTTATAAAAATGGAAATGGATGCTTATTTGATCGATGGCTTTAATGAACTAATTGATTATGCCGTTTATTTCAAAAAGGAAGATGTTCTATCTATGCTTATTCAAATAAACCCTTCCATTATTAATGACAAAAACCTACTTCATTTGGATTTTTATCGACCTGATTTTTTTAGATTCTTGTTGGATGAATACTATGACTCAATAGATTTTTCCCTGAAGAATAAAAATGGAATATCAATCGTTTCTTTTTTTCAATCTTCCGAACGCTCGGATCTGTATAAAATATTAAAAACTTTAAAACATGTTTAAAAGATAAATTTACTTAAGTTATCAATTTCTTATTTTGGAATTGTGTGAATTTATTTTTTTAGACTAGAAGGTAAAATTGTCCTTCTAGTCTAAAATTAGAATGCTAATGTAATATTTTATGAAGTAGCTTCTGGTTTAATTAGGTCCAAAAGTATGTAAGCTTTGGTTGCTTAACAGCCCGAGCTTCATCAAATCGTCGATAAGGCGCTTTGATTGGTGCTTCATGAAGAAGGTTAGGTTCAGAAATTATTTCTTCTTTAATTTTTATCATTGCTTCAATAAATTTGTCGATTTCTGCAACAGGTTCTGATTCTGGTGTTTCAATCATTAGTGCTTCAGGTACGATCAGAGGAAAATATATCGTAGGAGGATGAAATCCATAGTCCATAAGCCTTTTTGCAACGTCTAAGGCTCTAATACCGTATTCTTTTTTCTCTCTTTTTAGGGAAATTATAAACTCATGTTTACAAGGAGACGGTGTAACGATATCGTAATGTGGTTCTAGTTTTTTCTTCATATAGTTTGCTAAAAGAACCGTGTTCTCAGAAACTTCTTTTAGTCCTTCGCTTCCTAAACTTCTGATATAGGTATAAGCTCGAACTAAAATTCCAATATTTCCAAAAAAACCATGCACTCGTCCAACAGAGTCTTTAGTACCTTTGTCATAACGATAGCCATTTTTGTCTCGAATAACTCTAGGTGCAGGCAAATATTTTATTAAGCTTTCAACTACGCCTACAGGTCCAGCACCAGGTCCACCACCACCGTGAGGAGTCGAGAATGTTTTATGTAGGTTTAAATGGCAGATATCGAATCCAGAAACAGCTGGAGAAGCATATCCCATAATTGCATTTGCGTTTGCGCCATCCCAGTAAACAAGTCCGTCAACGTCGTGTATGAGTTTTGTGATCGTTGCAATGTTTTTATCGTAAACGCCTAGTGTATTTGGGTTCGTAATCATGAGTCCTGCAACGTCGTCGTTTAATTTTGATTTTAAATCGTCCAAATCCATTTGTCCGTCTATGGTTTTTACATTTACTGCTTTCCAACCAACTCCGGTAACAGATGCAGGATTTGTTCCGTGTGCAGAATCTGGAATAAGAATAACGTTTTTATTTAGATTTTTGTTGTTTTTATGATATGCCTTCATAATTAATAGACCAACATACTCTCCTTGGGCACCTGCAGAAGGTTGTAAAGAAAAAGCAGAAAACCCAAAAATTTTGCATAAACTTTTCTCAAGATCATAAAGTAACGCAAGTGTACCTTGGCAATCGCTTTCGTCTTGGTGAGGATGTGCATTTTTGAAACCGTCGATACTAGCTACATCTTCATTAATCTTTGGATTGTATTTCATTGTACAAGATCCTAATGGATAGAATCCGTCATCAATTCCATAATTTAGTTTTGATAATTTTGTATAATGTCTTACGATCTCGATTTCAGATACTTCAGGAAGTCTGGGTTTTTCAGTTCTTAGTAGTCCATTCTTTTCTAAGCTATTGAAATTAATTTGTGGTAAAAAATCGCTTGGAAGCCGACAAGCCGACTTTCCCTGAAGAGAATAATCATAGATTAAATTCTTTTCTTTAGATAATTCGTTAGTTTGAGAAACTGTTTCGTCGTTTGTTTCCGGTTTTTTTAAATTTTCTGTTGTTTGAGTTGTCATTTTTCTTCAAACTCCTTTAAAGCATCGATTAGTAAATTAAGTTCGATTTGTGACTTCATTTCAGTAACGCTTATTAATATGACATTTTTAGCCGATTTATAATAAGGAGCCATGCTTAATCCTGCTAAAATATTTTTCTTTTTTAAGCGAGATAAAATGTGTTCTGCGTCGGTAGGCAGCGACAAGAGAAATTCGTTATACGTTGGCGTCCGATTTAGAACTTCAAACCCTTTTAATTTAGAACATTCGTTTTTCAGATATTCAGATTTTTTATAACATTGTTCAGCTGCTTTTCTTAAACCGTTTGGACCCATATATGAAAGAAAGAGAGTTGCGCATAGAGCCATTAACCCTTGATTTGTGCATATGTTCGATAAAGATTTTTCGCGTCTGATATGTTGTTCTCTCGTTTGGAAGGTCAGTACATATCCAGTTTTTCCCTCTTTATCGACGGTTTCTCCTACAATTCTTCCAGGCAATAGTCGTAAATATTCTTTTTTAGCGGCAATTAAACCTAATCCAGGTCCTCCGTAAAAATTAGCTATTCCTAAATTAATTCCTTCAGCTACTGCAATGTCAGCCCCTAATTCTCCAGGTGATGTTAGTAGGGCTAAAGACGTTGGGTTACATAAAAATATAGAAGCAACATTTTTTGATGCCGCGTATTCTGTAATCTCCGAAAAGTTAATTACGTTTCCAAAAAAATCGGGATAAGGCAGAACTGCAGCTGCATATTCTTCAGATATTTTTTTCTTAAAGTCGCTCACATTAAAATGGTAAAACAGTTCAGAATTAAAATAGTCTATCGTGACACCTTTTGGTTCTAAATATGTTTTTAAAACTTCTTTATAATTTGGAGGAATACGATCTGGAACCAATACTTTAAACTTCTTTTTTGCATTTATTGCTACGACACACGCTTCAGCAAGTGCAGACGCTCCGTCATATAATGACGCATTTGCGATGTCTAATCCCATTAGTTCACTAATCATTGTTTGGAATTCAAAAATTACTCTAAGATTTCCTTGGCTTATTTCTGGCTGGTACGGCGTATATGAAGAATAAAATTCAGACCGCCCAGCAATGTGTTTTATGATTGATGGGATATAATGATCACCAATACCTCCTCCTAAGAAGGATACGTAATCGTCAGAATTTTTATTTTTTGAAGCAAAACTTTTACTTGATTTCATTATATCAATTTCAGATAGACTAGGAAGCCCATCGAAAGAGGTTGGTCTATTTGATTTTGGAATATCTTCAAACAGGTCAGATGCTTTTTCTTTACCTAAAAAAGCTAATAGGTCGCTTTTTTGAGATTCTGTAATTGGTGAATAATACATTATAACGTTTCCAGGAAGTCCTGATATTCTTTTTCACTCATTAATGTATTAAATTGTTCTTTTGAATCAGTTTTTATTTTAATTAACCATTCAAAATCTTTGGCGTTGTCATTAAGTAGGCTAGGTTCATCAATAAGTTTTTGGTTTATGGATGTAATTGTTCCATCAATTGGCATGTAAAGACTTGAAACTGTTTTTACAGATTCTATTGTTCCAAATTCGTCTTCTTTTTTAATTTCAGCGTTTTCTTCAGGTAACTCAACGAAAACAATTTCTCCTAATTCGTCAATTGCATATTCTGAAATTCCGATAGTATATCCATCAGATTCTTCTTTTACCCATTCATGATCATTTGTGTATTTTATCATTTGATTTCCTCTTTTCAATTTTTGATTCCAATTGACATTAAATTTAATTTTTTTAAGGCTAAATTTGGTCTTTTTATAGGCCTGATTATTAGCGTCTCAAAATTATACCTAATTTATCAAAAAAATTTAACTGTCAAAACATATGTATATCGTTAATAATTGAGTTTTATTTTTCTATTTGTACTTATTTTATCTTATTTTCTTGTGGTATTGCTTTGTTTTGAATCGTTATCTCTGTTTTTTTCGTTAAATTGCTTCTTTTTTTTATTTTCAAAATTATTAATATGCTTTTTGTTGAGATAAAGTGTTTTTTTGGATTTCTCCTTGATGAATCGTCATAATCGTATCCCAACTTTTTTTATCGTTGGTTGGCGACGTTTGTTTATTTTCTTTTAAAATCAATACGTTCGGTTTTTGGAATAAGGTTAATCCAGCTGGTTTAATATTTAGAAGAGAATGATTTGAACTTATGAGCGCTAAAGCAAATTCTTCAATGGTTCCTATTTTTTTTAAAATCCAGTTTGAAAGGGCATTCGATACAGAATTGTTTTCTGAATTTCCACTAACCCAATTTAGTGTTCCATTTTTAATTCCGTAACTTATGAATTCTTTATCAGACGACAAAACGTTTGATTTTTCATTGAAATAGTCCCAACTGACGCCCCCAAATAATTGGCTTGATGGATTTTCTTGTTTTAATTTTTCGAAAAGTAAAATATCGGATTTGGATTGTATTGGATAGATGAAAAAGGAAATCCTATTATCTGGCTTAAACGAATGAATCTCCGAAGGTTTTATAACTTGGTGAGGAAATGGGATTGAAAACCCTTTAGTTGTAATTGAGAGTTTGTCTAAGTCTGGAACTCCTTCAAAAACGACGTCGGAAGTTTTTTCTTTTGAAGGAGGTGTTTTTATAGAGTAACTGTCCGTAATATTGTGGAATATATAGGCTCTATCTAAATCATATACAGGCACGTCTAGGTCGTCTGGCAGATAACCTATTCCAGAAACTTTTCCGTTTTTAACTAAGAGATTTGTAACTGAAAACGTTTTTGATATTTTATCAAATGTACGTCCATTGAGTAGAAAATAGTTTTGGTTTTTATCCATAGTTATGAAACTTCCTTCCAATTTTTCCCGTGACCAAGATCAACATTAAGAGGAACCTTTAGCGAAACCGCCTGCTCCATTGTAGATTTGATTAAAGGGATAAGTATGTTTAGTTCAGAATCGGGTGCATCGAATACAAGCTCATCGTGTACTTGTATAATTAGTTTTGTTTTTAATTGTTTTTCAACTAGTACTTTTTGCATGTTAATCATAGCAATTTTAATTATGTCAGCGGCTGTTCCTTGAACTTTTGTATTTACTGCAATTCGTTCGGCAAATTTTCTGGCTGATGCACTAGAACTTAAAATATCTGTAATTGGACGCTTTCTTCCAAACTCTGTAACAACATAACCAGTCTCTTGAGCTTCCTTTATGGAATCGTCGATAAATGTTTGTATTTTAGGGAACTTTGAATAATAAGAATCAATTATTTCTTTTGCTTCACTTCTAGATATTTTTAAGTTTTCGGACAGACCAAAGGCAGAAATCCCATATAGAATTCCGAAGTTCACTGCTTTCGCTTTGTACCTTTGTTCTTTTGTAATTTCTTCGACGGGAGTATGAAATACTATTGAGGCCGTAGAAACATGAATATCTTGGTTATTGTTAAAAGCGGATACTAAGTTTTCGTCATTTGCTAAGTGAGCAATAATTCTTAATTCGATTTGCGAATAGTCTGAAGAAACAATGGACCAGTCCTTGTGGGACGGTATAAAACATTTTCTTATTTCGAGACCTTCTTCTGTTCGTATCGGGATATTTTGCAAATTTGGATTTGTAGAGGATAATCGCCCAGTTTGCGCAATAGCTTGATTAAAGGATGTATGAATTTTCTTTGTTCGGTCGTTAAGGAGTTTTGGAAGCACAGAAACATAAGTGTTTAATAATTTTTCGATTGTTCGGAAAGACAGTAAATAGTCTGCTATTTCATGTTTGCCTTTAAGTTTTTCAAGAACGGAGGCATCCGTTGAAAATCCTGTTTTTGTTTTTTTGATTACGGGTAATTTTAATTTTTCAAATAAAATGTAACTTAATTGCTTCGGGGATTTGATATTAAACGGCTCTTCAGCAAGAATGTGGATTTTTTCTGTTAATTTTTTACCTTTTAATGTGAGCGATTTTTGATAGTTTATTAAGAAATTAGGATCCATAGAAACTCCGTTACATTCCATATCTGCCAATACGGATTGAACTGGCATTTCTATTGTATTAAAGATCGTTTCTAGATTTTCCTCTTTAAGAAGCGGTTCGAACTTCTTAAAAAGCTGCCATGTTAAGTCTGCATCTGCACATGCGTATTCAGTAGCCTCAGTTATAGGGACTTGGTCAAAGCGTAATGTTGTTTTATCTTTTTTTGTAATGTCTTCATAATTCGTCATTTCTACATTTAGATGTGTAGAAGCTAATGCCTTTAGGCCTATTTTTTCCGAAGGGTAGAGAAGGAATGCTGCGAGCATTGTATCAAAGCAAATGTTTTTCAAGTTGATATTGTAGTTTTTAAGTACAGAAATTTCGTATTTTCCATTGTGCGTAATTTTGGATATAGACGGGTCTTCAAAGATAGGTTTAAGTAATTTAAGTAGTGGGTTGAGAACGAAAATGTTTTTTGTTTCTGATTCGAAATTTTGAAAAAGGGTTCCACATTTTACCTGGTTTAATTCGTCTGAATTAATGAATTTATTTAGAGCTAAATAAAATGCTTCATTAGAGGCGTTAGAAAAAGAGATTCCTACAATTTGAGCGTCGATTGCATTTTTTGATGTTGTTTCAAGATCGAAAGAGAACGTTTTTCCAAGGGTTTTTATTAATTTTGTTAATTCTTTTTCAGATTCTATTAGTCCATACTTAGTTAACCTAGGTTCTTTTGTTAGCTTTGATGGAGCACTCTCTTCGTTTTTTGAAAAGCTGAGACTGGATTCCCCTATGTTTTCTGATTGAAGTGAGGCTAATGAATTGTTTGCCTGATTTACTTGTTTTTCTTTGTCACTACTTTTCGGTATTTTTTTGGAGTATTTTTTGAACAGACTATGGAAATTGTAAGTTTCGAAAATAGAGGCGATAGATGTCCAGTCTGGATTAAACGTATATTGGTCCAAATTAGAGTCGATTGGAATATCTTTGACAATTTTTACGAGTTCATAAGACAAAAATGCTATTTCTTTATTTGTTTCCAATTTAGTTTTAACAGAAGTTGATTTAATAGACTCTATATTGTTGTATACATTAATTAAAGTTTTATGTTCCGAAAGAAGAGCTGTTGCGGTTTTATCGCCAATTCCCTTCACGCCTGGAATATTATCGCTGGAGTCTCCTTTTAACGCTTTGAAATCAATGAGTTGATTTGGATTGAGTTGATACTTTTTAAAGACATCGTCAGGCGTGTATACTAAAAATGGATTTTTTCCTTTACCGTTCATAACAACTTTTATTAAAGGGGTAACTAGTTGTAGAGCATCCGTATCCCCTGTCATTACGTAGGATTCGATTTGTTTGGACTCCGCAATTGTTGACAGTGTTCCTAATAAATCATCTCCTTCATATCCTGCTAGATCTAGAGACTTTATGTTTAATTCTTCCAATATTCGTCTCAATACGGGCATTTGTGCTTTGAAATTATCTGGGGCTGGAGGTCTATGTGCCTTATAAGGTTCATACATTTTATGTCTGTGAGTAGGTTCTCGTCTATCAAAACAGATACATAATAAATGAGGGGTAAATTCTTCTATACTTTTGAATAGCATTGCAATAAATCCATATACCGCATTTATGGGGTCTCCATTCGGTAATGTCAAAGATTCTGGGAATGCATAAAAAGCACGGTAAGCTAATGAATGACCGTCAACGATCATGAATTTTTTTGTGAGTGTATCTGTAGAATTAATCATAGTTTTTAAGTATATGATGTATTGTTTTATCATTCAAACTACAGCTAACTGGTAAATCGCGTTATAATCCTCATCTATAATTAAAGAAAATATAAATTATTGTAACGTTTAGGTGTAAAAAATAAGGAGACAGATTACGTGTTTAGAAAAATATTAATTGCAAATAGAGGCGAAATTGCTATTCGAGTTATTCGTGCATGTAAAGAGTTAGGTATTCTTTCTGTTGCCGTTTATTCAGAAGCTGACAAAGATTCATTACATGTAAAACTTGCTGATGAGGCGATATGTATAGGGCCGGCGGCTCCTATGAAAAGTTATTTGGATATTCCGACGATAATATCTGCTGCAGAAGTTTCAGGAGCCGAAGCGATTCATCCTGGATATGGGTTTTTATCAGAAAATGCGTATTTTAGTGAAGTATGTGAAGCCAATAAAATAGTTTTTATTGGTGCGTCACCAAAAAATATTCGATTGATGGGTAATAAAGGCGTTGCTAAAAAAACAATGCAAAAATTTAAAGTACCTGTTGTCCCAGGATCTGATGGAATTATTCAATCTGAATCTAATTTAGAGGAAGTTGCTAAAAAGACTGGGTTTCCGCTTATTATCAAGGCTACTGCTGGTGGCGGTGGAAAAGGTATGCGAGTTGTTGAATCAGAAGCTGAATTGGTATCTCTCTATAGAATGGTTGTTCAGGAAGCGAAATCAGCATTTGGAAATGGGGATGTATATATTGAAAAATACGTTCAAAATCCACGGCATGTTGAAATCCAAATTTTATCTGATAAAAAGGGAAATGTTGTCCATTTAGGAGAAAGAGATTGTTCTATTCAACGTAGACATCAAAAATTAGTTGAAGAGTCTCCATCTCCTTTTATAACAGATAATACAAGAAAGAAAATGTGCGAAGCGGCTGTTATGGCGGCAAAATCGATTCGATATCAAGGTGCTGGAACTGTTGAATTTTTGGTAGACAAAAATCAAGATTTTTATTTTATGGAAATGAATACTCGAATTCAAGTAGAGCACCCAGTAACGGAAATGGTCACTTCAATTGATTTGATAAAAGAACAAATTAAAATCTCTAGTACGAATAAGTTGTCATTGAAACAAAGTGATATTAAGTTTAACGGACATTCAATAGAACTAAGAATTAATGCGGAAGATTTCTCTAGAAATTTTGCGCCTAGTCCAGGAACGATAAATTTATATTTACCTCCTGGTGGATTTGGAGTTAGGGTTGATTCCCATGTTTATCCTGGATATAGTGTGCCTCCAAACTATGATTCAATGGTAGCTAAGTTAATTATTTGGGGAAAAGATAGAGATGAAGCTTTGAAACGTGCGAAACGTGCGTTAGACGAATTCGTAATTGATGGTATTCATACGACGTTACCATTTCATAAGATTGTTATCGAACATCAAGATTTTGTAGAAGGGAATTTTGACACGGGATTTATTGAGCGAAAGATTTTAAATTAAAATTAAGTTAAAAAGGTAGATTTTTAGATGGGTAAGAGAAGTACAGGCCGTAAATTGGCTATGCAAGCGCTGTATCAAGTGGATGTTCAAAAGGTTGATATTGAAAAAATAGTTGAGGATTTTGTAAATAAATCTGATTCAATTGATGAAACGAAAGAGTGGACAACTTTTTTAATAGAAGGCGTTTGGAAAAATAAAGAAGCGATTGACGAGAAAATTTCAGAGTATGCTATCGACTGGGATATTGATAGATTGTTGATTATTGATAAATCTATTTTGAGAATTGCATTTTTTGAACTTTGTTTTACAGAAATTGATAACAATATTGTAATAAATGAAGCTTTAGAAATTGCAAAAGAATTCTCTGAAGAAGATTCAAGTAAATTTATAAATGGAATTTTAGGAAAATATGTGGATTCTGAGAAAAATTAAAGGAAATTATGTTTACTGGATTAGTTGAGGGTTTATCTAAGGTTTCTAAAATTAGTAAAAATAAATCTGGTTTAGATGTTTATTGTAGCTATTCTGTTCCAAATGATACTCAATTAGGAGCAAGTGTGTGCTTAAATGGGGTTTGCACTACGATTGTTTCGAAATCAGAGACATCTTTTTTTATTCAACTTTTAAGCGAAACTTTAGAAATCTCTACGTTCAGGGATATTGCTGTTGGTGATTTTTTGAATTTGGAGTGGAGTTTAACTCCATCATCAAAAATGGGCGGCCATATTGTTTCTGGGCACGTCGATGATGTTGGTGTGATCAAAGAAAATTCCTGGGATGAAAAATGGGGTACATTAATTATAGAATTTGATGAAAAATGGAAAAACAATATTGTTTATAAAGGATCTATAACAATAGACGGTATTAGTTTAACTATAGCCGAGTTGGGAAAAAATTGGGTCAAATGCTGCGTTATTCCTCATACCTTAGAATCCACTGTGTTAAAATACAAAAAAAATGGCGATAAAGTTAATTTGGAATTTGACATGTTAGGAAAATATTTTAATAGATATATTTCTAATTGTGTTGAAAACGATGATGAGTCTAGTGATAAAAATAGACAATTTATGGAAAAACTATCAAATGCGGGGTTTTTAAATGAAAAGTGAATTAAAATTTGATTTAGTACAAGATGCAGTTGATGATATAGCCAGCGGTAAAATGGTAATTGTTGTAGATGACGAAAACCGTGAAAACGAAGGCGATTTGATAATGGCTGCAAGTTTTGCCACGAGTGAAGCTATAAACTTTATGATTAAGTATGCCAAGGGATTGGTATGTCTTCCTGTTACAGATGATATTTTAGACAAATTTGAATTAAAGGATATGGTTGCAAGAAATAAGGACCAGTTCCAAACAGCGTTTACTGTTTCAATTGATGGCGCTCCAAAAATTGGTGTTTCCACGGGAATATCTGCTGGAGATAGAGCACGAACGATACAAGCTTTTATAAATCCAATGACGAAACAAGAAGACATAGTTACCCCGGGGCATATTTTTCCTCTAAGAGCTCGGAAAATGGGGGTTCTTAGAAGGGCAGGTCACACTGAAGCAGCTGTCGATTTGTCTCGATTGGCTGGTTTAGCTCCGGCTGGCGTAATTTGTGAAATTATTAAAGAAGATGGCGATATGGCACGAGTTCCTCAATTGATGGATTTTGCGAAAGAACATAATTTAAAAATTATAACGATTCAAGACCTGATACGGTATAGAATCGAAAAAGAAAGTTTTATTGAGCTTATTGAAGAAATTAAAATGCCTACTAAATTTGGTGATTTTCAATGTTTTTCTTATAAAGATATTATTAATGATAAATTACATTTGGCTTTAGTGAAAGGTGACATAGAGGCTGAAACCGCGGTTAATGTTCGTGTTCATTCGGAATGTTTTACAGGAGATGTATTACATTCTTTGAGATGTGATTGTGGACCCCAATTAGATACAGCAATGCAAATGATACAAGCAAATGGAAATGGCATTGTGTTGTACATGAGACAAGAAGGTCGCGGAATTGGGTTGGAGAACAAAATAAAAGCGTATAAATTACAAGATAATGGAAAAGACACTGTAGAGGCAAACAAAGCATTGGGCTTTGACGCTGATTTAAGAGAATATGGTGTTGGAGCTCAGATATTACGGGATTTAGGGGTAAGGAAGATTAATTTAATAACTAATAATCCAAGAAAAGTTGTTGGCTTAGATGGTTACGGATTAAAGATTGAAAATCGAATCCCCTTAATTATTCCGCCAAATAAGCACAACGAATATTACTTGAAAACAAAGTTTTCTAAATTAGGACATATTAAGTAAGGAGAATAAAATGCCAACTATAATAGAAGGAACATTTAAGAGTGTAGGGACAATTGCAATAGTTGTTTCTCGATTTAATGAATTTATTACATATAAATTATTAGATGGGGCATTAGACTGTTTAACTAGGAATGGTTTCGACGTTGAAAAGTCTGTAACGATTGTAAAAGTTCCAGGAGCGTTTGAAATTCCGTTAGTTGCCAAGAAACTTGCTGATTCGGGAAAGTATGATGGAATTGTTTGTTTAGGTGCTGTTATAAAAGGTGCTACTGCCCATTTTGATTATGTGTCTTCAGAAGCGACAAAAGGAATATCTGCAGCGATGTTAGACAGCGGTGTTCCAATTGCATTTGGCGTTTTAACTACTGATACCATTGAACAAGCGATTGAACGATCTGGTACTAAGCTTGGTAACAAGGGATTTGAGGTCACTCAAAATCTTATCGAAATGGTGAACCTTCTAGCTAAGTTGTAGGCTTGGGCAATTTCAAAAGTTTCTATTTTAATCTTTGCGTTTAGCTCACATATAGATTTATGCTTTGCTAGACTCGAACACTAAACTGAAATCTTTTGAAACTTCCCAAACTTGGGTTGATTTTGAAGTTTTTTTACCATGAACGTTTATATATCGTTGATATATGTTATTGATGGGATTTTGGGGTAGATTTGGGAATAGAAATCTTCGTTCTATTGATGCCTGTATCTTTTTATCATATTTTATTTCAATCGTTTGAACCGTAAGTTTCTTTATATAAAATTAGATGTTTTTTCATTTTCTTTTTTTGTTCAGGTTTTAATATCTTTTTTAGGTTTTTAATACTATTTACCCTTGATTTAAGTGCAGATTTTTTTAAAACAGATATTTCCGTCATAATGGAATTTATTTTTTTGTCGTCAGCATTAGGCTTGGCGAGTTCAACTCTTAAATCTTTTTTATAAGATTTTATAGATCCTCTTATTTTGCGTATTTTTTCCTTCTCATAAGTACGTCTCGTTTTTATAAATTTGATTTGCTTTTTATCTAGATCAAGGTTTTTAATCCAATTTGGCTGCTGATGTTTTTGTTTGTGTCTAGAAGATCTCTCACTCGCATACGTATTTTGCATTGTAAGTAGAAGTAAAATAAGAAGGAAATAATTTTTTATTTTAAACATTGTTATAACTCCTTTGGTTCTCGGATAAGTTTAATTTTATTGTTTGATTCATAAGAGAACTCCCAACGTATCATCAAATTCGGGCATTGAATAGTCAACCATCGTTTCATATATAAAATTGTTTAACTCGTTCATTTGGATTTGATGATTTGAATACAGTTTAAAGATGCCACCTGAAAAAATTAGAAGGGTAAACGCCATCCCGACTGCGAGTTTTTGAAAAGAGGGGATTTGAAAAAATGAAATTGACGTATTTTTTTTCCGATTATCTAGGGTATTGTTAATTCTATATAAAATAGAATGAGGTACTAATTCGTTTTTAAGAGAAGAGAATAAGGGGTCAGTTTTCATTTTTACACGTCCTTTCGAAAATTGTTTTAAACATCTTTTTACTTCTATTTAATCGTGATCTTACTGTTCCTATCGAGATATCAAGGATTTCAGAAATTTCTTCATATGTTTTCTCTTCAATTTCTCTCAATATTAAACATATTCTGAAGTCAGGTTTCATTTTTAGTAATGTTAATTCAACGTCCGTTTTATTAATTTCTATATTAGTAAATGAATCAGTTTCATACTTTTTAAATACAATTTGGTTCAATTTGGATCTTAACGATTGGCCTCTTTTCAACCAGTTTAATGTATGATTCATTGCAATTCTATAAGCCCATGTTTCGAATTTTACTGAATGGTTAAACTTTTCTCTATGGTCATACAGTTTAATGAATACATCGTGTGTTAATTCTTCTGCAATTTCCCTTGTTTTAACCATTCTCAAAATTACATTGAAAATAAAAGCATTCAATTCTTTGTAAAGATTATTAAAAGCGTCTCGGTCGCCTTTTTGAAAATTTTCTATTAAAATTTTTGTAATTTCCATATTTTGCCTGTTTAGTATATATACAGATAATGTTGAATAAAAGTTCCATCTCAATTTAAATAAGTTTTAATGGTGTGTTTTTTGTTATATTATGTATCTAATCTGTAATTTTTTATCATAAAACAGGAGATTTTTTTTTGGGAAACGAAAATAAATTAGATTCTCAGTCTATTCCATTTTTAGACGACGTTTTTTTTAAACCTCAGATAGAAGACGCAAATTATTTAGGCGTAAAAAAAAACCTGCATGAAGAAATTTTTCATGTAAAACGAGCTCTTGAGCATGTTTCTAGATATGGAGTTACAACTCAAGACTCCCAAAAAATTGTTTCGAAAATTCAAAATCTAGTTCAATTTAGCGAACGGCAGTCTCAAGATGTTCGTGAACAGATATTGGTTTCATTGCTTGGTTTTTTCACCTTTGCGGTAAAAGCACCAAATAAGGACCCAGATATAATTTCGGAAGTATTAAAGTTTTTGGTAGGGTGGGGTATTCAGAATTTTTTTAAAGATGACGAACCTTTTTTTGTGTTTTCTATTTTAGAGACTATTTCTAGCAATTTTTCTATCTTGTCTGCGACTCAATTGAATTTGTTAATAGGCTATGAAGGACTATTGGTTCAACTGGCGAGCAATGAAGATGATGAGAAAATTAGGATTCAAGCGAACGTTTTATTGAATAAGTTGGGGTTGTTTGAACGTAAAGAAGAAAATGATAGAGCAAAATTACCTACTTCGAGTTTGGAAAAAGTAACTGAATTACAGGAATCTGGGAATGGAATAAAGATAACTCACCCATTAAATCAAAAAGATTTGGTACGAAAAGAGTTTGATGAATTTCATAAATTACGCGTTATTTCTGGAGAGCCTAAAATCGCACAAGCATCTCAATTAATTTTTGAGTATTTGCATTACTTTAAGTATTTGTTTTCGTCTTTGTGTACAGTAAATGAATCGATGTTTAGCGCTTTGACTATCATTTTAATTCAAGAACGATCGATTCATCGTCTTTTCGATAAATTTGAATCTCCATCGATTGCTTTGATCGCTGATAAATTTGGATTGGTTTCAGAGCAAACGTCCGTTTTGTCTTTTGTTCATATTTTAGAAATTGATCCAATTCATAGAGTAAAATCTTTTGTAGATGGTTTTCAAGGTTTATTGGATAGCGGCGTTCATACGATTTTTGTGTTATTACCAGATTCAAGAATTTGGTTATCTGCTCATTATGCAAAAGATGCTGCAGAGGGTATTGAGAGCCAGATAAAAATTATAGATTCTAAAACTTTTGACTTTGGAATTGGTGTGATTTTTCAGGAAGCGTCGAAATTAGTTATTAAAAAATGTCCAATGAAAGATGTTTATTCTAGGATTTATGAGATTATTGGTAAATTACGGTATTGGGTTTATGTTGATTCTGATGAAATTATTAAAAATAAAATGTGGTATTCAAAAATGCTCGAGAGGTCAAAAGTTAAAAAAATCCCTAAGGATAAAGGATGTGTGCTTGGTCTTCATCGAGGCTTAGGTCTTATTGATACTTTTAATGATGCTGAAGAAGGTATTATCTTTATTTTGAATCGACTTGCCGTAGTGGTTCGTAAAACTCAAAAAATACCTGATACAATCTATGTGAAACATAAAGGTTACGCAGAAAGAGCTTTAAAAGTGGCTCGTTTGTTAAAAACTGAATACCCATCTGCATCTATACAAATAGTCAATGAAAATGAGCTGCTGGGAAGCAACTTCGACCAACATATTGGTATTTGTGTTGTATAGAAAATCTGACTTAAGGGATGGGGCAGAACCTTCTTCGTTCGTATTTGGTTCTTAAGTATATAAAAATGAAATTTAGTGTTAGAACGTGGATGTGTCATCTAAATTGATTTCTTCATTTTGTTTTAATTTCGAATTTCCTGTAAACTTAAGTCTTCGACTCCAGTCAATATTAATTTATTTTAACCCTTGTGAACAAATAAGCTGCTAAAAGCATGGCTATGATGGACTAAATGAATAAATCAAAAGAAAATATCCTTTCAGATATCGATAGTGAACTCAAGGATATAAGAAAAAAAATAGAATCGATTTACCCTAAAACCTCAAAAGGTTCGGATAGTGCTGAATTTATAAATGATTCCGTTGATCTTAAGAAAATAGATATAGTTCCTCAAAATAATCCTAGTGATTCTTTAGACTTTTTTAAGAAAAAGGGTGTGTTTCTTGAACAAGTATTTTCTTATTTGAAATTACTTGAGCGTAGATTTGAGGACTATAACGTTTTAATGGGAACAACTGTTGAACATAGCTCATTGATTGAGAATGAATTGCTGAGCCAGCAAGAGCTTGTTTCTGCACTACATCAACGATATGAATTTATTGTTAATACGTCTAAAGACTGGATGTGCTTAATTAATGAGGATTATAATTTTGAGGCGGTAAATGACTCCTTTTTTAATGCCTTTTCAACCTCTTCTTTAAAAAATAAGTTTTCAATGATAGGAAAAGATATTGAGTCTTTTATGGGAAATGGAGAGTTTGAAGCTCTTTTTAAGCCAGCTATTGATAAAGCATTGGGAGGGGTTGATGTTTTTGAAACATTGAATATGGATGATAAGAGTGGTGTGAATAAATGCTACGATCTCACGTTTTATCCTTACAGAGGACCCCAGTCTGAAATTACCCAAGTTGTTTTTATTGCAAGAGATGTTACTGAAAGGACAGAGGCTCTTGATACGGTTAAGGAACAAGCTCAATTATTAGATAACGCTAGAGACGCAATATTTATTTTAGATATAAAAGGGCTGATAACATATTGGAATAAAAGTTGTGAAGACCTATATGGTTGGACAGGTAAAGAGGTTTTGAACAAAAAACGTGTATTTCAATTGCTTACTAAAGAACATTCTAAAGAAGCTCGTCAAATAATAAAAACCGTTAATTCGGTTGGTGATTGGAACGGCGAAATGTGTCAAAAGATGAAGGACGGAGAATTGATCACTGTCGAATCAAAGTGGACACAGTTAGATAGTACTCGGTTAGAGGACAGTTCAATTTTGGTTATTAATACGAATATTTCGGAAAGAAAGAAATTAGAGCAACAATTTTTTCGTGTTCAAAGAATGGAAAGTATTGGCATGCTTGCAAGTGGAATTGCTCATGATTTGAATAATATTTTATCCCCATTTTTTTTAGCGATAAGTGCGTTACAGCCTAAACTGGCAGATTCGTCAGGGCAGCCAATATTAAACTTAATGGAAGCAAGTGCAAATAGAGGTGCTCAGTTAGTTAAGCAGATATTAGCGTTTGCTAAGGGCAATCCCAATGAACGAAAAATTATTAATATATTAGATGTTTTTTCTGACATAGAATCGATGATCAAGGAAACGTTTCCTAAGAATATTAATTTTGGAAAAGTGGTATCTGAGAGTATTTATAGAATGAGCGGCGATATGACGCAAATTCATCAGGTATTTTTAAACCTTTGTTTGAATGCAAGGGATGCGATGCCTTCTGGGGGGGCTTTAGATATTGTTATTGAAAATATGTATTTAAAGGAGTCACAGGGTTTATTCGGAAATGTACTGGATAAGGGGGCTTATTTAAGGATTACATGTAAGGATACTGGTATAGGCATGTCTAGTGAAACCTTGGAACATGTAATGGAGCCTTTTTTTACTACTAAAGAAGAAGGCAAGGGAACAGGTCTTGGTCTTTCAACTGTTCTTACAATAGTTAAGAAACATGAAGGGATACTGGATATTCAATCGGAATTGGGAAAGGGTACATCAATTACAGTGGTTTTACCCGCGATGATAAAGAAAAAATCAATGGTAAAGTCTCGGCAGACCTTGCTTCCTTTTGGAAATGGAGAAACTATTTTATTTGTAGATGACGATCCATCGATTCGAAACATTGGAAAAGCCATGTTAGAAACTTACGGGTATAAAGTTTTGAGTGCTTCGAATGGTAAAAATTTACTAAGACGCCATCAGAAAGAAATAGCTAATGCTGAATTGATGGTAGTCGATTTAGAAATGCCAGAAATGGATGGTCCAGAAGCCATTAATAGATGCCTTGAACTAAATTCAGAATTGAAAGTAATTGCAATGAGTGGCCAATCTCTGGATTCGGTGAAATTAATTAAAAGAAAAAGAAATTTGAAATATGACGAATTTTTATTTAAGCCTTATACTTCTGAACTTCTTCTCGAAAAAATTAAAGGTTTATTGATAGACCGATAAACAGTTGAAATGCAAACTTTATTGATTCTTGGTAAAGTATATTTAGTTTAAATTAAATGCCCTTTTTTAGTTTGTAGGATATGTTTGTTTTCACTCGCCTTCAAACGAAAAAGGAGTTTTTTAGTTTTAGCCATATATATTTAAATTTTTTTAAGTAAACAATAGGAGGCCTCTATGGAGCCATCAATATTTGAACAATTTCAAAACGACTCTCGAGTCATCGACGCTAAAAATATATTGCTTGATGTATATTCGGAATATCAGCAAAAATTGACGAAAAAGAGACCTTTGCACGGTTCTTCAACGACGCCAAATACAAGTACCGATTTAGATGCCAATAATTGTCTTTCTAAAGAAATGATATCGTTAGAATTACGAAAAGGAGGCGGTTCTATACTTCCTTATTTAGGATCTGGGATGGGAAGTGGATCATTAGTTGAAATGAGTGATGGACGTGTCGTTTACGACTTTATAAGTGGTATCGGAGCTCACTTCTCTCATGGTGATTCTAAAGTAGTAAAAGCTAATTTGGATGCCTCATTTCAGGATGTGGTGAATCAAGGTAACCTTCAACAAAATAATGGAGTTGTATCGTTAATGGAGTTGTTATGTGAAACATCTGGTTTCGATCACTGTTTTTTAACGACTTCGGGAGCAATGGCGGCAGAAAATGCTTTAAAGATAATGTTTCAAAAGAAATTTCCTGCGCATAGAATTCTGGCATTTGAAGGTTGCTTTATGGGACGCACATACTTGATGTCTCAAATAACTGATAAGCCTGGATTTAGAGAGGGGATTCCTACTCAAGTTTCCGTAGATTATATTCCATTTTATGATGAAAATAATGCCGTTGAGAGTACACGCCGTGCAGTTGACGCATTGAAAACTTATTTGACTAGATATCCCAATCAATATGCAGTTATGTGTATGGTATTGATTCAGGGAGAGGCTGGATATTATTCGGGAAGTCGTGAGTTTTTTGAAGTTATTATGTCTGAATTAAAAGCTCACAATGTAGGAATACTGGTTGATGAAATTCAAACATTTGGACGAACAGGTTCTTTTTACGCGTTTCAAGAATTTGGATTGGAAAAATTTGTGGATGTTGTGACCGTTGGAAAACTGAGTCAAACATGTGCGACATTGTTTAATAAAGACTTTTCTCCAAAACCAGGATTGTTAAGCCAAACTTTCACTTCTTCGACAAGTGTTATTGAATCCTCAAAAGTTATCTTGAAAGAGATGAGAGATGGCGACTATTTTGGTCCCGATGGTAAGAATATGAAAATTAGGGAATGTTTTGTTCGTCATTTGAAACGTCTTTCTACGATGTTTCCTGAAAAAGTTGAAGGTCCATTTGGGTTTGGAACCATGATTGCTTTTACATCTTTTGGCGGGGATAAAGATAAGACGATTGCTTTTGTAAAACATCTCTTTAATAAAGGCGTATTGTGTTTTGTTGCAGGAAGAAAAGTTGCACGGATACGCTTCTTGGTTCCTATTGGTTCCGTAACGGAGCATGATATTGATAATGTATTTCTTATTCTAGAGCAAGAATTATCTGTTTTTGAAGGATTATTAATACAGAAATAAAGATGCGGGATTATAGTTGAAGTCCTATTTCATATATATAGTATAAGATTTAATTTCTGTTCTGATGACTGGGCTAACTTTTTTATGGGAAAAGTTTTGATTGTTGCTGATGTTCGTGGTGATTGATCTATATCGTGGGTATGAGTACTTTACCAAAATGAATGGAGTGAATTAATGTCTGTTACGGTTGAAAATTCGATGAGAAAATTATTTATCTATATTAATAGATATAAATTTCATTTTTGGTATTCTATTTCTTCTAGCATTTTGAATAAAATATTAGATTTGATGCCACCTCTTTTGGTTGCGTGGGTCATTGATTCGGTTCGGGGTGAGCCTCCTTTATGGATGGGGAAAATCTCATTTTTGAACTCTTCCTTGGATATGGCCATTTTCTTGTCCGTTCTTGGTTTTTTTATTTTTGGATTAGAAAGTCTTTTTCAATGGATGTATCAATATGGGTTCATGTCGTTGGCTCAGAAAGTTCAACATAATTTGAGAGTAGATACGTATTCTCAGCTACAAAATAGAGAAATGGCCTATTTCGAGGATCATCGATTGGGTGAAACAATGTCCGTTTTAAATGATGATATTAATCAGTTAGAAAATTTTCTGAATCACGGTCTTAGCGATATTATTCAGCTAGCCGTTTTATTTTTATTTGCAGGTTATGTGTTAGCCGTAACGTCATGGCAGTTGGCGTTGGTAGGGTTGGTCCCAATTCCATTGATAATAGCTGGGAGCTTTTATTATCAAAAAAAGATATCTCCAAAATATGCGACTATTAGGGAAAAAGTCGGAGATATGAACAGTCGATTAGAGAATAATTTGTCTGGAATATTGGTCGTCAAAAGTTTTACCGCTGAAAATTTGGAGAGAAAGAGAGTGGAATCAGCTTCGGATTCTTACAAAGAGGCAAATTATCAGGCTATAAAGTTAAACTCTCTCTATGTTCCATTAATTCGAACATGCGTTGCTTTTGGTTTTTCAGGTGTTTTATTATTGGGGAGTTATTGGGTCCTTACGGATACTGGTGTTCTAACGGTAGGGCAGCTTGTTTTGTTTTCTATGCTTATTCAAAGGGTCTTATGGCCATTGACTCGCATTGGTATTACGTTAGACGATTATGAACGGTCTAAGGCAAGTGTAAATCGAATATTTAAAATGATGGAAACTAAAAGCATTGTTAAGGATGGAAATGAAATATTAAAGATTCCAAAAAATAAATTAATGGGAATTATGGCTAAAAATGTTTCGTTTACCTACTCAAACGATCGTCCAATTATAAACAAATTAAGTTTTAATATTTTACCTGGAGAAACTGTTGGTATTGCTGGAACAACTGGTTCTGGAAAGACGACGTTAATAAAATTATTATTGAGGTTTTACGATTCAACAGATGGAGATATTTCTTTGAATGGTCAAAACATTCGGTCTCTTAGAGTGAAAGACTTACGGGAGAATATTGCGCTCGTAAGTCAGGATGTTTATTTGTTTCATGGAACGATTTTAGAGAATATTGCCTATGGAATGGCGCCAAATACAAAATTGGATGATGTAATTAACGCAGCAAAAGTTGCTGAACTACATTCGTTTGTGAATTCATTGTCGAATAAGTATGAGACTATTGTTGGTGAACGCGGAATTAAATTGTCAGGAGGGCAACGGCAACGATTAAGTATTGCACGTGCTATTTTGAAAGACGCTCCGATCATGATATTTGATGAAGCAACAAGTTCTGTAGATACCGAAACAGAGAGAGAAATTCAAAAAAATATTCATCGTATTACAGAGGGACGAACAGGTATAATTATTGCTCATCGACTTTCTACGATTCGACATGCGAATCGTATTTTTGTTTTAAAGAATGGTGAAATGATTGAACAGGGTACTCACGATGAATTATTACTAAAAAATTCATTGTATGCTGATTTATGGAAAATCCAAATTGGTGAAATTTAGAAAGGGTAAATTATGACTAATGAGAGTGTTATATCTATAGCGAGAGAGTTTTTGGCGTCCAGTCCTGTTTTGAATCATACAATATTTTTTGTATCTAACAGGGTTTGGTTTGGTATCGTGTCTGTTTTAATTGTTGGAATAGTAGGTAGTCGATTTTTGGGTCGTATGACGAATCGTTCTTTATCGAAAGCTATGGATATGATTCCAGGTTTTGAGAGGTCCGAATATGATAGCGCTCAAATGTATAAGCCACTGAGTATTTTATATATTGGTTGGATTTGGACTGCTGGATTGGCTTGGATTGGGCTTCCTGATGCTGGACTAGCTAAGTTTTCGGTCGCTGCTGAACTATTGAGTTTTTTAAGTTTTATTTGGGTTGGATGGAAAGTAATTGATTTATGCGTTTCCTTTATTAAAAGAAAGGGAGGCCTTTTTAATTTAAAGTATGATTCTTTGATTTTTCCAATAATTAGTAGAACGTTAAAAGTAGTAATTGTTTGTATTGGGATTTTATCTACCGCTGAGATTTTGAATTTACCGATTTCAAGTTTGATTGCAGGTCTTGGGATTGGAGGTATGGCTGTTGCATTGGCTGGTCAATCTACAATTTCAAACTTGTTTGGTTCTATTACAGTTTTAGTTGATCGACCATTTAAAATAGGGGACTGGGTGGTTATTGGAAATGTAGAAGGGAATGTGGAGAAATTGGGTTTTAGAAGTACTAGAATTCGTACATTTTATAATTCTTTAGTTACAGTTCCTAACGCAAATTTGATTACAGCTTCAGTGGATAACTATGGCGAGCGACAGTTTAGACGTTTCAAAACTCATATATCCATCATGTATGAAACGCCTGCTTCAAAAATAGATATTTTTTGTGAAGGGATTAGAAAGATATTACTAGCTCATCCAAAGTTAAGAAAAGACTACTTCATTGTTAATTTAAATAAATTTAATGATTCATCTTTAGATATATTGTTATATTGTTTTTTTATTGCTTCGAGTTATTCTGACGAGACTCAGATTCGACATGATGTGATGATTAATATTATTAAACTGGCTGAGGAACTTGGAGTCGGTTTTGCATATCCTACGCGAACCTTGTATATGTCACCTCAACATAAATCCCCATCGAATAGTGATTCAGAAGTAATTGCTTGTTAGGTTAAAATTATTTGTAACCAATTTGATTTTCTTTGAGAAGAAAAGTCAGATTGGGAGGAATGTATGTTAAATAATAATGTGTTTTGTATTCGTAGTATAGTTTCTATATGGATTGTGTTTTTTTGTTTTTCGTCTTTAATTTATGGCGCTTCAAATTCAGGAAACGGAAATAAAAAAAATCGTAAAGAGGGTGTAGTTTTGGAAAATCATACTGTTGAAAATGCTTATTTTGCAGGCGGATGTTTTTGGTGTGTAGAGTCAAATTTTGAGGCTATTGAAGGTGTTAATGAAGTGATTTCCGGTTATATGGGAGGTTTAGTTGATAATCCTTCATACGAAGATGTTTCTAGAGGAACGACGGGGCATTATGAAGTAGTAAAAGTGATTTATAATCCCCAAAAGATTTCTTTTGATGAACTAGTCGAGAATTTCTGGACGCAAATTGATCCTACTGATCGAAATGGTTCTTTTAATGATCGAGGACAGCAATATGCTAGCGCCATTTTTTTTCAGACTAATAAAGAAGAAAAATACTTAAAAGAGTCAAAGCAGAGTATTGGGCTTTTGTTTGATGATTCAATTGAAACTGTATTACTTCCTGTTAGTACGTTTTACGAGGCTGAAGACTATCATCAAGATTATTATAAGAAAAATCCGTTGAGATACAAATATTACAGATACGGCTCAAAAAGAGACTCTCTTTTGAAGTCTCTTTGGAATAACCGCAGAAAGAAATCGTATGATAATGAAATTAAAAAATTAACAAAGTTACAGTATGATGTTACTCAGAAAAATGGGACTGAACAGGCTTTTAAAAACTTATATTGGAATAACCATGAAGAAGGTATTTACATTGATATCGTGTCTAAAGAGCCTTTGTTTTCGTCTAAGGATAAATTTGATTCAGGTACGGGATGGCCAAGTTTTTCAAAGCCTTTGGATTCAAAGAGTATCGTCGAGATAAAAGATAGATCTTTAGGCATTACTCGTGTTGAAGTGAGAGGAACAAAATCAGATTCTCATTTAGGGCATGTATTTAATGATGGGCCAGGAGAAACCGGGTTAAGGTATTGTATTAATTCAGCTGCATTAGAATTTGTACCCAAATAAGAATAAAATTCTGTAAGTTTTACTGTCATATAGTCTAAGTATGTATTTCACGAGAGACTTTCGGCTGAATATTTTATATAAGTTAGCTTGATTTTAGTGTTTTTTATCACATGAAAAATATGTGGAATTTTCACTAAAATCAAGCTGGTTCAAACTTTTTTCTATTATATTATTTGTGTTATATCCATTTGTTAAAGCTTTTTAATGTGCTAAAACTTTCGATGGTTGCGATGTTAACATTTTCATTGAAATCCAAGTCTCGTTGAAAGTCGATGAGTTTATGAGGGTCAATGAAAACTTCAGCGATAACGTCATATCTACCCGTAATCAATACAACATTAATTACTTCATCATATTCTAGAAGTGCGTGTACGGTGTTTTCAAGTTCTCTTCTTGGTGCAATCGTAAGACAAAGATAGAAAAGCTGTTTTTCTTCTTGCATTTTAGGGTTGAGAAGACCTCTTATTTTAATAATATTTCGTTCAAGAAGCTTTTTTACTCTGTATCTAATCGTTGCTTCTGATACTTTTAATTTTTTTCCGAGCTCTACATTTGTAATCGCGCCGTTTTGTCTTAATAATTCAATGATTTTTGGATCCAATTTGTCTAATTTCATTGTTGCTCCTTATAGGTTTTATGTTGTTAGTCAAAAATCGAAACATTTTTGACATTTTATTTTTTCGATAATTGTATCATCTGCCAAATTTTTATGTAACCTACTTTTTAACTTATTCGAAAATAATGGATTCTAAATTGAGAGAAAGTAACTATTTTAAGCGAGGAATACTAATATTTGTCCTGGTCTTGGCACTAACGTTTTTCCCTTAATGAACAAAAGAGCTGTTTTTCTTTTTGTAACAACAAGTAGTGGAATACAATTAATGTTTTCAATTAGAAATTGTTTAAATTTGAAGTTTTTTGGAACAGGCATTGACCGTATATAGGCTCCATTTTTAGCCTGCGTTTTTATTAGGTTTAAATTTGGTCCGTTAAAAAATAGAAACCTATCCACGTTCTCAGTTGAATTAATTAAGGATAAATTGGTAGGGAATATTCTATATATATGGTTTCGTCCAAATTTTTCTAAGTATTCATTTACGACTAATAAATTGATTTCATCGCTGTTTGTCATTGCCAATAGTTTAATGAATTCACCTTCTTGAATTTTATTGCGAATTTCCTCTGAAAGCATGTCTCCTTGCATGGCTCGAATATCGAGAGATTTAGCAAATTTTATTTTTTCGGTACTGGAGTCTACGATAAGTACAGGAACAAAATTTTCTTTAAGCACATTGGCGAGTTTAATTGAAAAATCAGTACAACCTGCTAACAAGATACCCTTCTTTTGAACCTTCGTTAATTTTAGTCTTTTCGCAAGTGGATCCGCAGAGAGAGCATAAAATGTAACTGTAGATAGAATTAAAAGGAATGTGATTGAGACTATTGGATCCGCTTCTTCAAAGCCGGCTTTTGAAAGTTCAATTGCAAATAAAGACGAAACGGCGGCGCATACTATTCCTCTAGGAGCCATAAAGGACATGAATATTTTTTCGTTAAACGTTAAATCTGTTTTGATGTTAGAAATAAAAATTGAAGCGGGTCGAGCAATGAAAATTACGATACAAACGAAGATTAATGATTTGTAATTAAGAAGAGGTAACATATCTTGTATGTTTAATCGAGATGCTAGGACAATAAATAGAGATGATAGTAAAATTATAGAGAGGTTTTCCTTAAATACAACAATGTGCTTAATAGATATAGATTTTTGATTTCCTAAAATTATACCCATAACCGTCACGGCCAAAAGTCCTGATTCCTTTTGAAGAATGTTCGCTCCGACAAAGGCGGACATTACTAATATTAGAGTAATACTTTCTTGTAAGAAGGGAGGGCACCAATGTTTTTCGATAATTAAGATAAAAATAAAACTACCTAAACATCCAAAAGACGTGCCAAATAAGACCGTTTTAACTAATACGACGATTAATGCGCTTAACGCTTCTTCTGGACCTGTCGCTATTACCACTTCAAAAATAAGAAGCGTTAATATAGCGATTACAGGATCAATTATAGTTCCTTCCCACTTTAGAATATTAGATATTTTGTTGGAAACTCTGACATGCTTTAATAAGGGTAATACAACAGTAGGTCCGGTCATAACGAATAGGGATCCAAGCAAAATCGATACTTTAAAGCTGAAGCCCATTAATAGATATACGGATCCAGTTATTATTACCCAAGATACAATTATACCTTTTGTTATTAAATTTTTAACAATTGCTTTCGTATTTTTGATGTCCGCTATTTTTAATGTCATCCCTCCTTCGAAAAGGATGATAGCTGTACTAAGAGAAACAATTGGGAATAATAAAGGACCAAGCAACGCATCTGAATCAAGCAGCCCTAGAAATGGACCGACGGCAAGTCCTGTAATAAGAAGAACAAGAATAGACGGCATTTTGAACCTCCATGCAAACCATTGGCATGTAATTCCTAGGAAGGGGATGGCCGAAAATTTAAGTAGACTTGTTGTATCCATAGTATGTTTATTTTTTTAAGACTGAAAACTAAGATTTATAGAGTAACACGTTTTTCATTTTTTGTTTTCATTTTTTGCTTTTTAATTTTATGTTATATTCAAATGAAATGAATCTCATAAGTATTTTAAAATCAGTTCTATTAGGTATTCTAGAAGGAATTACTGAGTTTTTACCAGTTTCGTCGACCGGACATCTTATACTTGCAGGGAAGGCGCTAAATTTTGAGTCTCTTTCTGGTACTTTTGAAATATCTATTCAACTAGGTGCAATCATAGCTGTTCTCTTTCTTTATAAAGACTTTTTTGTAAATCAGTTTAAACCTTCAAATTGGTTGAGTGATGGCAATAAAAAAATGGTAGTCGCCGTTATTCCTTTTTTATTGATTGGTTTTTTTTGTTATTCGTTTATTAAATCGATGTTTAGCGAAACAATTGTATTGTTTTCATTAATTTTTGGGGGTATTTGTATGATCTGTACAGATGCTTTTGTTAAAAATAAAGAAGTTAAAACATCTTCGTTTGAAGAAATTTCGTATAAACAAGCTTTTTATATTGGTCTATTTCAGTGCTTTGCATTCATTCCTGGTATGAGTCGTTCAGGTTCAACAATTGTTGGAGGAGTTTTGTTAGGACTCAACTATAAAGTTGCTACTAAATTTTCATTTTTATTGTCCGTTCCTGTTATGTTTTGCGCAGTTTCTTATGAACTTTTAAAAAGCTTTGGTTCGTTAACGGTTTCGGATTTAGGATTGATGGGAATAGCGATTGTTGTTTCTTTTTTTTCTGGTTTAGTATCAATGGTTTTTCTTATTAAGATGATTGAGAAATGGAAGTTAGTTCCATTTGGTATTTATCGTATAGTCTTAGGTATTATTGGGTTATTTATAATTTTTAATTAGAGTTGGTATAGAAGGAGTTAAGATGATGTTTTTTAAAGAGATGAAAATTGTTGAATCTGCAACACAATATGTTAAACATGGCTTGAATATGAGAAGACACCATATGTTTAATTTTGGATTAATCGCTATATGTTTATCATTTTTTATTTCAACATCTTCTTCACTTAATGCTAAATCTTCGAAGGTTTCTTCTAAATCATTTAATTCAAAGAATGTGTCGACGCCCATTGATTGCGCGTATCTGGCTGCGTTAAGTGAGAAGACTCCATCTATTACATTGTTATCTAGAATATCTGTTAAATATATAGAAAATGGTGAGTTAGACTATTCTCTTGATGTATTAGACGTTATTAAGTCATACGATAAACCGAATGCATATATGGCTGCAGTAATTGATTCTGTTAGTGCTTTAGCAAAAAATATGCATTTTAAAGAAGCTTTTAAATATTCTGATTCATTTAGAGATGCTTCAAAGAAAGACATGATTTTGGAGTCTATTGGACAGTCATGTTTATTAGTAGGCGAAGTTGATCAGGCTTTGAAAGCTAGCCGACGGATTAAAAGTTCAAATGTGAAGAGTAGATTAATGGCAAGTATTTCAATATACCTAGTCAATAATAATAGAGTTGATAATGCAGTATCTTTAGCTAAAAAAATTCGTTATGGGTCGGAAAGAGATAATGCTTATTTTGAAATAGCAAGTGTACTTGTTGAAGGGAATTCGTTGATTCGTGCGATGGATATTGGATCACTAATAATGAACTCCACTCTCAGGTTTAATATTAATAATGAAGTAATTGAAGCTTATTTAAAGCAAGAGGCGATTGATGAAGCCGTAATGATCAGTTACTCGATTACGGATGCATCGTTAAAGTCAAAAGCCTTAAAAAACATAATTACTTATTATTCCTTGAATAAAAATTATTTACTTTCTTACGAATATTTAGAATCAATTTCTGGAGTGACCGAACAGCAAGAAGGCATTGGCGAAGTTGTACTGGGCTTGATTTATAATGGTGAATACGAAGAAGCTGATAATTTGATGGCAGAGATTGTTAATGATTCAGTTATGAATGATGTCTTAAGTAGGGCCTCTGTTTTGGTCGCTGAAAGTGGAAAGTTAGAAAAATCTACCGAGTTAGTAAATAAAATTGAAGATTCAGCTATTATTGAAAGTACTTATGGAAAATTAGGGACTATTTTTGGCAAGAAGAAACAATATCTTTTTCCTCTTTTATTGATTAAACAAATTAGCAGTGAATCGGTTAAAGACGTTGCTGTTCGTTCGTTTATTGAATCCTTTAGAGAGCATGGTTCTTATGAAAAAACCGTTTCACTTTTGGACGAAATTAATAGTACATTTACAAGATTTAGTGTTATTCAGAGTTTAGAACTTTATTATTTAAGTACAGGTCAAATGGATAACGCGTTGGCTCTCGTAGACTTGGTTAAGAACCCCGTTGAAAAAGTGGATTTATTATTTAATTTATTATCCGTTTATACAGACAATAAAGATTTTGAAAACATTAATGACACAATCAAACGTTTAAAGAATTCTCTTTCAAAAGTGTCGAAAGGTAAACAAGTGGAGTCATATCTTATGCTATCCGACAATGCATTGATGATTGGAGATAGGACTAGGGCAATTCAAGAACTAAAAAATTCGTTGAAAATTGTGGGGAATTTAAGATTGAGTAAAGATTTATATTATTCAAAAATCTCGTCGAGATACAGTGATCTTAATTTACCAGCTGAAGCAATTATCATTACAAAAAAAATTAAAGGTGTTCAGCAACAAGCTGAGAGTTTGCTAACGTATAGTTTAAACTCGTATCCAGATAAGCAATCATCTAAAGTTTTAAATAGTAGAGTTCGGAATATGTATTTGAGTTTATCTAAAAAATATTCTTCCAAATAGGGTTTGTAAACGGTAATGTGAGCGATAGGGAAGAACATGTGTCTTCCTTTTGATTGAAATTCTTTATAAAATTTTTGTAGAGAGTTTATGTTTTGTTTCGATGCATAATTAGATTTTTTGAATAGAAATTATTTTTTTACTATTATTGCTAGGCGACGATTCTGAATTTATTATTCCCAAATACATAGACCGATACGTTTTTCCAAACGATTTAGAAATTTCGGAATGTTGATTTGTACTTAACGCTATAAATTGAGTTGGCGATAAATGAATGATTCCTGAAAAGATCACTGAGTTATCAATTGTTAAGATATTATTTAAAGAGCTGTAATATTGCTCTTTCATACTTGATATCTGGTTCAAAGGGAGTATGTCTTCATAAAGTGCCGCTGAAAATGCATTAGCGTCCAATAATGCTGGAATTAGATGTATTACTGATTTAGTCTTTAAGTCAGTTTTATAAGCATTAAATTTTTTTGTCGAATATTGAACATGAAGCTGCATTAATTTAACCGTTCCTGCCAAACTTATACTTAGAATCGATATAAGGCTAATTATTAGAAGCGTGCTAAACCCTAGTTTTTTTTGTTTGTCGTCGTATTTTTCTTTTATGGTCATTTTATGTTCTTCAAGGTTGTCTTTAACTTTCTATGTATTAACTTTGAAATAAGATGGACTATTTTCATTGATGGTTAGTTTTAAGAAATGATGATTATTTTTTGTGATACTAGATAAGCTAAATGAGTCAATTTTAATGTCGTGAGAAATGTAGTAGCCATAAGTAGTCTCTGTTCTTTTTATTCTTGAATTTTTTAATTCATATGTAATTATTTTATTGTTTTTTAGGCTTAATTGATATTTGGAAGGAGTTACTTCGATTGCTCCCTCGCAATTTATACTGTCTTTTTCAATTGTTTGGTTGATGTGAGCAATTTCAAACGAGTTTGAAATTTTTTTTGTAACGTCGCTTATTGATGAAGAAATATTTAAATAGACGTTTACAATAAAAGGTAAAAATACTGAGAAAAGAAATAGGAATAGCAATAATTCAAGTAAATTGAATCCATTGAATTTATTTTTTGATTTACTGACTATGGGTATATTTTTTTTATTAATTGATTTCATTGTATTTTTTCAAAATTATTTTTTAATTTCGTATACTTCAAAAATTTTCTGTTGTTTTCCTATATTAACTAGAAATTCTTTTTTTATAATAAGAGGATGATCTGTGTTTAACGTTCTATTATTAGGTTCTATAGACATGTTTGATAGAGTTAAATCCATTTGAGATAAACTGTTAAGTAACCTATTTGATTGTATAAAAATGTCGTAACAGTGCTTTAAATATGTCGGATAAATAAGAAGAATTAGTGAAAGTAAAGACATCGATAATATCATGTCCATTAAGAAAAATCCTTTATGCTTATTTGATTCTAATTTCGCCATTTCCAACTCCTATACTAACTTTTCCGCTTGTTTCGTTTTCCTTTATTAAGGATATTGTTCCTGAATATTTTGTGTTGCTATTTGGCTTGAAACCTAGTTTCTTTCTATTACTTATAATTGAAGTTTTCGGGTCCGTTAGCTTATAAATCAATAATTGTTGGTTGAGAGAGAGATTAATGTTTTTATCCTGTATTATGATTTCGCAATCGGTATCATTACTTATAGCTAATTGTTTCGATACCTGTATTAAGGCAAATGTCTCATATTTTGATAGTTTCCTTTCTATATGGAATCCACTAATTTTGGTAAACATTGGAAGAATAGAAGAAAATAAAGAAACTATAATTAGTAGTTCAATAATTGAAAGAGGCATTATGTTTGTCCTTTTTAAGCACAACTACATTTTGATTGATTGAATAAAAAAGAAACAATTTTACTAATGAATTTCTATTTTGTTGTTCTCAAAGAATCAGAAATTATGCGATTAGGTCAGGAAAAGAAATAGGATAATATTTCGGTTTTGAAGATATAGCTTAGAAAGAATGCGATGATGATAGATGGCCCAAAAGGAATAATGTCTTTCATTGTCTTTTTTTTACTGACGATAAGAAGAATACCAAAAAGTCCTCCTATTAAAAAGCTCAAATATACGGTCATGCTTGTAAGTACTGGGCCCCAAACAAATCCAATGGCTCCTCCTAGTTTTACGTCACCACTTCCAAAAGCGTCCTTTTTGTAAAAAAACTTTCCTATTAATTGGACAAGATAAAATGTACCAAACCCTACGAGCGCCCCAAATAAAGCAGCTTTAAAGTCTCGTTCGATGTAAAGATTGACTGATCCGATGACTAAAAAGAAAACTAATACGCTGTCAGGCACGATATACGTTTCAATATCTGTGAAGAAAATAATTATCATTCCGTAGGAAAATAGTAAGAATTTTAAAAATAACCAGGTGGGTCCAAATATGAACCACAATATTAGAGATGATAAAATTGTAATGAGTTCGACTAAGAAATATCGAAAAGGAATCTTTGATTTGCATTGTCTGCACTTTCCTAAAAGGAATAGAAAACTAAAAACAGGAAAGAGATCTATCCACGTTAGGTTGTTTTTACATGATGGACACTTTGAACGATCAAGAACTAAGGATAAATCGCGTGGTAGTCTGTAGATGAGCATGTTGAAAAAACTTCCAAAGACGCCTGAAAAGAGAAAAATAAAAAATATT
>JABIPA010000036.1 GCA_018698675.1 bacterium | reverse complement strand
TTTGTAATATGCTGCGCAAAACTCGACAATCAAACTGAAAGCTTTTGGAGCTGTCCGTTTGTTCTATTTTTTACATATTTATAATATGCTGCGCAAAACTCGACAATCAAACTGAAAGCTTTTGGAGCTGTCCGTTTGTTCTATTTTTTACATATTTATAATATGCTGCGCAAAACTCGCCAATCAAACCGAAGGCTTTTGGAGCTGTCCGTTTGTTCTGTGTTTTGCGTTATTTTTTTTTTAAAACTATACCAATAAATCGTGAAATTTTCGATGCTTGTTGTAGGAAAATAATATTTCGTTTGGAAATATTGATAAAGAGGCATAGACTATTAATGAACTGCTTGTACGATTTTTATTTAAACTTAAGGGTGGGAGTTTGTGAAGAAAAGGAGAAAATATGCTGTCTGATTTAGAACCGAGGTTTATAGAAAATAATACGATTCCTCAAGATTTATATAAGACGTTTGACGTTAAAAGAGGATTAAGAAATGCTGATGGAAGTGGGGTTCTTTCTGGACTTACACGTATTTCATCCGTAATTGGATCAAAAAAGATTGATGGGAAATTGGAGCCTGTTGAAGGCGCTTTGAAATATAGAGACATACCTTTGGCTGACGTTATTAAGAAGTGTCAGGAAAAGAAGGGGCCTTTGTTTGAAACCGTTACATACTTGCTTTTAGTCGGTGAAATGCCTTCCGATCAAGATCTTAAGCTTTTTTGTGATGCTCTTTATAAAGAACGGGAATTGCCAGAAGATATCATTGAACATTGTATTTTAGGCATAAAAAGTAAAAATATTATGAATAAGATTCAAACATGTATTTCTGCTTTATATGCAAATGATTCTAATCCAGATTCAATTGATCCTTTTGAAAACTTTTTTAAAGCGATATCTATTATTGCAAAGATTCCAACGATTGTTGCTTATTCTTATTTGTCTGCATATAAACATGTTGAGACGTTTACGGTTCCTGACGCAGGAATGTCTATTTCTCAGGGATTTTTGAGTATGCTGAATCAAGGTGAAAAACCTTCTGAGATGGACAGTGAAATGTTAGACCTTATGCTTCTTTTACATGCAGAACATGGTGGAGGAAATAACTCTACATTTACGACTTATGTGGTTACATCTTCTCAAGCAGATATTTATTCAGCTTTGGCAGCCGCCGTTGGAAGTTTGAAAGGGCCGTTACATGGGTCTGCAAATAAAAAAGTTGTGGATATGATGGAATACGTTAAGCGTAAAGTAGAGACTTGGGATAACCCAGAAGATGTCCGAAATTGTTTGCAACGATTATTGGCAAAAGAGGCTTATGATAGGTCAGGAAAAATCTATGGTCTTGGACATGCCGTTTATACTAAATCAGACCCTCGTGCAGAAGTCTTAAAAGAAAAAGCAATTGAAATGGCTACCCAGAAGAATCGTATCGATGAATTAAACTTATACTTTTCGATTGAAAAAGAAGGACCATCTCTTTTTTCATCGTTTAAAGGTAGTGATAAAGTTATTTCACCGAATGTGGATTTCTTTTCTGGATTTGTTTATGATTGTTTAGATATTCCAAGAGAAATTTTCACACCACTTTTTGCTATGGCTCGTTCTGCGGGATGGTGTAGTCATCGTATTGAAGAATTGTTATCAGGGAAACGAATTATTCGTCCCGGATATAAGTATGTGGGTGATTAGATTAAATTAATTTAAGAATCTAGTTTGTCGAGCCGTCGTTGGTGGCGGCCACCTTCAAACTTGCTTTCTAACCAGGTATCTAAATAAGATAATGCGTCCGGTATTGATGTTGTTCGTTCGCCAAGGCAAAGAACATTTGCATTATTATGCTCTTTAGCCATTTGTGCCGTGAATGAACTAAAAACTAGAGCGGCGCGTATACCTTTGTTTCTATTTGCTTTAATACTCATACCAATTCCCGTTCCACAACAAAGAATTCCTAAATCTAAAGTTTTATCAAGGATTTTGTCTGACACGATTTGCGCGTAGTCAGGATAATCTACAGATTCGTTTGAATGAGCGCCTAAATCGATGGCTGAATATAAGTCTGCTTTATTTTTCAAATGGTCAATTATTGTTTGCTTTAAGTTTAAAGCACCATGATCCGATGCGATTCCTATAGATAAGTTATTTAATTTTAATTTCATAATAGTCGGTAAGTTTACTTTATTTTTTTTAAATTTATTAGTTATTAATTTTAAGAACTCAAAAAAAATGAAATTTGTTTAAAAGACGTCCGATAATTATGGGAATGATGAATTATTTTTTTTGGGGAATATTACTATATGGAGTATACAATTGATGAAATTTAAAGTGATAGCTGGACTTAATAGTATGTTGATTGCTTCGCCAAACAAGTGGGGGAGACCCTCAATTTTGTCTTTTGAGAATTCCATTGTTACTCCGGCATCCTCAATGTCTCAGTTTTCAGCAGGAACGAATGCTTCTTCTAAATGGAATGACTTTTTCGATTCAAAAAATTTAATCTTAAAACCATCGTTTGTTCGAAATCGGATTATTAAAAGTCTTTCAAATAACATCATACGACGGAATGAAGGCCTTAATTACGATTGCGAGGTTGACCTTAAAACGAATTTAAATAGGTGTATAGATGCGCACATTTCTTTGTCAAAACCTGCTCCAAAATTATTTAAGCTATTAGATCTTATGCAGTCTTTTGTTGATTCCGAATTTCAAAACGAGGCAAAGGCGAAAGAAAATGCTAAAAATGATTCGCAGTTTAGCATGTCAAAATTCTTTTTAAGAAAGTCGAAACCTACAAGGTTTTCGACATCACTTGTTGGAGAAACCCCTAAATCTGAATTTTTAAGCTTGTTGTCAGATCAAAGTGTGAATCCCCTGCTTAAACAGGCCGTTGTTTCTTTTGTATTGAAGTCTATTTATCAAACAGAATTATCCTTACCAAATATCGTTCCATTTAATATTGATGATATAAAGAGGAATGCTGATTTCGAGAATACTTTAAAAATATTTGAGAATAGCCCTATTGAACTTGAAGATCTGGGTAGTCACGCACATAGTATTTTTTGCAGTCTTCGTTCATATTCCCTTAGATCTTTAGTTGTTAAGGGTTCTGCATTGGACACGATAAGGATTCAGTTTAGTAATTTGGCGCCCGAGAAGAGAGTTGTTAGTCAATCGATTTTAGCCGTCTTATCTTTGCCAGGAGCTGTTGGGTTGAACGTTGTTTTACCTTGTTTGAAGAAGTCAGGAGCTTCGTTTGATAGATTGGGAAATGAAAGTAATAGAAAAATTTTGAGCATGATCGTGAATCAAATTCAAAATAAAAAAGGCAATTCGACGCTTGTGGACTTTGTTCAAAATGGTATGAAGGCGAGTATTGAATGTTTTCATCACGAGGTTCCTAATAGGCCCGCTGGTTTAGACGTGTTTCGTGATGCAAATGGATATGGTGTTCCTTTCGAGGTAACAGTTGATGCCCGTGAAAGTGGCTCTGATTGTGGGTCCGAACTTTTAGTTGGAGAAAGCCGTGGGCGTATAGAGAGTGATTCTGAAGACGAATCTAGTGAACATTCTGGAGTGGACGACGTAAAGCCAATATTGATACGTTTCTCGGAAATTACGGAGGGCGACATTGAGAATGCCAGCCCGCAGGGTTTATTTGATATGCTTTTGGCTGCCTTAGTCGATATTCCAATGGATTGTATGACTATTTTAAAACAATCTGTTACTTCTGGGGGAAATCTAGAAAAGCAGGATAGACTGGTTTCTAAATATAATACAGAACAATTTAGACAGGGAAAAGTAGAGGACCTTTCTTTATTAACAGAATCTAAGCTTACAGAAAATTCTTGTTTACGAGGTAATAATGACATTAAATTGCTGATTGATTTGATGTCTACTGTTTCAAAAGCATTTGCTTGTGGATTTGGATATGGAGAAGAAGAATCTCTTGATTTTAATTTGCATGAGGCGAATAAAGTGATGAAGCTTTTTTTGGTGGATTTAATGGAAGCTTCTCTTTTTAGAGAATTTAAATTAAAGCTAATATCGGATCAACAGTCGGCCGAAGACCTTGGTTTAGATCAATATAGTACACACAATTCTAGATATATTACCTCCATCTCTCGTTTTATTTCGGTTTTAGGAAATACGGCAATCGATGAGAACTCCCTTTCATTATCTAAACAGGCTGTGAAATTTATTAATGAATTGACGATAGACGTTGGTTCAAATGTATCTATTGAGAGAAGGAAGTCTGTTTTTAAGGCATTAGATTTATCGGATATTAAAAATTGCTGTCCTGAAAAGTTAGTTTTATTTATTAAAGGAAATATTCGGGAATTGTTTAGTATTGAGAATCTTAACGACGAGGATTCGACGACGAGCTCAGAGGGGATCCCTTTTGTAATTGAATCGGAAGTATCTAGTTCTTGTTCTCAAAATTCTTTGGATAGATTAAATGCGATTTGGGATTGTCTAGAAGGATCTATTGACTTTAGGTCTAATTATTTTGAATTCATTTCGAGCATGGATCTTAACGAGCTTAAAGATTTGCCAGCGCCTATTCGAAAGAGAATATATTCAGATATGGTTAAAAATATATGGACAAATAATGATGGAGAAACCAGACGAAAAGTGGCATCAGTTCCAATTGATCTAAGAAGAATGGAAGTATTGTTGACTAATTGCGATATGAGCTTTTTTGGTGAATCTATTTTAGACAAGCTATCGGATATTCATGACGTACAGTATTTTGATGACGAGAAATTGGGTTCGGAGCAGTTGTCGTGTAATTCGGAAGATTTGAGGCTATTTAATCATTATGCTATGACATTTAGGAGTACCCATTTATATCATGTAGTGAATGCTGTTAGTCTAGATCTTTTAAAATCTTTGTCTTTCCAAGAGGTAAGTCAGATTTACGAGATACTCAGTGAAAATCAATATAGCTTAATTCCAATTTCAAAAACCAGAGTTATGGACGAGATAAGATTGAAAGCTTTAGTTAATAACCCAGTTGAGGCCGTTTGATTTTTTAGATTCTGAGTTAATGCCGTGTGTATCGTTCTTTTTAGATTTAAATGTGATTTATTATATTGTGTTTTTTTATGTTAACTTTTTATCTTGTTTTTAGTGCGATTATTTTCTGTTTAATAAAAATTGAAATTTTAGTAAATAAATTTCGATAACTAAAATATATGAATAAAGATTATTTCGAATAATTGTTTAAGGAGTGGTGAACAGTGAGTGTTTTTAAAATTGTGGCAGCTATGAATGAAGGTGTTTTAGGTAGTGGTTCTGGAAATGATTCAGGACATATACATAGGACTCATAAACTGAGCAAACAGATATGTTTTTCTAGTTTGATGCGAAGAGACGGTGAGTATGATTCTGATGATGAATCGAACCATGGTGGTGGAAGTATTGCTGGTTCAGTCCGTTCCAAGGTAAGTAATTTAAGTCAGTTATCAGCTTCGGGATCCGGTTCAGCAAGTATTTTTAAAGGGCAAGACATTTACAGAAATGTCGCCAAATCTACAGGAAATTCTACGTCTACAAAGACATATAATTCTTCAAGATTCGAAACTATCTACGCGTTTTCTACCGAATTAAACAGCGTAGGTTCTGGTTCGCACGTCACTCTTTCCGAGGTCGTCGATCTTTTGTCAGCGTATGTAGCCCATCAATTTAAGGAAGAGCAACCTATAGCTGTTCCTGAAAAGAAGAAGAAATCAATGATGAGTGGGTTTAAATCACTTTTAAAAAAGACTCCGTCAACTGAAAAAATGGAACCTAAAGAGGGCCGTATCTCAGAGAGAATTAGGGCTGAATTTAAGACGTATTTGGCATCTGATGCCGCCCCTGAAATAGTGAAACAGGCGATGGTTATTTATGCATTGAAATCGATTTATGATAATTCATATGAGGCAAGTGAAAATCTTCCTATTGTAGAAAGTTTTTTTGATGGTAGTAAACAAGTTAACGATGCTGTTCATTCTATTGTTACCAATAAAATAGGGTTAGTTGAATTGGGAAGGCATAAAAATGCCGTTTTACTTTCTTTTAATATTGAAAAACTCGGTACTCTAATTAAGGCCAATCCAGACTTAGATGAGATTAAAAAGAATCTTAAAAATTTAACGAACGAGAAAAAAGGCAGGCGTCACGTGATGATGTTAGCTTTAGCAAATAAGGAATTTTTAGAATTTTCTTTTAAACGTATGCACTGCAGCCCACAGGCCAATAACGAAGTTAAGGAAAAAATAGTAGGGCTAATAGATTTTATAGTGGAGAAAATGAGGAACGATAAAACAGTTTCCTTAAAGAAAAGTAATTTTGTTATCGAAGAATTTGGTAGGTTTATTAAGAAAGCTATATCTGACAGCGTAACTAGAGGTGGTATAGAGGAAATGGCTCCGGTTATAGATGGGAATGGGGAAGATGTTTCTAGCCCTAGTAGAGCTGCTTTGGAATCGAATGGTTCGGCTAATGTCGTAGATATGATTGACAGCTTTCGTAATGACCGATCGCATATGTTAAATGATATTATTACCCAAGAAGGTGCCTTGGATTATGATAGGCTTAAAAGTGAATCTTTTTCTGAGAAACCGTTCAGTAATTTATTTGATGTTCTTGTTGTGTTATTGATTGAAAACTCGAGTTTAGGATTGGAAATATTGACTGAATCTTTGGCTTCTTTTCAATCGTTGAGTGGGCAAACGGATTGTGGAAGATCTGTTTCGGGGGGACACAATAAAGAGACATCTAAATTGTTTACTATTCTTGAATCAAATTCAAGTAAAAATCAGTTAAGGGATGAAGTTTGGTTTTCTGAAATGTTTAAGACGTTAAGTGATGCCTTTCCTAATCGCTCTACTGGAACTCACTTTGATGCGGAATACGAGCGTTTGGGATCTTCTTATTATAGAATGATTGAAGAAGGGTTTTTTAGAGAATTTTTGTTAGAAGCGAGAGATAGATATCAAATTGAATTAGATAAGGTTGGAAGTAAAACGGGTATTGATGCAAACAGTGATGTTTTGAAGTGGAGTCGTGCAGTTAACCTATTTTGTTCAAAAGTGTATAAAGCTTTACTGGATGATAATATGACCCCAAAGCTTCTTCATAAAACAAGTGTTCATGATTTTTTAGTTCAAAAATTGGAAACGAAACTTAGTAAAGATGGATCTACTGGTGCAATTAAAAAGGCTAAACCATCGGTAAATAGTGGGAACTCAACGAGACGGGTTTCTTCAGCAAATCAAATGGCACCTATAACAGAAATGGACTCTCCAGTTAAGCAAACAGTTTCGGTTTTTCCACCGCAATTTAAATCTCCCGTTAATAGTAGATCCGCGACTCCTGTTCAAGAAATTTCAGTAAGTGAGTTGGCAAAAGAAGGTACTCCTCTGGCAGAGATGGAAGAGCATGATAGATTGGACGTCCTATTAAATACATCTGTTGAAGATATTAATCAGTGGACGATAGTGAATTTAAGAATAATTACTAACGGGTTTGAAGCCTCATTGTTTACTAAAGGCTCACTTAACTTGTCTGCCCCTAGTAGTCTTAATATTGACCGACTAAGGGCCGTATTAGGACTTAAAAATGAGGAAATGTCTGGCGATTCCATAAGATGCATGCTTAATGATTTGTCCACACAAGAAGTGATTCTTAAACTACCAGACAATATTATTAATGAAATTTATGCCGAATTATTAAGGAATCTTGTATTGGACAATGTAGACTCCGATCAAAAAGAAGCCTTGTTATTCAGATATATATCTTCAAAAAATGTTTTGAACGGAACTAGACCTTTTCCAGAAAACGTTACATTGCCGTTAGCCTATAGAGAAGCTTTGATTTTTCCTACGAGTATTGAAGACATTAATGGGTGGGCGTTGGATGTTCTTGAAAACATTATGAATAGTTTTAATGGAGAGATGTTTACTAAGAGTCCCTTGAATTTGGATGAGCCTGATAGGGTTGATATTTTTAGATTAAAAGCAGTTTTGGGTTTAACAAATACTAAGGCAACTCCGGAGTCAATTATGAATTTGGTGGCTAAGATGTCTGATGTAGTTATTAAAAAATTGCCGGCCGATGTAAAAACCATGATTTTTAAAAAATTAATTTCTGTAGACGAAGGGACTAGCCATTGGTTTAAATTGAATATTGCTAAACAAAAGGCTGTTTTGTTCGATTGTACAGTCAACGGTTTGTTTGGAATAACAGGACAGTTCTTTGGTTTTTTTGGGGCTGTAAATCTACCGGCTTTTAAAGGTATAGGTATCTCACTAGCATCTCCTACAAAGCTGATGTTCCCATATAAAGGTGTTACTAATGTTGATATTGCGAACATCAATTCAGCATTGTTATCAACAGTTTTAAGCGCTGGGTCTGAAAAGTTGGTTAGTTCGTTCACGTCTTCTGATGTGACGCACCTTTTTAATACAGTTGGAACGCAAGGCTTGTCGCGTATAAATGAAGAACTTAAAGTAGCGTTGACACAAAAGCTGAATTCAGAAGATTTTAAAGAATTAGCGAATTCAGATTCGGATCAATTGAATGGAAATTCTTGGTTTCAAAAAATGTTTTTGTCTGTAGTCACCAATGCTTTAAATGCTCAAAATAATGGAAAACCCTTTTATAACTTGACCCATGTGGATGCTGCAAAACTTAAAACTCTTTCGTCAGAATGTAGTCGTCAAGTTTTGAGTATGTTGTATGAAGCCGAGTGGCTTTATTCTCCTGACCAGGTGTTAGTCCTTTTTGAAAGACTAGCGTCTTCTGAAGAATTGAAAAAATTACCTGTTGAAGCTAAAAGTGGTATTTTAAATATACTAAAGGTAGACAATTTGCAGGTAATTGGGAATCCAAATTTAATTGCTTTAATTACGGGTTTTAATGTTTTTGATTTTGTTACTAAAGTGACAGGAAATAATTCAGAAAAAGCAGAGTTTATTATCTCTCAATTAACTGCATCTGAGATTAGTAATCTACCTTTTAGAACTAGATTGGCGTTGATTAAACCATTAACTCCTGAAAAAATTCGGAATGTCGGTTCAGGTGGAACGAATGGAAAAGGGTCTAGTTTTTTAAACGGTATGGGTAAAAAAGATAATGTTAAATTGGCTGACGAAATTAGTGCGATTGGTCTTATTGGTGACGATCAACGATCTGCATTGAAATTTCATTATTCTTGGTTCAATTTTTGGTTTACTCGTTCATCTGAGTTTCAAGATAAGTTCTAGATAGGCTATTTGTTATTCAAAAATTGATTAAGCGATAATGTCCAATCGTTCATAACGATATCATAGGCTCCAAGCTTCCCAGCATTTAGTCGTCCATTTAGTGGGCGAGATGCTGGGCGCTTAAATGTATCGCTATCCGTAGCTTGAATTTTTAAGCTTAAATTCAATGACTTCACAATTTGTTTAGCAAATTCAAACCAATTCGTTCCTTCAGGATGTGTTAAATGATACGTCCCGAATGGAATGGCTTGGTTAATTATTTTAAGAACACATTCGCAAATATTATAACTCCAAGATGGGCATCCCCATTGGTCATTTACGACTGAAATTTCTGATTTTGTTTTATTAAGTGTTTGAATCGTTTTTACAAAATGGTTTCCGTGTTCTCCAAAAACCCATTGAATTCTGAAAATGTAATGCTTGCACCCTGACGACTCGATCAATTTATCTCCCATGAGTTTTGATTCACCGTAAACACTAATTGGGTTGGTCTGGTCTGTCTCTATATAAGGTTCCGTTTTCTCACCATCAAATATATAGTCAGTTGAAAAATGAATAAGTGTAATATCGTTTGTTTTACAAAACTGGGCAAGTAACCCGACACCTATCCCATTTACAGAAAAGGCCGTTTCTTTGTTTGTTTCGCATAAATCAACCTGAGTATATGCCGCGCAATTAATTATTATATTTATTGGGTGAGATGCAGAATTATTTTTTTGAGATACAATTGATTTTAGATTATTAACGTCCTTTTTATTCGTAATATCGATGTCGTCGAGTGTGAGTCCTGTAAGGGTATGTGTTCCTTTTGATAGAACATCCATCATGTCTGTTCCTATCATTCCGTTGCTTCCTAAAATAACTATGTTCATTTTTTGCTCCTGTTCCGTTATCTTTAGGGTATCATATTGAATATTGAAAAAGGACAACTATCGTGAATCAGCTATTAGGAATACCCCCAGCTAAATTAAAAGAATCAATGAAAGACAATGGAATTAAGCCATTTGTTGCAGACCAAATTTTGGATTGGGTTTTTAAAAAATCTGTATTGAATTTTTCAGACATGCAAAATGTGTCGAAAGAGAACCGAGAAAAATTATCTACGTTATATAATCTCTTCCCATTTAAAGATGTTGAGGTTTTGGAATCTAGTGACGGGCTTGCTGTTAAAGGCGTTTTGACGCTTGAAGATGGAGCTAAGATAGAATCGGTAATTTTAAAAGAACGTGATTACTATAATCTTTGTATATCTACACAATGTGGGTGTCCTGTTGATTGCAAGTTTTGTTTGACAGGGATTACAGGATTTAAACGTAATTTGAAGGCAGCTGAAATAGTTGGGCAAATTTTGTGGGCAAATAATTACTTGGCTAGTAAAAAGATTGATAGTCGAATTTCTCACCTCGTTTTTATGGGGATGGGAGAACCGTTATTGAATTACGACGAATTGATTAAAGCCTTGGCTATGATTCATGATGAACAAGGTTTTTATATAAGTACTCGAAAAGTTACAGTGTCGACGTCAGGGTTTATTAAAACGATTCGAAAATTGATTGAAGACGATGTAAAATTGAATTTGGCATTTTCTGTAGGCTGTGTGAATCGCGATAAACGAATCGAGATTATGCCTGTTGAAGAATTAAATCCAATTATGGATGTTGCTAAGGTTCTCAAAGAATACCAAGCACTTCATAATCGAAAACTGACATTAGAATATACAATGTTGTCTGGTGTTAACGACACAGACCAAGATATTCAAGATTTGATCGGGTTGGCCAAATATCTGAAGGCAAAAATTAATTTAATTAACTTGAACCCGCATAATAAAATTCCTTTTAAAGAGATATCAAATACAAAATTACATCGATTGAAAACGATGATCCAGAATCAGCATGTGCCTGTAACTATTCGGTTCCGAAAAGGGCGAGACATTTCGGCTGCATGTGGACAATTAGGAGAAAGTAGAATGGAGGCAACAAATGAGAATGGAGACGATTAGAGTGAAAGGCCGAGACGGTCTTAGAATTTTGAAAGAATTGATTCGACGTGGAAATGCTACAAAAATTATCGTAAAAAATGGGGAAGGGCGTGTTGTTTTACATGTTCCGTCTACTCTTTTGGCTGCAGGAGCGTTTATTGCGCCATTTTTAGCTGGAGCGGGCGTTGTATTGGCCTTGTTAACCGAATGCACGATTGAAGTAGAGAAGAAATGGACATCGTCTTCTGATGTCGTAAAGTCCGAATTAAAGGTCGCTGATAGCGATGGTTGTTCAAAGGAAGAAGATGCCGTAAATTCTGATTCTGAAGATTCAAAAGAGTCCGAATCGAAACCGAAATAACTAGGGCGAAAACGCGAGCTCAGAAATGGTCTTGCGGAAACCTAAATTCTGCATTACTATTGAACCCGTTTGAATGACGTCTCAGGTATGAAAATTGAGGCCTGAAATGACTATTGGAGATAAAAATGACGTTGATTAAAATTGATAAAACATATGATGTGAAATTGAGTGGACAGCCATCATTAGACGTAGATTCATTGCCACTTCAACCAATTCACGGCTTACACCCTTACCGAATTCCTAACATTACTCCAAAATTACTTATAAAAGAAAATGATTCTGTTAAAATTGGAACTCCTTTGTTTTTTGATAAAAAGCAGCCAGAGGTCGTTTTCTCTTCTCCCGTTGCGGGCAAAGTTACTCAAATCGTTTTCGGACCTCGACGTCGAATCGATAAGATTGAAATAACGACAACCGAATCTCAGGAAGCTGAAGTTTTAGACGTGCCTGATGTTTCGTCGGAAAGAGTATCTTTGGTTCAATCAATTTGTAAAGCTGGTTTATGGGGCGCGTTTAGAACGTTTCCTTTCCAAGCGATTGCTAAAATTGACGCAACTCCTTCTCTAATTGTTCTAAGTGTTGATAACGATGAACCTCATCACCCAAATTCTTCAATTATTTTAGATAAATATTTGGATGAATTTAAAAAAGGTTTGTCTGTTTTGAATGCATTGTCCGAAAATAAAGTTGTTGTAGGGATTAGTTCTACAAATAATGATGGGCGTGCTGCTCTTGGTTCTTTAATTACGCATGTTATTGAAGGAGATTATCCAGCAAATGACCCTGGTGTTTTACTTTATAAGGTAAAAACATCGGTTAAAGAAAATAGTGCATGGACACTAACACTTCAAGAAGTTGTTCGATTAGGACAATTATTTTTAACAAAGACGTATCCATCTAAAAGAATTGTTTGTTTAGCCGGAGCGAAAGCAATTAAGCCACGTCATTTTGAAGTGATTCAAGGAACGCCTGTTCGGGCTGTTGTTGGTGATGTTGATGAATCTGCGACACGTTTGATTTCTGGTGGCGTTTTCACCGGAACTAAGATTTCTAATGATGATTTTATTGGTTTTTACGACGATGCATTACATTGTTTACAAGAGAGTGGCGAACAAGAGTTTATGGCGTTTATGACGCCTGGTTTTAATAAAGCCAGTTATTCTCGTGCATTTATGTCATCTTTGTTTAAAAAACCTAGTTGGGCATTGTCTTCTCTAATTAATGGTGGGGAACGTGCTTGTATAGAATGTGGGTATTGTGAAGAAGTTTGCCCCGTAGATTTGACTCCTCAAGCTGTTATGAAACGCTTGGCAGGAAAAGATATCGAAAGTGCATTGGACTTTGGTTTATTAGATTGTGTTGATTGTGGGTTATGTACCTATGTGTGTCCTTCTAAAATTGAATTAGGGGACTTGTTTTTAAAAACAAAATCTACACTTTTAAAAGAAGTAGAAAAATAAAAGGATAGAGATAGAAGACCTATGAAATTTTTGTTAAAACTTTTACAAGATCAAGAGAAATTATTTAAGAAAGGCGGAAAGCTAGAAAAGCTTTATCCGTTATTTGAGGCGCAATACACGATATTGTTTTCTCAGAAGACTGTATCTAAAACCCGTGTTCATATTCGAGACTTTTTAGACACAAAACGTTATATGATAACAGTTGTGTTGGCATTATTACCTTGTATGCTATTCGCAATATATAATTCTGGATATCAAGCTCATGCAGCGGCAAATTTGTCGTTGGAACACGTTGATATTATTAAGACAGGACTTCAGGTTTATATCCCTTTATTGTTAGTTACTTTTGTTGTTGGTGGATTCTGGGAAGTTATTTTTTCTGTTGTTAGAAAACATGAAATTAACGAAGGATTTTTAGTTACGGGAATGTTGTTTCCGTTGATTATGCCAGCAGGTATTCCTTTGTGGATGGTAGCTATGGGGATTTCGTTTGGTGTGGTTATTGGAAAAGAAGTGTTTGGTGGGACCGGACGAAATTTTTTAAATCCAGCATTAACCGGGCGTGCCTTTTTGTTTTTTACTTACCCTGCGTTTATGAGTGGCGACGGCGTGTGGACACATATGGTTGCTGCTAAAGATAAATTGGTAGATGGTTTTTCTGGCGCGACTCCTTTGGCTGTTGCAGCATTGTCTCCGACTGGAGAATCTGTTTCTTCTGATCTAGCATCTGCTGGTTTTAGTGTGTCGAACATGTTTTGGGGTTTTATTCCTGGAAGTATGGGTGAGACCTCTGTTTTTTGTGTCCTTATAGGAGCAGCGATATTAATTATTACTGGAATAGGTAGTTGGAGAACGATGCTCGCATGTGTTGTTGGAGCGGTATCGATGTCAGCATTATTTAACGCTGTTGCGTCGCCAGACTCTGTAGCGATGATGAGTGTGACTCCAATACAGCATTTGGTAATGGGTGGATTTGCATTCGGAGCCGTATTTATGGCAACGGACCCTGTTTCGTCTCCGTCTCAAAAACTGTCTAAGTTAATATATGGTTTCTTAATAGGAGCTGTAGCTATTATTATTCGAGCGGTTAACCCGGCATACCCAGAAGGTATGATGTTATCGATACTTCTTATGAATGTATTCGCGCCGGTAATTGACCATTTTGTTATGAATGCAAAATTGAAGAAAAGGATTCCAAATGTCATCTAGTGTAAAAAGTTTTGTTTTCGCGGCAGTTATGTGTGTGGTTTGTAGTGTTCTAC
>JABIPA010000005.1 GCA_018698675.1 bacterium | reverse complement strand
GGCACATGTTCGAATCTAAAACTTCCGTAAAAATGTATGATACAGACGCAGCAGGAATTTTGTATTTCGCAAGTCAATTTCGTTTTGCCCATGAAGCATTTGAAGAGCTTCTCTTGAAAGAAGGGTATACATTTGCAGACCTTCTAGAAAGAGAACCTTTTATCTTTGTAATCGTTCATGCCGAGTCTGACTATGTCGCAGCGCTAAAGGTTGGCGATAAAATAGATGTAAAAGCATGGGTATCTAAAATCGGAAACTCATCATTTGAATTTTCATATCATTTTTTCCGAGATGACGAATTAGTGGGGAAAGCGAAAACAAATCACGTTACGTTGAGCCGAGTAGAACGACAAAAAATTGAAATTCCAAATAAGGTAAAGAGCATTTTAAATAAATACTCCAACTTCAATATAAAATATTAGTAATTGTATTAATATTTCCTTTTAACAAATGACGCGCAAACGTGTGTTGTTGAATGCGTCAACAGACTCATCACCTACGAGTTTTGATGTTGAACGAAGTTAATCTTTTTAAAAATCCCGAATTTGAATCTCTTTGCCCTTAACATCTTCAAAGAAATCACCTTCCCTAAAAACAACTTGTCCATTAACAAGAGTAGCAACTGGCCATCCGGTACATTCTGTTCCATCAAAGGCCGTCCACCCACATTTTGAAACAACTGTCTCATTAGAAATTTTCTTTTTCTTTTTAAGATCTACTAAAACGATATCCGCATCGTACCCTACTTTAAGAAATCCTTTGTTCTGAATATTGTATAAACGAGCCTGGTTTCCACTCATCCAATTAGAAATATCTTGTAGCGTACAATTGCCTTTATCTACTTGATTTAAAAGTAAAGGAAGGGATGTTTCAACGCCCGGCATTCCAGAAGGTGCTTCTCCATAGGGTTTCTTTTTTTCATCTACAGTATGAGGCGCATGGTCCGTTCCAATAAAAGAAAGTGTCGAATCTTTAAGTCCTTCCCACAAACCAAGGCAATGCTCAACGTGACGAAGTGGAGGGTTTATTTGTCCAAATGTCCCCAAATTGTCATAAATATCCGGAAGGTGTAAAAATATATGCTGAGGGGAAACTTCTCCGGTGATTAAATATTTTTTTTCGTCAGGAAGACCAGCTCTTAGGTTTCTAAGAATACCTACTTCGTCCTTCGTCGTGACATGACAGATATGAAGACGACGATTATGTTTTAAAGCCAATTGAGTTGCCTTATTCGTACATTTAACAGCCGCTTCAGGGGTTCTTATCATGTTGTGAGCAAATACGTTGTCAGGTAAGTCTGTTCGTTCTTCGTTCTTTTTAATTGTAGGTTCATCTTCGGAATGAATTGCAATTAATCTACTACCTGTAGAAAATATTGAGGTAAGTGATTCCATGTCATCAACAAGTAAATTTCCGGTAGAAGAACCCATAAAGATTTTTATACCAGGAATGTTTTCAGTTTTATTTAATTCTTCAAGGTTTGTGTGTGTCGCACCGATAAAAAAATTATAGTTAATTAGAGAAGAAGCACTAGCTATGTCTTTTTTTTGTTGGATTGTTTTTTCTGTAATGCAACTTGGCTTTGTATTTGGCATATCAAAAAAGCTTGTTACACCTCCAGATACAGCTGCTTTACTTCCTGAGTAAATAGTTTCTTTCCATTCGGCTCCTGGCTCACGAAAATGAACATGAGGATCAATAACTCCAGGAAGGGCTGTTAAACCTTTTCCATTTATTTCTTTTTCCGCTGAATAACTTAAAGAAGGACCTATTTCTATAATTTTTCCATTTTCAATATAAATATCTCCATTTTTCACAGAGTCTTCAAAAACAATATCAATTGCTTTAATCAAAATATTTTCTATCATGGTGACCTACCTTAATTTAATGGGATTTTTTTCTTCTGTCGGTAAGGACTGAGAATTGGTGTCTGGTTTCGATTCGTCGTTTTTTTCTTTGAGTCCTTCAATTGCTTGGTTCGCCATTCCTGAAAGAACCTCTTTCATTTCAGCCAGTGTGTCGACGGTTTCCTTAAATGTGAACCTGATTTTATTTTCACCTAATATAAGGTCAAATCCTTCTGAATCGACGCCTGCCAAAGAAACGAGATCTTTGTTTTTTATGATCATTTTTTTGTAGTAGTTACAAAAATTTAATAGGTCTTGTTTTGAACCAGCGTTCATTGTTTTTAATAAAATATTTTCTGATTCGCCATAATACGGGTTTTTAACTAAAAAATCTTCTGGTTCAATCCACGCAACTTGATTTGCGCCACCTATAAATCGAACAACTGTCAAAGATATGGAATAAAAAGAGAATCCCTTGGCTCCTTTGTAAGGTATCAATGAAGGGAAGTATCTAAAATATCGATCGACAAGGTCTGGAGACGGATAATTAACTCGTTTTACAATTCCTGTATAAGTTAGTCTGCCGTAGTTTTGGATATTTCCCGAGTAACCTTCAACAACTGTAAGGGATACTTTTGGATTAAGTTTAAAATTAATTGAATGTTGAGCGGCTTCGCTAACGAAGAGAATTACTTCACCATTTTCGCTAGGCATATAGGGAACAATACTTCCAAAAGGAAACCCTTTTAGTTGAGACGAATGCGTAGATAAAACACCATTTGTATGGGTTAAAAAAAGTCGGCGTGCAAGTTTATAATTTGGTTTAAATTGATTCATAGTAATTTATTTAAAAACTATAGCGAATTGGTCCATGACACGTCAAATTTACATATGTTTATTTGACGAGAGTATTTTTATTTTAAATTATTCTTAGGAACTTTTATTTTGATAGTATTGTAGAATATCTAAAGATAGGCGAAGGAAAAAGTAGCCCGAAGGAGAAAGAAATGAAAATAACAAAAAGCATAAGCATATTAATGTCCGTAACTATTTTATTAATTTCAATGGCAACATCAACTTATTCAATTACTAGTTTTGGAGCATCTGCAGGAAAAAGTACATTTGTCGGAATGGATTCCGCGTATCAAGCAAACGGAAAGTTGATATTAAAATCAGGAGATGGTCTCGAGTTTGATGGTGGTTTGGGTTTGTTGCAAACAAATCGGTCCGGTGAATCCGATACCTTAACTATTATTCCTGTGTCTTTTGGAATTAATTATGAGTTAAACCAGCGCTCAAATATTTCTCCTTATTTAGGGGCTTTTGGTATTGTTGCTTTTGTTTCGGGTATAGACAGCCCTTATATTGGAGGGGGTGCTAAAGCAGGTCTTAGGTTTACTATTTCTCCAAAAACACGATTGTTTTTCGAAGCAAATACATATACTTCACAAACGGAGTCTGGAGAATTACTTAATCAACAATTTGCAGCAGCTGTTGGATTATCCATTGGTTTTCAAAACTCAGAAAAGAAAATAAAACATAAAAATAATAGAAGAAAAAATAAAGCGGCTCGGCGAAAAATGAAAAGAAGAATGCTTAGGTAATAAAAATGTATTTTTAAAGTTAATGGAATACTCTCAGTGAGTCTAAATGTTGAATTAAAGGTGCTTCGTAAATTTTGCGAGGGACCTTTTTTTTGTATCTCGAATTGAAGTAGAAAAAGTCTGAAATTTTGTATGTTTAGGAATCTTTTGACCAGGGTATGTTCGGTGTATATGATTGCTTTTAAGATTTATTCTCATCATCAGCAAGATTTTGTTCAAGCAACGCCGAAAGACATCCTCAGATATTTACGATTAAAAATTTCACAAGCGAAACTTCATCGATTAGAGCCGGGGCAATTATTTATAGATAACTTACAAAACTGCTTTAAACGGTTGTTCACGCCTCAGCAAAAGCAGTTGTTTATACAGTACTTAATAGAGCTAGCAACACAATTGGGGTCTAAACCATTTACTGAAGCTGTGGTTGATGAATTAACTAAATGTAGATGTTCTTTTCAAAATAAAATTTTAATAAATAGGTGTAAAGATCTTGCTGTTTCTCAAAACGAAACGATGTTTACGAATTCTATAGAGTTAAAAAAAGAATCTTCAAATTGGTCAAATATTGACACGATGATTATGCTTGATAAGCAATCTCTTAGGGCGACTAAAACGATACCAGTTGTTGATGCAGTAACTAGTAATCAGAAAATATTCGTTGATAAAAGGTCTTTGTCAGATGCGGAAAAAGTTAAATTGGAAAGCAATAGAATTGAAGAAAAATTAAAACAAAATCCTGAAGATTCTCAACAAATTCAACATAAAACAAAAAATATCTCAATTTCTGACCATGTATTTTCGAAAATTAAAACGACCGTGAAAAGTAAAAAAAACTCCAAATCGAATAAAAAGAAACGTTCATCTTCGACCCAAATTTCATTACCTTTCTAAAAATAGTTCAGTCTTCAATTTACCTAAAATTAAGTTAATCAGTTAAATAGATTGAGTCGTAATTCTATTTGATTCCATTTGATATTAAGCCTACTAATTTATCCTTTTCTAAATTAAACACGACCATATACACAATTCAACGGATACATTCATGAATTTTACGATAGAAATCGATTTAAATACCATTCTTGACTAAATCAATCAACATAGATTACATTTAACGTATGTTTAACCTATCTGTAAAAGGAAAATACGGACTTTTAGCGGTAATTGAGTTGGAAAAGTACCGACAAGATGGACCGATTCAAATTAAATCTATCGCAGAAGCAAAAAAAATTCCTCAACATTATTTAGAGCAAATTTTGTTAAGTTTGAAACGAGCAGGGTTAGTAAATAGTTTTAGAGGAAGCCAAGGTGGATATATTTTGGCTAAAAGTGCAGAAGCTATAACTGTTATGGATGTTTTAAAAATATTGGAAGGTCCTATACAATTGTGTCAGGGAATGGATTGTAATTCGGGAATTGGTGTTTTTTGGAAATCGATAGAAAAGACATTGACCGATAAATTATCGATTACTATAGGTGATGTTATTAGGCAAAAAATTGCATTAGAAAACATTGCTACGTACAGTATATAAAATAAAATGGATATTTAGAGACAACTGAAAGGATAAATAATGAAAATTGCAAACTCAGTACTAGATTTAATCGGAAACACTCCATTAGTTAAACTTAATAGTGTGGCAAACGGGTCAGTCGCGACAATTGTTGGGAAGTTAGAATATTTTAACCCATGTGGATCTGTTAAAGACAGAGCCGGTAAAGCAATGTTAGAAGCGGCTGAAAAGAGTGGAAAGATAGACCACGATACTGTAATTATTGAACCTACAAGTGGAAATACAGGTATCGCTTTAGCATTTGTAGGCGCTGTAAAAGGATATAAAGTTGTTTTAACAATGCCAGACTCTATGACATTAGAGCGACGAAGTTTGTTGAAAGCTTTAGGCGCAGAGATTGTTTTAACACCTGGTCATTTAGGAATGGTTGGGGCGATTAAAAAAGCAGAGGAACTTGCAAAGGAGTATCCAAAAGCATATATCCCTCAACAATTCGAGAATCCGGCGAATCCTGAAATTCATAAACAAACGACGGCTAATGAAATTTGGAACGACACGGATGGAACTGTTGATATTTTTGTATCTGGAGTAGGTACGGGAGGAACAATTTCTGGTGTGGGGTCTGTTTTAAAAGAAAAAAATCCAAATATTAAAGTTGTAGCTGTAGAACCTAAAGATTCAGCCGTTTTATCAGGAGGGCCAAGTGGTCCTCATATGATTCAAGGAATCGGAGCAGGTTTTGTACCTAAGAATTTAAATAGAGACGTTGTTGATGACATTGTTTCTGTATCAAATGAAGATGCTGTGGCGATGACACGTCGTCTTGCGAAAGAAGACGGGTTGTTTGCAGGGATATCATCCGGAGCAGCTGCCCATGTTGCAATTGAACTAGGTAAAAAACCAGAAAATAAAGGAAAAACAATTGTGTTTGTACTTTGTGATTTTGGTGAGAGATATTTAAGTACTACATTGTTTAGGTAGTAAAGGAGAAATAATATGACTGTAAAAATTAATGGAACAGAAGAAACGATAGATGATGGACTTTCTATTTCGGGATTATTGAAGAAGAAAGATGTAGACATGCCGGACATGGTATCCGTGGAATTGAATGGTGAAATTTTAGATAGAGAGTTGTTTGATTCAACGGTAGTTAAACAAGGCGATGATATTGAGTTTTTATATTTTATGGGTGGCGGACAAAAATAATAATCAAGATTTAAACAGAGGAACCCTTAAGTGTTCCGGTCGTGTGATAAAGAGTCATTCACATTGATTAGGTAGGTGAAGAAAATATGAAAGATTTAAAAAATTTAAAATTTGAGTCGAAAGCAATTCATGCAGGACTTGATGACGAGAAACATGGCGCAACGAATGTTCCAATATATTTGTCATCTGCTTTCGCATATGAAACTCCAGAAGAATTGTCTGAAGTGTTTCAAGGTAAGCGGTATGGTCATATTTATTCTAGAATTTCTAATCCAACGGTTTCCGCTTTGGAAAAACGAGTTAATAGTTTAGAAAATGGAGTTGCAAGTATAGCTGTTGCTACCGGGATGGCTGCTATAAATACAGCTGTTCAGGCAATAGTCGGAGCTGGAGATCATATCGTTGCATCTAAAAGTATTTTTGGTGGAACGACACATTTATTTGAAGATGTCCTTAATAGGATTAATGTAGACGTCTCATTCGTTGACCCTTTAAATGAAGACGGAATGAAGGCCGCAATTAAAGAAAATACTCAATTGATTTTTGTGGAAACTATAGGCAACCCAAAACTTGATATATGTAATATTGAATCTGTTTCTCGGCTTGCAGAAAAGGCTGGGCTTCCTTTGTTAGTTGATGCAACTTTAACTCCACCGAGTATTTTTAATGGAAAAGAACAAGGTGCTTCAGTGGTAATTCATAGTAGTACAAAATACATGAGTGGTGGCGGAAATGTAGTTGGTGGAGTGTTGACTGATACCGGAAACTTTAAATGGAAAACGAGTAAATCTAAAAATATACAAAAAATAGCAAAACGCTTTGGAAATTTAGCATTTATAGGAGCTGTTAGAGCTGATGTGACAAATGTTGGGAACATCATGTCCCCATTTCATGCGTCCTTATTCCTTTCGGGCTTAGAGACATTAAGTCTTAGGGTAGAGAGGCATTGTCAAAATGCGATGAGCTTGGCTAGTTTTTTGGAAGTAATGGGATTAACTGTTAATTATCCAGGGTTGTCGAATCATCCTCAAAGGGAATTAGTAGAGACCCAGTTTAATGGAATGGGTGGAGGAATGATTACTCTTCGACTAGGAAGTAAAGAATCGTGTTTTAAGTTCATTTCAAAATTAAACATCGCAAAAAACTTGGCGAATTTAGGTGATATGAAGACCTTAGTTATTCATCCAGCATCGACTATTTATTTAGGTTTTGATGAGGAGTTAAAGGAAGAGGCTGGGGTTTTTGATGATCTCATTAGAGTTTCAGTTGGATGCGAACATATTGACGATATTATTGCAGATTTTAAACAGGCCTTATACGAGGGTTAGGATAGGAGACTAAGATGTTAAACGATGAACAAATTGAACGGTATAGCCGACATATAATTTTAAAAGATATTGGTGGAATTGGCCAAGAAAAGATTATAAATGGAAAAGTATTAATTATTGGAATGGGTGGGTTAGGTGCTCCTGCAGCTCTTTATTTAGCGGCGGCTGGAGTTGGGACTCTTGGTTTAGTAGATGGAGATGTTGTTGATTTATCTAATTTGCAACGACAGGTTATTCATTTCACTCCCGATGTTGGACGTCCTAAGGTTGAGTCAGCAAAAGAAAAAATTGCGCAAATTAATCCAGATGTGAAAGTTAATACCTATCACACATTGGCAACTGCCGATACGATAATTGATTTAATGAAAGATTATGATTTTATAATTGATGGAACAGATAATTTTCCAGCAAAATTTTTAATTAATGACGCGTGTGTAATTGCCAAAAAGCCCTTTTCACATGGTGGGATTTTAAGGTTCGATGGACAGACGTTAACACATACTCCTGGAGAAATGTGCTACAGATGTGTATTTCATAGTCCTCCTCCTCCAAATGCTGTACCTACATGTAGTCAAGCAGGTGTCTTGGGCGCTATTGCCGGTATGTTGGGAACAATGCAAGCAGCCGAGGCTTTGAAATATTTGACAGGTGTCGGTGATTTATTAACAAATAAATTACTTATTTTTAACGCAAAAAATATGGCTTTTAGAACGGTTAAAATGAAACGGAACCCGAAATGCCCAGTGTGTGGAGATAATCCGACGATTACTCAACTTGAGGATTATGAACAAGCAATTTGTGCATTGAAAAAATAGATTAAGATATACCGGATTACGAGGGTTTGAGTTCGTTAGGAAATTATAGGTAAGGAAATGATATGAAAATTAAAAGAGAACTTGTTAAGGCAATGATTGAACATTCAGAGGAATTAAACCCTGTAGAATCTTGTGGATATTTGGCTGGTAAAGACAATGAATTATTAAAATTCTATCCGATGACTAATATCGATAATAGTCCGGAGCATTTTTCCTTTGATCCTAAAGAACAATTTAAGGTTATGAAAGAAGCTAGAAATGACGGTCTTCGATTGATGTCTGTTTACCATTCGCACCCAGAATCTCCTGCGAGATTATCGGAAGAGGACCTGAGATTACTTAATGACCCATCGATGGTTTATATCATTGTTTCTTTATTAGAAAAAAAACCAGATGTGAAGGGCTATAAAGTATCCAAGCAAGGTGACGATATTACTGTTGAACGAGTTGATTTAGAAACGGTATGACCCAATGGCCACTGAAAAAAGATATAGAAGTATAGTTAAGGCATTTTCGTGGAGAGTGACAGGTACCTTGGATACGGTATTAATCTCGTATTTAATTACTAGAAAGTTTGATTTGGCATTGTCTATAGGCTTTGTTGAATTGTTCACAAAAATGTTTTTGTATTATTTTCATGAACGAATTTGGAATAAATTAAAGTTCGGGTTAGCGCCAAATAAACAAGATTATCAGATTTGAAGACTGTAAATTAGGAATAATAAAATGGAAAATTATAAACAAAAAATAGATGAATATAACGAACAGCTAGAAGGGAAATCAGCAAAAGAAATTTTATCTTTCTTTGATACACTTTTGGGCAAAGATTTAGTATTGGCATCTAGTTTGGGCGCAGAGGACCAAGTGTTAACTCAGTTATTTACGTCTATAACAAACGATGCAAGAGTTTTTGTTTTAGATACAGGACGTCTTCATCAAGAAACATATGATGTTATGGATAAAAGCCGAAGAAAATATAGTTTAACCTATGAAGTTTACTTTCCATTATCAGAATCTGTTCAAGAAATGGTTGCGATGAATGGCCCAAACTTGTTTTACGATAGTATCGAGAGTAGAAAGTTATGCTGTGGAATCAGAAAGGTTGAACCATTAGGACGAGCGCTTAAAACATGTAAAGCATGGATTACCGGTTTAAGAAGAGAACAAGCGGTTACTAGAAAAAGTTTGCCGATTGTTGAGTGGGATGAAGGTCATCAACTATTAAAAATTAACCCTTTAGCAACCTGGGCTGAAGAAGATGTATGGTCTTATATTAAAGAAAATAAAATCCCTTATAATGATCTACATGATAAAGGTTTTCCGAGTATTGGTTGCGCGCCATGTACACGTGCGATTGAAAAAGGCGAAGATGTAAGAGCCGGTAGATGGTGGTGGGAGTCCCCTGAACTTAAGGAATGTGGACTGCATGTTAAAGACGGAAAATTAGTAAGGAAAAGAGAAAGTTAAGAGATATGGATAATTTAGAAAGAATCGAAGCACAAAGTATATATATATTAAGAGAATCTTATCGTGAATTTAAAAATATGTGCATGTTATGGTCAATTGGAAAAGACAGCACAGTATTATTATGGTTAGCTAGAAAAGCTTTTTTTGGACATGTTCCTTTTCCACTAGTACATATTGATACATCTTATAAAATTCCTGAAATGATCCAATATAGAGATGATTTGGTGAAGAAGTGGAAGTTAAATATGGTGTACGGTCAGAATAAAGAAGCCTTGCAAAATAAGCAGACGTTTCCGGATGGAAACGTAGATAGAATTCAATGCTGTAAAAACCTTAAGAGTGGCGCGTTAAAGCATACTTTATCAGGTGATTGGACAAGGTATCGTTTTGATCATGATGTTCAAGATTATGTTGAAGATGCAAATAAAGAACCTTATACAGGGGTAATTGTTGGAGTAAGAGCCGATGAAGAAGGAAGTCGTTCGAAAGAACGCTACTTTTCTCCAAGGGATAAGGAAAACGATTGGGATGTTGGAGATCAACCTCCAGAGTTTTGGAATCAATTCAAAACGGACTTTGCTCCTGGTACTCATTTAAGAATTCATCCACTGTTAGATTGGACTGAATTGAACATTTGGGAATACATACAAAGAGAAAATATTCCTATTACCGGATTATATTTTGATAGAGGTAAGGGGCAGAGATACAGATCTTTAGGATGTTATCCGTGCACAGGATCTGTGGAGTCAACGTCTACATCCGTTCCAGAAATCATTGAAGAGCTTCGATCTGGAAAGTTTTCAAATATTGCTGAACGATCTGGGCGAGCACAAGATAAAGAAGATGGTGGCGGTTTAGAAACGCTACGACGCGAAGGGTATATGTAATTATGTCAGATAATAAAATAGTGCAATCACAATTAGAATACACGGATCAGCAGCCAGAAATTAACTCAAAAGATGAGTCGTTAATAGATAAGTTAGAACGTATGAACATAGTAATTGTAGGACACGTGGATCATGGGAAAAGTACATTCATCGGGAGGTTGCTTGCCGATACGGATACCTTACCAAAAGGTAAGTTAGATCAAGTAAAGGCAATGTGTGCCGCTAATGCAAAGCCTTTTGAATATGCGTTTTTATTAGATGCATTAAAAGATGAGCAGTCTCAAGGTATTACTATTGATACGGCACGTTCTTTTTTCAAATCTGAGAAAAGAAATTACATTATTATCGATGCACCAGGTCATATCGAGTTTTTGAAAAATATGATTACGGGTGCAGCAAGAGCAGAAGCAGCAATTTTAGTAATTGATGCTCATGAAGGTGTTCAAGAGAACTCTAGGCGGCATGGTTATATGTTATCGTTGCTTGGAATTCGACAAATTATTGTATGTGTAAACAAAATGGATCTTGTAGATAATAACGAAGAAAAATTTAATGCAATTGTTAAAGAATACCAAGAATTTTTAGATGAAATTAACTTAACTCCTTTGGCTTACGTACCTATATCTGCACGAGAAGGGGATAATTTAATTAGTCCTTCTGAATCTATGTCATGGTACAAAGGCGGAGACGTATTGAGTTGGATGGATAAATGCGAAAAGCAGGCATCTAAAGAAAATCAGCCTTTTCGATTTCCAGTTCAAGATGTTTATAAGTTTACAGAAGAAGGCGATGATCGCCGGGTTTTTGCTGGTACAGTTGAAACGGGAACAATTAACGACGGTGATGATATCGTTTTCCTTCCGTCTAATAAAGAAGCAACGATCACATCAATAGAGGGTTTTAATTTAAAGAAACAATCATCTATTGGAGCAGGTTATGCAACCGGTTTTACAATATCTCCGCAACTCTATATTAAGCCGGGCGAACTTATTTGCAAAAAAGGTGAGACTCCTGCCAAATATGGAACAAATTTTAAAGCTAATTTATTTTGGCTTGGGAAAAACCCATTGGTTCAAAATAAAAAGTATAAGATTAAAATTGGAGCTGCTCGAGCAACCGTATATTTAAAAGAAATAATTCATGTGCTAGATGCGTCAGCATTAACAACTGAGTCTAGTAAGAGCCATGTCGGTAGACATGATGTCGCTGAATGTGTGTTTCAAACCTTAAAACCAATTGCCTACGATATTTCTAGTGATATTGAATCAACAGGTCGGTTTGTAATTATTGATGATTATGAAATTGCGGGCGGTGGAATCATTTCTGAAAGTATCGATTCGACGTCTCGATTAGAAGATGTTGCAAATCAACGTCAATTTTTATGGGAAAAATCAGAAATTACGGCTGCTGATAGAGCCAGGCAAATGGAGCAAACGCCAACGCTAATTTTATTGGCGGGACCACGAGATACTGGAAAAATTGATCTAGCAAAAATTTTAGAAGAATCCTTATTTAAGGCTGGTAAGAAAGTATATTACTTAGGGCTACCAAATATGGTTGGCGGCGTTTCATCAGATATTCCAGAAGGTATCGAAGATAGAGATGAACATATTCGTCGATTGGGAGAATTATCCCACTTATTTACTGATGCAGGAATGATTTTGATTTCGACAATCTCAGATTTAGATAGTTATGAAATTAAAATGCTAAAGACATTATTAGGTGGAGATCAGTTAGTTGTTGTTTATTGTGGTGAGCATGAAGGACAATTTCCGGTTGATTGCGTAGTTTCAAAGTCAGATATAGAAGCTCCAGAAGGGTCCATTCAAAAAATATTGGATTTGGTACAATCTAGACAAGACAACGTGGATTATTTTCTATAATTAGGGTGAAAAAGTATATGAAACGTCGTAAGAATCTTGCGAATTGTTGTGAACTTATATATTCTTTTTTAGCATGAGATTTTCAAAATTATTTTGTCCAACGTTAAAAGAAAGTCCTAATGACGCAGAAATTACTAGTCATAAGTTAATGATTCGTTCCGGAATGATAAGAAAATTATCGTCCGGAATTTATAACTTATTGCCACTGGGTCTAAAAGTGATGCGAAAATTTGAAGCAATTGTTCGTGAGGAAATGAACGAAGTAGACGGACAAGAATGTTTACTTCCTTCATTAATTCCAAGTGACTTGTGGAAAGAGTCAGGACGTTGGGACAAATATGGAAAAGAGTTATTACGTTTAACAGATAGACATAGTAATGATTTTTGTTTCGGACCCACTCATGAAGAAGTAATCACAGATATTGCAAAAAAAAATATCCGGTCTTATAAAGAACTTCCAATTTCTTTGTATCAAATTCAAACAAAGTTTAGAGATGAAATTCGCCCAAGGTTTGGATTGATGCGTGGACGAGAGTTCATAATGAAAGACGCATATAGTTTTCACGCTAATGACGAGAGTTTATCTGAAACGTATATGCAAATAAGAACTGCATATCAATCAATCTTTAAAAGATGTGGGTTAGATTATAAAATTGTTCAGGCAGACTCCGGTTCAATTGGAGGCGCAAATTCAGAAGAGTTTATGTTAACTGCAGCCACTGGGGAAGATATGATTGTTGATTGTCCAAATTGTGAATATGCAGCAAATCTTGAAGCGGCTACGTGTTCTCAAGTAAATATTTCAAAATCTACAAATTATTCTTCTGAAAACAGCAACAATACCCAATCTACAACTCAAGACACGGCGAAAACACAGTCTCAAACTTCGGACGTAACTCCTTCTCCGGAATCTGTTTTAACACCGGATATGGGGACAATTGAAGCCGTCGCTTCTCACCTTAAATTACCAAAAAATAAGTGTATTAAAGCCTTGCTGCTTTTTTACGGAACAGTCCCAATCATGGTTCTTGTAAGTGGCGACGACCAATTAAATGAATGTAAACTAAAAATAGAACTAGACGCTTTGTTTCCAGAACCTCAAGATATAAGGTTCGCAGAAGAGTCTGATTTACAAACTCTAAATTTATTTCACGGGTTTATGGGGCCTTCTACTTTAACAGACGATCAATTCCAAAAAGGATTGATTATTTCAGATTTCAGATTAAAAGGAATAAAAGGGGCTTGTGCAGGCGCTAACAAAAAAGATTATCATTTAATAAATTTAGATGAAGGCAGAGACTTTACCCCAAAATATTTTTTCGATTTAAGAAATGTTCAGGAGGGGGATACTTGCCCTAAGTGCGAAAAAGGAACGTTGAGTTTTGTGCGAGGAATAGAAGTGGGTCATATTTTTAAATTAGGAAACACATATTCAAAAGCAATGAAAGCAGAATTTTTGGACCAAAATGGAAAAACACAGCCCTTTGAAATGGGATGTTATGGAATAGGAATTGGTCGTACTGTTGCTGCAGCTATAGAGCAAAATCATGATGAAAAAGGTATTGTTTGGCCAGAAGAACTTGCTCCTTTTTCGGTGGCTATCGTTTTAATTGGACATAAAGATCCTGATTTAACGTCTGCAGCTGAGTCTATGTATCGTTCTTTAAAAGAGGAAAAAATTGATGTTTTATTTGATGATAGAAAAGAGTCTCCTGGTCGGAAATTTAAGGATTTGGAATTGATTGGTATTCCCTTTCAAGTTGTCGTTGGACGGTCTTTTAAAGAAACGGGTAAAGTAGAATGGAAATGCAGACGGACAGGTAGCAACGGGTGTGTTGGTATTGATGAGCTTTCTCAAACTTTAAATTCTTTACTCACCAATGGATCTTAGTTTAGTGCCTGTTATTATTTTTGCGCTTTTCTTTTTTGTTACGCCTAATACAACGTCTAATATCGAGGGAAAAACTCCCGATTCATACTCAGCCCAAAAAAGATATCGTAATTCGAATGATTCGTCTTTTAAGTCTAGCGCGTCTCAAAAAAAAGACCAAATCAGTGATGCAGTGAAATCTGCTCGAGAAAATATTAAGGTAACAATCGATGACCTTTTTGATGAAAAAAAAGAAAAAGAATCAATTTTGAATTACATCACGTCAGTATTTAAAACTATAAATAAAGAGGACGCTGAAGAGATATCATCTGGATTGGTTGAATATGGAAAAAAATACAATTTGGATCCTAAATTAGCCGCTGCAGTAATAGCTCGTGAATCAGGGTTTAATAAAAAAGCCGTGAGTAGAACAGGTGCTGCAGGCTTAGGTCAAATTAAGGATTTTAATTTTAAGTCCTTAAAGATAAATAACCCGTTTAACATTAAGGAAAATGTTAGCGGAACAACTGAATATTTAAATTTTATGCTATCTAAATGGAAAGGTAAAAATAAAAACGTTAACATGGCCTTAGCTTCTTATTATAAGGGATTTACCAATGTGAAAAAAAAGGGCGTAGATCCAAAAACGGAACATTATGTAAATGACATACTTGATTACTATGACACGATTAAAAAATATCGTAGTGATTTGGATTTCAAAAACCAGTAATTCTTCTATTTTTTCCTTCGTTTTAGTATTGTTTTTAAACAATAATTATTCTGCTTGAATCGTTCTTGTAGCCTGTACATGAATTTTTAAGTAGTGTAGAATCAACAAAAAGATTTATTGGGTTTTAAAGAGGAGAGTAATAATGTCAGAAGGTACTAAATTAGGCGAGTTTAAGGAAAGTAACGAATTTAACACGGCTGTTAAGCAGGAAGTTAATGAGAGTTCCGAATTAAAAGGAACAAAACTTGGAGAAGTGTCTGAGTTTGAAAAAAGTTTAAGTAACGATAAAGAAACAACAAGTGAAAACAAGACTGTTGTTGAGAAAAATGTTGAAATTGAAAAAGAAGATGATTCTTCTAGTCTTGCTACTGCGGTAGAACAGGTATCAGAACCTAGTTCAGATGAAAAAGTAGAGACCGTTCAAGAAGTAGTAGAGGAAGAAACTCCTGCTAAAGTAGAAAGTAACGATCCAGAAGATATTTTTAAAGCCGCTATGGATGAATCTGTAATGGATTATCAAGAAGGCGATATTATTAAAGGAATTGTTAGACGCATTGAAAAAGGCGGGATTTTAGTAGATATCAAATATAAGTCAGATGGTTTTATTGTTAATTCTGAGTATAGTAATGATCCTCATGCTGATCCGGAAAAAGAATTTAGTGCTGGTGATGAAATAAGTTCTAGTATTGTAAAACTAGAGAGTAAAGAAGGTTATACCGTTCTTTCTAGAAAAAAAGCTGAATACGAAATTGCATGGAATACTATTATTTCACTATCTAAGACAAAAGATCCTGTTGATGTTTATGTAACATCTGCAGTTCAAGGTGGAGTTGTTGCTGAATATAAAGGAATAAAGGGGTTCGTTCCTGCTTCTCAATTATTGAAAGAACATAATGATCCTTTAGATGGGTTTGTGAATAAACCTCTTACGGTTACTGTGCTACAAGCTGATAGAAAACGTAGAAAAGTTATTTTTTCAAATAAAATGGCTAGACGAAAAACCTCTAAAAAGGAATTGGCTATCATTTTTGAATCAATTGATGTTGGTCAGGTAAAAGAAGGTAAAGTAACTAGCATTAAAGATTTTGGTGTATTCGTTGACGTAGGTGGAGTTGAAGGACTTGTTCATATTTCAGAATTATCTTGGTCTAGAGTAAATCACCCTTCGGAAATTATGGCAGTTGGTGATGAAGTTAAGGTATTTGTTCTTGGAGTTGATCGTGAGAACGAGAAAATTTCTTTAGGAATAAGACAACTTCAACCAGATCCTTGGGTAAAAGTTGCAGAGAAATATGAAATTGGTCAAACAGTTGAAGGAACCATTTCTCGAATTTTAGCTTTTGGAGCATTTATGCAAATTGAAAAGGATTTGGAAGGTTTAATACATATTTCAGAGTTATCATATGATCACGTTAAATCTGTAGAAGATGTTGTTAAATCAGGTCAAACTGTAAAAGCTAGAATTATTAAACTATTACCAGATGAACAAAAAATTGGTTTAAGTTTAAAAGGCGTTAATGACGAGGATTCATCATCAGATGGTTCCGAAAGTCAGGTTGAAGAACAAGAATCAGTTTCTATTTCTTAATCCGTGAAGCCTTTATCTTTTTTATTTAAGAATTTAAAGAAAAAACCAAAAAAAATCGGGCTGGCTCTTGGGGGAGGGGCAGCTCGAGGTTTTGCACATTTAGGAGTCGTTCAAGGGCTTCGTAAACATAATATTCCAATTGATTATTTAGGTGGTACAAGCGCAGGTTCTATAGTTGGTGGCTTTATCGCCGCCGGAGTTCCTATTGAACAGCTTATCGCAGTTATTCCAAAACTAAGATGGAAAGATTTTGCTAAACTAAGATTTTCTAGAAAAGCGTTATTTTCCTCAGATCCAATCGAGCGACTAATGAGAAGCCAAATAGGAGACGTAAAGTTTAAAGATTTAAAAATTCCTTTTGCCCCGCTAGCAACTGATTTGTTAACGGGTCAAGCAGTGGCCGTAAATTATCCAAATTTGGAAGTGGCCAAGGGAGTCTGTGCAAGTGCATCATTTCCTGGCGTGTTTTCACCCTATGAAATTAATGGATGTCATTTTGTAGATGGCGGAGCTTCAGCAAATGTTCCGGTAGGGGTTGTTAGAGATTTGGGTGCCGATGTTGTTATTGCTGTAGATATTATTCCTCATGTTTCCATCACTAAAATACCAAAGCATATGGCAACGATTGCAGATAGAGGCTTGGATTTATTACTTCATAATGTATCTCAGAAGCTTCTGGATGAAGCTGATTATGTGATAAAACCGTTCACTAAACATTTTAATTCATTTGGAATTAAAAAAGGATTAGATATGATCGAATTAGGAAGAGAAGCTGTAGAGCAAAATATCGGTGAAATTAAAGCATTGGTATCATGAATAAAAATGGTCATTTCGGTATTTTTGGAGGGAGATATGTTCCTGAAACATTATTTTCCGCTCTCGATGATTTATACAAAACATATATTAAGTTAAAAAAGACACCATCTTTTCGAAAAGAATTTAACAAACTGTTAAAAGATTATGTTGGGAGACCGACACCTTTAACCTACGCAAAAAGACTATCCAATGAACTAGGATTTGAAGTCTATTTGAAGAGAGAAGATTTAAATCATACGGGGTCCCATAAAATAAACAATGCTTTAGGACAGTTACTCGTCGCTAAACATATGGGTAAATCAAGAATAATAGCAGAAACTGGAGCGGGGCAGCATGGTGTTGCTACGGCTACGGCGTGCGCCTTGTTTGGGTATGAATGTGTTATATATATGGGAAGCGAAGATGTTAAACGACAGCAATTAAACGTTTATCGAATGAAGTTGTTAGGAGCTACTGTTGTATCTGTCGATGCAGGATCTAAGACGTTGAAAGAAGCTACGACTGAAGCAATAAGAGATTGGTTGAAAAATGTTGAAAATACTCACTATATAATAGGCTCAGTCGTTGGGCCTCATCCTTATCCGTCTATGGTTAGGGAGTTTCAATCAATTATTGGTGTAGAAGCCAAGAAGCAAATTCTTAAGGAAAGAGGGCGATTACCGGATGGAGTTGTAGCATGCGTGGGCGGTGGATCGAACGCAATGGGAGTTTTTAGCGCGTTTGTAAAAGACGTTTCAGTTAAATTAGTTGCTGTTGAAGGCTCTGGTTTGGGGTTGGATACATCCGAGCATGCTGCCCCCCTCAGTAAGGGCCGTCCTGGAATATTACACGGCGCTCTTTCTTATCTTTTATATAGTGATTTGGGGCAAATTGAATTGGCACATTCTATATCTGCAGGATTAGACTATCCAGGTGTTGGCCCGGAGTTGAGTTATCTAAAAGATGAAGAAAGACTGACGGTAAGGGCAGCTACGGACGAAACAGCTTTAATTGGCTGTAAGTGGGTTTCTCAATTGGAAGGGGTAATTCCAGCTCTTGAAACGTCTCATGCGTTTGGGTATTTGAAGGAAACAAAAGATTTTAAAAGAGATGATATTGTCATTTTGAATGTTTCCGGTCGTGGTGATAAAGATATGTCCACGTTACAAAATAGAATTGAATTGGATTAACTATGGCTAAGAATTTGTTAAAAAACAAAAATATGATTATTCCTTATTTTACGCTTGGAGACCCTTCTTTAGAATTCACCGAAAAGCTTATTAAAGGAAGTTTTGAAGCAGGAGCAGATTTAATAGAAATAGGAATTCCTTTTTCGGACCCAGTTGCAGACGGCCCTGTTATTCAAGCTTCTCATCAGAGAGCTTTAGCGAAAGATCCTGAAATAGGTATTGAAAAAGGACTTGAAGTCGTAAGGCGCGTCAAAAAAGAACATGACAAACCAATTCTTTTTATGGTCGCAGCAAATATTGTGTATGCTTACGGAATAAAGAATTTTTTTAAAGATTGTTCATTATCAGGTTTAGATTCTTGTATAATTCCGGATCTGTGTATTGAGGATGCTGAGGAGTATTTAAAATATTCAAAATTTTTTAAAGTAGGTATTGTTTTTTTAGTGTCTCATTTAACTAAAGAAAATAGATTGAAGAAAATTGTTAAAAATAGTTCTCCTTTCGTATATTTGATATCTTCAACTGGTATAACAGGTGAAAGAGATTCGTTTGCAAATAACTTAAATGAGATTGTGAATAACATTAAAGCTATTAAAGATATACCCGTATGCATTGGTTTTGGAGTCAGAGAAAAAAAACACGTTGATTTTGTTCATTCAGTAGGAGATGGGGCTATTGTTGGAAGTTACTTCTCTGAGTTAATTAAAGAGCAAAAAAGCGAGTCCGAGGCTATATCTATTATTCAAAGAAAAATCAAATCTTTTAAGGCAATCGCTATATCTTGACCACCCCTTTACAACTCTGTATGATTACACGCATTGGAGGTGAAACATGGCATTAAAAATTCGTTTAAAAAGACTTGGAAAAAAGAAAAAACCTTATTACAGAGTAGTTGTTGCTGAGAATACTTGGGCACGAGACGGAAAAACTGTAGAAGATATTGGAATGTATGATCCCTTACAAAAACCTGCAAAATTTGAGGTTAAAGAAGATAGAGTAAAACATTGGTTAGGAGTTGGCGCACAGCCTACTGAAACTCTTACTAGGTTATTAGGAAATGAAGGACTTGTACCTAAGGTTCAAGGATTACATAAGAAAACAAAAAAATCAGACAAGTCTGAAAGCTAGCAATCTTATAGAATAGAGAGCGAGGAAAACACATGAAGCAATTAGTTGAAACCATCGCGCGTGCATTAGTTGATACGCCTGACGAAGTTAAAGTTAATGAAACAAGTGGCGAAAGCGTAATTATTTTAGAGATAAGTGTTTCACCCGACGATGTCGGGAAAGTAATTGGCAAAGACGGTAGAATTGCGAATGCAATACGTACTGTTGTTAAAGCTGCTGCAGCAAAAAGTGATAAAAAAGTAACGGTTGAAATCTTAACTCAAAATTAGAACCACTTATTATTTTAATAGTTAGAGTCTTTTTGAGTTTTTGTATTTTTATTTATAGAGGTTAATAATGAGTGAATCAAAGCCGGTTACACTAAAACGTAGTGTAGCAATTAAAGCGATTGTAACAGAAAAATTTAAAGAATATATGCGATTCGAAGTTCAAAATGCTATTACGACGTCGTCGAAGAGAATAGACGAACTTCAAAAAAAGATGCAAGAAATTGGTCGTCAGTTAGCTGATAAGGGAGATGGGAATAAACTCTTACCTTCTTATCAACAAATTGAAACGGAAATTTATCAATTAGAGTCTTCTGTTGCAGATTTGAAGAAGCGAGAAGCAAGTATAGTCGATCTTAAAATGGGAAGTCATTTTATGCAGGGCTTAATTGACGGATTTGTTCAAATTAAAAAAGGCGACAATCTCTACGAGAAGCTTGGTGGATTAGAGATATTGGTTGAAGACGGAGTTGTTCAGGATATTAAGTCAGTTGGTGACGCGGTTCCTTCAAACATTGGTTAGTTTCCCTTGTAACTACTACAAGGGATGTCCTTTTTTTTATTATTTTGTTCAAATTAAACGTAGTTATTGATCGTCTTATTGATTACTTGCGCGTTTTGGTAATTAAATGAAGTCATATTATATTCTATCTCTTTTTCCAGAGCCTTTAAAAACGATGTTTGTAAAAGGATTGTTTGAAAAAGGAATTCAGTCAAATTTGTTTTCTACGGACTTTATAGATATTAGAGATTTTGCGACTGGAAAACATAAAAAAGTAGATGATCGTCCCTTTGGTGGCAAAAAAGGGATGATATTAAAAGCAGAATGTATCGAAAGAGCCATCACAAGTATTGAAAATTATGAGGACTTTCGTCTATTATATACCTGCCCCAAAGGAAGGGTGTTCGACCAGTCTTTTGCTTCAGAGTTAATGAAGGAAAAAGGGGTCGTTATTGTATCAGGGTATTATGGTGGAATTGACCATCGTCTTAGTCAGGTATTACCGTTAGAAGCGGTATCGATTGGAGATTTTGTATTGTCGTCTGGGGAGTTGCCGGGTTTAACAATGTTAGATTCTATTGTTAGGCAAATACCAGGTGTTCTTGGAAATCCAAGATCATTTAAAGAAGACTCTATAGTAAGTAATCGAATAGAGGGACCTGTTTATACTAGTCCTTCATCTTATAAAACTTACGATGTTCCTGATGTTTTAAAGTCAGGACATCATGAAAAAATTAAAAATTGGAAAACAAACGAAAGTTTAAGAGAAACACTTTTTAAAAAGCCAGAATTATTTTTAAAAAGTGAGCCGACAGATTATGAAGTTGAATTAATGACTGGGTTGTTACAGGAGGAATAAAATGACTGAAGATAAGACAATTGAAACAAAAGAAGAATCAACGAAAGAAGTTGCTGAGGCACCTGTTGTTGAAGTTATAGAGAAAAAGAAAAGTGCAAAATTATCTAATTTTGTAACTGACTTCGAAAAAGGGCAAATGAAGGACGATGTTCCTTATTTGGCTACGGGAGATACAGTTAATGTTTCTCAGATGATAGTTGAAGGAAAAAAGAAACGTATTCAAAAATTTGAAGGCGTTATTCTTAAGATTCAAGGAAAATACTCACGACAATCTATTACTGTAAGAAAAGTAGTAAATCAGATTGGTGTTGAAAAGTCATTTTTGATACATTCACCACTTGTTCCTGAAATTAACGTATTAAAACGTGGAAAAGTTAGAAAAGCCCGTTTATTTTATCTTAGAGACAGAAAAGGTTCTAAAGCTACTCGAATTAAAATTAAAGGTAGTTAGTTTGGCAGATGATTAAGGCAGGAATTGTTGGGGTAACGGGTTATGCCGGTATCGAACTTTTTCGTTTACTAAATCAGCACTCTAAGGCCGAGGTTACACATTGTTTTTCTCGAAATAAATCTATATCAGATTTTAACGATGTGTATCCTTTTGTGGAGAGCGGTTCTGTAGAATTGAAGTCTTTTGATCCATTAATCGACTATCCTATCGACGTATTGTTTTTAGCAACTCCTCACGCTCAATCTCACAGTTGGATGAAGGACCTTGTAAATCGAAGTTACAAGATAATAGATTTGTCCGCTGATTTTAGAATTTCCGAATCCTTATTTAATGATTTTTATGGGTGTAAACATGAATACCCTGAAGGAATTGATATGTTCGTACGTGGGTTTTCTGAAATCTACAGAGAGCAATTAAAAAATACGTCTTACTGCGCAAATCCTGGGTGTTTTTCGACCGCCGTAGTTTTGGGTTCTTTTCCGCTTTCAAAAACAGAGCTTGGCTGTGTAAATATGTTAGTGGATGCTAAGTCCGGTGTGTCTGGGAAAGGTAAGAAAGTTGATGAATCATCCTTATATTGCGAGGTTAATGAGTCAACGATGTCGTATGGCACGTTTGGTCATCGACACACTCCTGAAATGGAACTCGAATTAAATTGCCCTGTTCTTTTCTCTCCTCATTTGGTTCCTATGAATCGGGGAATAATGGCCTCTATTTATTGTGATAACCCGTCTAAAATCACCCAAGACGATTTGAGCAATATTTATAGTAGTTTTTATAAAGACGAACCGTTTGTTCGGGTTGTCGGACCAGATCGTCCGATTAAAACCCACTACGTTACGGGATCAAACACATGTTTGATTAAGCCTATGGTTTTAAAAAATAAAATAGTGATTTTTTCGGTTTTAGATAATGTTATAAAGGGCGCTTCCGGTCAGGCAATTCAAAATTTAAATATTATGTTTGGTTTGGAAGAAACTCTTGGTTTATCTCAATTACCGATTTTTCCTTAAAGGAATAAGAAATGTTTACAGTATTAAAAGGTGTATTCACAAATGGTATTCATTGTGGAATTAAAAAAAAGAAGCGAGATTTAAGCTTTATATATGTTCCGAATGTTTTTGCTACGGCCGGTGTTTTTACGAAAAATAAAATGGTTGCAGCGAGTGTTGTACATACGAAGAAGTGCCTTAAGTCTAATAATTTAAAAGCAGTAATAATAAATTCAGGCAATGCCAATGCAGCCACAGGCAAACAAGGTGAATTAGATGTAAAAGAAACATCTAAACTTGCCGCCGATTATTTTGGTATAAATCGGTCTGAGGTTGGAATAGCATCTACAGGAATTATCGGAAAAACTTTAGATATGGATTCGCTAAGGTCTGGGCTAGAGAACTTGTTAACAATTTTTAAAAAAAAGCCTGAAGTTATAGTGCCCGATAAGAAACTTAGCGAAGAAATTTTTGACACGTTAAAAAACGGAAAAGCTACAGCAGATGCAATATTAACAACAGATCTCGTTGAAAAGACGTCAACCCGGACAGTTAAGATTGGAAAGAAGAATATTACTGTGACCGGCATGACAAAGGGTTCGGGGATGATAGCTCCGAATATGGCGACAACTCTATTGTTTTTGGTCACAAATGCTACGATTCCAAAAAATGAATTGCAGGAGTATTTAAACAAGGCCATTAATAGGTCGTTTAATATGTTATCTGTTGACACGGACACATCGACAAACGATATGGGTTTATTGTTTTCTACAGGAGAATATAAGTTTGATAGTGCATCAAAAGATGGCCGTGATTTATTTCAGGAATTACTTTCAAATGTTTGTATCGATTTGGCAAAGAAAATTGCTATGGATGGAGAAGGCGCAACTAAAATGATTGAGGTTCGAGTGAACGAAGCTCAATCTGTTTTAGATGCAAAGAAAGTCGCTCTCAATGTAGTTAATTCGCCTTTGGTTAAAACGGCTATTTTTGGTGAGGATCCAAATTGGGGGCGTATCGTTGCCTCCGCTTGTAAGGACCCTTCAGTTAAAATAAACCCAAGTAAGATGGACGTATCTATAGATGGCGTATTGGTTTATTCTAAGGGAAACCCTGTAGATTTAGATGAAAGCGAAATAGCCTCGATTTTCAAGGCCAAAGAAGTCACTATTGAGTTGGTTTTAGGAATAGGAACCAGTAGTTCAGTTAGTTGGGGATGTGATTTAACTCATGGCTATATTGATATAAATACAGAATATAGTTAGAAAAGGCAGTAACAACATGTTAAACGAAAAATACATAAAAAAAGCAAAAACATTATTAGAAGCGCTTCCATATATTAAAAAATTTCATGGGAAAACGGTTGTAATTAAATATGGTGGGTCGTTGATGTTCAATGACGAACTTAAACCAGAATTTGCAAGAGATATAGTTTTATTAAAATATGTAGGAATTAATCCCGTTATTGTTCATGGTGGTGGAAAGGAAATTTCAAAATGGTTAGAAAAGGTAGGAAAGAAACCCAAATTTATTGAAGGCTTAAGAGTTACAGATGAAGAGACAATGGAGATTACCGAAATGGTTGTTTCTGGAAAGATTAACAACGAAGTTGTGATGCTCTTGAACCAAAATGGCGGAAGCTCTATAGGTTTATCTGGTAAAGATGCAAGATTGTTTACAGCAAAAAAGATTAAGTCTAAAAAGGATTTAGATTTAGGGTTCGTAGGAGATATTACCGTTATGGATATTTCGTTACTCGATACATTGGCTCAGAAAGGTCTCGTTCCTGTTATTTCTCCTGTTGCATGTAATGAAGAAGGTGAAAGCCTCAACTTGAATGCAGATCATGTGGCATCAGAACTAGCTCAATCCTTAAATGCTATGAAACTTATTTATTTAACTGATGTGGACGCGGTTAAAGTCGATGGAAAAGATTTACGACAAATTGAAATTAAAAAAGCAAAAAAACTATTGGATCACCCAGATATAAAAGATGGCATGTTACCAAAATTGAGTTGTTCAATTGATGCCCTTGAGGGAGGTGTTTCAAATGTTCACATAATTAATGGAGGTCTAGAAAACTCCGTGATTTTAGAAATGTTCACTGATGCGGGCATAGGAACGATGTTCTACAAAGAAGAACTTAAAAAAGGAGACGGCAGTGAAACATAAACATTTACTGACCTTAGATGATTATTCGAGGGCAGATATTGAGGAATTGTTCAAAGTAGCGACTGAATTAAAAATCAACCTTCAACAAGGAAAAGATATAGATACACTTCGTAAAAAAACTCTCGCAATGATATTTGAAAAACCTTCTGCGAGAACTCGAACTTCTTTTGAGGTTGGGATGGTTCATTTAGGAGGACATTCAATTTTTGTTCAACAGGCTGAAATAGGCATGAATAATAGAGAGTCTATTTCGGATTTGGCAAAAAACTATTCGCGGTTTGTTGATGGTGTCGTTATTCGAGCTAAAAAACATAGTGATATAGTAGAATTTTCCGAAAACTCGTCTATTCCTGTAATAAACGGCTTATCAGATAGTCATCATCCATGTCAGGGATTAGCTGATGTTTTTACAATTCTTGAAAAAAAGAAGTCATTGGACTTAAAAGTTGCTTATATTGGGGACTATAATAACGTAAGTCGTTCATTGGCAAACGTTTGTCATAAAATGGGCATTGAACTTGTTATATCTTCTCCTAAAAAATACCTAGATTTCGATTCGGAAGGATTATCTTTGGGTAGAGAAGAGGACCCTATTGCTGCGGTCAAAGATGCTGATGTTATATATACAGATGTTTGGGCATCTATGGGGCAAGAAGATGAGCTGGAAAAACGAAAAAAAGAGTTTTCTGAATACGCTGTAAACGATAAGTTGATTCAATCTGCAAAAAAGGATGTTTTATTTATGCATTGTCTCCCGGCACGACGGGGCGAAGAGGTAACGGATTCTGTTATGGATGGCTCTCATTCTGTCGTTTTCGATCAGGCTGAAAATAGGATGCATGTTCAAAAAGCTGTGTTAGTTAAGTTAATGGGGAATTAGAGGAGAAATTATATGAGTAAAAATAAAGTTGTGCTTGCTTATTCTGGAGGGCTTGATACCTCGATTATGATTCATTGGTTAAAGGAAACTTATGACTGTGAAGTTATTGCTATGTGTGGAGATTTGGGGCAAGCAGAAGAATTAGATGGATTGGAAGAAAAGGCTATCAAAACAGGCGCTATTAAAGCTTATATAGAAGATTTAAGAGAAGAGTTTATAACAGATTATATATATCCAACGCTGAAGGCTGGAGCTGTTTACGAAAAAAAATATTTACTTGGTACGAGTTTTGGACGGCCTTTAATTGCAAAGCGACAAGTTGAAATTGCTCAACAAGAAGGAGCAACTATGGTCGCTCATGGGGCAACTGGAAAAGGGAATGATCAGGTCAGATTTGAGCTTACATTTATGGCCTTAGATCCTTCTTTAAAAATTATTGCTCCTTGGAAAGATTCAAATTGGAAGCTTCAATCCAGAGAAGATTGCATAGCCTATGCAAATGAACGAAATATACCAATTTTACAATCGAAAGATAAAATTTATTCTGAAGACAGAAATATTTGGCACATAAGCCACGAAGGTGGAAACCTTGAATCTCCGGCAAATGCACCAACTGACGATGTATTTACTCTTTCAAATACGTTGGAAAAAGCACCAGATAAATCTGAGATTATCTCTATCGAATTCGAAAAGGGTATTCCTATTAGTGTAAACGGTAAAAAAATGAGCCCGGTTAAACTTTTAGAAACGGTGAATAGTTACGGAAGTAAACATGCTATTGGACAAGCTGATATGGTTGAAAACAGGTTAGTGGGAATTAAATCTAGAGGGGTTTATGAAACGCCAGGTGGAACAATTTTATATGAAGCGCATAATGCATTAGAGCAGTTAGTATTAGATAGAGATACGATGCATGAAAAGGAGAAAATTGCCTTAACATATGCTGACCTTGTATATGATGGTCGTTGGTTTACTCCATTAAGAAAAGCACTAGACGCGTTTGTAGATAAAACTCAAGAGAACGTAACAGGATCTGTTAAATTAAAATTGTATAAAGGAAATATAGTTCCAGCAGGAACTACTGCGGATAAATCTTTATATTTAGATGATTTGGCTTCCTTTTCAAATACTGAATTATACAATCAACAAGATGCGACTGGATTTATTAATGTATTTGGTTTGCCGATGAAGGTTGACGGAATGATTAACCGAAACGAACGGTAAGGTTAAGGAAATAAAGGAAAATTAAATGGTAAAACTTTGGGGCGGTCGATTTAAAAAAACATTAGACGAGTCAGCTATGAAACTCAGTTACTCGTTTCATTTTGATAAACAGTTATTGCCATATGATATTCAGACAAACTCTGCCCATGTGAAAGCTCTTTGTAAAGCGGGCTTATTTACAGAAGAAGAACGTGATCGATTATTAAACTGTTTAAGCAAATTAGATTATGATTCGGTGATAGAAAGTTCTGAAATATTTCCGGACGAAGATGTTCATAGTTACGTTGAACGGTGGGTAACTGAGCAACTAGGCGATTTGGGAAAGAGAATGCACACAGGTAAGTCTCGAAATGACCAAGTTGCGACTGATATGCGTTTATATGTAAAAGATAATATAAAAGAAACAAAACGTTTGATTAGAAAATTAATGCAAGAGATTTATAATTTGGCAGTTTCGTCGATGGGGGTGCAGTTACCGGGATTTACTCATCTTCAAAATGCGCAACCGGTTTTGTTATCTCATCACTTACTAGCCTATTTTGAAAAATTTAGGCGTGATTATGAACGTTTTTCTAATTGCATGGAATCTGTAGATTATTGTCCTTTAGGTGCAGGAGCGTTAGCCGGGAATAATTATCAAATAGATAGGGACTTTGTCTGCAAAGAACTTGGCTTTAAACAACCTACGTCAAATAGCATGGATACGGTGTCTGATAGAGATTATATTATCGATTATTGCTCAGCTTCGGCAACCTTGATGACCCATATGAGTGGGTGGTGCGAAGAAATCGTTTTATGGGCATCTCCTTTGGTAAATTTTTTAAAAATTGGAGACGATTTTACAACGGGTAGTTCGTTAATGCCTCAAAAAAAGAATCCAGACATGGCAGAACTTATTCGAGGAAAATCAAGTCGAGTATTTGGAAATTTAACGACGATGTTAACTTTAGTTAAGTCCTTACCATTGACATATAATCGTGATTTACAAGAAGACAAAGAACCGTTGTTTGATACTGTTAAAACGGTCCAAGAGTCCTTAGATTGTTTTACACGGATGGCATCCGGAATAACATTTAATTCGAAACAAATGTCGTCTGCTTTGGAAAAAGGGTATGTGTTGGCAACGGATCTAGCTGATTACATGGTTCAGAAGGGCGTGCCGTTTAGAGAAGCTCATGAATTGACGGGAAAAATAGTAACGTATGCTATTGATAATGATAAACAATTAGAAGAACTTGAGTTGAAAGAATTTAAACAATTTACTCACATGATTCAGGAGGATATTAAAGAATATCTAACAATTGATGCCGCTATCAAAAGCAAGAATGTTTTTGGTGGAACAGCAAATAATCAAGTAGAAGAACGATTGAAAGAAATAAAGGAGACATTTAAATGGTAGAAAAATCTTTGGTATTTATAAAACCCGACGGAGTAAGAAAACAATTGATAGGGCAGGTTATTGGACGATTTGAACAAAGAGGAATCAAAGTTAAAGGTCTAAGAATGCTTACGTTAACATCTGAAATGGCAGACGCTCATTATCAAGAGCATGTTGAACGACCATTTTATCCTTCATTAAAAGAATATGTAACCAGTGGCGAAATTGTTGCTATGGTTCTTGAAGCAGAGAATGTCATTGCAGCTATAAGAAAGATGGTTGGAGCTACCGATTCCGCGGCAGCAGAGCCAGGTACAATAAGAGGTGACTTTGCTCTAACTAAACAAGAAAATATAATTCATGCTTCAGATAGTCCAGAAAGTTCTGAAAGAGAAGTTAAATTATTTTTTCCTGAGCTTTCTTAAGACAAAATTTTTCGTATTTTTAAATTTTAATTTTTAAAAACCGCAATGATATGTTCATTGCGGTTTTTATTTTGAGCGGAATTGGTTCATTTGATTCAAGGTGTTATTAGGAATTTATTTCAGAAGAAATCTGTTTTCTAAAAACCTTAGACTTTTTAACAAGTCCCTTTTTCCAAGGAAGAAGATATAAGGTATTCACTTGGCAAGACGAATGAGCGTCTCCTTTTAGAGTCGTAAGTTCAGTAATTGTCATATCGATATGTTTGTCTTCCGGAGTAATAATATCAATAGCACATGGAAGCGAAAATTCTCGAAATGATTCAAATAAACAATTATTAGGTTTTTCACTATCAACAATGGTACCTAGAAACGAGACATCATCTTTAAAACCCGCATTCCATTTTCTGTCTTGATCTGTTTTGTTTGCTCTAAAAAATCCTCCTCGTAACGGGAGATCACATGTTTTCTTTAATACGTCAAAATCTTCATTGATCGTACATAAATCATTGAGTGCATTAAAATACAAATTTCCAGAAGCCTTTAAGTAATCTAATGATCTATTTCTGTGATCAATTAACCACGTATCTAAATTTAAAGAAATAAGGGCTGGAATATGTTGAGCCAAACAACGATCAAAATAAAGGTACATAAAATGTCCGTGAGGGTTATCATAAAAATGAAATTTTCGACCTGGGTATTCGTGATCCATTGCAGCAACTGAAATAATTTTAGAATCCAAATCTTTATAAAAATCATGATTACCTAAAAACTGACGATAAGAATATTGAATTAGGATTGGTCCTTGAACCTGAATTTCGAATTTTGAGCCATTTGTTTTAGAGAACTGAATGATTGATTCTATTTCGGAAGAAGGAAGTTCTAACGACAAAGTTTGTCGATCAAAATGTTTAGTATATTCAAATACGCTTTGTTGGTTTTGGTTTCCAATTTCTTGGTTAAAGTGGATAGTAGCTTCAGGGTAGACGTCATGAATAATTGTTTTAAGGCCGGGATCTTGTATTCGAATTATATTAATTTTGGTTTCTTTAAGTTTTAATACACATTTTCTAATTGTATCGAAATCTTTTTCATGAGCTAAAAGGTCTATATTAAACGAAAGGCTTAATTCATGATTTAAGTGATTAGTTTGAGAAGATGAAGACGTATAGGTTTTTCTAGCATAATCGGCTAATACTTGGATTTTATCAAAATTATTTGTTCTGAAATCATCAAAAAACGAACGTACGGAACATTTTGAATCTTCTATAATTAGATGGTCTATGTGCGATGCGTAAGCTGTATCTATAGTTTCCTTGTCACTTACATAACAAGAAAGGGACGGTGTTTTTATATTCATAAGATAAAGTTTAGAATGATTTTTGGAATCGAGCTAGGGATCTGTCAATCTGAATTTTTATTAAGTAAGGTAACTTGAACCGAATATCTTCTTTTATTATTTATATAGTCTACGAAAATCGAGTATTTTTTGAGTAAACTGGCGGACTTGAAAATATTATTTATCCCTAATTAGTTGAATGAATATTATATTTTTATTAGGTAAATTATGGTATTCTAACTGCGTCCAATTTGGGCATAATTGGGTTGTTTTATCTTTAAAAATAACATCTGAGTTTTTAAATAATATTTATATTGGAGAATACATTATGATACAAGAATTTACCTCTGAATCCGTCTCTGAAGGACATCCGGATAAAATATCTGATCAAATTTCTGACGCAGTTTTGGATGCTGCCTTAAAACAAGATCCTGCAGCGAGAATTGCTGTTGAGACATTCGTGACCACTGACTTTGTTTTAATAGGAGGAGAAGTTGCTGGAAATTTCACTCTTGATTATGAAGCAATTGCGAGAAAAACGATCAAAGACATTGGATACATGGACGAAGCAGACGGATTTGATGCGTCATCATGTGAAGTATTGGTTAAGGTTCATGAACAGTCCAAAGATATTGCTCAGGGAGTAAATGAAGATGATGGGTTATTTAAAGGTTTAGGGGCCGGGGACCAAGGAATTATGTTTGGATACGCTTGTAATCAAACACCGTCATTGATGCCTTTGCCAATTATATTATCTCATCGAATTCTTCAAGAATTAGCTAAAAAAAGAAAAGAAGGTGTTTCTTTTTTAAAGCCAGATTCGAAAGCTCAAGTTAGTGTTGAGTATTTTAATAAAAAACCAGTAAGAGTTAGCACTGTTGTTGTTTCGACACAGCATTCAGCGTCTATTTCTCATGACGAATTAACAGAATATGTAATTGAAAATGTAATTAAATCTGTTGTTTCAAGTGATCTACTTAAAGATACAAAATATTTAATTAATCCAACGGGACGATTCGTTGTTGGAGGTCCTCACGGTGACGCAGGTCTTACAGGTCGAAAAATTATTGTAGATACTTATGGAGGATGGTCTCGGCACGGAGGAGGCGCTTTTTCTGGTAAAGATTCTACAAAAGTTGATAGATCGGCAAGTTACATGGCACGATACGTTGCGAAAAATATTGTTGCAGCAGGGTTGGCAGATGAAGCAGAAGTTCAATTGTCATACGCGATTGGTTTTCCTGAACCAATTTCTATTTTAATCGATACATTCGGAACTGAAACATGTGATGTTAGTTTTATTTATGAAGTAGTAAATAGTTTATTTGATTTTACTCCGTCAGGAATAATTAAAGCTTTAGACTTAAGACGACCTATTTTTCAACAGACGGCTGCTTATGGGCATTTTGGACGTTTAGATGTGGACCTTCCTTGGGAACGAACAGATAAAGTAGACGATATAAAAGCTTTAGAAAGAAAAAAATTAACGCTTAGTTAAAAAAAAGTAGATATATCGACTCATACAAAAGGGGATTTTGTGAGGGTTTATATCAAAAGTTTGTTAAATTTATTTTCGGAAATACTTTGCTATTGGTTTCAGTATTTCCGTATAAATTTTTCTTTCGCGAGTAGAAAAAATAATAGGGCACTGGCAGTCATTTTTTCTTTTATAGTTATGTTTTCTTCCGCATCGCTGGCTAACGACGATGGATATCGAAAAATTTACGAAGAACGTTTTTCCCAAATCGAAAAATTTAATAAAATTGATGTTTTCCATTATGAACTTGGTAAATCAGGTGTTGAGATAAAAACGAAGTATCTAGTATCTATAGCTAGAGGACGGCTTGCCTCTCTATTTCCAAAACTAGTTTATGATCCAAAGATTGATCTATTACCTGAAAAATATACAGAAAAAGAGATTTATGATTTAAAAGAGCAAACAGGACAGATTACGATCAGTATTTTTTCGCAACCTTATCTGTCAAAATTAAATATATTTTTTTTAATAGAAGTTGGTAATAATTTGGTCTATCAAGATGATATATATGAAGAAATGGACATGTTTACCCTCAATAGAAAATATCTTAATTTTGAACTTGGCGTTGTAGTAGAGAACGCTATTTCAAATTTTGCAAAAACATTTTATGACTCTCGGAGAGATTCAAAGAACGATTTGTATTTTCCTATACAATTTGGAGATAAAAAGTCTGAAAAAAAAAGGTAACGCTGTTTAATAGCGAATCGTTTATTTCAACTAGCTAATTATTTGGTCTTGGATCTATTTTTCTGACAGGAAGATATACCTTCTTGAGAGGTTAATCCAGAAGATAATTCGGCAAAGACTTTATTTAAAAGGAGACTTGTAAATAAAAAGTCATTAATCATAAATGTTTCGGAGTTTCTATATGTAATATCAGCTAAACCTTGAATGGCGACTGCGCTTTTGAGTTGTATTTCCCAGTTTGGCGACGATCCTATCGTGCTCATAAATTTGGGAGAATTTTTTAAATGGGAAACAAACAGTTCAAGCCACGATAGAAATGGATGCGTTTTATCAAGTGAAAAAGTTGACGCATAGTTCAATGAGTTTTCGATGAGAACTGGGTTATCCTCCTTGCATGTGTCTATAGTAATTACTTCATTGAAGGAAAGAATATTGTTTATCATGCAGTGTAAATAAGGTCCAAATCCGATTTTCATTAGTTCAAATATATCGTCATTTTTTAACATGTCTTCAGATTCTCTCCACCCTTTATCGGCGCGTGGATCGAAAAATTTGGCTTGTCCTGACTCTGAAATCATTGTGTTTTGAGCCGTTGCATCTCCATGAAAATGGGGAATTAGTTTTTCAATTGAGAAAATATCTGTAAGACGTTGATGTATTTTAATTTTAGATAACAATTCAAAGGGGTTTATGCAATAAATGTTGTCGATGGTAACACCCTGTGAGTTAAGAAGTGTGTTGAATTTGCTATGAGTCGAATAGGGCGGTTCGCTTAATACAATTCTAGGGTCACTTTTTATTCTTGATATACATCGATGAACATATGTTTTATTAAATAGGTTGGAACCTTCGTTTTTTGAAAGGCTTGAAGAGTGTTCTGACTCCCATGAAAGACTTAGCAGATCGATAAAAGGAGCAATAGCCTGAAAATAGGTGGTATGTGAGATTGTTTTTTGACGCAGGCCATCGATGGCCAAACGCCCTTCAAGATATTCTTGATCGTAGAATACACCAATTGCTCGTTTGACGTCGAAAAAATTAGTATCACTTGTCTCTATTTCTCCCAATGCATATATTTTTGGATAAAATTTTGACATTTCTCCGTAGATAGATTCAGATATTTTCCGACTTTCAACGAGAGCCGGAGAGACGTTATTTGTGTTTCCCGATACATAACTTATCCAATGAGGTTCCTCTAGAACATTTTTGCTATTGTGACCATGACCTGAATTTAACTTAAATTTTCTTACTTTTAAATCGCCTGTTACATTTTTTATTAGATAAACGCGGGCCCCTGATGCGCCTCCAAAAAGTTCTTTAACCAGGGTGTCTCCATGTTGGAGATATAAATCTTGTTGTTGAGCGACTGACGTTGGCGATATTTTTTTAAAGTTGGAAACGGTATATGGATTATTTCTGGATGCCGAAGGTGTTTTTAGAAAAGAATTTTCGGAATTTGATGAAGAAAGGATTTTTTTATTAAATGATATCAAGTAAATCTCTCCAGAAATTGTAATTCTAATAAATAATTTACGAAAAAGAATATAATTATTAAATAGTTAATGATTTTTCGATATTTAGGGTCATTCAAAATAGTTAACATATCAAAGTATATATATAAATTATCGGGTAATGAATAAAAAAATTTCAAAAATCATAAATGGATGTAAATTAGTCTGGGATTTTTATCTATCTGATAAATATGTGTCTAATAGCATTTAAATACGATCCCATTATATAATTACGGGGATGAAAATCTTACATACAGCCGATTGGCACTTAGGTAAAAAGCTTTGGAAGTTCTCTCGAATTGAGGAACAGGTTGTCGTTTTGGACGAAATCGTGTCATTTGTCGAAAATGAAAACATAGACATTGTTTTAGTGGCCGGCGATTGTTTTGACCAAATTAACCCTTCTACAGAAGCGATTAAATTATTTTACGAAACGTTATTTCGTCTGTCTAGAAATGGAAGGACCTGTGTCTTCGTTGTCTCTGGCAATCACGATTCCCCTGAAAGAATAGACGCACCTTCTCCTTTAGGAGGGTATAACCAAATTTATTTTACAGGGGAGTTTAATAAAAAAATTGATTATATCGATAACGACTTTTTTACATTTACGAAATCAGAATCAGGGTTTGTTGAACTAGTTAGAAAAAATGAAAATCTTCCTTTGAGGTTATTATTGACTCCCTATGTGAATGAACTGAGATTAAAGCAAGAAATAAAACAAAGCCACGGTCTCAATCATTTTACGGAAATAATGACGAAATATTGGGCGGATTTGGTAGATAGAAACGTGGACAGTGATGGTATAAACCTTATCGTTACACATTTGTTGTTTTCAGAGACAGATTTTATAGGGGAGTCGGGAGAAGAGAAACCTATTATTTATTCTGGAGGAACTGAACCTCTTAAACCTGAGTGTATTCCAAGTTTGGTGGATTATGTAGCCACAGGCCACTTACACAGATGTCATTCAGTAGGTGAGAAAATATGGTATTCTGGCAGTCCTTTAGCCTACAGCTTCAGCGAAGTAAATCAGGAAAAATTTGTAATTATTTTAGATACAGAGGGAAATGGGACGCTTTCCAGACGAAAATTACCATTATTTGGAGGATATCCTCTTAAAAAGAAAACGTTTTCTTCTCTTGATGGGGCTCTTCAATGGTTAAAAGATAATCAAGAATGTTATGTCGAACTTCATCTTATTTTGAATGCTTTTTTAAGTTATGCGGATCAACAATTGTTACTTGGCGCGCATAGTCGATGTCTGATTGTGCCAGAAGTTGTTGGTCAAACTAAAGAAGACCGGAATCAAGGGCCCGATTTAACATTGCCTATAGATGAATTATTCAAGAGTTATTTTCAGAGCATTAAGAATATTGAAGTGAATGATGACGTTATGGATATGTTTAACGAAGTTTTGGCGACGAAGGACGACACTTGAATGGATTTTAATAGTACAAATAGATTAAGGGTTTTTCGTTGATTCCACTTAAATTAACAATCGAAGGTTTATTCTCATATAAAGAACGAGTCGATATAGACTTTAATCATTTAATGGATGCCAAGTTATTTGGAATTTTTGGATCTGTTGGGTCTGGTAAATCAAGCATATTAGATGCTTTAACCTTGGCCATTTATGGAGAAATTGATCGAATAAATAAGCAGGAAAATAGAGCTTACAATCTTATGAATTTAAGATCTGATAGCTTGTTTATTGAGTTAGAATTTGATGTTAAAGGGACTAGATATCGTTCCGTAGTTAATGGAAAGAGAAAAGAGTCGAGCCCAGAGACTGTTGTTATGACTAGAAAAGGATATGTTTTTACTGAAAAGTGGGTACCTGTCGAAGTCTCTTCTTTTGCAACAGTGATTGGACTTTCATATGAAAACTTTCGAAGAACGATGATTATTCCTCAAGGAAAGTTTCAAGAGTTTTTGAAACTGGGAGATAAAGATAGAGTTCAAATGTTTAAGACATTATTTTATTTGGACAAATATGATTTGTACGATAGAACATCTCGTTTATTTTCGAAAAATAAAGAACTGATTATTGAATTACAGGCGAAGTTGAGTCAGGTCGACCCTGGATTATCGAAGAAAGTCGTAGATGCAAAACGATTAGCAAATGACGAACTTTTGAAAAAAAATCTGTCGATTAAAAAAGATGTTGAAATCATTGAAAGTCGGGATAGATTTCTAGGTACGGCTGGGGAAGTGTTTTTTAAATTAAAAAAAATTAAGTCGGACCTTCAAGAATTAAATGAAAAAAAAGACATTTTTCTAGATAAAAGAATATTGATTAAAAAAACGAGGTCTTTTCAGTCGGAATTTAAGGACTTATTGGACCTTTATCGAACGACTAAAAAGAATATCGGCGAAACAACGATAAAAAAAGCAAGGTTTTTAGAAATATTCTTGGATGACCAAAAAAAACACGTTCATTTAACAGCTCTACAAAAAAAAATTGATTCCGAGTCAAATTCATTGGTTAACTGGGAAGAAGATATTCACGATATAAATTTGTTGATTCAAGTAAGCGTACTTTGTCAAAAAAAAGGACCGGCTAAAAAACGCTTGGAACACGTTAAGAAGGAACGTCTACTTCTTGATGGTAAATTAAAGTCATTAGTAAATAAATTTGATGATGCGATAAAATCCAAAAAAAAATTTTTAGAAACGAAACCCACTGTAGAAATAACTAATAATTTATCGCAATGGTTTCTGGAGAAGGAACGAATTGAATCGGAATATCGTCAATTTCAAATTAAAAAAACAGAGCTCATATCTCGTGTTAAGGAGCATCTGAAAAACATAGATACAAACTTTAAGTATCAATTAGAAAAAGATTTAAAGGATGAATCTTCTAATGACAGTTTTGAAAATTTTATATCTTTATTAAAAACAACAACAAAGAAAATTTTACAAAGGATTTCGTCAGAAAAGAAAACTCAGTCAAAACATTTTTCAGACTTAAAAACAAAACATATGGTTGATTTGATGTCTGAACAAATAGTTATTGGAAAGAAATGCCCTCTATGTAAAACAAAGGTCGAGCATTATCAACACAGCATGTTAGATGAATCAGTTCCAATAGCAGATGTTGAAAAAATGCAAAATCAACTTGAAGTCTATATAAAAGACGAGGCCTTGATAACAGAGATAAAAGATAAAATTGAACCTTTGGAAATTCAATTTAAGGATCTAATATCTGAAATTAAAAAGATAGATAAAAAGATGTCTATGCATCAAAAATTATTCGAACCATTTAATGAATTTGGATTTGTTGATGATTCGATGACTAAGAATAACGAAAAAATAGAGACATTTTCTAGACAGCTTACTGAAATCGATAACAACGTAAATACATTAATAACTGAGCAAGATGCTTTAAACGCTTATATTAAAAATCTTGAAAAAAATGAATCAGAAATAAATCAAAGCTCAGATAATTTGATTACACAGCAGCGGACTCTTGAGTCACAACTAAAGCATCCGTTAAGAAACAAGAATAAATTGAATGCCTCCAATACATCTGACGAATATATGATAACGAAATATCGAGAGCTATCATCGGAAAAAGAAAAGTTGGAAAAAAAGATTAATGCTGTAAAGCTAGAAAAATCAAAAACGGACCGGTTGTTTGATGAGTCAAGATTAACCTTAAAAGAAGGTGAAATAAAGCTACAGCAAGTGACTGTGATTTTTAACGAATTAACTATTTATTTTCAAAAAATAACAACTGATATGAATGGACGTTTGGCAAAATTAAATACAACAATCAAAGAAGTAGACGAGGTATTAGGTTTAAAGGTTGATATCGAGAAAGAAGAAGATGCATTGAAGGTCTTTGAAACAAAATTTTCTTTAGCAGAGGCATTAAAGAAAGATTTAATAGAGCGGTCAATAGAGTCTCCTTATAACGAAATTGAGCATCATAAAATAAAGAAAGAGTTGACGGAACAAAAGGAGATATTACGAACAAATGATCAATTGATGGGTCGAGTCGTAAATGAAATTGAACAAATGGAACGAGACTTAGTAGTTAAAGAAAGATTGGAAAAAGAGTTAGTAGTGGTGTCGGGACGGAAATCAAGTTTATCGATTTTAAAGGAACTGTTTAAAGGAAATCGGTTTGTGAATTATGTATCTACCCAGTACTTACAGCAACTCTGTTTTGAATCAAATAAACGGTTTTTTAGAATGACAAAACAGCAGTTAAAGTTAACTGTTAATCAGGATAACCAGTTTTGTGTTGTTGATTATTTGAACGAAGGAAAAATAAGGGGAATTACTTCACTGTCTGGAGGGCAAATGTTTCAGGCCTCCTTAGCATTAGCCCTTTCACTTTCAGAGACAATTAAGACGCAATTAAATTACTCTCAAAATTTCTTTTTTATCGATGAAGGCTTCGGCATGTTAGACCAAGAGTCAATTGAAATTGTAATGGAGACGTTACAAGAGTTACGAAATGAGAACCATGTTGTCGGATTGATTTCTCATGTCGATAGTTTGAAAAACGAAATTCCGGTCTTTTTAAAAACGATCAATGATCCTAAAAAGGGAACTCGAATCACTAAAAGCTGGGAAGAAATATCGACGTACTAATAGTTTTGAGACTGAGTCCATTGAGAAAATTGATCTGAATTCGTCAATCCTAGAATACCTTCTTCCATTAATTCAGCCCACTCATCCGTATAAGCGGGTAAGTTATCTAGGTCGATTTTAAAATCTTTATCGTCGATAATATTTTCACACAGTTCCTGGATTTTTTTATAGTAAACATAAGATGAATTTACAGTCATATAGTGCTCTTGATTAGCCGCACCAGCCAACTCTATTTCTCGAGAGGAAACAACTCTTTTATAATAAGCGTTTATTTTATTTAAATAAGATAAAGAGTCAGAACGTTGACCTGTAATATGGAAACCAATTCCTTGAAATATTTTTCTACCTCCTGAGTCCGTTATTATCGATTGTTGAGACGAATATTGCGATGAAAGAGTGGATGAACGACTGACTAATCGCCTTCTTTTTGGTAGACGAAATGAGTCGTTTTGAGAGTCACGGAGAGCCCCGTCTTGAGTCAATTGGGAATCTGTATCGAAAACTTGAGAAGACGAGTCATAAGGTTGTGAAGATACATCATAAGCCTGAGAATCTACGTCGTAGGGCTGAGAAACTTGAGTCATTGGTGGTGAACCAATTTCTTTGATATAAGCAGTAAGTTCCTGTGTCGGTTTAAAACTGTCTTTTAGTGCACTAAGAATAAGAAGTGAATTGTTATTTATTCCTCCGTAGTAAAATTGAGATTTTTGGTAACAAAAAAGAGCTGTGTCCGGATGGGCGAATTGAATAACTCTTCCAAGTGTTTTGTAAGGTAATTCGGAGTGAACGCCTAATTCGTTTAGGATAAAAATATTAAAAGCCATTATCGCGAGGGTTTTTCCTTCAGGGTTTATAGTGTGTCTAGCGTTAACAAAATGATCGAACCCTGATCCAGGTGTAACGGCAATGCTGTCTTTTACTTGAAATTCAGAGTCAACAAATGATTCAAAAACTGATACTATTTTTTTAATGAAAATTATAATTTCCTTTTTTATTATTATGTTAAGTTTGAGTCTATCAAATTTAAATGCATCTACATTTAAATTTGAATTTAACCCATCTACTCCGGTTACTTATAATGTTAAGTCTAGATTGTTTAAGAGTCTGGACCAAAGAGATATTCGAACGACCAAAGAAGAACGCATTGTTGAATCGGAGGTCTCGGTAACCAAGCATAGTGTAAGAGGATTTGGACAATCTAAAATTCCTCCTACGTATTCTTTTTATAATAAGACTAAATTATTCAAAATATTTCAAGATGGAAATCCTGTTAAAAATCCTTTATTAGATATTGTAGCCAAAGTTAATTCTGAAACAAAGACCGATCACGTAGGTAAAATTATTGACGTGTCAGGACTTGATGAGTTCGACTCTCTTGTTAAATCCTCATATCCTCCACAGATATCAGAGGGTCTTCTTAGAGGAATGAATAGTGGCATACTTGAAACGTCTTTGAGAAAAGAGTGGGGAGAAAAGATTGACCATTTTTCAGGGAAAGAATTTAGTATTGGAGACACCTGGACGTCGATTCAGCAAGTAACGTTGCCATCAAGTGATCCAGCTATTTATTATTCCGAGATACTGTTTAGCGACTGGGTAGTAACTCAAAATGTAAAATGCGTAAAAATCAAAGTTTATCAACATTCTGACGCAGATTATTTAGGGGCTCTTGTTTCTGCTCCAAAAACGGAAGATCCCGAAGAAGTTACAGAAACGGATGTTTTGGTATCAGGGTATGTTGAGCGATGGATTGATCCAAAAACTATGTTGATATATTTTGAGAAATCAAATCGAAAAATAATATTTCCTATGAGTTTACCAGATAACGTATTAGTTCAGGCTACATTAATCGATCGCTCCGAAAGTTTATTTTATTATTAGTTGAAACAAGAAACTATAAACAAAGGAAAGTAAATGAAATCATCATTAAATCTCGTATCAAATTTAAAACCTATTGCTAAATCAGAAACACTACTTGTAAACGAGTTAACGGCACGTTTAATTTCAACGGGACGTGATGTAATTAAATTTGGGTTTGGCGAATCTCCATTTGATCCTCCTAAACGTTTATCTGAAACATTACAGAAGTTTGCAAATAGGACAGAATATCTTCCAGTACAAGGCCTTGCAGAGTTGAGGCAAAAAATTTGCGATTTTCACGAACGTCGATTGGGACTTAAATCTAATGTCGATCAAATATACATAGGACCTGGATCAAAGATACTCATTTATAATTTTTTGAATATGTTTAAAAAAGCAGATGTTTTATTGCCAAATCCATCGTGGGTTTCCTACGAACCACAAGCTTTAAGTGTAGGCCATGATGTAATTCGGATTAAAACGACGTTTGAAGGGAAGTGGAAGGTTACAGGCAAGTCACTTCGACAGGTGTGTTCGAATCGTAGAGATAAAAGTAAACCGTGTATTATGATTTTGAATTACCCAGGAAACCCTTCAGGAACAACATACACTTGTGACGATTTGAAAGATGTTGCAGAAGCGGCCAAAGAATATAATGTCATTATCATTGCTGACGAAATTTATGGGTTTTTAAGTCCAAAAAAACATGTGTCTATCGCTACATATTATCCAGAGGGAACTGTAATCACAGGAGGGTTATCAAAGGTATTTGGGGCTGGTGGCTGGAGACTAGGAATAATGCATGTGTCTAAATATTTAAATTCTCAAATTAAAGACAGTTTAATAGGCTTGGCTTCAGAAACATTTTCATCGGCAACAACGCCTGTCCAGTATGCGGCTATTGATGCGTATTCACATAATGAAGAAATCGACAGTTATATTGAGGACCAAATAAAAATATTAAATCTCGTCGGCAAATATGTAGCAAGAAACTTAAGAGCTGCTGGAATTCAATGCCATGACCCAGAAGGTGGTTTTTATCTTTATCCTGATTTTTCACCTTTTAGAGAAAAATTGGCAAAAAAGGGAATCAATAATAGTCTAGACCTAACGACTGCATTGATTGAAGACAAACGTACTCAAGTGGCCCTATTACCGTCTATAGTTTTTGGATCGGACAAGGATGAACTTGCTGTTAGGTTGGCCTTTGTCGATTTTGACGGAAATAAAGCATTAACTATTGTGGACTCATTGGGAACAAGTGTGAGCGAATCTGACATATTAACTTATTTTCCTCAAATAGGGGTTGGAACGAAGAGACTCGTTGAGTGGGTCGATTCTTTATAACACTAAGAAATTTTTCAAAAGTTAGTCGTGAGCAGTTGTTTATAAGTTAATGGGGTAGTTGGGTCAATTTTCTGAAGTGCTAAGCTCCAACGTTGATGGTTTTGCATTGTTTGAAGTTCTGCGTTTGTATACGTTTTATAGGCGTAGAGAATTGAATTTAGATCCTGAATATTCATGACAGCAGCTTCAATTAGAGTCGGGTCGACGATTATATCTCCAATACGTTTATTTACATTTTCAACCTGCTCAGAAGATAGGTGATCGTTTCCAGATTGTTTTAGTTCTAGGGAGTAATGCTTTAATTTTAAAATTCTTAACATCGTTTGTTCAGAACGGGCAATAAATACCCGAAAAAGAGCATCTTCTCCCTTATCTTTTAAATGCTTCCGTCTAAAATCAAAGCTTCCAAATTCAGAAGGATCTTGGTTAAACGTATCTTCTAAATCGTTAAATTGAATTTTAGACGTAATTCGACTCGGAAGACGATTTCTAATGTTAGTAAGTTTCCACCCTCTACGAATACTTTCATTTAGCGGTTGAATATAATTATCAGGATAAGGGTCATTAACACTCATGAACATTTCTAAAAAATTTAACCGGACCAATGTTTCGTCAGGGATGTACGAAAAAGCGTCCGGGTATGCAAGTACAGTATCAGCCGTTACCCCTTCCACGTATCTACGGACGGTAAAATAGTCTTCATTATCAAAAGGTGAGGAATAACCATTTTTTGGGAAATTTAACATGTAGGTCGGTTGAAAGTGATGACCTTCGCCAAGTAGTGAAGCGAATGAATGACAAACACTTTCTCTACTTGTTGGATAAAAATTTCCAGAAAAACACTTAAATAAATGTCGTACTCTTTCAGATGTAGAAGGGTCGTTTCCACTGACTAAAAACATTTTTCCAAAATTTCTTGTTTTTATTGCTCCGGATAAACTAAATATTTCTAATGGAATGTCTGAATAAAAAAGGTCGTTTCTATTTGACCAAGAGACAGGCTGAATTGACGGGTGAGAAAGAATCGCTTGCTTATCTTCGTGACTAGAATAGGTATTGATAGGCACATATCGGCGAACGTCTATATTTTCTATTTTGACTCGTTTTCCAGAAGAATCATTGAAATATGGAAATGTGGTGAATGGAAAAATGTCGGGATAGTCTTTAGAAAGGGAGGGGGTTTTATTAAATTTATTTACATCAGGTAAATTAGTCCATGAAAAATTAGGGTTGATAGTTGGTTTCTGACGACTATTGTTTTCGGAGTTTAGAAACTCGTTATTCGTTTGTTTTTTTGAATCGGTCGTTGATCCACTAGTACTGATTCGCATGCTGGAAAAAGTAGGTTTTCGAAAAGTCCTTAAACTTAACGCTCCAATATCAAGACATATCCCTTGCATATCAAGATTATATACACATAAAGGCCTGTAATTAAATGAATGAATATCATAAACTACCAGTCATGATTATTGGTAAAGAAAGAATACAATCTCTACTTAAACTAATTAAGTCCAAAATATTGGTTATAGATGGAGCGATGGGAACATCTCTTCAAGACGAAAATCTAACAGAAACCGATTTTGGCGGTGAAGAATTAAATGGGTGTAACGAATATTTAGTGATCACTCGGCCCAACATTATTTCAAAAGTTCACGAATCCTATCTAGAAGCTGGTGCAGATATAGTTGAAACCAATACATTTGGAGCAACTCCTCTTGTTTTGGACGAATTTGGGATAGGCGAGAAAGCAGTAGAAATTAATACTATTGCAGTACAACTTGCACGAGCTGCCTGCGATAAGTATTCGACACCTGAAAAACCAAGATTTGTTGCGGGTTCTATTGGTCCAACAACGAAAGCATTATCTGTTACAGGTGGAATTACGTTTGATGAGTTACGTTTAAATTTTAAAATTCAGGCAAAGGCTTTGGTTGAAGCTGGCGCAGATTATCTTCTAATTGAGACGGCATTAGATACTTTGAATATTAAAGCAGCATATATTGGATGTTTAGATGCCTTTGAAGAAGTGGGTCAGACTCTCCCTGTAGCCGTTTCTGGAACGGTAGAAACAATGGGAACAATGTTAGGTGGTCAAACTGTGGAAGCACTGTATACCTCTATCGAACATATGAAACCTCTTTATATTGGATTGAATTGTGCGACGGGTCCAGAATTTATGAGAGATCATATTCGATCATTAGCAGAAATTTCCAAATACCCGATAGCTGTTGTTCCAAATGCCGGAATTCCAAATGAAGATGGTATATACCCAGAAAAGCCAGAAAATTTGGCATCAACACTTAAAACGTTTATAGATGAAGGTTGGTTGAATGTTATAGGCGGATGCTGCGGAACAACTCCTTCTCATATTCAATCGTTGTCTGAAATCGCTGACACGTCTAATCCAAGAACCTATATTCCGGAATCAATGTCTAGAGTTTCAGGAATTGAAACGGTTGTTTTTGAGAACGAAAATAGACCTTATATTGTAGGGGAACGTTCCAACGTAATTGGTTCCAGAAAATTTAAACGTCTTATTGTAGAGGGTAGTTTAGATGAAGCTGCCGAAATTGCAAAAAAACAGGTGAAAGCTGGTGCTCATGTCGTGGATATTTGTATGTCAAATCCAGACAGAGATGAAGTTCAAGATACAATCGACTTCTATCAGAAAATTTCAAAAATGGTAAAAGCACCAATAATGGTAGATTCCCAAGACCCCGAAGTTGTAGAGACTGCTTTTAAGTTGACTCAAGGTAAATGCATTTTAAATTCCGTTAATTTAGAAGATGGAGAAAAAAGTTTCGAGGAGTTATTACCGCTGGTTCGAAAGTATGGAGCAGCCGTCGTGGTTGGCTGTATTCACGGAGAAATGGCCGTAACGGCTGAGGAAAAACTTCAATATGCTACTGATTCTTATGAATTGTTGACAAAGAAGTACGGAATATTAGAAGAAGATATAATTTTTGATCCTTTAGTATTCCCGTGTGGAACGGGCGATGAAAATTATTTTGGTTCTGGAAAAGAGACAATAGAAGGTGTTCGGTTAATTAAGGAAAAATATCCTAAGACAAAATCAACATTAGGTATTTCAAACGTGTCCTTTGGTTTACCTCCTGCGGGTAGAGAAGTATTGAATTCAGTATTTTTATATCATTGCACCAAGGCGGGCTTAGATACGGCTATCGTTAATTCTGAAAAATTAGTTCGTTTCTCAACAATCTCAGACGAAGAAAAAGAGCTATGCGACAATTTGTTATGGTACCGAACAGAATTTGGAGATCCTGTAGCCAAGTTTGCTGCTTTTTATAGAGATAAAAAAGTAGTAGTTAAAACGGTTTCTAGAGAACATTTATCGACAGATAAAAAAATTGAAATCAATATCGTAGAAGGAACGAAAGAGTTTCTTATAGAAAATTTAGACGAAGCCCTAAAAAAATTAGATCCTTTAGGCGTAATTAACGGGCCTCTAATGGCGGCAATGGCAATAGTTGGCCGGCTTTTTAATAACAATGAGCTTATCGTTGCTGAGGTATTGCAGTCTGCTGAAGTTATGAAAGCAGCCGTTTCATATTTGGAGCCTATGATGGAGTCTGAAGACTCGTCTAAAAGGGCAACGATGTTGTTGGCTACCGTAAAGGGCGATGTTCATGATATAGGGAAAAATCTCGTAGAAATAATATTTGGAAATAACGGATATAATATTGTCGATTTAGGAATAAAATGTCCTCCGGAAAAATTGATTGAGGCGTTTAAAAAACATAAACCTCAATTAATTGGTCTTTCTGGACTGTTAGTAAAGTCTGCTCAACAGATGGTTATAACTGCTGGTGATTTGGCTCGAAATGGAATTGATGTTCCAATTTTGGTAGGTGGAGCCGCTTTATCCGAAAATTTTACGAATTTAAAAATAGCAGCTCAATATGAAGGAGCCGTTGTTTATTGTAAGGATGCGATGTCCGGATTGGAGGTCGCAAATAAATTATCTGAACCGTCTACGTCTTCGTCCTATATTTCTGAAATAAAAGAAATCCAAAAAAAGGCACGGGAAAAAAAGGACGTTAAAAAGGTTAAAAAACCTATCCATCGCCCAGAAATAAATTTTGAATATACTTATGATTCAATAGGTCAGCCATTTGTTGGTTCAAAAAAAGTTGAAGCTGGATTAGAAGACATTTGGGATTATATTAACCCTCAAATGTTATATGGAAACCATTTAGGGCTTAAAGGAAATGTAAAGTCACTTTTGGCGAATAAAGACGAAAAAGCAATGAAGTTGAATAAATTGTTAACAGACTTGAAAAAGATGGTTATCGAAAAAGGTTTGTTAAAGGGAAAAGCGGTATACAAATACTTTAATGTTAAAAAGAAGGACAATCATTTACAGATTCTAGATGAAAGTGATTCTGTTAAAAACACGTTTATCTTCCCAAGACAGTCGGAAGGAAATGAATTGTGTTTAACAGATTTTGTTCATCCAGATAAGAAAGACACCATTTGTGCGTTTGTCGTAACCTGTGGCGACGGGATATCAGATCTTGCTAAAGAATTGATGAATGAGGGGCGTTATTTTGAGGCTCATGGATTGCAAGCGATAGCATTAGAAGCTGCGGAAGGATTTGCAGAAAAAATTCATCAACAAATTAGACGTGAATGGGGATTTCCTGATGACGAGAATCAGAGTAGAGATGATCTCTTTAAATTAAAATATAGAGGGATTAGAGTTTCTTTTGGATATCCTGCATGTCCTAGACTAGAAGACCAATCGATACTATGGGACGTTTTAAGCCCCGATAAAGAGATTGGTGTTGAACTTTCGGAAGAATGTATGATGGAGCCTGAAGCTTCTGTATCTGCTCTTGTTTTTCATCATCCTCAAGCACGTTATTTTAGAATAAATGATGAGGATTTAGAAACATTTGTCGACGGTCTCAGCAAATAACTTTAGTTCGTTTTGTTCAAGGTTTTTGAATTTATTCACTTTTAGTCACTAGCTCAATAAAACCCCTTTTAGATTCTGCTTTAGTTTTTTAACTGTAACTTTTTTAATTTTTAAACGGAAAGACGTTGAGAGTTAGTTCATTTTAACATGAATTTTCTTAATGGATTTTTAATTCATAGAAAGTTTTGGTCAGGATAAGTGTGAAACTTTTTTGATAAATGTACGATAAATAGATATAGATAACACGGGGTGGGATTATGAAAAAGATAGTAGCTTTAGTAAATAGAAAAACGGATAACTTAGATAGTACGTCGATTGACGGAATTAACTCTAAAATTGACGACGATTCTGTAATTGGAAATGAATATGAGGAATGTGTAGAGTTTGTATCCCTCATATTAGTCAAAGAATCTCCTTCTCTGTCAGATGGAACACCTTCAATGATAGTAACTATTAAAGGTGAAGACGAGGGGGAATTGACGGCATATTATTTAGGAAATAGTCTAGACTATTATAAAAATAAAAAAGAATGTTCTCCTTTGTCCGGAGGAAAATGGTATTTGGATAGAACGATTAAAAGCATGATCGATTCTAATCAACCTTTACTTATGCCACATAATCGGGATCCTATACCGGACGCAATTATTAGCGACTTAAAAGTCTATGACGAAGCTGTTGTCGATAGATTTCTGAAAAATGATGAGTCTAAAGAATTTGTAAGCTACATTAAAATGTTTAATGATAGAGAACAAAATCGGGCTTTTTTACAGGTCGTTAAATATTTCACTTCAAAGGGACAATCGTTGAATAGTGTCTCTTTCGGAAAAGGATCGTTACTACATCTTAGCTGTGACCTTCTATTGAACGACGCCATTTTTTACTTGTCGGAAAACGGATACGATTTCAAAAGTGATAATGGATATGAAGAGAATATGGGGAGTAATCAGGTCCGTCGCATATCAAGTTTATTTAATGTTTCAAAAAATAATCAAAATGGAGTTGTTCACGCGTTGAAGAAATGCGGGTATGACTTTAAAAATGATAAAGGGTCTTTTTTTGGAGATTTTTCTGAAAGAGATCATTATTCAAAAGAGACATCGTTAAACAACGCAATTTCTACTAATTCTGATAAGTTTATTATTGCCTTAAAAGATACAGACTATGATTTCGGAAATAATATCGGAAAAGAGTTTTATTATCCCAGACCAAACAGTTTAGAGCAGGTATCGTGCGTTGCAAATGCTATCAAAAATGGAGCTACGAATGCAGTCAGTGCCTTATCAGAAACAACGTATCCTTTTGAAACTGACTTTGGCTCGGAGACGCACATAGGAAAAAACAGAGCTACTGCTAAATTGATCGCTCGAACGACGAATTTATATTTAGCCGCCGAGCGTGATAATGTGGATGTGGTTCGAGTATTAGTTTCGAAAGGCTATAAAGTTAAGGAAGATGTTGGTCATGTTATCTATAGCTCCGAAGGTAATCTAAAAAAACGTTGTTCCAGTCTATCTATTGCAGCGGAAAAAAATGCTGCAAGCGTCATTCGTGTAATGGGCGAAAATGAGTACGATATTCAATCTGATTTTGGTCGTGAACTATATGGAGAGAAGGAAGAAGTTTTTGAGAAAATGTCTAGTCTGTATGTAGCTGCAAAGGAAAATGCATTTGAAGTTATTGGACCTTTAGTAGCCAACGGATACGCTCTTAACAATGATTTTGGAAAAGAGACATTTGAAAATGGAGTTCGGGTTGTGCGTGAATCAAGTGTTTTTGCCGCAGAACGCGAAGGTTGCTTTAATTTCGTTCAAGGATTGAATGAGCATTCTTATGATTTTGGAAGTGATTTTGGTCGTCATGAGAAGGGCGGTATATTCGATCGCTTTTCTAGTCCTCTTGATACAGTTTCAGCAAGTTCACAGAGGTATGAAGATTTAAAGGCGATGGGGTGCAAGCATATGAGAGTGTATGATTCCATAGCTACTTTAATTCCAAGAGCAGTAGGGGGACTTATTAGGTTGATGTCCTAATGAGTTCTTAATGTAACAAAAAAATCCGTTTGACTAACAGTCTGTTCTAGATTTTTCTCCGGCAAGGTATTTTAAGTCGTTTAAAGATTTTCTATCGATGGTCGTTGTTTTATCGGTTTTTTCTATTGTTGAATCTGAAAGAGACAATCCTGATTTTTTTTCTAAATAGGATAGATATTCTTCGTTAACCTGGACATCTTTACTTGTATCCTGCTTTTCATGTTCGGTGCCTAATTTAAGTCCGATAAGAAAAGCTGCCGCGGCCACGTGCAACGCAGTTGATGTACTAACTGTCTGTGTAGATTGAGGTGATTGAGTCGAAAACGAATGTTTTTGAATAGGTCTCGAACTTATCGGTTGTCGGGGAATAGTTTTCGAAATGTTATTAATTATTGTGTGCGTTAATGAGTTGATTCTAAACATAAGAACTCCAAGTAATTAAAATTTACGGTAGTATAGTTGAAATTACATGATTTGGTTAGCCGTATATTTTGTTGCGAAAAAGAATATGTAAGGTAAGCGGATTCTGGTTCAAAAACTGTAAAAATAAAAAACAACACTAAAAACCCAGATAAATATTAAATTAAAAAGCCATTTTTCGATTAGAATATAGTGGAAAAATTGATCTGGTAATATCAAAGAGACGATGAATAAAATCCCTTAATGATTGTGCATTTTTCTTGTTATAAAATGGTACTTGTCTTTTTCGAAGCATATGCATCGTTTCAACACCCGTAATTGTAGTAGACGCATGCCACATCGTGTGATAACCCATGGTATGATTCATCTTCCATTTAACGGTTCTATGATCCTGTTCTATTATATTGTTCATGTATTTGTTTTGCCTCAATTTGCATTGTTTCGGCCACTTATTTTCTCGTTCTAATTTTTGTTTTGCATGAGTATAAGCTGAGTTTTTATCTACATTTATCACATGTGGAGTTTGAGGTGAATTGAGGCGAATGATTTTCTTAAAGAAAGATAGTGCGGCTTTAGAATCACGTTTACGGTTTAGATAAAAATCAATCGTTTTACCTTCTCTATCAACGGCTCTATATAGATAGGTCCATTTTCCTTTTACTTTAATATAGGTTTCATCCAGTCTCCAAGAGGTCAGGGTTTTTC
>JABIPA010000035.1 GCA_018698675.1 bacterium | reverse complement strand
TTCCGGCACCTTCACCCATAACAAACCCGTCTCGATTTTTATCAAAAGGACGAGATGCTTTTGTAGGGTCATCATTTCGCGTAGAAAGAGATCTTGCCGCACAAAAACTAGCTAATCCTAATGGTGTAACAGCTGCTTCTGCTCCTCCAACGATCATAGCCTTAGCTTCTCCTCGTTGAATCAGCCTAAACGCATTACCCATAGAATGAGCAGCAGATGCACAGGCTGTAACTGAACACGAATTCGGTCCCTTAGCGCCCGTTTTAATAGCAATTAAACCTGATGCCATATCTGGAATCATCATAGGAACAGTAAACGGACTTATTCTAGCAGGACCACTTTTTTCAAGAGTAACTGCCATTTTTTCCAATATTTCGATTCCACCGATTCCAGACCCAACTTCTACCCCAACTTCATTTTGAATAGACTCAATATCAAGACCTGAGTCTTTAACAGCTTCAATCGCAGCAGCCACTCCAAGTAATATAAACCTAGATGTGCGTCGGATTTCTTTCTTGTCAAAATAAGGAGTAAAATCAATATCTCTGATTGTTCCTGCAATTTTAGTCGTATATGCAGAAACATCAAACTGATCAACTAAAGAAACCCCAGAGTCTCCATTCATCAACCCAGCCCAAAAGTCAGGGACATTTTTCCCAATTGGTGTCATAGCACCCATTCCAGTAATTACAACTCGATTTTTATTCACTTTGTTAATCTTTTCTTTAAGTTAAACTAAATAAAACTAATTAAGCGTTTGAACAAATATAATCAACAGTTTTACCAACAGTTGTTAATTTTTCAGCTTCTTCGTCTGCTATTTCAGTTTCAAATTCTTCTTCTAATGCCATTACTAATTCGACTGTATCCAAAGAATCAGCACCTAGATCATCAGTAAATGATGCGCCTTCTGTTACTTCACTCTCTGAAGCACCTAATTGCTCTACAATTACCGCTTTTACTTTTTTATAAATTTCTTCTCTTGATTCACCCATTGTTATGTCCTCCTTGAACAGCTTTTTTACATTAATACCCCGCCATCAACATTGATGACTTGACCCGTGATATATGAAGATTTATCTGAAGATAAAAACGATACAACGTTTGCAATCTCAGTCGGCTCTCCCAACCTTTTCACCGGTATTTGGCTTATTATATTATCAATATAATCTTTAGGTAAAGATTCAATCATATCGGTGTCAATAAAACCAGGTGCAACCGCATTACAGGTAATACCTTTACTTCCATATTCTTTAGCAATCGATTTAGTAAACCCAATCATTCCTGCCTTAGACGCAGCATAATTCGCTTGGCCAGGATTACCCATCACTCCGACGACAGACGTAATATTTATAATGCGTCCAAACCGTTTTTTCATCATCGAACGAATAACAGCCTTTGTAAAATAAAAAATTGAATTTAAATTAACTTGAATAACAGAATCCCAATCATCCTCTGACATACGAAGCATCAAATTATCTTTAGTAATACCTGCATTGTTTATCAATACCTCTATAGAACCAAATTCAGCTATCGCTCGTTTAACCAAGGCTGCCACATCTGCTTGTTTAGAAACATTTACCGCTATACCAAGAGCTTTAACACCATATGTAGTTGAAATCTCTTTAGCCGCAGAATCACAGGTTCCCTGACTTCGGCCACAAACAAGAATATTATAGCCTTCCTTTGCCAACCCTTTTGCAATAGCTAATCCTATACCTCTCGTCGATCCTGTAACAATCGCTGTTTTTTTTGTATCTGTAGTCATAATCGACCACCCCATTTCACTATATTTACGCCCCACGCAAAACCCGCGCCGAATCCGATAAGCATAACCAGCTCACCTTCTTTGAAGGACGATTTCTTATCATCTAATACAATAGGTATAGACGCTGACGACGTATTCCCATATTTATGGATATTTGTATACAATTGGTCGTCCGCGATACCAAGTTTATCTTTAACAAATTCAATAATGCGAATATTAGCCTGATGAAAGACAAATGTTCCAATCTCTTCAACAGATAATTCATACTTCTCCAAAACGGCCGATATGGAAGGCACCAATTTTGAAACCGCCGTTTTAAACACTGCCCGACCTGCCATCTGAATTAAATACTCTTTGTTATCAAACCCATTTTGATTCATAGGTTGACGAGATCCTCCAGCCTGAACTTTTAAAATATCACCGTATCGACCGTCAGAACTTAAATCAACCGTTAATACGCCATAACCTTCTTTAACTTCGCTTAATACAACAGCACCTGCCCCGTCGCCAAACAAGGGACACACCGCACGATCTGTCCAATCAACAAATTTAGATAAACAATCTACTGCTACAACTAACACGTTTTTCATTTGTCCTGTTCGAACAAATTGAGACCCCGTTGATATAGCATAGTTAAATCCTGTGCATGCCGCGGATACATCTAACGCAAAAATATTTCTTGCTCCAATTCGAGATTGAAGTAAACATGCTGCAGAAGGAAACATCAAATGATCAGGAGTAGTCGTTGAAACAATTATTCCGTCCAAATCTGTAACATTAATACCCGCATTTTCGATTGCTCGCTTTGCAGCTATTTCAGCCAAATCAACTGATGACGTGTTCTCGTCAGCTATATATCTGTTTTTAATTCCAGTGCGTTCGGAAATCCATTCATCTGAAGTATCTAGACCCATATCGACTATATCTTGGTTAGAAACGGCTTTTTCAGGAAGCTCTTTCCCTACGCCTATTATCCCAGCCGAAATCAACGGTCCCATAAGTGAATTAATTATCATCAGAAAACGCCTTTTCCATAGTCGCCACCATATTCGATTCAACTGTTTTATGGGCAACTTTTAACGCATTCTTAATAGCAATCGAATTAGATTTTCCATGAGCAACGATAGAGACTCCATTAACACCAAGCAAAGGGGCTCCTCCAGTTTCCTGGTAATCAAATTTGCGTTTAAATCTCTTAAGACCGGGGTTCAAAAACAATAGCCCTATTTTAGAAATAAATGACTGTTTCCATTCACTTTTGAAAAAGGTAAAAAACAATTCACTAACACCTTCTCCAAATTTAAGAAGGCTATTTCCAACAAATCCGTCACAAACAACAACATCTACGTCACCTTTTAAAATGTACCGCGATTCAATATTGCCAATAAAATTAATTCTGGAATCTTCTTTTAATAATTCATAAGTAGACTGTGTCAGGGTATTTCCCTTATAGGATTCTTCACCAATATTTAAAAGACCAACCCTAGGTTTATCTTTATTAAACACTACTTCCGAAAAATAACTTCCCATAACAGCAAACTGCGCCAAGTACTTAGGTTTACAATCAACATTAGACCCCATATCCAGCATGATTAAAGGATCTTTCATTGAGGGAATAATCGTTGTGATAGCAGGTCTTTCAACATTTTTACATCGACCCAAAACTAAGGAGGAGGTAGCCATTACAGCACCAGTATTCCCAGAGGAGACAAAAGCATCTGCTTTCTTCTCTTTAACAAGGTTCAGGCCAATTCTAATTGATGATTTTTTCTTTGAACGAAAGGAAAGACTGGGAGACTCGTCCATTCCAACAATTTCTTCAGCATTACAAATAGTAATAGAACTAACGTCACTTAAATTATGTTTTTTAATACACTTTTTAATAACGTCTTCCTGTCCAACTAAAATCACATTAATTGAAAGGTCGTCTATTGCCCGATATGCACCCAATATATTTTCATCGGGTGCATGATCCCCACCCATTGCATCTAGAGCAATGGTAATCACTATTTTTCTTTCTTTGATTCTTTTTCTTTAATAGCGATAACTTGTCTGCCTTTATAAGTACCACAATCTGTACACGCTCTATGAGAAATCCCCAAAATTCCACATTTTGGACAAGGTCTCATTGCAGGAAGCTTAACTTTCCAACATGCTCGATGAATTCGTTTCTTTGATTTTGATCGTCGTTTCTTTGGAACAGCCATTTATATACCTCGTCTTATTATATGTAGTAAATGCAACATACAAATTTTTCATTATTTATTTTCATTTTAAAAATTCAACCTATTAAGAATAACAGATTAAATATAGAGACCTAATCATAAAAAACTCAAGCCCACCTTGTCAATAAAGAGGCTAATATTTTACTGATTTACTAACGAAAAAAATAAAATCCTTGATTTTTTCTCTTTTATTTTTTATTTTTTCTATACTTATGCTATCTGAACCATCTTACAAATCTGCCCTTTCAGGCAGAGAGTTTTCTTTATTGCATTCAATTTCGGAAATCTTATCCTCGTCTCTAAACATAAAAGACACACTTAAAAAAATATATGAATTACTGGATGATTTAATAGACATCCAACATGGAGTACTTACATTAATAGACACATATACAGATGAACTTCATCTAGAAATGTCACATGGCTTGACCGACGAAGAAATGAAAATCAAAAGCAGTATGATTGACGACGGAATAGAAAAGAAAGTCATCGATTCCCTTACTCCCCTTTTTGTACATGACTTATTAGATGCTCCCCAAAAAATTAAAAATGTAATCCCGAAACAATACCCTACCCCTACATCTTTTATATGCCTTCCAATCGTATTGGGAAAAAGAAAACTAGGTACAATAAGCGCCGCATTCCCCCAAAAAGACGAATCAATATTTTCACAAAATTTTAAACTTCTTTCTTTTATAGCATTAATGGTTGCTCAAGAAATACAACTTACTCGGTTAATGGAGAGCGAAAAAGACAAACTTAAAAAAGAAAACATCCTTTTAAGAGATGAGCTAAAAGATAAATACAACATTCACAACATGATTGGCACCAGTAGCAGCATGCATCAAGTTTACGAGAATATCATTCAAGTTGCAGCCTCTAATGCCACCGTATTAATAAGGGGAGAAAGCGGAACTGGTAAAGAACTTGTCGCCAATGCAATTCATTACAATAGCCCGAGAAATAATGGCCCATTAATTAAAATCAATTGCAGCGCGATTCCTGAAAGCCTTATAGAATCCGAGCTTTTCGGATACGAAAAAGGCGCATTTACGGATGCACAAGAAACGAAAATTGGTAAATTTGAAGCAGCTCAAGGTGGAACACTATTTCTTGATGAAATAGGAGAAATTCCATTAACACTTCAAGCTAAGTTATTAAGAGTTCTTCAGGAAAAGGAAATCGAAAGAGT
>JABIPA010000034.1 GCA_018698675.1 bacterium | reverse complement strand
TAATTATATTAATGCAAAAGAAGGTATCAGCGTAATTCCAGAAAATACGCTAACAAAGGCCCCCTCTGCTGAATTGCGATTAGATCAAAAAGATCAAGACACATTGCCCGAATATGACATGTTAGACGCGGTTTTAAACTCGTTCATCGTTGAAAACAAGACTTTGGATGTAATTATAAAAAGAGGGTATGATAAGCAAGTTGTTTCGTGGATTTATAATAAAGTTAGACAAAATGAATATAAGCGATATCAATCGCCCCCAATTCTTAAAGTTTCTAAAAAGGCTTTCGGAATTGGAAGAAGAATGCCGATAGCTGCAAGGTAAATTATGTTTTTTAATTATATTGGAAAAAAAGTAATTCAGTTTTTTGTTGATTGGGGAAATATAACATCCCTTTCGATGAAGGTTGGCGCAAAACTTTTTAAAGGTCGTTCTCACACTAGAGCTACAATTGATCAGATGATCACCTTGGGAATAGATTCTCTGGGTATTACGGTTGTTACGGCCGTTTTTACGGGAATGGCATTTTCCGTTCAGGTTGTACGTGAATTTATTAAATTTGGAGCGGCTGATATGGTTGGCGGTGTTGTCGGGTTGGCCATATGGAGAGAGTTAGGACCTCTTTTAACTGGAGTCGTAGTTTGCGGGAGAGTTGGCGCCGCTATATCTGCAGAGTTAGGAACCATGAAAGTTAAAGAACAAATCGAGGCTCTTGAATCTATGGCTCAAGATTCTGTCGATTTCTTGGTCGTTCCAAGAGTTCTTGCGTGTGCGTTTATGATGCCGTTGTTGGTAGGGTTGGCCGATATCGTTGGCTTTTTAAGCGGGTTATTGGTAGCCGTATTGTCCGGGAATATTAACCCATATTCTTATTTTGGTTCGGCGGAATCTATGTTAAGAGCCGTTGATATTTGGGGTGGGTTAGTTAAAGGCGTCGTTTTTGGTATTGTTATCGCGTTATTAAGTTCCTATATGGGGCTTAAAGCAACAGGCGGTGCAAAAGGAGTTGGAGAGATGACAACAAAAGGTGTGGTGGTCTCATTGTTTGCAGTTTTTATAATTAATTACTTATTGTCGATAATGTTATTTCAAATATGATAAAACTAACTAATATCAAAAAATCCTTTGATGAAACTCTAATTTTGAAGGATTTAGACCTTAGTATTAATAAAGGTGAAATCATCGCAATAATTGGTCCTTCCGGCTGTGGCAAAAGTACCTTGCTTAGATTGATCATGGGATTGCACAAACCAGATTCTGGAAAAGTTGCAATTGATGGAGAAGACATTATTCCTATGAAGCAAAAAGACTTAAATAAAGTTCGATTGAAAATGGGTTTATTATTTCAATCTGGGGCATTATTTGATTCGTTAAATGTTGAAGAAAATGTCGGGTTTACTTTAAAAGAAAATCTTAATTTGCCACAAGAGAAGATAGACCGCATCGTAAATCAAAAATTGGAATTGGTAGAAATGTCCGGTCGAGGAAAAGATATGCCTTCTGACCTTTCCGGTGGACAACAAAAACGAATTGGATTGGCGAGAGCAATTGCCGCAGACCCACAAATTATTTTATATGACGAGCCAACTACCGGTCTTGACCCAATTCTTTCGACAAATATTGAAAACTTGATTGTAAAACTTAATAAAGACTTTGGTATGACCTCAGTTGTTGTTACCCATCAAATATCGACGATATTAAGGGTTGCAGAAAAAATATATTTGTTGAAAGATAACAAACTATTACCACCTGAAACGCCAGAATCTATATATGATTCCGTTTACGAAGAGTATAGGCAATTTATCAGGGGAGGATTGAAAACGTGAATATTAAAGCATTTAAAGTAGGAATTATTTCCTTTTTACTCATATCAGCAATTTCCATTTTATTGATCTGGAAAAGTGGACTTCTATTGAAAGCAAGTGGAACGGAGCTTTACGGTAGTTTTGATACTATTAACGGATTGCTAAATGGGGCAGAGGTTCGTTACAGAGGGTATAAGATTGGGCAGGTATTTGAAATCAATCCTCAGCCAAAAGAGATACTCGTAAAGTTCCTTGTAGAAGAAGGCGTGGATATACCAACTGGATCAAAATTAAAGGTAGTTTTTGATGGGCTAGTCGGGGAAAAATATTTGGGAATTTCTCCTAATTTTGAATCTACTAAAATGGTTGTTTCAGGAGATACATTGTACGGTCGTGCATCCTTAGGTTTGGCTTCATTTGTTGATATCGGTGCGAAAAATCTAGAAACTACAAAAGAAATACTAGATACATTTAATCAAATATTTTCGTCTGAAGACGTCGCTAGTTCGATTAAAAATGGGTTGCTTCAGATTGAACAAATTGCAACTCAGTTAAGTAGAATTACAGAAGAAATCGGAAGCTTTTCAGAAGAACAAGCCTTATCTAATATCGTTGAAAATTTCAGAGCAGTCTCTGACCAAATTCGTACTGCTAGCGAAGCTTTAATTGTTGAGAATAATTTACCGGAACGAATGAATAATATTTCGAGAGATTCCGAAACTCTTATTTCTAATATGGCCTTGATTTCCGGGCAGTTAGAAGGTGGGCTTTTTACCTCTTCAAATATGACCAAATTGGATGACACGATAAACAATATCAATATCCTTTCTAACGAATTGAAGACTATGTTTGGTGGAGAAGATACATCATCAACGTCTAACTCAATTGTTAGGAAAGCTACCTCAATGGTTACGTCTATTTCTTCGATTAAGGTAGTAGGGGAGTCTAAATTTGAGTATTCTACTGCTGATGAGATCTCCTATTTTGACGTCGGATTGGACTTAAAGTTCCCTAAGACATTTTTTAGGTTTGGCTTAGGAAATAGATCTGGAGCTACTCAGTTTTTTAATGTTCAGCATGGCTTGGAGTTGACGCCGTCCTTTGCAGCTAGATACGGACTGATTTTTATGCACCCAGGAATTGGCTTCGATTATTATGTAGCAGATCCAGTGAAGTTAAGCTTAGATATATATGATCCCAATAAAATTCAATTCGAACTTTATTCTAGGGTTAGGTTATTTGAAAAATTAGGGGTTGTTCTTGGAATTCGGTCAAATAGTGAAGGCAATGTTTATAATAACTATTCGTTTGGCTTATCATATTCCGTAAGGTAGTCATAGGTTTGGTTATGAAAAATCAAATAATATTCATTTCAAATAAAAGAGATTACAAGGATTTGGTTTTAAATCATGTATAAATTAGTATCTAGACCCGTTAGTGAAAATATTAGGTATTCCACTTCGAAAGATGATGATATCTCTTTACGAATAAATAGAAGCCCCTTTGAAGACACTTCTACAGTGCCGGATGATACTTTCGATGTCGATGATATTGTAGTCAGATGTAAAAGTAACTTTCGCAAACTTGCGAAAGAGGATCCAGACCAATTGGACGGCATTTCCACCTACAGAAAATAAAGTGGAGTTAGGAACTTCAGGAAATAAATATTATTTTAGGAATATTTGAACTATTTATGTTTAAATCTCAATATGAGAGATGCAAGTATCTATAGCTAATTTTTTGTCAGAAACATTGTCATTTCGAATTTAGTGGATCTATAGCAATAAAAGTCATTGGATATGGTGGTAAAATTTTAGAAGGAAGTAGGAATAAGAGAGATATGGTCATGTGTACCAAATTTGCTTTTATTCGAAACTTCATATTCATTCAATAAAAATCGTATAGTTTCTATTTGTAATGTGAATGCGTACTTTTTTGTTAGTTCAGTATACAATTCATTTAAAGTTATTGAGATAGTTGGAATAATTTCTTCTCGTTTTTTGGCAATGTCTTCAAATTCTCCATAATAGTGAAGGGTAACAAGTTTTTTCATAATTACTTAATATGATACTCTAATGCGAACAAGTTAGAAATACTAATAGAAATAGTGAAGGATTGTGAATGAATTGAACTCTAAATTAATATTAAGAATCTTTATTGGATTAGTTATTATGGTTAAACCAATGGCTCTGTTTTCCCAAGTAAATACTGATGTTTTTATTACGGATTACAATCAAACAGGATACTTTCAGTCAGCAAATTTGGCTACCCGTATTGAAGGTGGGAACTATGAAAATTTTCACATTGATGCGTCTTATAGAGGTGACTACGTTCAATCTAATTATGTAGTGTTCACCATTTTAAATTATCATAAAAAGTATTCCCTAGATGTATTATCTAATGAAAAAGGGTTTGCTTATATTAAATATCAACTGAATTTGTTTCCTGGCTTAAAACTAGAAATTTTTGGTCAACGAGAATTTAATTCGTTTACTCGTTTATTGGAGAGAAATTTAGGTGGAGCAGGTCTAAGACTTCCTTTTGTTGAGGACGACAAACTGTCCATGTTCGTGGGTACCTCATTGATGATTGAACACGAGGGATATTCAATTGATACTGACAAACAAAATTATGATCGATTAAGAAATTCAAATTATATTTCGATTAATTATAAAATTTCAAAATCGGTTTCTGTAAATTACACGAGTTATTTTCAGTTTAATGTATCTGATTTTTCGGACTATAGGTATCTGGGAGATGGGCAATTGAGGTTTTTAATATTGCCGAGAATCTATTTTACACTTAATGCAAAAATAAAATATGATGCATACCCAGTTACAAATTTAAGATCGTATGATTATGACTTTGTTCAAGGTATTTCGTTTGAGTTGTAACTAGAAAAAAATATCCTTAAATTTGGAACTACAAAACAAGGTTTTTAATATCTTTAAAATTAAATAGGCAATAGAAAAAGTATTCTAAATATTGAATTAAAAAGAAAAAAGTTTCTTAAATCTAGATTGCTTTTTATTAAAACAAAAAAGCTTTTTCTCAGTTTTAATAAATACGTCATCGCCGACTACTATAGGCTTAGTAAGAGATGAGCCTACTTTGAATTTAGCTTGGGTCTCTCCTGTTTCAAGATCTAAAAACAAAACGTTTCCGTCTGTGTCTCCGGATACAATGGTATCTCCAAACTGAATTGGATGGAAATTATAAAAATACAAATCCTGAGACAGCCAATCAGGGAAGCCCGTTTCCCGATTTATTGCTATAATTTTCCCTTTATTTCTTTTTTCATCACCTTTTTTTGCATAGGAAATCAAATAATAAAGTTTATCCTTGTATTCGTGAGGACTACTAATTTTCATGTCCGGTTTAAAAAATTCTCGTTCCCATTTTACTTTTTTAGTTTTAACGTCTAATTGTCCAATTGATCCATTTGCTTTGTGATAGTACAAAGTTTCATCTCTTAAATTATCGGGGATAATTCCCTCATCAAGCGTTTCAAGTACTTTGAATTTAAGGAGCGGTTTGGGGTCAACAACCATTTTAGAATCTGGAGGACGAGTGAAAGCTAGTCCCGCTCCAATTTCAGGTAATATTAACTCCATTAAGTTTCGTTTTTGATTGAAAAAGACGTTTCGTTCATCTGGACTATAAACCGGGAATTCCATAGAAGAACCTGCTTTTTGATAATAAACAACTTTTCCAATTTTGGGATTAAAGACAAGAAATTGTTTGTGTTTCTCAAACATGGCCCAGTCGTCAAACTTCCACAATGGTTTTTTGAGTTTAAGACGTCCCTTGATGTCTTTTTTTACAATATCGACAGCGTAATAATAATGATTAGGCTTCGTTCTGTGCCTGCCATGAAAGATAAAGTGATTTTTTCCATAATCCAAAACAGTCTCTATCTTTAAGGGAATGGTTCGAATTAGCTTTACGCGTTTTGTCGCAATGTCCAAAGATTTTATTACACCTCTATCCGAACAAAGAAGTAACTTCTTGTTCCAATAAATCGGAGAAAATTGTTCTGTAAAATCTCCTTCGATATCTGCATGAAATATTTTGCTAAGGTTTATTTCCCAAGATTTTTTAATCTCGGCATTTGAAAATGAAGTCAACAAAAGAAGAAAACAGATAAAAGCTGTTCGTTTATTCATAGATATGTCCCAAAATTTTAAATTTGTCTAGCTTGATTCTCATTTATTTATCCAATGTTATGGTTGAACGTATTTTGAATATCGTTCAACGATTTGTTTACACATTTCATAATATTCTTTAAGTGGGGCCACTGGTTTATCAATTTTACGACAATTTTCGAATATGAAAAACAATTCTTTTGTCGTTGCGGCATCAGCTAATGCTCTATGTGCATTATTATGGCTGATTTTGTATTTTCTAGCGAGAGCCCCTAAAGAAGCTCTAGGCTCTTCATTTTTCTTTGCCCATTTAAGCGTACAGATAGTATCTTTTGCCTTAATTTCTATTCCGTGCCGAATGCACGATGTAATCATCCAAGGGATGTCAAAATCTGCATTGTGAGCGACTATTTTTGATGTTCCTATAAAATCGTTTAGCATGTTCATTGTTGTTTTTAAATCAGGTGACCCTTGTACCATTTCATTTGTAATTCCAGTAATTCCAGTAATTCTTTCAGATACTTCTTGAGAGGGTTGAACAAATGTTTGGAACGTTTGAGTATCTCCATCCTCGTCAATTTTTATAGCGCCTATTTCAATAATTGAGTCCTTCCCAATTTCTAGTCCTGTCGTTTCAAAATCCAAAAAAGCAAGTGTTTCATGTTTAGTTCCAAACAAGTTTGCCTGGCCCGAACATTTTGGAAAGAAAAAACAACGATTCCCCAAGTTTATGTCTTTTCTGTGAATCGTTGGCCCGTTGCATAAAGCACATCGTGTGTGATGATCGACAACCAGACCACCTTCTATTAAGGCCCTTATTTTTTTAGTTTTAATTACATTTTGACATTGAGCACAGCGAAAATGTTCCCCTTCAGAATCAGTATTAAACATACTGCTTTCTAGGCTTGCATCACATATAGGACATTGAAATGTACAAGTGAATTCGCAAGAGTTGCAGGTAATGTTTTTGTTTGAAATTTGGATAGAAGATGACTTACAGGAGGGGCAGTTTTTTTTAACTTGAAGTGACATTAGTTTCGATATTTTTATCGATTTCAATATCTTTATGGATTCTTGAACCTTGAGTTGTATCTTGACGAAAATATTTTCCGCGATATGGATTGCTTGCTGTATTATCCATTTTACAAAAAACAATCTGACAGATTCGTCGGCCTGCTTTAAGTTCGATTGGAATATGGTTTGCATTGTAGAGCTCTAGGGTTATTCGTCCTTCAAAACCCGAATCAACCCATCCCGCATTTTGAATAAAAAGACCCATTCGACCAATAGAGCTGCGTCCTTCAACAAATGCGGTAATTCCATTTGGAACTCCAACAAATTCTAATGTCGTTGCTAGCATAAATGTGTTTGGTTGAATAATTATTGAATCTGATTCTATCTTTCTATAAACAGGCTCTTTATCCAAGCTGAGTGAACTCTGTTTGGTTTCGTCTATTTTTAAAAATTCTCGTCCTAATCTAAAGTCTACAGAAGCAGGTTGAACTGCTGACTCATCAAAAGGGCTTATTTCAATCGTTTTCGATTTAACTAACGATATAATTGTAGTATCAGATAAAATCATAAGAGGTAGTTTACCTAAGATTATCGGATAGATAAAGAGACAATGGCAATGAGATTATTGTATACTTCTGATTATGAAAAAAATAAATACACATTCAAAGAAAATCAAGTCCTATGACGTAATTGTAATAGGCTCTGGAGGCGGGTCAAAAATCACACGACCAGCTGCGAACTTGGGACTCAAAGTTGCCATCGTGGATATGGGGCGATTGGGAGGTACTTGTTTGAATCACGGGTGTATCCCTTCAAAAATGTTTATTCATCCGGCAGATCTTGTGGTTGAATCAGAGGAAGCCTCTCGACATGAAGTTCATTTTGAGAAACCTAAAATAAATTTTAATAAACTTGTTGAACGAGTAACGAAAACTATTGATGCTGAGTCAGATAGTATTAAACCTGTTTATGAAAACCATCCAAATATAGACCTTTACGAAGGAAAAGCAAGTTTTATCGATAACCATAATCTTTCGATTCGGTTAAACAACTCAGTGATCGGGAACTGTATCAGTGAGGAAGGATCTCAAGATTTAAACTCAGATATCATTCTTTTTGGGAAAAAAATAGTATTTTGTACAGGGGCAAAACCGATGTTGCCTTCCATCCCCGGACTAGAAGGAACTCCATATTGGACCTATAAAGAGGCGTTGCGGCCAACTGCGCAACCGGAATCACTAATAGTTTTAGGTGGCGGATATATAGGTTCTGAATTGGGGCATTTTTATGGGTCTGTTGGGACAAAGGTGTCATTTCTTTTAAGAAGTGAGTTTTTAAGACCAGAAGACGATGAAATAAAAAATCAATTTAATGACGCGTTTTCTAAAAGGTTTGATTCTTATTACAAATCTGACGTTAAAAAAATTGAGTATAAATTAAATAAGTTTCATGTAACATTTTCATTTACAAGTATGTCCCTGGAAGATTCAAAAAAGTCAAAACAGAGCCAAGAAATAACATTAGTTTCTGAAAAGCTTCTTGTAGCAACAGGAGTTGTTCCTAACACCATTGATGTTGGTATAGAAAACACATCAATTCAGTTGAACAATCAAGGCTATGTAATGGTCGATTCAAATTTAAAAACTGCCGAAGAACATATTTGGTCTTTTGGTGATGTGGTTGGAAAGTTTAAATTTAGACATTCGGCAAATTTTGAAGGTGAGTATGTTTTTAAGCAAATGTTTGGGGAAACGGAAGTGGGCAAGCCTTTAGTTTATCCTGCGATGCCTCATGCCGTGTTTACTCATCCACAAATTGCTGCAATTGGTCCTACAGAAAATAGTTTGGACTCGGAAAAAATTGTAGTCGGACGAAATTATTATAAAAACAGCGCGATGGGAATGGCCTTATTACCAGAAGTCGGTTTTGTTAAGCTAATTTTTGATAAAGAAACAAAAGCTCTTTTAGCCGGTCATATCATTGGAAAAGAGGCAGCTACGATGATACATATGATAATCGCTTATATGGATATGAATGCGACGATAAATGATATGAAAAAAATGATTTACATTCATCCTGCATTGCCAGAAAATGTTAGGAATGCGGTAAGAGACGCGATTAAAAAATTTGAGGGAGATATATGAACACGTTAACATGGATTATTATTGGGTTTTATTCATCTGCGTATCTACTAGAGACTGTTTTGGATATTTTGAATTTAAGGGTCGTGAAAGATGAGCTACCTGTGGAATTTGAAGGGATATATAGTGAAGAAGAATATGAAAAGAGTCAGAAGTATTTAAGAGAAACGACTAGTTTTGGACTTGTAAAATCGGCTATCTTTTTTATTGGTACTTTAGTCTTTATATTGTGTGGAGGCTTTGAATTTGCTGATTTATGGGCGCGAGGATTTGGGTTTGGACCGATTGTCACGGGACTTCTATTTTTCTTTGGATTGAATTGTTTAGTAACTCTTTCCGGAATCGGTTTTTCACTATACGGCACTTTTGTAATTGAAAAAAAATATGGCTTTAATAAAATGACTCCCATGTTGTTTGTTACTGATTTTTTGAAAGCTCAAATTTTAACGGTTTTAATTGGAGGCCCACTATTAGCAGCAATTTTATGGTTTTTTTATAGAACTGGAGATTTTGCATGGTTGTGGACGTGGGCATTTGTTTCTGTATTTCAATTAGTGATGTTAATCATCGGACCAACATTAATCATGCCATTGTTTAATAAATTTACAAGGTTAGAAGATGGTGAACTCAGATCAAAGATCGAGGCATATGCGACTAGTCAAAAATATAAATTGAATGGTCTATTTAAGATGGACGGTTCGAAACGTTCGACAAAATCGAATGCTTTTTTTACGGGGTTAGGAAAGGCAAAACGAATCGTACTGTTTGATACATTGATAGAAAAACATGAGGTTGATGGACTAGTTGGGGTTATAGCTCATGAAATGGGTCATTTTAAAAAAGGGCACGTATTGATTATGATCACTTTCTCTATTGTTTCTTCGGCATTTATGCTGTTTTTATTGTCACTTTCAATAGGAAATCCAGACTTATTTGCTGCGTTTAATATGTCGTTGACGTCTGTTTATGCAAGTTTCGTATTATTTTCATTTCTATATATTCCAATCCAAATGATATTGGGGCTTCTTTCTAGTTTATTGTCGAGAAAACATGAATATGAAGCAGATGAATTTGCGGTTAGGACAACTGGAAAAAAAGAGCCTCTAATTAAGAGTTTAAAAACATTAACGGTAGATAATTTATCGAATTTAACGCCACATCCATGGAAAGTGTTTTTTGAATATAGTCATCC
>JABIPA010000033.1 GCA_018698675.1 bacterium | reverse complement strand
CTAAATGGTTGTTTTTGAAATCAATTTTTAAAACGTATTTAGGGATATTACTTGTTATTCCTAATCCTTTTCTTTGACCTACTGTGTAATTGTATAAGCCATTGTGTTCCCCTAGTTTGTTGCCATCGATATCAACAACGTTTCCGGAGGCAAATTTAGAAGTATCTACATTTTGTTCTATGTAGTCTTTATATGATTTTGGAACAAAACAAATTTCTTGGCTTTCTTTTTTGTTTGCGTTAATTAATCCCCATTCATTGGCCATTTCTCGAATTTGAGTTTTGTTGTATCCGCCAAGAGGAAATATTATTTTTGATAGTTTTTCTTGTGGAATCATATAAAGAAAATAGCTTTGGTCCTTTTTAGGATCTTTTCCTTTTTTTAAGAAATACTTTTTTGTTTTTGGGCTGTAAGTACGAAGGCAGTAATGTCCGGTGGCGACAAAATCTGCATCAAATGTTGGGGCTTTTTTAAGCAGTTCATCAAATTTAATAAATCTGTTGCATTCTACACACGGGTTAGGGGTTTGTCCTTTTAAGTATTCGCCTATAAATGAATCAATAACATTTTTTTTGAATGATTCTCTAGAATTTATCGTGTAATGACGAATTCCTAGCTTTTGAGCGACTCGTTTAGCGTCTGATATTGCGCTTAGATTACAGCAAGTAGATGCTTGTACTTTTTCGTCAGGTAAAAGTTGCATAGTAATTCCAATGACGTTGTACCCTCTTTTTTTAAGAAGAGCAGCGCAAACGGAAGAATCAACTCCCCCACTCATTCCTACTAATACTGTTTTCTTCTTTTTCATTTGAACCTATATTATAACCGCTACTAAAAATAATGGAAGGGTCTTTGACCAAGTTTTTCATGTAGACGGTAATTTTTATTATGCTTCCTTATTTTTTTTAATTATTCTGTATCCGCATCCAGGAATAATGGAAGGTGTTTTGAAAAATGATGTGCCAGGGTATCTTCTGCATATGTAAGGACGTCTCCAATGAATTTTACATTTATTATTAATTAAGTAATTACATTTAAAAAGAAGTGTATATTTTTTTTCTTGGTTAAATGAAAAGTTATATACAAATTTATACCACCATATAATTAAGGACTTAAGAATCGGGGATGTCGAGATTGTTGGTGTTATTTCTATTCCTACATTATGACAACAAATTCCCCTTTTTTTACATTGTCCTTGAACGCTATAGTTTCTTTTAAATGGTAAAGATGATAGATAAGATAAGAAGCTGTCAGTATCCCTTATTAGTCGCAAGATAGAACGAAAAATTAATTTTAGTACTTTTAGAGGGTAGTAAACTAAAACTAGTTTTATGATTAAATATTTATTGTTTTTGATTCCTTTTTTTTAACATATATTAAGATTATGATGAATCTTTATATTTATTAAATGACTAAAATTTTAATATTTTGTAGAGTATCTGTATCTAAACTTTGGAATTTTTGTAATGTTTTTATGATATCCCCATATTTGATTTTTTTTAGAATATTGAGGTGAATTATTGTTTAGGTGACGGTTGTTTTGTATTAAAAATTTGACAGAGATGGCTTTCTTTATCACACTAAACGAATGATAAATGAGATTAGAGCAAAATCACTAGGTTATGTTTATAAAGTAATAAGGACTCTTTCAAAATATTTTATTTTTAGATTATCGAAGGGAAAACAAAATCAACCTGATTTAGAATCGGTCATTAATTTTGGGGATTCTATATTAGATCTTATTCCATTTAAACCAACGTTATTTAATTTTTCGATACCTAAGAAAAACAAGGTTTCAGTTTACGATTTAGAGTTCCCCTCTCCTTTTATCGTTTCTAGTTTTAAAATGCATTCATCTTCTCTTCAGATGTGGTCTTCTATGGGAGCTGGCTCTGTGATTGTTAAAACAATTTTACCGGACGTTTCTTTGGGTAATTCTCGGCCTAGGATTCAGGAAGTAGATTGGAACGGGAAACCTCATATATTGAATGCAATGGGGCTTCCGGGGCCAGGCATTTCATCATTTATATCGACGATTCAGGATTGGGATTGGTTAAAAAAATTGAATAGACCTGTTGGAATTAGTATTGGTGGACATAGTTCACATGACTATTTCGAATCGATAAAAAAGATTGAGTCATGTTCCTTTAATTTTACTTATTTCTACGAGCTAAATATTAGTTGTCCAAATACTCCCGACGGAGCTAATTTGTCTAAACATGTTGATCAATTGGATGCATTATTAAGAGATTTGAGACAAATAACCAACCGCGTAATTAGTGTTAAATTATCTCCAGCTCAAACGAATAAAGAAATTAAGAGTTACGGAAATTTATTGAGTTCATATGACAGGATGATTGTGAACGTTGGGAATACTCGACCTACCGAGCGTAATGTTGTGGGGCTCTCTGAATTACAATTTACAAGACCAGTTGCAGGATTGAGCGGCCCTGCCTTGATAGAGCGAACTCGGGAAATGGTCAGGGAACTTAAGTCGGTAAATGTACCAGTAATTGCTACTGGTGGTATTTCTACGGCCTCTGACATTTACAATTTGAAGTCTGATGGGGCTGATTTATTTGGTATGGCTACATCTTTGGTTTTTAATCCATTCATATTGGTAGAATTGAATAAGCGCTTTTAGTTTGTATTTTTCATAAAGAGTACGGGTTTAGATTTATTGATTTTAAATAAGCATCGTTTAATTACTTGATTTCCATTGACACATCTATTTTGTTAGCATTTTTTCCAAACAAGGAAATAATATTTTTTACTTTAATATTAAATAATTTAGGGTTTAAGAAATATATGATTTCAATAGGAGTATAAGACTCGATAATATTATAACTTGTGACCAATTCTGTTTTATTTGATTCTAGATACGCGTCAAATGTTTGTATTGTATTCGAGGTAGTACGATGTGTTTGAATTTGAAGGATCTATTTCTGACGTTATAAAAATATGTAAATATGGGACAAAAAGGTATATTAGAATTGAAATAAATGAGCTAATTCGAATTGGGCTTGGATTAAAAAGTTTTTTAGAAGTCATCATTTGAAACATACCCAATTATATTTATAAAATTGGGTATGTTTATATGTTTTTTTAAGTTGGTTTATTTAATTTACCGATTTTGTTCAACAAATTTATTGATTGATTCTGGAAAACTTAGATAAGGTTGTCTAAGTTGCCATATCAATATTCTATTCGTAATTACTGCCAACTCTGCTCTAGTTAATTTTCTATAAGGAAGAAGTCGAGAGTGTTGGTCTCCTCCATATCCCAATTCATTTATGTATAGTCCGATTAACTTCTTTTTACTGTTAGAGAGATGTTTAATATCTCTATATGGAGATAAATCCGGTGTAACTTTACCAGGGGCACCTAATTCGGAAAGAAGTCGACTAGTAGCTAATATAAAATCAAGTCTATTAATTGTTTTGTTTGGTTCAAAATTAAATCCAGAAGGATCTCGTTGAGAATATAAAAGTTCGCTTCTAATAGCTTGTTGAATATATGGCCTGTTTGGATCACTTTCAGATACGTCTTCGAATACCATTGAGTTTTCAATTTCAGGTCTATATTTAACTTCATTTCTGTTTATTACGATGATGTTATCAGAATGTACATTTAGGGTAACTCCACTATCAGATATTTTGGATTCTATAGTGTAAATGCCGTCGTTAACATACATGTTAAGATGATTTTTTCCGTTCCATTCAACGTTGTATTCACCAGGGTAATACTTTTTGTTTTCTACAAGAGTCTGGACAAGATTTCCTTTTTCGTCGTTTACAACGATATCTACGTCGTAAGGAAGCCTTAGTAGATCAATGATGCTAAATTTAACTTTCGTTACAGATTGATTTAGTGCTTTTTCTAAGTTTGAAAGAGTTACGAGTACTTTTGCAATTTCACTATGTGTTACATACTCTTTTGGTCTAAAGTTTGCCGTTCCATTTTTTTCGTAGATTCCAATTGAATCTAACATGTTAATAGAACCCTTCGCCCAATGCTTGTGCATATCGATATACGGAGATGTATATTCAAATTGATACTGAATCTTCTCTTCCGGAACAGAAACTATAAACTCTACATTTTCTGCTGAAACAACATGTGCGTCTTTAATTTCTTTTAAATCTTCTTTTTTTACTAAAGAAAAAGATTCGAATTCCAATTTCTTTTCAAATCCGATGTTAATTGCGACATCCGTTCCAATTTGAGTGTCGACTCTAAGCGTTCTTTTATTTCCTTTGTATTTGAAGCCAGTTCCTATGTTTATTCCAGAACTTCCACTTTCAGAAAAATCACCACCAAATCCTGAATTAACATGTAGAGAGTATTCTTTTGTGTCGACAACTTCGTAGTTGATATTTAGACCGTATGTTGTGACTGTTTGAGGTTCAGAACTATTCGTTGCTGTTGTAGGAACAAAACCGATTTGTGTCTCGAAGAACCAATTATTTTTTAGAAAAGTTGAAAATTTTAATCCAGCTTCTAGGTTTGATTCAAGATCTCTCTTTTCATTGAAAATGTGGGCACCTACATAAGGAGAAAACCCAAACCTATATTCAGGAGGAGCTACGGTTTCTAGCTCTTGTCTAAGCGTACTATTTCGATTCATCAATTGATCGTTCATTGCCATTACTCTATTTGATTTTTTTTGTAATAAACGACTTAAACTTTCCAGTTTTTCGAACTCTTCAACAAATGCTTTTTCAGATACATTTGTTTCTTTTTTAGTCCGTTGATAATTGTTTTCAATTTCAAGCTGTTTATTGTCTAGCCAGTCTTTTAACGCCAACATTTCGTCATATTTTTTTTCAAGGTCCTTTTTTAACGTCTCGATATATGATTTTGTGTTCTCCAAATCCCGTTCTTTTTTCTCTATAACCTCTTCTTGTTTTGTTATGATAAACCGTTGGTCTTCTAATTCAGCTTGTCGAAGATTAATTGTCTCTTCAACTTTATAGAGCTCTGCGTTTCTTTCTCTTAATACAGTTCGTTTTGCTAATAATTGAGTTTGTTCTGCTTTTTTTAATGTGTAAAAATTTGCCGTTTGTTTCTTGATTTCTGATTCAAGCGATTCGACAGATTGTTTTTCCAAGATAATCCATTCTTTTTCTTTATCTAGTTCATCATAGTTTGCAGAAAGTTTTGTTTTTTCTGAGTTTAAGGCTTGTCGTTTAGTTTCTATTTCTTCTTTTTCTGTGTCTAAAGACGCCGTTAACGAAATTAATTCTAAGTTTTTAGTTTCGAGAACTTCTTGGAATTCTTCTAAGCTTTCTTCTTTATTCTCCAGATCTTGTTCTTTAACATCTAATCCGGCTTTAAATTTGGACAGTCCTGACGCTTTTTCCCCTAATGTCTTTTCTTTAGCTTTAATGTCTCGCTCGGATTCTTGAAGCTTTGATTCAAACTTTTTAATTTCTTTTTCTTTTGTTTGAAGATTTGTAGATTTTTCAGATAGCTTTTTCTTTTCGTTTTCAATTTCTTTTTTTTGTTTCGTCAATTCGAACTCTCTAAGTTGAAGGTCTTTTTCCTTTTTAATTAAACTTTCAAGTTTTTTTCCTAGTTCTTCATTTCGTTTGTTTAATGAATCTTCTTGGTCTTTTAATTTTTTTCGAAGGTCCTCAAGTTCCTTTTGTTTTTTTAGAAGTTTGGCTGTGTCTTTTGCATTTTTTCTAAGGTTTTCAATTTCTTTTTTCAAATCTTCAATTTTTTTGTTTAAGTTCTTTTTGTCTTTTTCAAGTAAGTCTACGGAATCTTGTAAAAAATCTATTTGCGAATTTAATTTAGATTCTTCATTTTCTTTAAAATTTTTCTTTCCACCAAATTCTTTGGCTTGCTGAGCTGTTGCTGAATTTTCTTTAACAACAGTATATTCAAGCGGAATTTCGTATAATTTGTCGTTTAATGTGATGATAGTAACGATAGCTTTAAATTTACCTACGGGGTGGTTTTTAGATAAACGTGTTGTTTGGCTGAAGAGTCCGTCTTCAACGGACTTTAAATCGAAATCGGATAGATGTTTATTTTTGACGGTAACTTTTAGAAGAGGTGTGTCAGACTGAAGTGCAACTCTTATTTTAGATCCTTGAGGAGCCGGGCTAGGGCTAACCGAGAGTTTTATTTCTTGTCCATATATATTTACTACATTACATGCAAATAATACGAGAAGAAGAGATTTTTTAATTGTTTTTATCATTTTTCACACCATCTTTAAACAAAAAATAAGGTTAAAATTACTTTTATTGAACCTCATTTTAAGTTAATGTTTTTATAAATTTTGTATTTACTTTGTAGTTATCGAAAGTTATTTCAGGAAATTTCATATTTCTGTACAAACCGGACTCGGAAATGATACCCTCTAATCGGCTTTTTCTTCTTAGTTGGGCTGTAAAAAATATGTTTCCATCTATAGAAAGAAAAAATATAAGCTATATATAATAAGGTTGTCAAAATGATTCTGTTTAAAAAATTAATAAAAACCGTATTAGGCGACGAAAATGAAAAAAACTTGAAGGGTTTTTATCCAATTGTTGATTCTATTAACGAATTAGAAAATGGTCTTAAAGCGTTGTCAGACGATGATCTTAAAGAAAAAACTACCGAGTTTAAAAATAGGTTATCTAAAAATGAGACCTTAGACGATATTTTACCAGAAGCTTTTGCTGTTGTAAGAGAGGCTTCTTTTAGAATACTAAAAATGAGACATTTTGATGTACAGCTTATTGGAGGTATCGCTCTTCATCGCGGTCAAATCGCTGAAATGAAAACCGGAGAGGGAAAAACCTTAAGTTCTACCCTACCCGCGTATTTGAATGCATTAGAGCAAAAAGGCGTATATATAGTTACCGTAAATGATTATTTAGCGAAAAGGGATTCAGAATGGATGGGGAAGCTATATAACTTTTTAGGTCTTTCTGTAGGTTTAATTCAATCAAACATGGATCAGAAAGATAGGTTAGATTCTTATAATTGTGACATTACATATGGAACAAATAACGAATATGGTTTTGATTACCTAAGAGATAATTTATCCTCAGAAATTGAACAATGCTGCCAAGTGAGACGTCATTACGCGATAGTTGATGAAGTTGATAGTATTTTAATTGATGAAGCTAGAACCCCATTAATTATTTCAGGACCGGTTAATCAGTCGACTGAGCTTTATTTAAAGATTGCAAAAATAGTTCATAAATTAAAAAACGATACAGATTTTACCGTTGATGAAAAACACAAGAATGTTGTTTTAACTGAAGGTGGTGTTGAGAACGTAGAGCGTTTATTAGGAATCACAGATCTTTTTTCTTTGGAATGTATGGAGCATGCGCACATAGTTTTACAATCTCTAAAAGCTCTTTATCTATTTAAAAAAGATGTTGATTACGTTGTTAATGATGGAAATGTTGTGATTGTCGACGAATTTACTGGTCGATTAATGGATGGACGTAGATATTCGGATGGCTTACATCAGGCTATTGAGGCGATTGAAGGTTTAGATATTAAGGAAGAAAGTCAAACACTTGCTAGTATTACCTTTCAAAATTATTTTAGGATGTTTCCAAAATTGTCTGGTATGACGGGAACAGCCGTAACTGAAAAAGAAGAGTTCGGTCGAATTTATGGTTTGCCAGTTTTGTCTATTCCAACCAATAAACCCTTAATAAGAGATGATCAACAAGATGTTATCTTTAAATCTCAAAAGGAAAAATACAAGGCAATCGTATCTGAGATTAAAACTAGGCATAAAAAAGGACAGCCTGTTTTGGTTGGAACCATTTCAATTGAAAACTCTGAGTTATTGGCTACTTTGTTAAAACACGACAATATTCCTCACAGAGTTCTTAATGCAAAATATCATGAAAAAGAAGCTGAGATTGTATCTAATGCCGGACAGAAAGATATGGTTACGATTGCGACTAATATGGCTGGTAGAGGAACTGATATTGTTTTAGGTGAAGGCGTAAAAGATTTAGGCGGTTTGTGTATCTTAGGAACGGAACGTCATGAGTCTAGAAGAATAGATAATCAATTGAGGGGACGTGCTGGAAGACAAGGAGATCCTGGTTTTTCAAAATTTTATGTTTCTTTAGAAGATAGTTTAATGCGTTTGTTTGGTTCTGAAAAAATAATTCGGATTATGGAACGGTTAGGCGTTCCTGAAGATACTCCAATTGAACACCCTATTATTTCTCGTTCAAATGAAAAGGCTCAAAAGAAAGTTGAAGCACATCATTTTTCTATAAGGAAACAAGTTCTTCAGTACGATGATGTTTTAAATAAACAGCGAGAAACCGTTTATGGAATTCGAAATTTGGTGTTACGAAAAGTTGAATTCGATAAACGTGTTCAAGAAATGATAACGGATGTCGTCGCTCAGAAGGTGGACGATTATTTGCTAGAAGAAGGTGGTAAGATTCGTCTTACCGATGATATCGAGTCAGATTTTGTTACTAGTTTGACGCAGGTTTTTCCTATTCGTGGATTAGGTGAATTATTAAAGAAAATTGAAAAGAAAGATTTAATAAAAAAAGAATATAGCAAATTGTTTTTTGATTTTTATAAGAAAAGACGATCAGAGTATCCGATTGATATATTTGAGGAAGTTTCGAAACGAATTTTATTGTCAAGTTTAGATAGGAAATGGACGGATCATCTACATAATATGGATGTTTTAAGAGAAGGTATTAATTTAAGAGCTTGGGGACAAAAAGATCCTCTTCTTGAATATAAAATGGAAGCCTTTGATATGTTTTCCGAACTATTGGTTTCCGTATGGGAAGAAGCTTTGAGTATAATATGTAAGTTAAATATTCAAATTGAGACCCCTGTTGAAACAGAAGAACGAAAAAAAATGTCTTATAACAAAGCATCAGATGAACCAGAGAAACCAGTCATAAGTGACTCGAAATTGGGTAGAAATGATATGTGTTCGTGTGGTTCGGGAAGGAAATACAAAAAATGTTGCATGAACTCAAAAAAAGCCTAGCAGAGAAGAAGGAAAAATTGTTTCACCTCGGAGACTATCTTTGACATAGCTGTCAAAAGAATAAAGGTTAACGAATTAGAAGGTGATGTTTCTCAAGAAAGTTTTTGGCAATCGTCAAATCAACAAGTTGTTTTTGATACGTTAAATTCTTTAAAAAGCTCCGTTGAGAAATATGATGATATGGTTACTCGACAGGAAGATATTGAATTATTGATTATGTTGATTGAAGAGTCTGGAAATGAGTCTGAAGAGTCTGATGAATACAAAGAAGCAAATTTGGAGTATCTTTCATTTTCAGTGGATCTAGACGCTTATGAAATATTATCCTTTCTCTCAGGTAAATTTGATAAAGTAAATTGTTTCTTAAGTATCAATGCGGGGGCTGGTGGTACCGATGCTCAAGATTGGGCCCAAATGTTATTAAGAATGTATACTCGGTGGATTGAGAAACAAGGTTTTTCCTATGAAATTGTTGATGAATCGATGGGTGATGAGGCTGGCTTAAAAAGTACTACCCTTCTCGTTAAAGGTGACTATTCCTACGGATATTTGAAAAATGAATCAGGGATTCATCGATTAGTCCGATTGTCTCCATTTAATTCCAATAATAAACGTCAAACATCTTTTGCTTCTGTTGAAGCATTTCCTGAGGTAAAAGCAGATTTTTCGGAAGTGGATATCGATCCAAAAGATCTAAAGGTAGATACTTACAGGGCGAGTGGTGCAGGTGGACAACATGTAAATAAAACTGACTCTGCGGTTCGATTTACCCATTTACCTACGGGAATTACTGCCCAGTCACAGAGTAGCCGTTCTCAAATCTCTAATAGAGAAACCGCTCTATCTTTGCTAAAATCCAGATTGATTCAACTTATGGAAAAAGAGCATAAGGAAAAAGTAGAAGAGCTTAGAGGTAATTTAACAGATATTGGTTGGGGACATCAGATTCGTTCATACGTTTTTCATCCTTATAAAATGGTGAAGGACCTAAGAACATCGGTTGAAACGACAGACGTACCAGGTGTGATGAACGGAGACTTGACTCCTTTTATTCATGCAAATTTAAGGAATAAAAAATGAATTTTTGGACTCGAATAGGAATTTATGGATTGATTGCTGTCGGCTTTTTAACGAGTTTAAATGTCGCCTATCGTCGGCATAATTTTGAAGAAAATAATAAAACAGTAGAAATTGCATTAGCATTTTCGGATGTTAAGAAATTATCCGAAATTTCGGGTTTAAAGGTAGATAGTTTACTCAAACGCTTAAAACAAGAAGGCCATGTAACATCAATTGTATTAGAGGAAAAAACGTTAGCAGATCTTGAAAATAACGGTGAAGTAACCGTTTTGAAGGGGTCAGAGGTAATAAACTTGTATCGGGTAGGATATACGACCCGACATATTTTAAAGTATGTTTATCAGAAAGTGAAAGTTGTACCTGAAGATTTTTATTTAAATTTTAATGAAAATGCTGTCTACGAATTTGTTAGTCAGGCCTTGAATTTTGAATTGGGGAAATCGGCAGTTTCGAAAATATACAAAGACGAAGTTTTAAGAGTTTCTTATGAAAAAGATCGGCTATTGTCTATGGGCTTAGGGTTTTATGAATCAGATTTGAAGCGTTTATCAGATCAAGGTTTTTCTATTATTCCATCAATTAGTCATAACAATTTAAATAATTCAGATGTGTTGCGTAATAAATTTTCTACCTTAAAAGATGTAAAAATGGTCCGCTCTGTAACATTTTCGGGGAACCGTGTGTTTGGATACCCTGATAATATTGGGTATCTTCAAAGTAAAATTAATGAATCAGATCTCAATGTTGTGAAGCCTGAATTTATGAAACAAGATGGATTTTACGAATTGGTTAAAAATAATATGAATAAAGTTTTAACCATGCATACATTGGATAAACCAAATAAACCGTTTGTGTCTGTTGATGTGATGGTTAATCGATTTGTTCGGGCTGCAAAGGAACGTCGTGTCAACGTTCTATTATTGAAACCTATCCTAGAAGAATCTCTCTCTGCATCTCCTTTAGAAAAGAATTTGGTTATTTTTGACAACGTGTACACGGAGCTTAAAAAATCTGGATTTGATGTCGGACCAATAAAAAGTGTTGATTATCAAGGCTATGAGTCGATTAAAATCTGGGAATTATTATTGGTGTCATTAAGCATTTTTTCATTTGTTATTTTGACATATTCTTATTTTTTTCCAGTGATACCGGTCTACTTGGCTATGAGTTATTTGGCTTTTGCAGGGTTATTTGCATTAAGTTTTGTTTTGGATAAGACGGCTATTTATAATCGTGTTTCAGTTTTATTGGTAGCAATTACTTTGCCAATATATGCGCTAATTGCTTTTTTTCCAAAGCCTTCAGCCAGAAAACGCTCTAATGTGCATTTATACTCCTTTTTATATATGGCTAAGATTGTAGGAATTACTCTCGTCGGTTGTTTTTTAGTTGTCGCTGTTATGTCTGATATTTCGTATTTAAGCAGTATCACTCAATTCTTTGGAGTTAAGCTATCGTTTATGATCCCATTGTTTTTGATATGTTTGTTTTTCTTTTTGAGGCCGCATCGATTAAAATCGATTTTTTATGTATTTCATCGATTGTCATATGCCCCAGTTCGAACGGGTGCTCTTATTACGGTTATGTTTTGCATATTGTTTATTGCTTTGTATCTGTTAAGAAGTGGTAACTATATATCTCTGCATATTCCCATTTTTGAGTTTAAAATGCGTGAAGGTTTAGAACAAATATTTTTTATTCGGCCTCGAACGAAGGAATTTTTAATTGGGTATCCATTTTTATTATTTGCATTTGTATTTGTAGATAGACGTCTTTCTAGAAATTGGGTTTGGTTTTTTAATGGTTTAGGTTCTGTTGCTTTGATATCCGTAATAAATTCGTTTTGCCATATTCATACTCCAATACTGATTTCGTTAATAAGAACTGGAACCGGGCTAGCATTAGGTTTATTGATTGGATATTTTTATATATTAATTTTTAGTACGTGTTATTCACTGTTTAAGAGGTATTTTTTGTGATGGATTTAGACTTAGTACAACAAGAATTAGGCTTGAATTTTAGACAATTAGATTATTTAAAACGTGCGCTTACTCATTCTTCGTTTACAAAAATATCTAAAAATAGAGGACTCAAGAACAACGAACGTCTCGAGTTTTTAGGGGACGCTGTTTTAAAACTTTTATCTTCGGATTATTTATTTGAAAAATTTCCAGATTCTTCAGAAGGTGATATGACTAAAATTCGGGCCAATTTGATTTCTGATAAAGTTTTCTATTCATTTGGAAAGCAGTTAAATTTGGGTAAATATCTCGTGTTTTCCTTTGGAGAAAAGAATTCGGGAGGTTCTAATAAAGAATCAAATTTAGCGAATGCATTTGAAGCTCTTGTTGGAGCTATATACCTAGATAGAGGCCTAGAAGAATCTCGGCGTTTTTTCTTAGACGTTTTAAAGAGGTCCTCTATTTCGTTTGAATCAATGCAAGAAACACACGATTATAAATCTTTGATTCAAGAAGAATTGCAGAAAAGACGAGAGAGTTTGCCAGTATACACAGTTTTAAATGAATCTGGTCCCGAGCATAGTAAAGTATTTAATATGGAAATAAAGATAGTTTTAAAAGGCGAACTTTTTTTGGCAAAAGGAACAGGACGTACTAAAAAAGAAGCAGAGCAATCGGCTGCGAAAGAAGTGTATTCTAAACTTTCTATTGGGTAGGTAATGCTTTACTACTGCATCAAATGTGAGAAGAAACAGGATATCACAAAGTCTTTATATCGTGATGGAGAAGAAGTTACCTGTTCGTTTTGCGATAAGCCCATGACCTATTTTGGTAGTGAGGCAGTTGTACTTTCCTCTGAATCTTTAGATGAAAAGAAGAGGACTACTATTGATGATGAGAATAAATCCGAATTAGTCGACGAGTTGAACTCAGATCTATCCTCAGAACTTAACCTCAGTAGATTAGCCTCGTTCACTGGTAAAAACGTTCAATATGAAACAGAAAAATTAGATCCTAAGCTTTTAGAATGCCAAGAATTTCTTAGATCAAACCCAAATCATATTCCAAGTTTGATTTATATGGGTTTGTACTTTCGCAGTGAAGGAAAATATGATAAATGCATTGAATATTTAGAACTTGCTTCAGATTTAAACCCCAAAGATATTGATGTTTTAAAACATTTGGCAGATATTTATTTGTCTCTTGATGAGATCGAAAATGCTATTAAAAAATTATTGAAGATACGTTCGTATCAACCTGATAATTACGTTGTTTATAAGAATATCGGAATGGCTCATAGTTTTACTAAGAATTATAAAGATGCTTTACTTTATTTTAAGTGGGCTTTAAGTTTCTGTGAAAATGAAAAAGCTAGAGCTAACTTGAATGAGATGATCGATAGCGTTAAGAAAGAAATGATTTAAAGTACATTTAGAGACTCGAAAGGGACATTGCATGATTAAACCTATATTTTCCGATTTAAACCATATTGATTTACCTTTTATTACAGGAGATGGTATTGGTCCTGAAATATCCATGGCAACAAAGAAGGTTCTGGAAGCTGCCGTTACAAAAGTTCATGGTGACTCTAAGTCTCTTTCGTTTATAGACGTTGTGGCAGGTGAAGCGGCGTTTAAGGCTACTGGAGAATGGCTTCCTCAGTCTACCCTATCAATTATTAAAGAGAAAAAAATTGCTTTAAAAGGACCGTTGATGACGCCTGTTGGGAATGGTCAACGTTCGATAAATGTTCAGCTTCGGAAAGAATTGGATCTGTATGCATGTGTACGACCCGTTCAACATTTTCCTAACGTTCCCTACCCCGTAAAGAGAGCTTTGTTAGATATCGTTATTTTTAGAGAAAATACTGAGGATGTTTATAGAGGAATCGAATATGAGGCCGGTTCAAAAGAAGCTTTAAAACTTATTCAATTTTTAAAAGACGAGTTTGGAGCAGATTTACCTTTAATTGACTCAACATCTGTAGGCATAAAACCAATATCTAAAGAAGGATCTCAACGTATCGTTCGGTCTGCCATACAGCATGCTATTGATAACAACAGGAAACGCGTTTCTTTGATTCATAAAGGCAACATTATGAAGTACACGGAGGGAATGTTTCGTTCTGAGGGATATGACATAGCAGAAACGGAATTTAAAGATCACATTTTTTCTATGAGGATTTATGAAGCTATTAAAAAAGATCAAGGCGAATCAAAAGCGCGATCTATTTTAGAACAAGCTGAGAAAGATAATAAAATTATTGTTAATGATGTTATTGCTGATGCAGGACTTATGCATTTAACAATGAACCCTACCTGCTTTGATGTACTTGTACTTACGAATTTAAATGGAGACTACTATTCGGATGCATCTGCTGGAATAGTTGGAGGCTTAGGTGTTGCCCCTGGTGCAAATATTAACCCTGAATCAGGATGTGGCGTGTTTGAAGCAACTCATGGTACGGCACCTGATATTGCGGGAAAAGATTTGGCAAACCCTACGTCATTAATTTTATCAGCATGTATGATGTTGGATTTCATTGGTTGGAAAAAAGTTAGTCAGGTAATTGGCTACAATTTAAGGCAGTGTTTTGAAGAAGGTATACTTACTTCTGATTTGGCTCCTAAAGGAGTGTCTCCAGTAGCTTGTTCGTCATTTTCTTCTAGCTTAGTTAAAAAGATATCGTATTCCTAATTTAGCTGGAAACGGATATATGCGTTTCTGTTTTCATAATCTTTATTTATTATATGTAGGTTCACATGGCAAAACGTTTTAATATCCGTAGTTATTTAAGATTTTCGTTTAGTAGAGATGGAACTTTTTTTTTAAATAGTTTAATCATGCTTTTTTTTATTATTTCGACTTTGTTTGTAATAGAGTTTATGTTAGAACGATATAATAAAAAAAATAGAATTTATCATCAACAGAATCTAAAAATTAATCAAAGAAACAAACAATATGCTTCTAAAAATCCGTATGGGTTTACCGACAAAATACATTTATATAAAAAAAACAAAGGTCAATCTCGGATAGCTATACTGGGAGACTCCTTTATTTGGGGAGATGGGCTTCCCTATGAATTAACGTGGGGTCATTTATTGAAACAAAAAGGGTCCAAAAAAGATTTTCTTTTTACCACAATGCTATGGGGAAGAAATGGATGGGAGTCTGTTGATGAATTTCGTTTTTATAAAAACGAAGGGGTCAAATATGATATCGACATGTTAATTATTGGATGGGTCAATAATGATGTGAATATGGGTAATTTTAAAGTGATCGATTATAAGTCGGTTATAAAGAAAAACTCCAGATATTTGAATGCTTTTTTTCCTAATTTTATAGATTTGGTTTCTATGGTTGAAGAGAAAATATATTTTTCAGTTTCGGGTAAACAAAATGCTTATGTAAGTTGGCTAACTCGCTTGTACTCGGACAAGAATTTAATAAAGTATATGGAACGAGTTGTTGAGTTTGACTCTATAATGAAAAAAAAGGGTGTCCCCTATTTTTACGTATTTACTCCAAACAACCACTCTCCAACTGACTTATGGTATTACGAAAAGGTTTCTTCATTATTTGAAAAACATAAGATTCCTTTTATCGATTTATCAAAGAGAATAGAGGATAAACTAGGCCATTATTCATTAGAGGAATTGAAGTCAAACCCTGTTAATTGGCACCCTGGGCCTCTAGTAACGGACTATATATCTACAGAAGTGATGAATCATTTATTATCAAATTATAAAGAGGAATTAAAATTAAACTGATGTTAATTCGTTTCATTGATAATGCATCCAAATTTTTCAGACCTAGAATTTTTGGAAAAATTTTAATGGCAGTTGCAATAGTGGTTGTGGCTTCTTTTAAAGTATATAAAGCTGACTATGTTGGAATTATTAATGAAGAAGCTTATACCTATTTAAATTATTCGGAGTCTTTAACGCAGCCTTTTACAGAATATGGCTCAGAAAGAAATTATGTTCTCAATTCTTTTTTAATAGCTTTGGTAAACAAATTTGATTTTAGCTATGCTCATTGTATTCGATTTCCGTCAGTTTTTTCGGGGATTCTTTTATTGGTATTTTTGGCTTTAATAATTAATAGACTCATTCATAACATCATGCTTAGGCTTATATTGTTTTTGTTTGTTTCTTTAAATCCATTCGTTTTTGATTTATCAATTTTAGCATTGGGATATACCTTTTCTATGACGGCTGTTTGTATGTTTTTTACCGTGATTCTTTATCAAGACTTTTTTAAAAAATACAGGTTGCATGGAAATCTTTTCGAAATAGTAATTGTTTTTTTTGCTAATTATTTTTCAATGTTGTCATTGGAAACGAGTGGCTACATATTAATTTCACTTAATATTGTTTGGATTTTAATTAAATTTTCTGATTGTTTTGTATTTTTCAATCAATTAAAGGGCTTTAGATTTAATATCAAACAATTTATTTTTTTGTTTTTACAGTTCTTTTTCTTTTACTTGTTTCTTATTATTTTTTTATTTTTTTCGTATAGTCAAATTTTGGATAATGTTGTGAACATGGTTTTGGAACAAGGCGGTCCATTTTCTCGTTCTTCACTCTTAATAAACTATTTGCTTACATTTATTTTTAAAAAAGACTTTTTAAATTTTGATTATCTGATTTTTATACTATTCAATTACTTAATCGTTTGTTTTGTTTTTTTTGGAAAAGTTGTTAGTAATGGAATGGGAAAAAAGTTTTTGGATCTTGAAAAAAATTACTTTATACTTGCTGTTGTTTTCTTTATCTACTGTATTTTTTTAATAAATAATCCTTTTTACTTTATTCGTTTACAGGAACATGTTTTTTTCGTTCTCTTTTTTGTGATGTTTTGTTTTTTAACACTATATTATTTTTTTCAGTTTTTAATTTTAAAAAAATATTTGGATTTTATCTTAGGTCTAGGTTTTTCTTTCGTTTTTATATTTTTCTTTACGTTTCCTTCTTTGAAGACAATCAATATAAATGGTTTAAATGGGCAAGGCTTATCAGGGCCTTTGATTGAAAAGCTATCTACGCTTTACCCGAACGATTATTTTCAATTTGAATTCTCGGAAAATTCAAGGCTTAATTTCCATGAATTTATTTACTATTCTGACTATGGTCACTTGGTGACGACAAATACTTCAAATATTAAGGTTAATATTTTTTCTTTGAATGAGAAATTAAATCATTCTAATTTTATTTATAAGGGATTTTATAGAACGCCTACGACTACCGATTTAAATTGGAAACTTTTTGAAGAAACGGGGTTGATGGGGACCAAAACAATTTATTCAAATAAGGAAAAAGAAATTAGTTCTCTAGTTTATGAAACAAATCGATTGGACTACTCTAAATTGGTAGAAGAACATTTATATTATCCAATTTTTATAGACTTTCGTTATGAAAAGCATAGATATGTTTTGCGATTACAATATTTTGATGACGATACGAATGTTCGACCGCTATTTGAAGAACATTCTTCAAAAGTTCCTAATAGTTTCGATTTGTCTTTTTTTCGTAGTTTAAAAACTAATCTAAAATATAATCGAGCTTTAATTAGTTCTCAATCTTTAAAATTATTGTCTACGCTTCCTTTCTATAGCGATGATTTTAACGATGAGTTCAATATCGTGGAGTATGATCTTAAAAAAGTGAAATCCTTTTTGTCTGAGCAGCGTAAACATGTCGATATAATAGGTAAAAAGGAATTTATGAAACTACTATTGAGTTTTGTATTAAAGGAAGATGTTCGTTTAGAAGAAGACTTGCTTGAGATGAGTTCTAAGTTTTTAAAAAATAAATGAAATAAAATAATGTGTTTTTCGATAATTTAATAGGATGGTATACGCACTCTCTTCTATTCATTCGATTTCTAATTCTATAAAGCGTGTACCAGTTGTTTCAAACCTCTCTTCGTTATATGGAATTTCTAAACCTAATAAGCGTAAGGCGCCTGACTCAAGTTTCAATGTTATTTCCAGAAATTCTTCTGCTAATTTACTAAATCCTATAGAAGATGCTTTTTCAAATGTTTATAGTTCTCAGCATAGTGCTCCTAAACTATCCAAATTTATACAGGTGAGTAGATTGGACAGTATTGGGCTTCCTGTTTTATTGGACCTCATCAATATTCCTGCGAATCGTTTTATATATAAAAATTCAAGCAATGGTGAGACTGCGTTAAATATTGACTATGGATATTCAACTATGGATATAGTTGTTCCGAATAGGCATTTTAAGTACAGGGGCAACCCTATGTATGCAGACTCTACGGTATTTAAACAAGGTGTTTTGACTTTTAGGGATTATAAAACAATGTATTTAGCGTCTGAATATTTTGAACGGGCATTAATCGCTGAAGAGAAAGGTGACTCTAGAAATGCTAGTCTATTTCGGGAACTGTCTTCTCTTACTGCGTGCGATAGACCTATTAGAAGATTGCCTATTTTGAAGTTTTTGGAAGCAACCAGGGAAGACGTAATTAAAATGAACGATGATGATTTCAATCTACTTAATTCCTGTTTTACTCCAAAACGATTTAATGAGAATTTTGAGCTTTATTCTGGTTATCGACATCTTTCTACTGCTCAATCGTGTGTTTCAAGTAATGGCTTAGGTAGTATGTTTGTTTCCCCTTCGAAATCAGAAGCAGCTCAATATGCTTGTGCATCAAGTGTTGTTTTAAGATTTGCAGCCAGAACAAATTTTAATTTGGAGACTAATGCTTACTGTTCGTCGGAATATAGGACCGTAGCACAGGCAGAAGCTGACGGCTTAAGGATTACTGGTGTGTTTAAGGATATGGAATTGCGGCTGAAAGTGCGTCTAGTCACATTTTTGATTGAGCTTCCTGTGTATTTTATAAAGTCATGTTTTATTAGTTTTTATTTTGCTAAAGTATATCTATCATTATTTTAATATCATAAAAATTATAAAAAGGGTTAACTTCTATGGATACAAAAGATTTAAGTGCTAAAGTTGAGAAGATTGTTCAATCTAATTTAGATAAGCCTAGTACAATCGATTTAGGGACGTTAATTATGTCTGACTATCGATCTGGGCTTAAATTGGAACTATCTTCATTTGAAGACTATTTGTTGAAACAAACGAATACTCGGCTGATTTCTTTATTTAGCAAGATACTGGAATTCTACTTGCCTAGTTTTACTTCCGTTTCTTTCGAGGATAGAGATGAAGAATTTGAATTTGTGCGTAAAACTGAGTCTGTCCTAAGAAAAGAAGATAACACTTTTTTGCTCGAATTTTTAAAACGTGTTTTTTTAAAAACAAATGATTGGGCTCATCCTGCATGTGAAGTGATTATGAATACAATGGTTAATTATTCTGGATTAAGTGATGTTAAAGGGTTAGAGGCTATGTTCGCTTTGATCGGGAAAACAGTAGCTGATTTACCATTTGAGTTATTGGTAACGTATGAAGAACCTAAAGATAAATTATTTCCTATAGATATATTGTATAAATTTATAAAGATTAGCATGGTCTTTTTCGGAACTAAGACCACGGTGTCAATTTTAAACGCATATTCTAAGAGATCTAATGAAAAATATTTCGATCTTGAAATTTTATGGTTAGCTAAACATTCAATGTTTAGAGAGCTCTACCCTCTTTCTGTTGGTGCATTTGTGAAACAGATGATCGCTGTTTGTGATGTTGATGTTAAAGGACTTTCTTTGGACGATGAGTCCGTTGGTTATTATTTAAATAGTTAAGATTAGGCTCCAAACAGTCCAGAGAATCCGTTTATTAGAGCTCCTTGTAATTCTTTACTAACTCCGTATAGTCCTGCAAACATTTTTTCTGTGTTAGATTCTCCCACAGCGCCTTTCAGTTTGTAGCCCCATCCGGAAGTGTTTTCTTCTTGAACTTCTCTGTTGCCAGAATTGTCTAACATGTCTTTACCATCTGCTTGAAAACCTTCTAGTTTTGGTTTCATTTTTTCTAAAGATGTTCCTCGTGAATCTAGTCCTTTTTGTGCTGAAATCATTGCGGATTCCACTTTTCTTTTAGTTTTTAAATATTTTATTAATTTCAATGGACTTTTTATTGAGGGCCTAGGTTTCTCTAAAAATG
>JABIPA010000032.1 GCA_018698675.1 bacterium | reverse complement strand
TCGAACGAACCTGATCAACGTCCAAAACTTTATCTCTAAAAGACTCGTCTATTGATGAAACCTTTCCATAACTATCCAAAGTATCAGTCGTAATCCCTAAAACCATAACAACTTTATACGTCTTAGGTAACAGATGGAAGCCATCCATATGTTTAGTAAAATTTCTACCAACACCCATTATTAACAAGCCAGAACTAAATGGATCAAGAGTCCCTGCAAATCCAACCTTTTTAACACCAAGGCACTTTCGCACCTTACCTACTACCGAGAAAGAGGTGACTCCTTCTGATTTATTAATAAAAAGATAGCCAGCCGGCTCAGATAGAGTTGATGGAAGATTCAAGCGCATTGATAACTCGTTGAATAACGTCGTCTAAAGAACCCTTTAGCATAATCCCGGAAGCCTTCTTATGCCCGCCGCCGCCAAATTGAGCCGAAAATAACTGAACATCGAACGATTCCTTCGACCTCAAACTTATTTTAATCACATCTTGTTCAATTTCTTGAAAAACCAAAGCAATATCAATATCGGCACATTGTCTGATAAAATCGATAGGTTTCGCTTTAGAATCAGGACTAGGAAACGGTAAAAAACTGTATCCGTAACTTAGCGATTCATTAACAACAAGATTTTTTAAAGCCAACAATAAAATGGAAAAATCAGTTTGAGACTTCGATTCATAAATTTTACGAGATACCAAGTGTCTATCCGCCCCTTTATTAATAAGCGCTCCAGCAGCTATTAACGTGGCACCTGTCGTATTATCAAATAAAAATCGTCCTGTATCTGTGCAAATCGCTGCATATAAACAAGTCGCTACAGAAGCATCTACGTCCCACCCCCAACTAAAAAACAATTGAAATAGTACTTCTCCAACAGAAGACAAATCAACAACATAGTTGTAGGCCCCATAATGAGAATTATCCATATGATGATCTATATTAATTAAAGGAACATTTTTTAAAACAGGAATCAATTGTTCATTATTCGGGATTCTATCAAAATTAGACGCATCCAAAGATATCACAAAATCATAGGTGTCTTTAGAAGTCCCTGTTCCTAAGTCACTAGACCCAACAAAAAAACCCAATTGTTCGCTAATCAATTCTTTTCCTGGAAGCCACCCAAATTCACGTTCATCAAATTCAGGAACCCAACATTTAACGGTATGACCTTGTTTTTTTAACATTTGAGCCATAGACAATAACGACCCAATAGCATCGTGATCAGGAAATTTATGAGTGACTAATAAAAAATTTTGTTTTTCTGGAGAAAGTAGATCAAAAAGGTCTGATGGAGTCATTACTAGTCATTCTGTTCCGGCGAAAGCTCATTTAGTTTTTGAATTATATGAACGCCACGTTCAAGAGAATCATCATAAGTAAAACGCATGTTCGGAACTGTTTTAATTCGAACCATTTTACCAAATTCACCTTTTATAAATTTAGAAGCAGATTTTAACGCGTACTTTGTTTTCCGTTTTTCTTCTTCCGTACCAATTTGACTATAGTAAATCCATGCGTAAGAACCATCACTCGATAGTTTAACGCCTGTAATACTAATAAACCCAATTTTTTCGTTGTTAATCGTTCGTCTCAATATTTCAGAAACACATTCCCTAATTAACGATTCAATTCGATTTTTCTTAGACACGAGTTATTTTACTTCTTCAAGCTTGAAACTAGCAACAACGTCGCCTTCTTTTACGTCTTTTATGCCATCTAGTACAATTCCACATTCGAATCCAGAAAGAACTTCTTTAACATCGTCTTTAAAACGTTTCAAAGATGACAATTTCCCAGAAAAAATTTCAGCTTTATCTCGATAAACACGAACAATACTATTTCGAACCATTTTTCCTTCTGATACGTGTGAACCTAAAATGAAACCTAACTTTGAAAAACTATATACTTGCCTAACTTCGGCACGACCAATTTCAACTTCTTTGATTTCAGGAGTAAACATACCAGATAAAGTTTTTTCAATATCTTCAATAATTTTATAAATAATGCCATAAGGTTTAATTTGTATAGAGTTTTCGTCCGCGAGCTGCTGGATATCAACACTTACATCTACATTAAATGCAATAATCATAGATTGAGAAGCTACAGCCAACATTACATCATTTTCAGTTACTTGCCCCGTTGCTGAATGGACAATAGAAACAGCTATATCCTCAGACTCAAGCTGGCTAATAGAAACAGCTATAGCTTCCAAAGATCCATTAACATCGCCTTTAAGAATAAGCTTTAATTGTCCTGTTTCACCTAGTTCTACTTTTTTTGCTAAAGATTCAAGAGAAGCGCCTGTCACAACCTTTTTCTTAATATCCGCATCAAACAAACGTTTCTGTTCAACAATAGCTTTTAATTTTTTCTCGTCATTAACAACTTCCAATAAATCCCCGGGGCTTGGTACCTCCGAAATACCTAGTATTTCAACAGGACGTCCTGGCATTGCTTCTTTTAGAGAATCTCCCGAATCCGAAACTAATGCTCTAACTTTTCCAGACGAAGAACCTAATGCAAAACTATCGCCAACTTTAAGAATCCCCGTTTTAACCAACACAGTCGCAACAGGTCCTTTTTTCTTAGATAGCTTAGATTCAATTACAATAGCTTTGGCATCTCCACTTGAAACAGCCTTAAGTTCAAGCATTTCTGATACTAAAACTAACATATCCAACAAATCATCAATGCCTTTGCCAGATTTAGCTGACAAAGGAACCATAATCGTTTTACCGCCCCAGTCTTCAGCAACTAAATCATGTTTAGCTAATTCTTGCTTAACTTGTTCAACATTCGCATCTGGTTTATCAATTTTATTCAAAGCAACAATTATCGGAACATTAGCCGCTTTAGCATGATGAATGGCCTCCTCAGTTTGAGGCTTAACACCTTCATCTGCAGCGACAACTAGTATTGTAATATCCGTTAACTGACTTCCTCTTGCCCTAATTGCCGTAAAAGCAGCATGCCCAGGGGTATCCAAAAATGTTAGTTTTTTACCAGAAAACTCAACCTGATAAGCACCAATATGCTGAGTAATACCGCCTTTTTCTTCAGCAACAACATTAGATTTACGAATAGTATCCAATAATAATGTTTTACCGTGATCGACGTGTCCCATTATGGTAATAACAGGTGGACGATCAGAAAGAGTTTCAGGATCTGCGTCAATCTCGTCAATTCGAATTTGATCTACTTGATCTTTTATTGTCTGATCCTGACCAATAATTTCTTTTTCTACCTTAACTTCAACACCAAGTTTTTCACCAATTTTAACAGCAACATCATTTTCGATAGCAGAATTCATATTTAATAGAAAACCCAATTCAAGAATAGCTTTCATAATAGTGGATAACTCTATCCCCATTTTGTCAGCAAAATCCTTTACAACGAATTTGTCACCTTTTTTAATAATAATCGGACCATCAGTCTCTATAACAACAGCCTCTGACACCTTTTTAGTTGAATATAAATCTCTCAATATCTTGATAGATCGTTCATTCAATTTACTAGCAGGCTTTTTAACCTTAATGCCCTGCATGGACAATACTTTAATTAACTCTCGGGCTGGTTTTCTTAATTCTCTTGCTAACTCAATCAGTTTCATAGTGCTAAACTTATCCTCATTATTTGTTTTTAATCTTACTCTTCAACGTTTCCATTTGCTCAGGGCTTAGGGCAGTTTCATCATCAACCGTCCCAAAACCACATTCTTCTGCATATGCTTTAATTTCATCTTCACTCAACCCAACAATTCCTGAGAACTCAGCTATTGTCAGACCTTCGTCTTCTGAAGACTGAGAGGCTTCTTCCTCTTCCATTTTTAATCTCGCCATTTTAAGCTTTTCTGCCAAGGATAATTCTCCTGACTCTTCTTCATTTTCACCATTAGCTTCTTGATTCAATCGAATCCTATCCGCCATAGATAACTGATTCTTAGGCTTAAACTCATCCTGCCGTCTAGAATATTCTTCTTCACTGACAATATCTAGTTTCCATCCAGTCAATTTAACTGAAAGGCGTACATTCACACCATATTTACCAATTGCCAAAGACAATTGGTCTTTAGCTACAACTACAACCGCAGTTTTTTCCTCAACATCTAACAATGTTACATCAGCAATTTTCGCAGGCTTCAAAGCATTAGCAATAAACGATTCAGGTACTTCAGACCATTCAAGAACATCTATTTTTTCTCTACCCAATTCTCTAATAATCGATTGAATACGCCCTCCTAAATGACCAACGCATGTTCCAACAGCTCCTATAGAAGCGTTATTAGATTTAACCGCAACTTTGGCTCTAACACCAGGCTCACGACTAACACTTTTAACCTCAATAATTCCGTCAGAAATTTCTGGAATTTCCAAATGAAACAAGCATTTCAATAACCCAGGGTGACTTCTAGAAATACGTAAAAGAGGACCTCTAGGAGTCATATCTATATTAGACAAAAACACTCTTACTTTTTCTTTAACACTTAATGTTTCCCCAGGAATCTGATCTCGTCTATTTAAAATAGCTTCAGACCGACCCAAATTAACAAGGTAGTTATCACCTTCTACACGTTGAACAGTTCCTATTAAAACAGTACCAATCTTGTCCTTAAATTCTTCAAAAATAGATTGCTTTTCAGCTTCTCTTATTCTTTGAACAATAACTTGCTTTGCCGTCAAAGCAGCGATTCTTCCAAAATCGGAAGGCGTAATATTTACTTTAATTTGAGATCCGACTCCCACGCTAGGGTCTTTTCTTCGAGCGTCCTCAACCTTCATATGAAGATCTTCGTCTTCAACTTCATCTACAACTTCAAAAACCTGAAAGATATTTGCCTCTCCTGAATCAGGATCGATAGTTGCTTCCAAAATTGCTTCTTCCGTTACTTTTCTTCTACATGCAGCGACTAGAGCCTGTTCAATTGCAGAAATCAAAACTTCTCTAGGAACACCTCTTTCGCTTTCAATTTGAGCTGTTACTTGTCTAAAATTATCAATTAGTATCATTTTCTTCCTCGGTAAATAAAAAAAATGGCTGTCTCCAATCTAATCATAACCGATTATTAGGAGAAGCAGCCTTTATAAAAAGTGCTTAATTAAACTGTCAAAACAATCAAAAAATTAATTTTAAAGATCAATTTTAGATTAAATTAACAAAATAATTTTACCAATTCAATATCTTAAGGTCAAGATAAGAAAGAATTCAAAAATGCAAATAAAACACAAAAAATCCCAAGCTTATTCTTCACCAAGAAAAATAAATTAATTAAAAATTATACACCGTAGATACCCGAAAATATAAAGACTTCCGTAAATATCCATAAAACCCAAACAATCGATATACTGCTCCATATGACAAATTTAAAACATGTACATCTGCCCCCCAATTTCAGAAGAGTAAAACGAAGAAGCTTTCTTACTTTCTGGTAGTGACCAAGACATAATATAGCTACCATGAAAACTAAATGGCTTAACTGGGTAATAGTCGCAAAAAAAGCCAAAAGGTTTTAATCGTTTTCCCCCATAGCTTCTAAAACTAATCATCGATGCTTTTTCAGAACATACATGGCGCTATCCATAACTCTACAGAGAAAATCGACCTAGAAATAAATCGATCTTTAACACCTTTTTTGGTTTCGTATTTATCAACACCAATTACGGAAAGATAGCTAAATTTTATGAATATATAAAAGAAGAGAATATAAAAAAAGTAAAATTGCTAAAAAAAATCGATTAAAAATTTTCATACAACAATCTTGTTTCCAAACAAAAACAACACCCAGATCATTGATGATTTGAGTTAAAACAGGTTAAATGCTATTTTCCGATTAAACCTATCAAATCTTTAACACCTTGCACATTGCCGCCTTCCCTAAGAACCGAAGGCATAGTTGACGTACAATCAACTATTGTTGAAACTACACGACGACTAGAATCATGCACTGCCGTCACACAAAAATCTATTTTACTAATAATAGATTCCGAAATAGAAGATTCTGTCAAAAATGCCTTTTCTCCTGAAATATTAACACTCGTTGAATAAACAGAGCCCCCAACACGGCGAATCAAATCCCTCAATACTAAATCATTCGGAATTCTTATCGCCACGGTAGAGAACCCGAGTGTCGACACTTTCTCTTTTTTTTCAAAAACAAGGGTTACAGGACCTGGCCATACCGAATTCACAAACAATTCATAAGCAGGAGGAATTTTTACCAATTTTTTAGCCGATTCCAAAGAATCAACAAGTATTAAAAATGGATGTTCGTCTTTTCGGTTCTTAATCGACGCAATTTTTTTTTCAACAATTGGATTAACAATTCCTATAAATCCGATAATCGTGTCAAACGGGTACACACCAACATTCTCAGATAAAAGCAATTCTGCAATTTCATCAGCTTGCAAACTAGTTAGTCGTTTCATTTTAAGTAGTTAATCAAACTAAAATTCAGTGTTCAACTCTTTTCCTAATTGTTTCGCAAAAATATCGTCTTTAAAACGGTGAAAAAAATGAGACTCAAATGCAGACTCATCCACCCATATTTGATTAAAATCGTTATGATTCAATATCAATAACTCATGAATAGGCTGTCTTTTTTTTACCATAGAAAACTCGCATTTATTACAACCACTATTACATGAGCATTTCAATTGAACCAACTGCTGCGACAAAACACCCAACAAACAATGATTTATTAAAAATAAATCCAAACCAAAACTTTTCAATCGAGATATTGCTGACCAACAATCCGACGTATGCAAGGTAGCAAAAACCAAATGCCCCGTATACGCCGCTTCAATAGCAATTTTTGCCGTACTTGCATCTCGAATCTCTCCTAAAATAATTACATCGGGGTCTTGTCGAAGCATAGATTTCAAAGCATCCGAAAACCCAAATCCTTTATGGACCTGAGACTGTTGAACCCCTGGTATAAGAGCCTCGACAGGGTCCTCTATCGAAATAATATGTTGTTTCCCTTGATTCACAATCCAATTCATAAATCCATATAACGTCGTCGTTTTTCCAGATCCTGTTGGCCCTGTGACTAAAAACAAGCCCGATTGTTTCTTTAGTATTTTTTTTATACGAGGTATTAGGTTTTTGTTAAATCCCAATCCAGAATTAATATCAAATTCTCGATTCTCCGAAAATAACCTTAAAACAAAATTTTCTCCATAAAAAGATGGGTACGAAGAAACCCTAAGATCAACAGTCATCAACCTTTCAGAAGCCCCTTTTAAAGAATACCGAGACAAATCTAGACTCAATCGCCCGTCTTGAGCCACATTATAAATTGATATATCCATATTCGATTTAAATTTAAGTCGTTGATCAAACCCTGTCTCTGAATGTCTTTTAAAGAAAATCAAACTTCCTTTAACACGAAGAAAAATATCGTATCCAGTTTTAACCGAGTAAAAGTGAATATCCGAAGCTGATTGTTCAAGAGCAAGGCTTACAACATTAATCAGCACATCGTCTTCTGCAGTTATCTGTCTATGTCGACTCTTTTTTATCAATAAATTACTAGAAATTTGACCTACGTCTTCATAGGGTTTATTTATCAAATGATTATCCGCACCTATTCCTTCTACACTAGATAATGCACTCAAGTCATTATTATCAATAAACACATACATCTTTTTATTAGAAGCATGCTCAGGTTCCCAAGTATGTTTATAAGGGTTAGACGAGTAGAGGCCAATTGCTACTTCCGTCTCAAATAAAATAGAAGTGTACGATGGTTTTTTATCATTTCTATTATTCTCATCATAAGAACAAATATCCCGATTCTTTTTTTGAACCCAAACCCCGTCAAGAGAATCTAAAGAATAAAAGCCCAAATTTTTAATAAATCGCTGCTTTATTTGAACACTCATTGAAGACTGCATGAAAAAAGAAAAAACGTCAGCGTCTGACAAACCTGACGACAATTGAAAATTTAAATTTTTAAATTGTGTCCATCGAGAGACTTTATCTCTAAGATTAGTTGGAAGAAACGAAATTGGACGAATCAATATAAGCCTCGCGGTTCCAAAACTGACAAACCTTCATTTAAATAACATTCAGTGAAAAATCATCTCCGAATCTATTCAAAAAAATGCCAGCCTAGAAAAACCCCTTATTCAGAAAGAAATACCGAATCGCTTAGATATATCCCAAAACTAGTGAAAAAAAAATTTTTTACTCTGAAATTAATACTTTTCTCAAAACATCAATCTCACTTAATGCTTTACCAGTACCTAGTGCGACACATTCCAATGGATTTTCTGCTATATTCACGTGAATACTTGTTTCACTTTGAATAAATTTGTCCAATCCCTGTAATAACGCGCCTCCACCAGCAAGTGTAATTCCATAATCCATTATATCGGAAGAAAGCTCAGGAGGAGTCTGTTCTAACGTATTTCGAATTCCATCTACTATCGTTCGAATTGGATCTTTCAAGGCATCTCGAATTTCCGTAGTTGTTAATGTGAAGGTACGAGGCAATCCAGAAACTAAATCACGCCCACGAACTTCGAGGGTACTTTCTTTCCCCATGTCATAAGCCGAACCTAATTTAATTTTAATTTCTTCTGCAGTACGCTCACCAATCAATAATCTATAGTTATCTCTACAATGAGAAACAATAGCTTCATCCATTTCATCTCCAGCAACTCGAATTGACTTAGAAACAACAATCCCGCCCAAAGATATGACGGCCACTTCTGTCGTTCCGCCACCAATATCAACGATCATACTTCCTGTTGGCTCTGACACTGGTAAATTAGCACCAATTGCAGCAGCCATAGGCTCTTCAATTAAAAAAGCTTCTTTTGCTCCAGCATGATAAGTTGCATCTAATACAGCACGTTTTTCAACACCAGTAATTCCCGAAGGAACACCAACGATAATACGGGGTTTAAAAAAGGTTTTTTTAGGAAGGGCTCGTTTAATAAAATATTTCAACATTGTTTCAGTAATATCAAAGTCAGCAATAACACCATCACGAAGAGGCCGAACTGCGACAACATTTCCAGGGGTACGTCCAATCATTTTTTTAGCTTCGTCACCAACAGCTAAAACCAAATTTTTCTTATTATCTAAAGCAACAACAGACGGCTCTTGGACAATAACGCCCTCGCCTTGTGCAAAAACAAGCGTATTTGCGGTACCTAAATCAATTCCTAAATCGCAACGCAAACTTCGCATTATCGATTCAAATCTGGAAACTTTAAAAACTTTTTCAACAACTTTTCTCATTACGATATTATCTCTTTTCAAGGAATTTGAAGTAAGGAAAACTCATTTTAGAGCTATTTTTTCCCTGCTTTTTTAGGATTATATCAAACTCCCATTTAATGGTATAGAATTAAATAAATGATGCTACTCAACCATCCAGAACCCAAATCAAAATCGCTTAGACTGACGACAAGAAATTTCCATCCTTTAGATATCCCGAAACATAATCGTCCATCGCTTCTTCCAAGGTCATAAAATCAACGTCACACCCTTGTCCTTTTAATTTGTTCATTGAAGCTTGAGTATAATATTGATATTGATTAATCAAATTATCAGGCATATCGATATAATCAATTGCTGGAGGAATGTCCATTGATTTAAATAAAGCAAATGCAAGTTCATTCCAAGAGCGACACGTCCCTGTTCCTACATTAAATAAACCCGAAACTGCCCGATTATTAAGCAGCCACCAAATAACGTTAACTACGTCTTTTACGTATACAAAATCACGTTGCTGTCCACCATCTGTGTAATTTTTTCGATATGATTTAAACAAATTCATACGCTTAGTTTTAAGAACTTCTGGATAGGCTTTACACATAACACTTTTCATACCTTCTTTGTGAAATTCATTTGGCCCAAATACATTAAAAAACTTCAATCCAACAATATTATCTAACCACCCTTGGTTTAAGGCATGTAAATCAAATAATTGCTTTGAGTAACCATATCGATTAATTGGTTTTAATTGTTTCGCTTTAGACTCATCGTCTTCAAACCCAAATTCACCGTTCCCGTATGTTGCCGCACTACTTGCATAAATAAATCGAGCATCATTTTTCAGGCACCACTCAGCAAGGATTTTAGTATATCGATAATTATTTTCCATCAAATAATCCATATCCATCTCCGTAGTTGCTGAGCAAGCTCCCATATGAACGATCGCGTCTACTTTATGAGGAAAAGTTCCTGTCAAAATTTGTTCTATAAAATCGGATTTATGTAAATAATCATGGTATTGAATAGATACTAAATTACGCCATTTTTCATTTTGTTGAATGTTATCAACAATTATTAAATCGCTTCGCCCCTCAATGTTACATTTCCAAGCAAATGCACTTCCAATAAATCCAGCTCCGCCAGTGATTACAATCATAAAATCCTCCTAATTCCATAAACCTATCGTTTTTTGAGCCGAATGACAACAATTGGCAATTCAAAAAATGACAGGTATTCTTAGCATATCTAAAATGGTTAAACTCAGTATAAATGTTAACAAATTTGCACTCATCCGAAATTCCCGCGGTGAAAACAAACCAAATCTTCTTACTTTGGCAAAACAATGCCTAGACTTAGGTGCTGAAGGAATTACAGTTCATCCACGACCTGATGGCAGACACATTAGGTATGACGACGTTTTCGACTTAAAAACGCTTCTTCAGACCTATTCAGACAAGGAATTCAATGTAGAAGGATATCCATCTCAAGATTTTATAAAATTGATTCAAACTGTAAAGCCAGACCAAGTCACTCTAGTCCCCGATCCACCAGAAGCATTAACATCTTCATTTGGATGGAATATTGTAAGCCAAAAAGAGTTTCTAAAAGATGCATTACCTCAATTCCCGTGCAGAACATCTATTTTTTTAAATCCGGGACACACCAATCTAGAAACATTAAAAGAGATTAACCCTGATCGAATCGAAATCTACACCTATGACTATGCCAAACAGTTCACTATAGATAAAACAAAAGCCATTTCTCCCATTTTGGAATTAGCTGCTCAATTAAAAAATTCAGGCATACTTATCAACGCAGGACATGACCTTGATTTAAACAACCTTAATTTCCTTGTTCAGAAAGTGCCAGATCTGTTAGAAGTTTCAATCGGACACGCCTTTGTAAATGATTGCATTCAAGAGGGTTTAAAAAAAACACTTTCTGCATATTTGAACGAATGTTCTTTCGAAAACATTAATTCCTAGCAACTTTTTTCCTACTTTTATCTACCTTAAAAAAAATATGAAAATATGAAAATATAAATACTAAATACTATTACTTAAGTTAAGGAGTAAAAATTCGTGTCTATAAATACCCCACCTTCAATATCTCTATATGCTCCAAAAAAAACCGGAAATTTCATACCAATTTCAGCTCCGAGCACATCAAGTACATCATTGGAATCTACCCCACTCAATTCGCCCATAAGTGATATGCCTTCTACCAATTCCTCGGCCATATACTCAAGTGCGATACCAACACAAAATTACCAGTCAATATCAATTATGGCAGAAATCGAAAATAATTTAAGAAGCAAAAAAATACAGATAGGACCATCTCTAGACAAAACGAACCGACTCACAATAAACAAAGGCCTTTTAAGAGATTGCGTAACAAAATACACCAAAAGCGTTCCTAGTTTCGATTTCGTAAAAGGGAATATATCAATAAAAACCAACTCAGAAAAAATAACAATTAAGTTCGGTAATTTTAAATACAAAGTAAAAATAGTTTCAGATGACGAACGGTACGAAGGACTCATGGACATAAAAAACCCAATGAATTTATCTTATGGTATCAAATCCAAAAACAAAGGAGCCGACTTGGAATCCGGTGATTTTAAATATAGTTCAAAAACATTATCCACGGTTTTATCGAGTGGAACCAGATCAGAGAAGTTCGAATCTACGATCGAATCGGGAAATTTTGAATATGAACCGGCTATCGAAGCGATAACATTAATCACCGGAACCAAATCAAAAAAACACGGCGAAATCACAGAAAAAGGTTTATTCAAGTATTCCCCGATTGCAAAGGATATGGTTTTAGCGAGCGGCACCAAGTCAGAAACCTCAGAAAATGAAAACCCTCCAAAAATTAATATTGAACAGGGTGAATTTCAGTACGATTCAACCACTAATACAATGGTTTTAACAAAAGGAACAAAATCAAAAACAAACGATTCCAATGTAGAAAGTCGCAATTTTAATTACGACAAAGACACGCAAACCATCATATTGACTAACGGGCATATATCAACAAATAACGAATCATATGTTGAAAAAGGAACCTTTTCCTATGATCCAGTCACAAAAACAATGCATTTAATTCATGGAACAAGATCCTCAAACTACAATTCTGAAGTCGAGGAGGGGGAATTTACATTTATAAAAACCACAAAGACGCTCGTTTTAACAAAAGGAGAAAGATCCATAAATAACGGCTATATCACTGAAAAAGGAGACTTTATCTATCAAGAAAACTCCAACAAATCCTTTTTAGCACTAGGAAAAAGATCGACAAATAACGATGCTTTAACCGAAGACGGCGAATTTATATATGACGAAACCGCAAAAAAATCTTTTTTAAGTAAAGGAACGAAATCATTAAATAACGGTGAAATCCTCGGCGCTGATAGATTAGTTTACAACGAATCCACAAATGAACTTATGCTGACAAAAGGAACACGTTCCATAAATAATGGCATAGACATTGAAAGTGGACTGTTTCAATATGACCCAAATACAGAAACAATCGTTTTAACAAATGGAAAAAGATCAATAAACAACGGAGGTATCATCGAAAAAGGAGACTTTATCTATCACGAGGACTCCAACACATCTTTTTTGGCACAAGGGATAAAGTCAATAAATAACGATGCTTTAACCGAAGACGGCGAATTTATATATGACGAACGCACACAAAAATCCGTTTTAAGTAAAGGAACGAAATCATTAAATAATGGTGAAATCATCGATGCTGGCAGGTTCTCTTACAACGAACCCACAAATGAGTTCATTCTAATAAAAGGAACACGCTCCACAAATAATGGCATAAACACTGAAAGTGGACATTTTAAATATGATCCAAATACAAAAACAATCGTTTTAATAAAAGGAACAAAATCAAAAAACAATGGCGATTTGTATGAAAAAGGCGATTTTATCTTTGATACAAATACCAATTGCATGGTTCTAGAAAAAGGAAAAAAACGAAACGTTATTAAAAACCCAACGACACGAGATTTACAATCAATCGTAGGAGTAGAAATAAAAGGCTTACACGAATATCATGAAAAATCTAAAACAATGGTTATGACCTATGGGAAAACAATCCTTAAAGACGGGTCCATCATCAGAGGCCAGCATTTTTATTCTCATGACGGAAAAAACATCGCAATCCACGGGACAATGACATCTTCGAACGAAGAACCAAAACAAGGTATATATTGTTTAGATAGAAATAATACACGTTTCTCAAACGAATACTATTTCTATGAACACGGGTCTATTAAGTAAATTCGAAAATAGCAAACCAACGACTCTTCCAAAATACACCATAACAAATCATTTTATATGTAATAGTATAGATTAATGCATCGAATCAAATTTGGATTGGCACGAATTTTGCACACCAATAAGTAAAATTAATTAAAACTACTTAAAAAGGAGTATTACATATGATCAACACAAATAACCTAACGACGAAGGCTCAAGAATTACTGCAAGAAGCACACACACTAGCCACTAGTAAAAATCACCAAGAACTCACACCTTTACACTTTATATCAGCATTATTTTCAATCGAAGACACACTCATAGTTCCTTTACTCCAAAAAATGAAAATAAATCAAAAAGAAATCAAGTGTTCAATTAATGAACACATCAATCAACTCCCCTATGTTCAAAAAGTGGACAGTGTTAGATTTTCATCCAATTTTTCAATATTCTACAAAGCAGTAGAAAAAGCGTCTAAATCAATGAACGATAGCTTTATAAGCTGTGAACACTTTTTAATCGGTGCATTTCAAATTAAAACTTTAAAACAAATTTTCTCTATTCATAACCTAATAGAAAAAGAGTTGTTAAAGAATCTATTAGAGATTAGAAACGGATCAACCATTGACTCACAAGACCCAGAGGCTACATTTCAAGCGTTAGAAAAATATACGATTGATTTGATAAAAAAAGCATCCGAAAATAAATTAGACCCCGTCATAGGCCGAGATGAAGAAATCCGGAGAATCATACAAGTTTTATGCCGACGCAGAAAAAACAACCCCGTTTTAATAGGTGAACCCGGAGTCGGAAAGACTGCAATTGTAGAAGGCCTTGCAAACCGAATTGTTTCTGGCGATGTTCCAGAACTCTTAAAAAAGAAACGAATTCTCTCATTAGATATGGGAGCCTTAGTCGCTGGGGCCAAATATAGAGGAGAGTTCGAAGACAGACTAAAAGCATTACTAAAAGAAATAAACAAAAATCAAGACAATATCATTCTATTTATAGACGAAATGCATCTTCTCGTCGGAGCAGGAAAAGCAGAAGGATCTGTAGACGCAGCAAATATGTTAAAGCCCGCGCTATCACGTGGAGAACTAAGCTGCATAGGTGCCACGACTTTAAATGAATACCGAATATATATAGAAAAAGATACTGCCTTAGAACGTCGATTCCAACCTGTTTACGTGGGTGAACCAAATGTATCGGACACCATTGCTATCTTACGAGGCTTAAAAGAAAAATATGAAGTTCATCACGGAATAAAAATATTAGATGACGCAATCGTTTCAGCAGCACACCTATCTCACAGGTATATATCTGACAGATTCCTCCCAGATAAAGCGATTGATCTTATAGACGAAGCGGCCTCAAAGCTTAGGATTCAAATAGATAGCAGCCCTACCAAAATTGATGAAATTAACAGAAAAATCATTCAATTAGAAATTGAAAAACAAGCCCTTAAAAATGAAAAAGACGAACATGGAAAAGTACAACTGCAAACATTGGAAAAAAAATTAGCAGAACTGAAAGAAGAATTAAATCCGCTAAACGCTCAATGGCAAAACGAAAAAAGCCTGATAACTACGATTCAAAACTTAAATGAAAGCTTAGAAAAGTTAAAAGGTGAGGAAGCAAAAGAAGAACGATTAGGAAATTACGAAACGGTCTCAATTATTAGGTTCAAAAAACGTCCAGAACTTCTTGAGAATTTAAAAAAGAAAAACGAAGAACTAAGCTCATTACAAAAATCAGACTCCATGCTTAAAGAAGCCGTCGACGATGAAGATATTGCAGAAATAATCGCAAAATGGACAGGAATTCCTCTTTCAAAACTCGTAGAATCTGAAAAACAAAAAATATTAAATAGTGCTTCTATACTCAAAAAAAGAGTCATCGGCCAAGACGAATCCATCACGAAAGTAACGCAGGCACTGCTACGCTCTAGAGCTGGCTTATCAGACGAAGAAAAACCAATAGGAAGTTTCCTATTTTTAGGCCCTACTGGAGTCGGTAAAACAGAATGTGCAAAATCACTGGCTGAATTACTCTTTAATAGCGACCAACACCTCATACGTATAGATATGTCGGAATACATGGAAAAGCATTCAGTATCTCGACTTATAGGCGCCCCTCCTGGATATATAGGTCATGACGAAGGAGGCCAACTAACTGAAGCCATCCGTCGAAGACCCTATTCTGTTGTTCTTTTAGACGAAATCGAAAAAGCACATCCGGACGTTCACAATATCCTCCTACAAATCCTAGATGACGGACATCTTACGGATGGAAAAGGAAAAACGATAAACTTTAAAAACACTATCTTAATAATGACATCAAATATAGGAAGCCAAGCCATCCTACACGAAAGTAATCAAGAAAAAAGAGAATTGCTAATAAATGAATCATTAAAGACTCAATTCAGACCTGAGTTTTTAAACCGAATCGACGACATCATCGTTTTCAACAGATTAAAAGAAGAAAACATGCTAGGAATTGTTAAAACCCAGCTCACTTTTTTAGAAAAAAAACTAAAAGAAAAAAACATAACGCTATTTTTAACAGAGACCGCAAGAAAAGTAATTGCGAAAAAAGGATATGACCCCGAACTAGGTGCCAGACCACTCAAACGAATTATTATCCAGGACATACAAAACCCTCTTTCGCTTTTGTTACTAAACGGAGATCTAATTTCGGGAAATACCATTCGAATAGACGTAAAAAACAAAAATAATAAAAAGGAGTTCGATGAACTAGAATTTTTAGTAGAAAAATAAAAAAGGCTCTTCTTGCAAGTGGGCGAAAATTGGTATAAGATTTATCGACTATGGCTAAACAAAAAGACACTATTGAAGTAACAGGCGTGGTAATAGAATCATTACCAAACGCTCAATTTAAAGTAGAACTCGATACAGGACAAACCATTCTCGCCCACATTTCGGGAAAAATGAGAAAATATTACATCCGAATTTTACTTGGAGATACCGTTAAAGTAGAACTCTCGCCATACGATATGACAAGAGGACGTATAATCTTTAGGCCAAAATAGTTTGGATTGATTCTCAAAAACAAATACCCCTCTTTTATTTAACTTAAAAAAACGATATGTATTAAGAGTCTTAATTTATTAGACTCAAAATTGTCTGTCTATTATTTCAAATAATAATAGTGCATTAACGAAAGGAATTTTACATGACAACTTTAATAGAAGATAAAGAAGAGAAAACTGAAAAAGACACCGCTGTCTATGAAGACTTTAATTCTAAACAAAACACTCCAGAAGAATTTTCTAATTCTTCGATAGAAGCTTCAAACAAAGCCGTAACTGAAAACAACGCGTCATTTGAAATTCACAACAGATCTGCAAACGACGAAGAAGAATCCACATTAAATATGGAAGCAGACAAAGTCAGCTTTATTGATGATTCAATCAAAATGTATCTTCGAGAAATCGGTTCAATTAAGCTTTTAACTCAAGCAGAAGAAATCGACCTTGCTAAACGTGTTGAAGCCGGTGAAATGGCAGCAAAAGATCGTTTGGTTAATGCAAATCTTCGCCTAGTTGTCGCAATCGCAAAAAAATATTGTGGCCAAGGGCTATTGTTTCTAGACCTTATTCAAGAAGGAAATACAGGACTAATCAGAGCCGCTGAAAAGTTTGACTATAGAAAAGGATTCAAATTTTCAACGTATGCGACATGGTGGATTAAACAAGGAATTACCAGAGCCATTGCTGACCAAAGTAGAACAATTCGAGTGCCTGTTCATATGGTAGAAACGATTTACAAAGTTAAAAAAGCGACAAGAATTCTTATGCAAGAATATAGCAGATGGCCAACGGACGAAGAACTTGCTATTAAAACTGAATTATCTGTTGAAACAATTAAATCTGTAAGAAAATTCTCACAAGTTCCTCTTTCTTTGGAAACACCAATCGGAAACGAAGATAGTTGCCAACTAGGTAATTTTATTGAAGATAAAAACCTCGAAGCTCCGGAAGTTCGTTCTGAACGACTTTTAATTCGAAAAGAAATTGATAAAGCAATGGATATTCTGACTGAGCGTGAACAAACTATCTTAAAACTAAGATACGGATTTGACGACGGACGACCTAGAACACTAGAAGAAGTTGGAAAAGTATATAACGTTACACGAGAAAGAATTCGTCAGATCGAAGAGAAAGCACTTCGCAAACTGAGACATCCTTCTCGAAAGTCTAGATTACAAACGTATTCAGTTCCGGCTTAATACATAATTTATAGATAAACAAAAAAAAACCTAGACGTTAAATCTAGGTTTTTTTTTGCCAATAAATCTCAAATATTTTATATCCTTAAATTTCTAACTAAAAACAACCTTATTATTAGCTAATATTAGTTTAGCCGAAAACGGCTTCCCTTCCCTCGACTTAAACCCTTCCAGAACATCAGTCTTTCCATTTTTTAGCAATTCTTGAATAACTGTTTCAGAAATCACTTTTCCGGCAATCTGTTTCCAAATAACAAAATCACATTTGGTTTCTTTCCAGCTAGAACATGATATAGATTTAGGAAATTCGAGTAAGTCACTTTTACATTTAGGACACGTACCAATTTTTTTCTTAAAATCAAATTTAACGGCACCGTCTTCCACAACCAACGCAGCCTCAAAAGGAGCACCTTTTTTACTAGTGAACCCAGTCAACCACCCTGTTTTTCCTTCGTCCAAAAGTTGAACAGCATGATCAAACGATAGCCGTTTCCCTGCAACCTTTTTCCAAATCGAAAATGAGCATCCCGTTTCTTTCCAATTAGAACACACATATGATAATGGCATTTCAACAATATTGCCTTTGCACAACCTACATTTATTCTGTAATTTTCCTGAAATAAAATCAGTATCTGTCTTTATTTCTTTAATCAACTCTTGGGTAAACTTGGTAATTTCAAGCATAAAATCGTCACGAGAGACGGACGTATTCTTTATATCATTCAGTTTTTTTTCCCACTGCCCTGTCAATTCTGGAGAAGCAATATCGAAGGTTGTTAGCTTAGACATTAAATAATAAGCTTTTTCGGTTGGAACCAATTTATTTGATTCGCGTGTAATATAACCTACTTTAATGATTCGTTCCAAAATTTGAGCACGAGTTGCAGGAGTACCCAAGCCACTATCTTTCATAGCCTGTCTTAATTCTTCATCTTCAATTCGCTTTCCAGCAGTCTCCATTGCGGCCAAAATACTAGCTTCAGTATACAGAGGAGGCGCCTTCGTCTGACTTTCCTTAACGGTTACCTTTTGAGTTATTACAGGAGACCCTTTTTCCAAATAAGGCAATTCTGCCTCTTTGGACTCAGTTTTAGAAGACATCTTAGCTTTAGACTCTTTTTTGGTTCCATCTAAATCATCTTTAGACTCCTGGTAAAGACTTCTCCATCCCAACTGCTTCACCATAGTTCCAGACGCCTTAAACTGAGCTTTATTTACTAAAATCAATATATCCGTCTGATGTTTTATACAGTCTGGAAAAAAAGCAGATAAAAACCTTGTCATTATTAATTGGAATAATAAAAATTCCGTTTCACTTAAGAAGGAAAGATTCGGCATTTTTTCTGTCGGAATAATCGCATGATGATCCGTAACTTTTTTATCATCAATCATCCGACTCGCAATTTTCCAATTATTTTCTAGTATTTCTGAGGCTGCTTGAGAAAAGGCTGGTAATTTCGCCAAATTCTCAACATTTTGCTTGAGCTTTGGTTCAATATCCATACTTAGATATCGAGACGATGTTCTAGGATATGTAATGATTTTATGTTTTTCATACAAGCTTTGTGCCGTTTTTAATGTCTGATCAGCTGTAAATTTAAATTTTTTATTCGCGTCTTTTTGAAGTTCTGTTAAATCATATAAGAGAGGAGCTTTTTCATTCCGAGTCTTTTTCTCCACGGAATCAACGACCCCGTCAGCAAACTCATTAGAACTATCAACCTTTTTACAGCCATTATAAACCGTTTCGGCCTCTGCTTTTTCATTAAACCGGTTCTGCCCTCCATTTTGAAACTTTCCGTAAAACGAGAGGCCATTAGAATTAAAATCAGCAAAAATTTCATAATAAACAGTGGCTATAAACGTATCTGCTTCACGATGCCTATCCACCAACAATTTTAAAACAGGAGTCTGAACTCTTCCTACACTTAAAACACCTTGTCCTTTTGAATGTAAAATCGACGTCGCTCTTGTCGCGTTAATACCAACCATCCAATCGGATTCCGAACGACATAATGCAGAATGGTACAGTGACACATAATCGTCACCATCTTTAAGTTTCTTAAACCCATCCTTTATAGCTTTATCAGTTTGAGAAGAAATCCAAAGCCGTTTTATTGGAAGGTTACACTCTGCCATTGTATAAATATGACGAAAGATAAGCTCGCCTTCACGCCCAGCATCCGTTGCACAAATTACCTCTGTGACATTCTCCTGATTTAATAAAGTATGAATGGTACGAAATTGGTTTTGGGCTCCCGGATCAGGAACCACTTCTAACTTAAACGAATCAGGCACTATAGGTAATAGATCAAAGTTCCACGGTTTGAATTTCTCATCATATTTATCTGGATTAACAAGTTGAACTAAATGTCCAAAGGCCCATGTAACTAGGTACCCAGAACCCTCAAAATACCCTTGTTTTTTTGTTGAAACATTTAAAACTTTGGCAATGTCTTTTGCCACACTAGGCTTTTCTGTAACAATTACTTTCATTCTTAAAAAGCTACCTTATTATAAAATGTTTCGCAAGAAATAACGTAAAGTTTCTTTATCTCAGTCAAGAGGCCAATAAAGATTGGATTTAAACAATTATTGAAAAATATGGATCTTTTTGTTTTGAACCATTCTATATTATAATTCTAAAGATTAAAGACACCCTATCTATTTTCAATTATTACATCCTAGATACTAATCTTATACCTAGCATTTTGAAGATGGAACGGTAGAAATTCCACTTCAAGACGCCCAAATTAACAAAAAACCTATTCCAAGCAAATTAACCCATAAAAAAGACATTCTCGTGGGGAAAAAATGATTATAGAGGCTCTACTCCGTGGTCAGTTTGGGCAAGAAAAATAAACACCATTACCGGGAATAAATTCATGTTTAGCACCGTGGACGTCAATGGAACCGTCAATTGTTGGGGAGCGCTGCCTGGATTATCAAATGTTCCAGTTAAGCCCCTCGAAAACCCAGTTCAGTCTCTTCATACGACGACAACAGCAGTTGTCGCATTACTACAAAAGTCTGGGGAGGAGGATTTTGCTCTGTTTTAAGCGATAATCGTACGGCTTTAGTGTGGGAAGACGATAATGATCGTGCCCGCATCATTCACGTAAATCATGAAACTAAGAGCCTAAAATTCATTAGTTTTGAACCAGACGAAATCATACTTTCAGTTTTTGGGTCAAAAAGGACTTTTATTTTTGAAACAAATAAAGGAGATTTATGGAATACCATAGCAGGTGCGAAAGAATCTAAATTTAAAATTCCTTTTCCGTCAGGAAAAAAAGTAGCGTCTATAACATAGAGTGAATTTCGGGCATAAAAAGTAGCCTATACAAGGCTCCCAATTCTACTAAAAATCTACTACAAAAAAAAACCACCCCAAAGCAAAACTAAGGGGTGGTTTAAAAATTGTCAATTTGCGCGTATGGATTCGTGAAGCATATTAAAAATATGTAAACAAACCCATACGTGTAAAATGGGAGGTTCTAAAAGTCCCCGTTTACATCATGCCTGGCATGCCGCCCATCCCTGGCATTCCTGCAGGAGGTGCTGGCATAGCATCATTTTCAGACGCTTTGTCGGCAATCAAAACATTTGTAGTCAAAAGAAGACCGACAATAGAAGCCGCGTTTTGCAATGCAGAACGTGTAACTTTCAAAGGATCTACAACGCCTGCTGCGATCATGTCTTCAAATTCACCAGTTTGAGCGTTATACCCAATACCATGCTTAGAATTTTTAATTTTATCAATAATAACTGAAGGCTCTTCACCAGAGTTTCCAGCAATTTTTCTCAAAGGAATTTCAATTGCGCGTTCAACAATAGACATTCCAACCCGAATATCGCCAGCTGGCTCTTTTTCAATTTCCTTTGTTAATGTAGGAATCAAATGTACAAGAGCAGTTCCACCACCGGGTACGATACCTTCTTCAACAGCAGCTCGAGTTGCAGACAACGCATCTTCAACTCTATGCTTTTTCTCTTTAAGCTCTGTTTCTGTTGGCGCTCCAACTCTAATTACAGCAACCCCACCAGAAAGTTTAGCAAGTCGTTCTTGAAGTTTTTCTTGATCATAAGATGAATCAGTAGCCGCCATTTCACGCCTAATTTCTTCAACACGCGCATTAATCTTTTCAGGAGCCCCGTTTCCTTGAACGATTGTTGTTGCATCTTTATCAGACTTAAGTTTAGCAGCTGTTCCTAATTGTTCTAGTTCAACAGTTTCCAAAGACATTCCTTTTTCTTCAGAAATAACTTCTCCACCAGTCAAAATAGCAATATCTTCTAACATCGCTTTACGTCTATCACCAAACCCAGGCGCCTTAACTGCAATACAGTTAACCGTTCCTCTTAATTTGTTAACAACAATAGTAGCAAGCGCTTCGCCATCAATTTCTTCAGCGATAATAACAAGTGTTTTTCCTGTTTGAACAACCTTTTCCAATATAGGAAGAAGATCCTTAATCGCAGAAATTTTCTTATCTGTAAGAAGAATATATGGAGCATCTGCAGACGCTTCCATTGTTTCCTTATCCGTCACTAAGTATGGAGAAAGATAACCTTTATCAAACTGCATTCCTTCAACAACTTCTAGCTCAGTTTCAATCCCTTTAGACTCTTCAACAGTGATAACACCATCTTTTCCAACTTTTTCCATTGCATCAGCAATGATTTCTCCAATTTCAGAATCATTATTAGCTGAAATTGAAGCTACTTGAGAAATAGCGTCCTTTGTTTCAATCGTCTTAGCAGAATCTTTAAGATTAGAAATAATAATTTCTACAGCTTTTTGAATTCCTTTTTTAAGACGAATAGCATTTGCACCAGCAACAACATTTTTTAGACCTTCTCTAAAAATTGCGTCCCCTAATATAGTTGCTGTCGTAGTTCCGTCTCCAGCAACGTCATTTGTTTTTGACGCTACCTCTTTAACAAGTTGAGCTCCCATATTTTCAAACGGATCTTCAAGTTCAATTTCTTTTGCAATTGTTACTCCGTCATTAGTAATGATAGGAGAACCCCACTTCTTTTCTAAAACAACATTATTTCCATTAGGTCCTAATGTACTTCCAACAGCGTCAGCAACTTTCTTGATTCCTTCGCCAAGTGATCTCCACGCTTCATCTGAATACTTTAATTCTTTAGCAGACATTCATAGTCCTCCTTATTTTTTTAAACCTAAAATATCTCGTTCGTTAACGATTAAATATTCTATGCCTTCATATTTCAATTCTGTTCCACCATATTTTGCATAAATTACAGTGTCACCTTCTTTAACATTTAACGGAATAGTTTTTCCATCATCTGTTACTCGTCCAGTTCCTACAGCAACAACTTTCCCACTTTGTGGTTTTTCTTGTGCTGACCCAGGTAATACGATCCCTGATTTTGTAGTTTGTTCTGCCTCTTCTGGCTGTACCAATACGCGATCCCCTAAAGGTTGAAAATTTGGTTTACTCATCTTAAACGACGCCTCCTTAAATTATGTTTTAGCACTCTCAATCACCGGGTGCTAATCGACGTTGTATTTTAGGTTAGCGTCCTTCTTAATACAAATCTATATTTCTTGATGGGTATATTTTATTCTCACACCATTTTAAGTTCAATTTATCGATTAATCGTTGTTTTAAAATGAATACAATACAAACCTGCTAGTAGAAAAAAAGTGCATCTCATGGTTAAATAATGAGTATTATACGATGCATCCCAGAAAGAGGAATCTAAATTATGATCACTAAAACTAACGTTCTTACCGAAATTGAAATCCCCGGCCTAAATTTACACAGAAAAGGAAAAGTAAGAAATGTATACGATCTAGACAAACACTTACTTATCGTTACATCAGATCGCGTATCTGCTTTTGACTACGTATTACCTGATGGCATCCCTCATAAAGGACGGGTTCTTACCCATCTATCTTCGCACTGGTTTAATTACACAAAAGATATCGTACAGAATCATATTGTTTCTACAGACGTAGCGACCTTCCCAGACCAACTAAAACCTTTTTCATCTATATTAGAAGGTCGTTCCATGTACGTAAAAAAAACACAATTAATTGAAATTGAATGTGTCGTTAGAGCGTATTTAGAAGGTTCTGGATGGAAAGAGTATCAAGAGTCTCAAACAGTGTGCCAACAACCTCTTCCAAAAGGACTAAAACGAGCCTCTAAATTACCTGAATTATTATTCACGCCCGCATCTAAATCACATGATGGACATGATGAAAATATTTCAATTGAAAAAATGGAATCAATTATTGGAAAAGAACTGACCCAACAACTAAAGGATATTAGCTTTAAATTGTTCACTAAAGTATCTGATTACTGCGAAAAAAAGGGAATTATTTTAGCAGACACTAAGTTTGAGTTTGGACTCCTTGACGGAAAAATTGTACTAATTGACGAAATTTTCACACCTGACTCCTCTAGATTCTGGCCAGCAAGCGAATACGTAGAAGGGGTTTCGCCTCCAAGTTATGATAAACAAATCATTCGTAATCATTTAGAAAATTCAGATTGGGATAAACAGCCCCCTGTTCCAAGGCTTCCTAATTCAATTATAGAAAAAACAACTGAAAAGTATTTAGAAATAGAAAAAAAGTTACTTAGTCATGACTAAATTAATCATAAATTCTATATGCTAAGCATTTCCGAAGATTATAAAAAAGTAATAAAAGAGCTTCATAGCTCAAATTCCGGAAATTCTGAAGAAGTTAAACAAACACTTACAACAATACAAAATGAAGTCAAACTTCATGGCGATGTTGCGATACAAGCGTTTTCAAAAAAATTTGATAACGTAAATGTTGAGTACGATCTAAAAGTCTCGGAAGAAGAACTAAGAAATGCGTTTTACCATGTTCCTGACTCCTTCGTTGTTGCTCTAAAAAAAGCCATTAAAAACATTACGTTGTTCCATAAACCTCAATTACCACATTTTTTACCAAAAGACCTGACTAATTATTTAGCAACAGCAACCACCGATATAAAACAATCTATTCGATACCTGCCTATAGATTCTGCGGGACTTTATGTCCCTGGTGGACGTGCTCCTCTTCCTTCAACAATTTTAATGAATGCCATCCCTGCAAAAGTTGCTGGGGTAGAAAAACTTATAATGACGACACCTCCTCAACCAAATGGAAAGATTTCTCCTCAAACTTTAGTAGCCGCTAAATGTTGCGGTATTTCAGATATTTTTAAAGTTGGCGGAGCCCAAGCCGTTTTTGGAATGGCTTATGGAACCGATACAATTCCAAAAGTAGATAAAATCGTAGGTCCAGGCAATATTTACGTAACCGGAGCGAAAAAAATGGTATTCGGGGAAGTTGGCATCGACAAATTAGCTGGCCCATCCGAAGTTCAAGTATTCATTGATAATATTAAATATGCAAAATACGCAGCCCTAGAAATGATTGCTCAGCTTGAACATGACCCTCTAGCTATAGCAATGGCCGTTTCTACCGAAAAAGAAACTTTAGTCGCAATTAACGACGCTATCACAACCTATCTACCTACCTGTAAACGCCAAGATATCCTGACCCAATCAATAAAAAATGGAAAACTTATTTTAGCAAAGTCAATTGAAGAATGTATGACAATTACAAACGAATTTGCTCCAGAACACCTTGTTCTTTTATCAGATACTCCCGAAAAATATTTAAATGATATAAGACATGCTGGAAGTATTTTTATGGGGCCATATACACCTGTTACTCTAGGTGATTTTTATGCAGGTCCAAATCATGTCCTTCCTACCAGCGGAACCTCGCGTTTTGCATCTCCGTTGGGAGTAATGGATTTTATGAAATTCTCGTCTGTACTTCAATATTCAAAAGAAGCGCTAAAAAAAGCTGAAAAAGATTTAACAATACTTACTGAAATGGAAGGCCTAGATGCACATTTTAAATGTGTGTCTGAACGACTAGCTGACTAAGAGGTTTATTCGCTTATCCGAATAGCCGACTTCATAACCTTAAGGTTGATTTTTACAGCTTTCGCGTTACCTTCGTAGGCTTTCATTGCTGAATCGTGCTCGCCCTTAAGCCCCTTTATCGTGCTTGATGCCTCTACAAAATATTGTCGTACTTTGTAATGTTCTTCTCCTTCAATTAACTCAGGATCTCCATCATTAAAAAAAACAGACCCATTAATAGTCCACAATGTCTCTCTATTTTTAAATACGGCCACTTTTATCCGGCCCACTTTGTCTCCGTCCACATAGAGAGTTCCATTTGGAATTCCAGCAACATATCCCCACGGAACGTAAATATCTCCTGCATACCCTATAACCGGAAAATTTCCTGCGACTGAAACAAGACGAAAATTTTCATCCCTTTTAAATCGTCCATCTTTAGTATATCCAACTCCATATGGAGTTTTAAGCATAAAAAAGCCGCGACTCATTGCCTCACAAAAAAAGTCTAATTGGTTTTTAGACTCAGATATCTCAGATCCTCTCCATCGATACATAACGAACGTTTCCAACCCATTCCCCAAATCTTGGGCATAAGCGTCAACATCAACGGCTCCTGGCACACTCAAATTAGAATCCTTCAACAACCCTAATGTAATTACTTTTTGATAGTGCCACATCCCATCTCGGGACCAGGTAACACCCGGCGGATATACAATGCCACTAGGGTTCACATCCGAATCTTGTCGAGAAAATATATTCGTCCCGAAAAATATAGCAATTATTAAAAATGTAAATAAAAAAGGAGGATTGAGATTTTTTTTACTAAAATTGACACGAAATATCATACAATTAATCTACCACAATCTAACGTTATTTTCACTTACTCCACTTAAGAACCATCTAGAAAGAAATATCTGATAAATTCATCACACATGACGGACAAGGGTAAGAAAAAAAAGGGCCATCTTTAGATTCTTTAGCATACCTCTTTGGGCTATTCCCCATCCAAAAAACACTCATACCCACCAATTTTAATTTTAACAATCGTGCCCCAGAAATTAACTTAGGCTCCACACATTCAAACCCGTTATGAACGGATATTCCTGAATCTTTAAATCGAACGAATCGATGAAAACCCATCGTATTTGCTGCAGGAGGACCTAAATAAATAGTATCAAAATCGATATCGGAATAATGCCCATTGAGCGTATATAAAAATTTATGGAGCTTTTCTAGTATATTATAACTTTCCATTAGCGACCCAGATACGCTAATCATTAGCCTTCCATTTTCCAGTTCACCTATCCCCACCATACAATTCAACGAATTAGCTTTCCCAAAAAATTTACGAATCTCTCTATCTAAAATAATTGCCATATTGATTGTCTTTTCAGAGTCTTCAAGTTTCATAGGTTGTTTTAATGAAATAATACGTTCATACATATAGTCTGAATAAGGTTTAAGTTTCTCTAAAAATTGAAAATACTCTGAAGCCAAACTTTTACAGGAACTAAATAAATAAGTATGAGCAAACCATATATTATAAAAATAATACAAAAATATAAGGTCTCTATTAAAATCACTATTAATATATGCTTGAAAAATATCTACGTCATCTAAAGAATTCAAAAATGAAGGATCTTCCAACCTTTTAAAAATACCATTCGAAATAATGGATGAAAGTTGAGGTAACCGAACATCCAGGTTTTGTATCCATTTGTCGTCTACACACATATTATCTTTAATATCCCAGTCGTTACCCAAAGAATTATTTGGTTCACCTATACACGCCATATACTCAATGTATTGAGACACTAAGTTGTGCAACTCAGAAATTGCCAAAACGCCGCGGCAAGACATATGGTGTGGCCAAGACAAAGAATTTGATACAAACACAGATGCATTTAACGGTAAATCCGTATCAAAAACATCCACATTATTATTAAATTCTTTAAATATTAATTTAGATAAAACCCACAACGATTCACGAGGATGTGAAATAAAAATAACCTCCATTATTAACCAATTAATCGGAAAAGCATCCGTATGCAAACAAGAATATTCCCTATACACAAAAAAATAAAACATACAGAACCCATTCAATTTAAGATTAAAAAAAAATAATTCTATTAAAACAAAGGTAGAAACTTGATTTATTTTTCATAGTTTTGTATAGTACGCTCTGTTCTTAGGCTCTGCTTATCAACTGCCGAGGTGGTGAAATTTGGTAGACACGACGGACTTAAAATCCGTTGACCCTTATACGGTCGTGCCGGTTCAATTCCGGCTCTCGGTACCACAAATACAAATTAAAAGGATACAATTCCTTTATGATTACTAAATGGCTAATAAAATTTTGGAATAGTCTTGGATATTCAGAGGTCATCCTCTTAATAGGTTTTATTACGGCCTTAGTCCTTGCAGGAATAACGTCTTTGAACATAATTTAATAAATCAGATAAAAAAAATTCTACCCTAAGTTATTTTTTTCGTAGTTTAATCTGTATCAAAATTAGAAAAATATCCCGACACTTCAATATCAGGCTTACACGATCTAACAGCCATATGGTTTAACTGGTAAATATCATCCAAACTCATTTTATCGGAAGCTGAAAAAATATGAACATCATGTTTTCCTCCAAATATTTTTGGAGCTATGTAAAATATACATTTATCAACAACCTTAGCGTCTAAAGCAGATGTATAAATACCTGCCCCCCCCTCAATCAATACCGACTTAATCCCTATATCATAAAGCTTAGTCAATAATACATCCCAAAAATCATTCATGTGCCGAGAAATTTGAATAAAGTGTAAATGAGAGTAATTCGAAACAAAGCTTGGACACACATCTCCAACAAAATAAATATTTCGTGACGTATCTTTAATTAGACGAATGGATTCGGGCAATGTCGCCTGCGTATCCAAAATAATTAAATCAGGGTTTTCATATCCTTTTTTAAGAAGACCAAATCTAACATTAAGCATAGGGTCGTCGTCAGTAACTGTCCCTTTTCCAACAAGAATTGCATCTACTTCTCTTCTAATCTTGTGATCTTCTCGCCTTGCCTTTTCGCCTGTAATAAACTGACTAACTTTATTACCTAAAGCAATTCGAGCGTCCAAACTCATACCTGCTTTTAAAATAACAAACGGTTTGTTAGAAGACATATTCTTAAAAAAGACATCATTAACAATAGACCCTTCCAGAGTGGCTACAGGGCCAACTACCTCAATACCTGCCTTCTCCAGTATTGGTCTAGCAGGAGACGCCACAACGCAGGGGTTAGGGTCGTTTACAGCATAAACCACTTTTTTAACACGCGCCCGAATAATTGCTTCTGTACAAGGAGGCGTTTTCCCAAAATGGGTGCACGGCTCCAAATTAACATACAATGTAGATCCAGCAGCATCAGACCCTGCCTTCATTAAAGCCTCTACTTCTGCGTGAGGACACCCTTCTCCTCTATGAACGCCAGATGCAATAACCTGTCCATTTTTTTCAATTAAACACGCTGTAACAGGATTGGCACCAGTTAAGCCTTTATATTTTTTGGATTCCCTCAAAACCGTGGAAATATTTTTCTTGGAATAATTTAAAGTTTTCGATTTTTTTTTATTCATAATAGCTGAAATTCAAAAAGAAGAATCAGATTTATTTAAAGTATCATCAGATAATTCAGAATCATCAACTGAAGAGTCATCTCTTTCTGAACTAGATAGCTTGCCACCTAAGGTTGTAGTCTCCTCATTTTCCAATTGAATAACCGGCTTTGGTGTAATCTTCACAATCCTATCAAGTGCTAAGTCATCGTTAAAAAAGACTTGAATTCGTCCACCAATTTTTAACCGAAATTCTAAGGTGAGTTTATCATTTGGAAAATGAACGTCTGAATATAGTTTATCTTTCTTTTTATCCTTATCTATAAAATAAATAGAAACATCTTGAGGCTTCCAATCACTCAACAAAGAAAAAGAAATAGAACATTGTCCAAACCCTTCATAATTAAAAAACAAACTAGGTGCCACAGTATCTACCTTCATACCAACCGGATACCCTTGAGAAACGACAATAGAAACGGACTCATTATGATTAATGAAATTATTAGGGGTTGGATACTGTTCGATTACAGCCCCTTCCGGAAACGATTGAGAAAATTGTTGTCCAACTATTTTAATTTCCGTATCTTGTAAAGAAATTACAGATTCAACTTCATTTAGGTTTTTACCAATAATATCCGGAACCAATACTTGCTTAACTCCATCGGATACATAAAGTTTAATGACACGACTTGCCTTTACCTTTCGCCCGTATTGAGGGGACTGATCCAAAACAAACCCTTTTGGATACCAAGCACTTGTACGCTGAGAAATTACCTCGCCAGACAACTGATGTGTCTCCAAAACACTCAATGCATCATCAACTGCCAGTCCTCGAATACTAGGAACATTTTTAACAGGAATAGCAACCGCATACAATTGATAAGCAACATATAATGACCCGAAGAAAAGTATCGAAAACAACAAAACCAACAGCATTTTTAAAATACCATTTTGACCTTTTAATCTTCTAATTGTCAGAGAATTTTCAATTTCTTTTTCTATCATACCTGTTCCTTCACCCTCAACATCCTGCTTAGCACTTAATTCAGAGTCATCACTAATTGTTTCAACTATATTTTTTTTATAATTTCGAATCAATTCCTCAAATGAATTAAACCGTTTCTTCGGGTCCTTTGCAATACAGGTCATAATCATTAGTTCCAATTTTTTTGGAACACGTCCTTTTTCGAGATCCAATGGACGAGGATCCTTCGTTAACGATTCTTTCAGAATCGAAAGGCTAGAAGAGTTTTTATATGGCCATCTCTTTGCGAACAAATAATATAAAAGCATACCAAAGGAATAGATATCAGAAGACACAAAATAGTCCCCTCTTTGAATGAACTCTGGAGCATAAAAAATACACTCTTCATAAACATCAACTTGAGTAATAATTGGCTTAAGTAAATCAACTGGCAACTGAATATTTGTAAGCCGAACCTGAGATTTCGAATTAACGTATATATTATTTAAATTTAAGGACCCGTATACCAAGCCTTTAGATTCAATTTCAATCAATCCAGCTAATATTTGAACGACGATTTTCCATAATAATTTAGAGTTCCAATTTTTCTTGTCTTTCAAAAAAATATCGAAGGTAACAAAGTCGTCCGTTAATTCTTGAACTAGAAAGAAATCTTTCCCATCATAAAAATAGTCCAATACGGGTAAAATATTTGGGTGCCGAATTTCCATTAACTTTTCAGCAGATGCAATGCAGTTCTTTACAGAGTCTGTATTTAAAAAATCTCTCTTAACTTTCCAGGCTAATATATCCCCGTCTTTAGATACGCCTTGATAACAATGAGAAACCAAGTCCTCGGAAATAACAGACTCTAACTTATATTTTGATTTTATAGATTTATTATTTTGAAACATTTTCTTTCTTCTTTAAGTAATACAAAATTTCATCGGTAAGAAGCCCATATTTGGTATCAACTTTGAAAAAAAACTGAATACCACCTTTTTTATTAACCAAATCAAACTCGCCAATTAATACATGATCATCCTTATTATATACAAAAAAAGAAGATTCATCATTCTGTTTTATCAATAATTCATCTAAAAAGATCCACTTTGAATCAGATTCGGAGTTTTTATAAACCCAATCCATTAGATTTAAAACAGTACGTTCATTCAACAAGAATTCTTCTCTTAAAAATTCAACACTAGCTTCATCTAAAAAGCTCACAAAATCATAATCAAAGTGCTTATTAACTATTAATAATTTAGTTCCCAACATTACAATAACGACTCGTTGAGTGTTTAGTAATGCCGATGACGACATCAAGTCTGGGATTCCAGAACTTAAATCCAACTTATAAATTCGTCCATCAACCGATTCTGCCAATAATCCATTGTACTCATTTACAAATAATACAGACCGAAAAGAAATCTCCTTAGATTTCCACATAAGGCCCCCCGTTTCCATATCCAAAGAATGCACGGCTCCTTGTTTATCAATAGTATAAACATTCAAATTCCCGATAGAAAAACTATTAAACTCATTACCGTGGGATTCCCAAATCCGCGTGCCATACTTAGCGGAATAACATGCAATTCGACCCTCTACCGTCTTTAAATAAATCCGATTAAATAAAATATGAAATCGTGAAGGCGCATCAGCTTTTACTGACCATTCTTCACGTCCAAACATATCAATTTTTGAAAGAATATTTTGATCCGATTGATAAAAAATTTTGTCTTGATAGAAGGTAGAATAATCACATTTTGGATTAGCAAGTTGAAAAACTTCAGAAGAAAACAAAGATGAAACAAAAAGAAAACTAATAAAAACACAGGTTTTCACCCACATCTTAATCAAGATATTATCGTCTTTTTTTTGTTATTCCTTGCTTGCTTTTCAAATTTCGTCGAATATCAATTTGTTTCTCTTCAGATTTTTTCAAAAACCCAGTCAATTTATCTTCAAATCCTGTGTCTTTTGTTTTCTTTTTCAAAAACATAGCAGGAGCTTCTTTAGCTTTTGCCTTTTTAACAGATAATTCAAGCTTATCTTTTTTAGTAGTATTTAAAACCTTAACAGGAATAACGTCTCCAACGTTTATAAATTCACCAATATCACTGACAAATTCATTTGCGATTTCAGATATGTGACAAAGACCTTCAAATTTGTCATTTAACTTAATAAACGCACCAAATTTTGTAATATTTGTAACTTCACCTTCAACGATATCCCCTACCTTTAAATCTTCTATAACCGTGGGTTCCGCAGGTGTTGTTTCCTCAACCGATTCGTTTTCTGATACTTCGTCTTGCATAAATTTAATTTCCTTTTTTTACTATTTTATAAACACGTTCACCTGGTTTTACAAAACCAAGCCTACTTTTAGCCAAATATTCCCATGTATCGGGTAATTCCAACAAAACAACTTGTTGTTTTAGATGGTCATGCTTTCTATTTTCTCTTAAAATTTCATGTTTTTTACTTACATAATCTAATTTAACTTCATTATATCTAAAGTAACTTTTTATTCCAACATAAAAAACATAGATTACTAAGCACAAACATCCCCCTAATCTCAAATAGGCCTTGATTTTCACGCAAGCACAAAATTAGATTTTTTTATTCCTTTTTTTTTTAAACAATAAAAAGTTTCTAAGCCTATATACCTATTATTCGTCCCTAACTGCTCCTCAATTCTCAATAATTGATTGTATTTCGCAACCCTGTCAGTTCGGCACAACGATCCCGTTTTTATTTGTCCAGCATTCGTAGCAACAGCTAAATCTGCTATAAATGTATCTTCACTTTCGCCTGACCGGTGAGAAATAACACATGTATACCCCGAAATTTTAGCCAATTCTATTGCTTGTAATGTTTCAGTAACGGTTCCAATTTGATTCACTTTAATCAAAATAGAGTTTGCAACTCCCTTTTCAATACCCTCTTTCAAAATTTTTGAATTTGTCACAAACAAATCATCGCCAACAAGCTGAACTTTATCGCCAAGCCGTTTTGTTAATTGAGCCCATCCATCCCAATCACTTTCATCCAAACCATCTTCTATGGAAACAATAGGGTATTTTTCACAAAGCGTTTCATACAAATCAACCATTTCTTCCGTCGATTTTACAACACCCTCTCCCTTTAAATGATACATTCCATCTCTATATAATTCTGATGCGGCCACGTCTAATGCCAATAAAACATCTTCTCCAGGAACGTACCCAGCCTGAACAACCGCTTGTAAAATAACTTGAATTGCTTGTTCATTATTTTTTAAAGATGGAGCAAACCCACCTTCGTCCCCGACACTCGTACTAAGTCCTTGTTTAAGTAAAACTTTCTTCAAAGCATGAAATATTTCCGCCCCCATCTGAAGAGCTTCAGAAAATGTTTTCGCACCAACAGGCATAATCATAAATTCTTGAAAATCAACCGTATTATCAGCATGTTCCCCACCATTTAATATATTCATCATAGGAACCGGTAAAACCTGAGTAAAAACGCCTCCCAAATATTTATACAAGGGAAGATTTAACGATAAAGCAGCTGCCTTTGATGCCGCCATAGAAACGCCCAATATTGCATTAGCTCCTATTTTTTCTTTAGAAGAGGTGCCATCTATTTCTAACATACAAGAATCAATAGCTAATTGATCTGTTACATCCATACCAACTAAGTTTTTCTGCAAGATTTCGTTTACATTCTTTACCGCAGTTAAAACACCTTTTCCTCCGTAAGCGCTTAGATGACTATCTCTTAATTCCAAAGCTTCTCTTGACCCAGTAGACGCACCTGACGGCACAATTGAGCAACCAACATGTCCTGTCGAAGTCGAAACTTCTACTTCCACAGTTGGGTTTCCTCTAGAGTCTAAAACTTGTCTGGCTTTAATTGCTTCAATTTTAATCATTTAATGTTCCCTTTCAATACCTACGCTATTCGTAAGTTATCGTAATATCCTTAAATTTAATTTCAGGAAATATATCATCATTTGAGTTTATTACAAAGACATCAATCCATTCATCGGACTGTCTCTTCTTCGCCCATAGTAAATTCAAGTGCCTATATAAACGACCTCTAGATTTACCAGCAAGTTTAATCCCACTTCCTTCGGCAGCCCATTTATTCAGAAACCATGCGTTTTCATTGAATTTGTAATTAGCGCAATAGTCGTCTCTACAAAAAGATAAGTTTTCGTAATACCACTCTTCAACAGGCAAATAGTCATTGGTAAATGATAGTCCATACAAATTAACCCATCCGACATTCTTTTGCCCAGTTTCAGACTGAACAAACGCCCATTTCCAAGGTTCTCCAAACAAGACCTTTTCATGTTTTTCAATATAAATGGGACGCACTCGGGATGACATCGGTAGATCTAAAAGATTAACAGCCTTTTTACTAGGCTTGTGATAAACCTTAATATTTTCGGAAGCTACAAAAACAAAAGGCCCATTAATGCCCAAAAATTTATTCTCAACTTTTGACCCATCCGGAATTTTCCCAGCAACCATCGGAATTACCAATTTAACTTTTCTTTTAGAAATCCAATGAACTTTCATTTCATTAAAAGCAGACTGCGCTTTTTGATACGTTTCTTTAGGGTGAGTAACGATATATGCAATACGTGTCGCTGGAGATTTAACTTCTTCTCGTACGAGAAGCTGATATTTACACGAAGTTGTTGCGAGATAAAAAAGTAGCAGAAGAAAAGGAACTAATAATCGGGTCCATTTATAATTTTTCATAATCTATAGTGTTTATCCAAAAAAAATTAACTAGTCATTATGGTACGCGAGGAGGGAATTGAACCCCCACGCCGTTAGGCACTAGATCCTAAGTCTAGCGCGTCTACCAATTTCGCCACTCGCGCATTAATAATAACGTCAATTAAAAAAAATTTTACCAGGCTGCAAAAATATCAACAATCTGTGGTAAACTAATTTTCATGAAAACTTTAACACCTTTTGGAGTTTCTGACTACTTACCAGAAACCGCTAACAAATATGACCATTGCAGAAAAACTATTTCCACATGTTTTAAATCATTTGGATTCGACTATATAAGAACACCTACACTTGAATATATAGACAGTCTAAAACCGGGACTAGGTCCTCACTTAGAAGCTTCCGCTATCAAGTTTTTTGATTCATCAAATCAATTGCTATGTTTGCGACCCGACCATACAACTCCTATAGCTAGAATAGTTTCATCGCAAATGAAATCAGCGAAACTACCTCTAAAGCTATATTATCAAGGGCCTGTTTTCAGGCGTTCTAATAGCGCTCAAAAAGATATGGAAATATTTCAATCAGGCCTTGAAATCATAGGAGAAGATTCTGCAAAACATGATGCAGACATTATAAACGTTTGTTTAAAATCACTCCAAGCCCTCGGATATAAGAACATTGGAATCGACGTTGGACATGCAGACACATTGGCAAATTCTTCAGAAGAAAATAAAGAACACTTGTTAAATAAAGACTACATTGCGCTTGGATCTATTCCAAAAAGAGGAGGTTCTGAACTATTCAAAACCACCGATAGGATTCAATCATTAGATAAAGAGTTAAACTCTTTAGGCATTAAAAACATGGTCACTTATAATTCTGGCCTTGTTAGAGACCTAAACTATTATACCGGATTGATATTTGAATGTTACATCGAAGGTTTTTCCGAACCCGTTGCATCAGGCGGAAGATATGACACCTTATTAAAAAACTTTGGAGTAGATGCTCCAGCCGTCGGATTTGCAATTAATGTTAGTTTATTAATGGACAATCCGTCCGCTTTGGAGAAATCAAATGTCTAACTGCTTAACAATAGCTATCGCAAAAGGTTACCTATTTAAAGAATCTCTTAAACAACTTAAATCTATTGGAATTACATTTGACGAAGACGTTAACTGGGATAGACGTCTTTCCGCTGACAGCACAGACAAATCAATTCGTGTATATCAAATACGTCCCTGGGATGTTCCAGATTATGTCTCTGGCGGCGCTGCTGATATAGGAATTGTTGGGCATGATGTACTTATTGAAAATAAAAAAGATGTTAGTCAGCTTGTTGATTTAAAATTTGGTTACTGCCGATTAGTGGTTGCTGGACCAAAAGCTAAGTGTCCGATCACTTATTTCCACGGAATGAAAGTTGCGACAAAATACCCTAGGTCTTCCGAAATATTTTTTCGAAACAAAGGCATTAAAATCAATCTAATTAAGCTTTATGGAGCGATTGAACTAGCACCTTTAACTTCTTTGTCAGACATTGTCTGTGATCTAACGGCAACAGGTACGACGTTAAAAGAAAATGATATGGAAGAAATTGAAACTATTTACGATACAACGGCACGATTAATATCGAATAATTCAAGCCTGAAATTCAAATACAAAGAAATAACAGAGTTAGCACATAAGTTGTCTAATCTTCCACAAGAAAAATAGTGTCTACAAAAGCATCAAAAAAAAGAACAAAAAAAGGATCGTCTCCTTGGCTTCTTAACATGCCACAAATAATAGACTGCTTACAGGAACTTTTTTTACCAGACGAAATTGTGGAAGAGCTTGAATTAATTGATATCGATGAACTTTTACTAGATGGGTTTTCAACGATTATACTTGATTTAGACAATACCCTTCTTGGAACATACGAACGAAACATTCCATTAGAGAACATTCACTGGATTCAACAACTAAAATCATTAGGTTTTAGAGTATTTGTATTTTCAAACAATAGCGACAAACGTCGCGTTCAAAAAATGTGCATCCAACTAAAAGTATATGGCACATTTTTTAGTATGAAGCCCCTCCCTTTTTCCCTAAAAGAATTCGCTAAAATCCACAAAATCAATCTAAAAAAAACTATCTACGTAGGTGACCAAATATTAACCGACGTATTTGTAGGAAACTGGGTTAAAGCATATTCTGTACTAGTCTTAAGTGACAAATACCCTCTAACATTCATAAAAACCATTCAAAAAGATATCGAGAAAAAATTACTAAGCTTCATAGCCCCAAAAGACGCAAACTAATGCATCAAGAGAATTCGAAGAGACTCTAAGTACAGATATTACTTTTAAAGAACAAAAAAGGTTCCTTTAGCACTTACCCATCATCTAAATGAAGAAAAACAAATATCTATCGGAACATTTTCTAAAGCCTTCCATCTAGAGGTTTTGTCAAACAAAAGGTATTACCATTTGTGAATTCTGTACGAGGGGAAAAATGAAAGCTTTGAAATTATCCTAAAGATTTTCGAATTGAGATTGAATAATATATAGACCACCAGTTTCGTCAGTGAACACCAAACTATCCAAATTTTGAGAAATCCCTAATTCAGCCAATAATTTTGCAATAGCCTTTTTATCCAACGTAGATTCTTTAATCTCTTTTAATCTCTTTTTAAGTAGCTTAATTTCTTCCTCTGATTGCATAACCAATGCTAAAGAAGCGTTTTCGATACCCATCGCAGCTAAGGCGGAAGCTTTTGATTGATTCACTTGAATCATCTGAACATCTTTAAAAGACTCCATCATTTTTAAAGACACGCCAAAATCCTTCTGTACTCCAGATACGTCAGATGTTTTTATGCCAAAACAATTGAGAATATTTTTGAATCCTGAAGAATTCAAACTTTTTTGAACCAATGGACTATTCGAAACATTAACGTTTGAAAAAGAAGATTGAGGTAATTGTTGAGAAGAGTTCGCTGAACCGTGAATCATAATGACCTATTTTTTGGTAAAAACATTTAAAGTAACAAATTCGTCTTCTTTGCTATTTTGAATAAAATAACTGCCCAATTTAATCATCGTTCGTTTATCAATATTCGTACCTTCTTTACCATTAACAATAATTTTACCGGTTTCCCGATCATAAGAATATGTCATAGTCACGCCAAAAGACGGCTGATGATACAACACAATTTTATCGTCATTTTCGGCGTAAATCATCTTACTTCCATCAGGAAGGGTTTTTGTCTCATCAGCAAACTGAACAATTCGAGCTTGTGGTTTAGAATCTTGCTTTGTCATAAAATAGTCTCCTGCTCATTCATTCTTAATATTATGCAATATTTCACTTTATTCAGCAAATACCGAGCCCTGTAACTTTCCAGGGAACTTTATTGAACATACAAATGTAAAAGGATAGATTGAAAAAACAACCAGATCTTATTGTGACATTATAAATTTTCTTATATCCTTTAACACGTTTAAGAAATATATTAGGAGAAATAAATGAATCGAATGAAAAACAAAGCATCCTTAATCACTTTATCAATAGTGAAAGTACTTCTACTTTCACTCCTCTTATCAGGATGTACATTGCTTGACGACTCTAACGAATACGTTTTCGAAGACTTCTCTTCTGAACTCTCTTCTATTAGTACTTATACCAAGCAGATATTCACCAGCAACCCACTTTATGTAGAACCAACCCCAACCTTTTCAGGGACTCTAAACGAAACAACAACAAACACGAGCTATACAATTGTAGATATTTTTGATTTTTCTACTGTCACAGGAGTTCAAACAATCACCTTTACAGAAAATTCTGTATCTGGAGATATCACGACCGAAAACTACACAGAAACAGTTTCAATAGCCCCGGATGCAGGCACTTTAACGATAGAAAAATTAGTTGAAAAAGTGACAACCGAGGTATCGCCAACAGAAAACACCATTGTAACGACAGTATCAGGAAACATTTCAATATCGCCAACAGCTTCAATTGTTTTCGGATTCGAAAATATTTTGTTCGAATCAACGATTGAAAATGATGTTGATGGAAGTTCCGAAACATTAAGTTCTCTATCTATAACGTCATCACTGCCATTCACCATTACATATAATTCAACAGTTTTAACAGGAACGTTAACAGGATCTCAAACAAATGCTACAAGTGCACTTACATTATCGGGAGACATCAAAAAAGAGGGGGAATCCATCGGAAGCCTTTCTATCAAATGGGATGCCTACGATGATTTTAAAACCGCGGCACCTTTAATTATTGTTCGAGACCAAAAATCAGAAATAGTATCTGACTTATAGTCTAAGGAGAAAAATATGAAAATTGCACTACTAATTATCGAATTCTTGTTATCAATAACTATCGTTATATGCGTATTGATGCATTCCGCAAAAGGTGAAGGCTTAGCAGGAATTGGAGGACAAGCAAAAATGTTTAATTCTCAAAAAGGATTAGAAGCAGGCCTTACTAAGTTTACTGGAATATTATGTGGAATATTTTTAGCCTTAGCATTAATTCTTTGCCTTATCTAAAAATGAATAAGTTTATTTTACCCCTATTAGCTAGCCTATTATTTGTCTATACTAGCCAGGTATTTTCACAAGACTTAAACGCGTTTGATCCTTCGAGCTTTAAATCAAACATTAAGTCACCTCTCAAACTACGAGACATATTAAATAACCTTCCAAAGACAGAAAGCTCTTCGACTAAAAACAACGTCGAAATACAAAAAGTAATAAGCGTAGACAAAAAAATTGTCGAAATTGAAATTACGGGAAATAATTTGGTTCCTAGCTCAACAATACTTAATGAAATTTTCTTAAAAATCGGAGACGAATTAAGCCCTTACAAAATTAATAGGGTCCGAAAAAATATTTACTCTTTAGGCATATTCAAAAATGTACGTACACTTGTTGAAACGATACCAAATAAAGGTAAAAAAATAATATTTGTTATTGAAGAACGGTCTCCTATAATCGACATCATTATAAATGGAAATAAAACAATTAGCTCATCCCTAATTTTAAACGCATTATCATCTCAAAAAGGTGAGATAGAAAATCAAAATTTAATAAGAAAAGACATAACCGCAATCAAAAACCTGTATACAAACTTAGGGTACAGTCACGCTAAGGTAATAAGTGTCCAAATTGCAGGCGAAGACAAAAACAAACTAGAGATTAATTTATCTGAAGGAATTATCGAACGGTTTGAAGTAACAGGAAATACTAAAACAAATGATTATGTCATTCTAAGAGAGTTAAGCATGAAATCTGGGGATGCTTTCCAGATCGAAAAGTTTAATACAGAAATGCGTAAAATATTTAATTTAAATTACTTCACGGGTTTAAACTATGATATTAAACCAGGTTCTACTCCGGACCAAATTGTTATTGTTATTGAAGTTGTTGAAAAAGAATCATCAGGACAATTGACCTTCGGTGGTGGATTTAGCGCTCAATTAGGGTTTAGTCTTTTTAGTGACTTTTTTATGGATAACTTGATGGGCACTGGTCAAACGATAATGTTAAAAGGGCAATTCTATCTAGGAGGAACAGACTCAGCCGGTCAAAACTCAACCTATCAATTCAAATATACGAATCCTTGGATGTTTGGAAAACGACGATCCTTCACATTTAAAACATGGTTCACAAAAGGACTTCAAGCATCGATGGATTTCTTAAGTTCTCAACAAGAATTTGTAAATGCGACAAAAAAAGGAATGGAAGTAACTTTCGGGGCTCCTTTTTCTTACCAACTAAAAACGTTTCATTCTTTCAAAGACGAAACCGTTGAGCTCCCCGACGAATTTATAAAGTATAAAGTAGATAGTTACAAGTTTCTTGTAAGCAACGATAGTAGAGACGTTTGGTTCAACCCAAAAAACGGTGCTCATGACACATTTTCAATCGAAAAGAGTTTCATGATATATGATGATTCATTAGACTTCACAAAATATGACGTCAGCCTAACACGATTTCATGAAGTTTTGGCAAACCAAGTGTTTGCTCTTCGATACGAATTAGGTCTTATAGAAAGTCCTGAAATATTAGAACAAGACAAGTTTAAATCTGAATACTATGTAGTTGGGGGAGGAAGCACGGTACGTGGATATGACGAGAGAGGATACTCCTTCGGAAACAAAAAATCATTATTAAGTATGGAATATAGACTTTTGTTTAACGAAACGTTTCAAGGCGTACTATTTGTAGATACTGGACTTGCAACAATGGGAAGTCTTGCCGACCTCTCAAATTACAAGATCGGAAAAGGCGTAGGCATGAGAATGAACATTCCTGGAATGGGCCCATTAAGACTAGACTTCGGGTTCGGCGAGACAGGAACAATGCGAACTCACTTTAGTATGGGTCATTCGTTCTAATATGAACTCAACAAATAACAATTACGAGGAGATATAAAAATGATAAAAAAAACAATAACACTAGCAATTCTAACGTTACTATTAAGTGGGTCTGTATTCGCAGATAATATAGGTTTTATAGACATGCAACGAATATTGACAACATACAAAGGCGCGATTGAGATTCAAACCGAAATTAAAAAACAGAGAGAAGATTATCAGTCATTTTTTGAAGAACAACAAAAAAAACTAGAAGAAGCAAAAAAAGAGAATAAAAGTGAAGAAGAAGTTAGAAAAATAGTTGAAGAAATTCAAAAAGAAATGCGCCCTAAACAAGAAATGCTTATCCAATACGAAGGAATGAAGCAACAAGGTTTACTCAAAGAAATTATATCTAACGTTCAGGATGTAAGAAAAGAATATGGAATCGATGTCGTTCTTGATAAGCAAGTTGTTTACGATGGCGGATTTGATCTCACCTATTTTCTACTAGAAAAACTTAATAAATAAATACCGTTCATGAACGCACTTAATCTTTCTCTTAAAGAAATAAGTGATATTGTAGGAGGCGACCTCAACGGGGACGCCTCTACATTAATTTCTCATATAACTCCAATTGAAGACGCCACATCTACCGATTTATCTTTCATAATGGAAGATAAATTTCTATACAAAGCAAAAAATACAAAGGCCTCAGCATTAATAACATACAAGTCCACAGGATTTAAAAACGAAATAATCGTAAAAAACACGAGACTAGCGCTCCAACTATTACTAGAATTCATTACTAAAGATAATATCCAATCAAACGTCTTCACAATCTCAGAAACCGCAATAGTTAGTGACAAAGCGATCCTATCCGAACGACTTAAAATAGAACACTTCGTTTCTATCGGGGACAATACAACGATCTCGGATAAAACTGTAATTAAAAATAACGTCACAATTGGGAACGACGTTACTATAGGAAAAAACTGCCTGATATATCCTTCCGTTGTAATCTATGACAACGTGACAATTGGAGATAATGTCATCCTTCATGCGGGTGCAAAAATAGGCGTAGACGGTTTCGGTTACGTTCAATCCGAATCAAAATGGAAAAAAATACCACACATTGGAACAGTTATCATTGAAAATGACGTGGAAATTGGCGCAAATTCATGCGTGGATAGAGGTTGTTTAGGAAAAACCATAATAAAAACAGGAACAAAGGTTGATAACCTTAGCCACATTGCACATAATGTTACTATCGGCAGCAATACCGCAATCGCTGGACTGGTAGGTGTCGCAGGAAGCGCCACAATAGGCAATAATGTTCAAATTGCCGGGCAGGTAGGAATTGCTTCTGTAACGATTGGCAATAACTGTATAATAGCCGGGCAAGCAGGTGTATTAAAATCACTAGACGACAATAAGATGGTTGTCGGAACACCAGCTACACCAATTAAAGAAGAGTATAAAATTAGAGCATATTTAAAATTACTGTACAAAAACTCGCTAAAAGGAAGAAAAAAACAATGAAAAAAATAATTTATGGACTATTGGCAATTATTGCTCTTACAATTCAAGCCACAGCAGCACCTACCTTAAAAGGTCCGACAGGACTAATAGTCGTCCCAACGGCCGAGTCCCTAAAATACAAAGAATTTAATGTATCAATAGACTATAATTACGATCCCCTTGTTGATAATTTGGACTGGTTTTATAAAGTTAATCTTGGAACATTTAAAAATTGGGAGTTAGGTATCGTAGGAGGAGTTGTTCCCACAGAGGGTGTTTATGTAAATGCAAAATACTATCTAATGTCTGACAACACCAGATACCCTTTATCAATTGCTCTTGGCTTCCAAGGGTTGAGCTCCCTTACAGAGTCAGAAGTATATCTAGTTGCTTCCAAAAAGTTTCAAGATGGGTTTAGACTCCATCTTGGTTTCACTGCAAACTTTAGTAAAGAAGAAATAACACCATCTGTTATGGGAGGACTCGAATATTTTCTATCCAATCAAACATCTATTTTGGCAGACATAAAAGGTGAAGAAAAATTGTATTTACTTAATGCAGGGATCAGACATGAAATCTTTCAAGACATATACTTAAGAGCATCGGCTATTGATATATTAAATGAAAATCAAGATATAACTTATTCATTTGGAATATCTTATTCCCATTTCCTATAAGAAATAAAAACCATCTACCCTTTTGGACTTTTTAATACCAATATGGTACGATTTTGTAACTAATTTATTAAAGATAATTAATTAATGATTTTATCTTTAAGGAGAAACCTTGAACTTAGACCATAAACTAGAAGTAATAATTAAACAGGACAATAAATCTTTTGTTGCAAGCTGTCCTTCTTTTCCAAAATGTAAAGGATTAGGCGATACAAAAGATGTTGCTCTTGAAAAATTAAGCCAATCAATAGGACGAGTCATCGGGAAAATGGCAAAATCTGCAATTCAAGGTGTTTTAACCTCCGATAACTATACCGAAATTATTTTTGACGCTACTCAAAAAGTATGTGAACAACGTCGAATATTTTCACTTTACAGTGGTCTTCTTCCAATGCAACGAGGAATACTCTTTAAAGTATCCGAATTAAGCTCTTTAGTTCCGCAAGAAACAACCGAAGAAGAGCCGAAAAATGTTCAAAACCTTAATTTATTCCAAACCGAAAAAGAAACTCTTTCACAAAAGTTAAACATTGATGTTGGACAACTTCTTGAAAAACAACCAAGCCAACAAGCAAAAGACGGTTATGTTTTTGGTTTTCCTCTAAACTTTAATTAGACTTTATGGCAAAATTCCCTCTTGAAACAATTCGTCACAGCGCTGCCCATGTATTGGCACAAGCTGTCTTACATTTTTTCCCCACAGCGCAATTAGGTATTGGGCCAGCCATTGATGACGGCTTTTATTATGATTTTGATTTAGAAAAAAGTCTCACTGAAGATGACCTAGTCATGATAGAAAAAAAGATGGAAGAAATCATAAAAGAAAACCAACAATTCACTACCTTTTCATCTAATAAAGAAAAAGCAACGTCTTTTTTAAAAGAAAAAAATCAAAAATACAAACAAGAACTAATTGAATCCCTTGAAGGCGACACGTTTACATTTTTCGAAAACGGTCCTTTTGTTGATCTTTGTAGAGGACCCCATGTTGAGCAAACTCGTGAAATTGGTGCAATCAAATTATTACGAGTATCAGGCGCCTACTGGAGAGGTAGCGAAAAAAATCCTATGCTCCAAAGAATTTATGGAACAGCATTTTCGAACAGGAAAGAATTACGACTCTATTTGAAACGAATGGAAGAAGCGAAAAAAAGAGACCATCGTTTACTCGGAAAACAACTAGACCTTTTTAGTGTTACTGAAGAAGTTGGTGGCGGTTTAGTATTATGGCATCCTAAAGGGGCATTAATTCGACACCTTATCGAATCCTATTGGAAAGAATTACACCTTAACAATGACTATGACCTATTGATATCTCCTCATGTTGGAAAAGCGGACTTATGGGAAAAAAGCGGGCATTTATCTTTCTATGAAGAGAATATGTTTAGTGCGATAGAAGTAGATGAACAAAAGTACTACGTAAAGCCAATGAACTGTCCCTTTCATATCTTAGTCTATAAAAACAAACCAAAGTCTTACAGAGAACTTCCAATTCGTTACGCAGAATTAGGTACCGTTTATAGGTATGAGCGTTCGGGCGCGCTTCATGGTCTTTTACGGGTTCGAGGGTTTACGCAAGATGACGCACACATCATTTGTACTGAAGAACAAATGAAAGAAGAAATTAAATCGGTAACTACATTTAGTATAAACATGTTAAAAGCATTTGGCTTTGATAAGATTAAATTTTACTTAGCTACTCGTCCGGAAGAAAAGTATGTGGGAGACGTTTCTCATTGGAAAGATTCCGAGGCAGCTTTAGAAGATGCTATAAAATCGTTAGGGCTCCCTTACGAAGTAGATCATGGTGGAGGCGCCTTTTATGGCCCTAAAATCGATGTAAAAATAGAAGATGCAATCGGAAGAGAATGGCAATGTTCAACTATTCAATTCGACTTCAACCTACCGGAACGATTTGATATGACTTATATTGGCCAAGATGGGCAAAAACATCGTCCGTATATGATTCATAGAGCAATATTTGGTTCATTAGAACGCTTCTTTGGTATTTTAGTTGAACATTACGAAGGAAATTTCCCAGTATGGTTGGCGCCTACTCAAGTAAGCATATTGACCGTCAATGAAAAGATTTCAGGTTATGCTAAAAAATTAGCATCTGAGCTTAAAGAAAAAGGTATTCGTACTCAGTTAGACACTAGTTCAGAAAAAATTGGGTATAAAATAAGAAAAGCATCTGGTGAAAAAATTCCTTACATGTTCGTTGTTGGAGACAAAGAAGAAGAATCAAATACGATTTCAGTTCGAAGACATCAAAAAGGAGACTTGGGAGTAATGACTGTAGAGAAAGCATTTTCAGCAGTAATAGAAGAGTCCAAAACCATGTAAAAAATAAGCCTGTTTCAATAGGTTTGATTTAAATTTGTTAAGGGAACGAATCCTAGCAAAGTAAAAATAAAAATGATATATTAAGGTGCCTGCTAAACAGGCATGAATTTGGAGGTCCGGGATAAACGATAAAAAACGATTTGTAATAAACGAGAAAATTAGAGCGAAGTCAGTACGATTAATAGACCACGAAGGCACGCAAATGGGTGTTGTTTCAATAGAACAAGCACGTGCAGAAGCAAGTCAACGAAAACTAGACTTGTTACTTGTGTCCGATGCAGCAACTCCACCTGTTTGTAAAATTATTGATTTTGGTCAATATAAGTATCAACAACAAAAAAAAGACAAAGCTTCTAAAAAAGGGAGTAAAGGTCAAACGGTCAAAGAGTTGAAAATGAGCCCAAAAATTGGCGTTCATGATTATGATTTGAGAGTAAGGCGTGGCATAGATTTTCTTAAGAAAGGGTATCGGGTTAAGTTATCGGTACCTTTTAGAGGAAGGGAAATTGTTCACCCTGAATTAGGAAGAAATCTAGCTCACAAATTTTTAGAAGAAATAAAAGAACACGGTGTTCCTGATGGCGGGATTTCAAACAGTCACAGATCACTAATTGTTCATATTAACCCAACGGTAAAGTAGGTGTCGAGAAATGAAAAAATACAAACAAAAAACTAAAAAATCTGCGGCTAAGCGATTTAAAATCACAGCTAGTGGTAAAATTAGACGAAAATGCGCGGGAATTCGCCATTTATTAGAACATCAAAGTCCTAATAAGAAAAAAGCAAAACGAAAAGAACAAACTGTAAAGTCAGCAGATTTCAAAAAATTAAGACAAATGCTGCCTGGTCAGTTATAAATAGGAGTTTAACAAATGGCTCGAGTAAAAAGAGGTAACGTCTCAAGAAAACGTCACAAAAAAGTATTAAAATTAGCAAAAGGTTTTAGAGGATCTTTATCAAAGCTATACAGACCTGCTCATCAAGCAGTGCTACATGCTCTATCCAATCAAACTCGTGATAGAAAACGTAGAAAAAGAGATTTTAGACGTCTATGGATTGCAAGAATTAATGCTGCATTGACGCCATTTTCAACATCGTATTCGACATTCATTTCTTCTCTAAAGAAAAAGGAAATTGAACTAAATCGAAAATCATTGTCAGAAATTGCAATTAGACGGCCAGACGTTTTCAGCGACGTTGTTCAATTCACTAAATCTTAAGGAGATTTATATATGATAGAGATGCAGCTTGGTGGATTAGGATTTGATCCAAAGAACATGTCTCCGATTGTCTTATTAAGAGACATCGAAGAAAGAAATTTTTTACCTATATGGATAGGCATGTTTGAAGCTGCTGCTATCGCTATGGAATTACAAGAATTCAAACCACCCCGACCAATGACTCATGATTTATTAACTAAAATCATTGATTTAGTCGGGGGAAATCTTATCCGTATCGTTATCAATGAAATTGTTGATAATACGTTTTATGCAATTATTGAAATGAAAAAAAAGGACGAAGACGCAATTGTTAAAATTGACTCACGTCCTTCTGATGCAATTGCACTGGCTGTAAGAGCAAATATACCAATTTTTGTTTCTGAGTCTGTTATGTTAAAAGCAAAAATGGTTAATGCAGAAAAAGATGAAGAAGAGACTAAAAAGTTTAAAGATTTTATCGATAATATTAACCCTGACGACTTTTCGAAATATTACAGCGATAAGTAATTAACACCATTCGCGCCCGTAGCTCAGTTGGATAGAGCAACGGACTTCTAATCCGTAGGTCAGACGTTCGAATCGTCTCGGGCGCACCATATAAAAAGTAATCAACCTCCATACACTTTAAACCATCTTAAGCAATTTAATGTTTATAGATGCGATAACAAATTTATTCCTCACTTACAAAAACATATAAATTAATTGCAATCAAACAAAAAGTCTTGTCTAAAAAGTTAGCTTTTAAAAAGATAGATTTCAATAAGACGACAAATGTCTCTTTCTTAAGTAAAAAAAGTATCTAAAATTTCATACCGTGTAAATATATAGTCAGACTAACCGATTCGCTAGTTTCTCAATAATCTCAGGCCAATCAGGTTCTACTACGCTCAATAAGACAGTATCTCTAATAAAATCGCCTTGGACACGTTTGTGTAGCCTCAAAATGCCATCCTGAGTGGCACCTAAGTATTTCATTGCAGAAACAGAACGTTCATTCCTTGAGTCCACATGAAACTCGATTCTATTCCATTTCAATCTATCAAAAACTTGACTCATCATTAAATATTTTACCTCTGGATTAATCCCTTTCCCCCATAAATCAGGCTGATACCATGTAAACCCAATAGCCGTTCTTAAGTCATGTACAGAAATATCATAATAACTCGACGACCCAACTATTTTATTAGTTGCATTTTCAATGACGACATAAACAAATCGTGCACCCTCTTTTTGCATAGATATCATTGATGAATACCATTCTAAAACATATTCTTTTAGCGACTGATTGTCAGCTCTATTAAATTCCCATAATTCAGAATAGCTGGCAGCTTCGAGTAATCCTTTTTTATGTTTTTCTGAAAACGATTCCAAGCGATAGTTTTTCCCGGCTAATCCATTCTTAAACAAAACTACTTCTTTCGATTCACTCATAACTAAACCTTCTCCAAACGAGCGATAGTAGAAGGAATAGTCTCAACAAACATCTTTATTTCGTCTCGAACGCGTCGATAAATTGACAATACAGCGTCCTCATTTTCAATACCTTTTGCCAAAAAGGGAGGATCGTCAAATCCAGCATGGATAGTCTTTCCTCCTGGAAATATAGGACAGGTTTCATTCGCATTTGAACACACTGTAAAAATAAAATCGAAGTTTACGGACTTCAGGTCATCAAGTGTTTTAGAAAAATGAGATGAAATATCAACATTTACTTCATTCATAACGCTAACCGCTATTTCATTCAATCCATGCTTTTTTGTTCCTGCAGAATAAACAGCGTAATCGTCTCCTAACAACGCTCTCCCCCAACCTTCTGCCATTTGAGACCGACAAGAATTTCCTGTGCATAAAAATAAAATTGATTTCATATTAAAAGCTCCCTTAAAAAGTTAAAGCAATAGAATATCATATCCATGACTAGTCCCTAACAATAATTAAAGTTTTACAAAAACCAAATATGACACAAGGCTGTCATAAGGCTCGCCTAAACTGTCTAAAAAGCTAACAAAAAAGGAGAAAAAAAATGACAAAAAAAACAAATGAGGCCTTTAGTATAATTGGAATATCTGTAAGAACAACAACTGATTCAAAAAAAAATTTCCAAGATCTTATGAAATTATGGACAGACTTTAAATCAAAAAATATAGTAGACATTATCCCAAATAAAAAAAATAAAAATATAGTTTGTGTTTACGATAACTATAAAAAAACGGACACCGGAACATATGAGGTAAGAGCTACTGTTGGTTGTATCGTAACGACGACAACTGATATTCCAATTTCACTAAATAAAGCACATGTACCTAAAGCTATTTATCAAAAATATAATGTATCTGGAGACATGCCGTCTGCTATAGTTAAAAAATGGGAAGACCTCTGGAAAGATAATGAGCTATTGAATAGAACCTTCGATACGGACTACGAATTTTACGGAGAAAAATCATTCGCATCTGAAAATCCAGAAATGGACATTTATATTGGAGTCAAAAACTAAATGGAAAAACCAAAATATTGGTTATCTGTCGTTTCTAAAGAACATATTTTAAACGGCATAAAAAACAAATGGATTATGGTCTGCCATGGAAAAGAACGACCATTAAAACGTATGAAAGAGGGAGACTGGTTAATAAACTATTCTCCCACGGAAAAATATGGAGACAAAAAGCCATACCAATGCTTCACGGGTTTTGGTCAAATAACTGACGGCAAAACATTTCAACACCAAATGGATGATTCATTTCATCCATTTGGCATGAAAATGGATTGGAAAGCAAGTAATGACATTTCCATTCGTCCTTATTTAGAATCATTAGCTTTTGTCACAAACCCTAAGCAGTGGGGATTTAAATTTAGATTTGGTCACTTTGAAATCACTAAAGAAGACTTTTTACTTCTTACTCAAGACATGCTTAAAAAATGAGACTCGAACGCCTCCTAGCAATCGTCATCAAACTGCTAAAAAAAAAGAGATTAACCACCCAAGAGCTTGCTTTAGAGTTTGGAGTATCCAAACGAACAATTCATAGAGATTTACAAACAATTTCTCTTTCAAATATTCCTTTGATATCGAAACAAGGAAACAATGGAGGTTGGGAGATCATGCCAGAATATCTTGTGGACTCCCGCGTTTTATCGTCAGACGACTTAAGCCATATTCTCTCATCTTTATCATCTGTTCAAAGCGGATTCTCTCACCCTTCAATTAGTAAGACTTTAGATGTAATTTCTAGCCTCGTTCCTCCCGAAAAATCAAATGATATCTATAAAAAGACAAACCATATCATCATAGATTCACAACCTTGGGGATTAAAAAAAATTCAAGATAACTTATTATCAACCATCCATCAATCCATATGTGATGAAACACTAATATCTTTTGACTACGAAAATTTAAAAAGTGAAAAAGCTACACGAGAAATAGAGCCAATGACACTTCTTATGAAAGCGACTAGTTGGTATATATTTGGATATTGCTTAAATAAAAAAGACTACCGATTATTCCGACTTTCTAGACTATCTAATATAAAACAAAGTAAAACCGTATTTTCTCGCCGTAGTAAAACCATTCAAGATATGAAGCAGAGTCCTCCTCGTTCCGTAGAAAACTTAACAGAAATCTGCATAACTTTTTCAGAGTCTATTAAACGGTCAATTGGAGACACATTTGGACTTAGCACTATAATAAAACAAAACGACTCTAGATATAAACTAACAATCACCTTACCTGAAAATGAGTGGTTATATAATTTCTTATTAGGGCTAGGCGAACACGTTACTATTTTAAAACCTGACCACATTCAAAAAATATTAAAAGAAAAAACAAAAAACATTATTGAAAAATACTAACGCCCTCCAATAGAAACTTAAATTATTTGGTAAAAGATCTCACATCTAATTTAATCCAATAAAAATCAACTAAATCAAAAAATTTGGCAAAAAAAAAGGGCCATCCAAAAAGGACAGCCCTAATAAATTAACTAGTAATTTTCTATTATCTATTTTCAGAATTTGAAGAGTATGACGACCCTCCACCAGAATATGATTTTTTTCTATATCCGCCGTTACCGTTACCATTACTGTTTCCGCCACCGTAACTATTTCCGTTACCGTTGCCTCCACCATAACCGTTTCCATTTCCGCCTCGTCCTCCACCGTAACTATTCCCGTTACCACTTCGTCCACCGCCACCATATCCGCCGCCGCCATTACCTGACTCACTTCGTTGACGAAAAGGCTTAAAAGGACGACGTCCTTGACTAGGACCATCACCATTTCGTCGGCGTTGAAATTGTCCATTAGGACGTCCGCCACCACGGTTAAACGAACGCTCTTCTGACATTTTATATTTTGTAGTATTTGTTGGAGTAATTAATCCTAACAAACCAACAAGTACATCTTTAGCTTCATGTTTTTCAAGTAACTCTTCAGCAAAGGCATCGTATCCAGACTCTTTTGTGTTAGCCATCGTATCTTCAATCAATTGATTAATTCTACTTTTTCGCTTAGCTTCAATCTGATCAAGAGTTGGAGCAACCATCTTTTTAATCGATTTTTTAGTTACATTTTCAATCCATCGAATACGTCTAAATTCAGATGGTGAAATAATAGAAACAGCCATTCCAGTTTTTCCAGCTCTTCCGGTACGTCCTACTCTATGAACATATGATTCAGCATCTTGAGGAAGTGAATAATTAATAACATGCGTCAAATCATTGATATCTAAGCCACGAGCAGCAACATCAGATACAACTAATATTTTACTTGTCTTTTTTCTGAACTTTTTTAAAACCAACTCACGTTGAT
>JABIPA010000031.1 GCA_018698675.1 bacterium | reverse complement strand
TTTTCGGTGATTAATTTTTATTGGTATTGTTATTGAATCATCGTCAGTGTCTTTTTTGATATTTTTAGGGTATTCATTTGGGTTCTTAACGTCTGAAATGTTTAAATTCTGAGCTTCAATCATTTTATTGTCTTTAGAACGAGTCACGATTACGTTTCTTACCTCATTTTTATTTTTGGTAGTCTCATGGGAGCTTTGATTGGATTCAGTAGGTAAGTATAGAGTGAATGTACTTCCTTTTCCTTCAATACTTTCTAAATGAATTTCGCCACCTAATAGCTTTGCCAACTCTCTTGAAATACTCAAGCCTAGGCCTGTTCCTCCATAAACTCTGCTGGTTGATCCATCCTGCTGCCTAAAAGATTCAAATATGACATTGAGTTTATCCTTAGGAATTCCTATTCCAGTGTCTGTTACCGAGAATCCTATGGACGTTTCAGTTTTAAGAGAGGGTGTCAAAAATTGAGTCGTCGGTTTAGGGCGATGAATATTCAAAAGAATAGACCCTGATTTTGTAAATTTAAGAGCATTGGCTATAAAGTTTTTTAAAATTTGCTCTAATCTCTGAGAATCTGTACTAATAAATTCAGCGACGTTTTTTTCAAAATTAAATTGAAAGTCTAGGTTTTTATCCTCTGCAAGCGGTTTGAAAATATCATATATCGCTTCACAGCTAGATTTGATTGAAATTGACTCTATCAATACTGTCATTTTTCCAGCTTCAACTTTAGATAAATCCATGATGTCGTTAATTAGTGTTAAAAGCGATTGTCCACCTCTATGGATTATAGTTAAATCTTTTATTTGGTCTTCTTTTAAGTTTCCTTTTTTATTTAAGGATAAATTTTTTGATAAAAGTAGAAAACTGTTTAAAGGAGTCCTTAATTCATGTGACATATTTGCCAAAAATTCAGACTTATATTTACTGGCTAAAGCCAAATCTTTAGATTTTAGTTCTAAATTTCGATTGACGTTTTCAATCGTTTCTTTTTGTTTATGTAAAAGTTTGTTTGTTCTAGTGATTTCCTGTCTTTTTTCTTCGATACTCTTAAGCAATTGATCAAAGTCACGAGACAACTTTCCAATTTCATCGTTAGATGTAGAGCCTAATTGATATGATAAATTTCCCCCTCTTATAATTTGTACTCCATCATGTAATTTACGAAGAGGTGAAAAAATATGTCTACTCGCAAAAAAAGCCATTATTAATGCCAATAAAAACGTCATGCTTGATATGAGTAAATTAAATCGGCCCAGTGTAGTAACTGAGGAAAATAGCTCATTTGTGTCAATTTTTGTAACGAGTCCCCAATCAACTTCAGGTAAATATCGCCATACGGACACTACTTTTTCTCCACGGTAGTCGATGGAAATCCCTTTCCCTTGTTTTTTGTTAACAGCGTTTAAAATGGGGTAGGCCAGGTTATCGCCAGGAAGAATTGTTTTTTCTAAAGCCGCATTTTTGTCATATCGAAGCGGGCATAAAAATAAGGCACCTCCATCGTTTGATTGTCTGGCAATTAACGTTTCACCGGTTTTACCCAAACCCGTTCTATCTTTGATCAGGGTGTATAATGGTCGAAGGTCAATTTCTAATACTACAACACCTATAAGTTCATTATCTTTGTCGTACAAAGGGCCAGAAGCTAATGTATTATAGATAGGCCCAGATGCTAACATGGCAAAATTATTGCTTTCCATAGGGTTGCTGAATATTTTTGTTATATACACTCCCTTTTTTCCTTCTTTAAACGATTTATTTCCCGGATCAGGTAATAAATCTCCTAATTCCTTTTCGGAGTGGACACTGTTGGAAGCATAAATAATTTTTCCTTCGGTATCTATTAGCATGACGTCAAATAGACCGTTAATTTTTTGAAATGGGCGTAATTGGCTATCTAAATTATTTTTTGCCTTGATATAGGCGATGTTATCGCGGTTATTTTTAAAGTTAATTAATATTGGGAGGTTTTTTCTAATATTAAAGTCATTTTGTATTTCTAAGACAGATTTTTTTTGGTTATTAATAAAATCTACTATTCTATTTTTTTTGAGATCTGTAATTGTTTCAAAGTATTCTATGTGAGTCTTTATGAGTTGATCTCTATTATGTTGATAGTTGAACAGAGTCACGATTGTCATAGGTATCGTGGCAAGAATCAAAAATACAAAAATCAGTCTTAATTTTAGAGGCATTAAACATCCTTTACTTAGAAGCCTTAGTTAGAGATGGCTACTTAATAAGATTTACCTCAAAAAATTAAACGTTAAACATAATAAATTTAATTAATTCTAAACTCAAAAATAATGTATACGGCAGCAAATATGATACAATAATCGACACCCTCAATTAAAAAAACTAAGGAGATTTAAAAATGGCTGATTATTCTTTTGATATCGTATCTAAGGTTGATAACCAAGAAATCGTAAATGCAGTAAATCAAGCAACAAAAGAGCTTGGGCACCGATATGATTTAAAAAACTCAGACTCTACTATCGAATTTAAGGAAAAAGATAATATAATTCATTTAGCTTCACAATCTGATTTTACGTTAAAAGCAGTTCGAGACATTTTATATCAAAAATTAATTAAAAGAGATGTTTCTTTAAAGTCATTTGAAGAAGAAACAATAAGTAAGGCGACCGGTGATACCGTTAGACAAGATTTAAAGGTTATTCAAGGTATTCCTCAAGATAAAGCTAAAACGATTGTTGCGGACATTAAAAAATCTAAATTAAAAGTACAAGTTGCTATTCAGGGAGATCAAATTAGAGTTTCAGCAAAGAAGAAAGATGAATTACAGTCTGTTATTCAAGAAGTTAAGGGACAAAAATATCCATTTTTCGTAGGGTTTACTAACTATAGATAATTAAGTTGCGAACGTGTCAAAATTAGATAATATTTGACACGAATGGCAGAGGAGAATCAAAATTGATTTCCGACAGGTTCGCTTGATTTATTCCAGGAGACAATTTCGATAAACTATCGTTAAAATTTGTTTACCTGGTGGCTGTAAGCCCCTGACCTGAGTTCAATCCATTTGTACTATTTATGTTCCTCATATTTGATGGGCCATAAGTACTTCCACGTAATCCTTGAATCATAATCGTTCCCCCCCCTTTTTTTTGTTTTGTGTTCCCTCAAACACCTTTTGTAGTAAATTACGTATCGTTAGTTTTCGTTTCTGTCTCTTCGAACGTCGTCGTAACATTTTTTTTAATATCAATATTTATTTTTTTAATAAGGTTAAATAATATCTCCGGATGAACAGGGTTACTGTTTAGAGATGTATTAAATGTTGTCAAATCCATCACATATTTTTTAGATTCGAGTCCTTTTCCTTTTATGACTGAAACATAGGAATCTGTTAGTCGAAAAACATACAGGTTTTGTCCATCTGCATCCGAAACAGACATATTCGTTATAATTAGACTACTAACATTATCGTTTAAAAGAGTAATTAAATCAGACCTAAATTTATTAAGTTGATAGTCTACATCCCTTTTCTTTTTTTTGATTTTAAGTTGAGGATATTGAAGTTGGTCTAAATTAATAGTGGTCATATTTTATTATTGCCCATCATTTCCATTTTTCAAACATGAATTTTTATCGAATTTTTTCTATTTAATTGGGTTGTATTCTTGAAATTAACGGTTTTATTTCATGCTCCACTTGTGTTTAATTATTTGTATGCTATAATTTTCGAGTTGTTAACTTGCATAAGTTATGCAAGTTTAAAAAAATGAGACGTTTTATTGAAATAATAAGACGTTGATTTGTGCCAAAATGACAACATTAAAATGATAGGATTACTAAGAAATGAAATTAAATATTTGCTCAGATTATGCGATAAGGATTGTTTTTAGTCTATCTAACACAGATGAATGCAAAACGATGCCTAGTTTATCTGAGGAATTACTAGTTCCGTATAACCATTTAACTAAAATTGTGCAGACATTATCCAAAGCTGGAATTGTGCAAACGAAGCAAGGGAAGTTTGGTGGCGTTTTTTTAGCAAAATCCCCAGAGTCTATTAGTTTTAAAGAGGTTATTACCTTAATGGAAGGGCCAATTAAGTTGTCTGATTGCATTACGAATTCTTCTTTTTGTAAGTTGAAATCAAGTTGCAAAATACAGGGTGTTTTTGGCAAGTTACAACGACAAATTAATGAATTATTTGAGAACGTGAATTTTTCCGATTTGAATCAATCTAAAATAGAACAAATAAAAGAAGTTGAGGTAGTTTAGTGAAAAACGAGTCAGTTTTAAGTAAAAAGAAAATAGAAGAGATGGCAGAAACATCTTATAAATATGGGTTTAAGACAGATATAGAGTCGGAAACTGCGCCAAAAGGTCTGAGTGAAGACGTCATTCGTATGATTTCCAAAAAGAAAAATGAGCCCGAATTTATGTTAGATTTTAGATTGAAAGCATTAAAACATCTTTCTAAAATGACGGAACCAGATTGGGCAAATTTAAATTACCCTAAAATAGATTTACAAGATATTTCTTATTATTCGGAGCCTAAGGTAAAGAAGAAATTAGATAGTTTAGACGATGTGGACCCTGAATTATTAAAAACGTTCGAGAAACTAGGAATCCCGTTAACGGAACAGAAAAAGTTAGCAAATGTTGCAGTTGATGCCATTTTTGATTCTGTTTCTGTTGCAACTACTTTTAAAGACAAGTTATTAAAAGTTGGTGTTGTTTTTTGTCCATTTTCTGAAGCTCTTGAGAAGTACCCAGATTTAGTTAAAAAGTATTTAGGAACGGTTGTTCCTCATACTGATAATTATTTTGCATGTGTGAATGCAGCGGCGTTTACTGAAGGGTCATTTGTCTATATTCCTAAAGACACGTTATGTCCGATGGAGCTTTCAACTTATTTTCGAATAAATACAGAAGAAACAGGTCAGTTTGAGAGAACATTAATCGTTTGTGAAGATAATAGTTATGTTAGCTATTTAGAAGGATGCACGGCTCCTCAGTTCGATACAAATCAGTTACATGCGGCTGTTGTTGAATTGGTTGCATTAGACAATGCTGAAATTAAATATTCAACGGTCCAAAATTGGTACGCGGGAGACCCTGTAACAGGAAAAGGCGGGATTTATAACTTCGTTACAAAACGGGGAAAATGCCAAGGAAAGAAATCTAAAATATCATGGACTCAAATTGAAACGGGCTCTGCTATAACTTGGAAATATCCAGGATGTGTTTTGATAGGTGAAGGGTCAATTGGAGAGTTTTATTCTGTTGCATTGACTACTCACAATCAACAAGCCGACACCGGAACAAAAATGATTCATATCGGTAAAAACACAAAAAGTACGATTATTTCGAAAGGAATATCTGCAGGAAAATCTCAAAATACATATCGTGGATTAGTTCAAATGAATAAATCTGCAAAAGGTGCTGATAATTTCACACAATGTGATTCAATGCTGATTGGCGATAAATGTGGTGCGCATACATTTCCTTATATAGATGTAAGAAATGCATCGTCTACATTAGGTCATGAAGCTGCAACGGTAAAAGTGACTGATGAACAGCTGTTTTACTTTCAACAACGTGGAATATCAGCGGAAGATGCGTTAACGACGATTGTAAATGGGTTTTGTAAGGATGTTTTTAAAAAACTTCCAACTGAGTTTGCTGTTGAAGCAACTCAATTATTAGGTCTTAGATTAGAAGAGTCTGTAGGGTAAGAAAAAGGAAATAATATGTTAGAAATTAAAAATGTTTTTGCTTCTATTAATGGAGTGCAAATTTTAAAAGGAACAAACTTAACGATTAAACCAGGTGAAGTTCATGCAGTTATGGGCCCAAATGGTTCGGGTAAAAGTACATTATCAAAATTAGTATCTGGTCATCCTGATGTTGAAATTGAATCTGGAGATATATTACTTAATGGAGAAAGTATTTTAGACGATGATCCAGATATTCGTGCATTAAAAGGGGTATTCATGGCGTTCCAATACCCTGTCGAAGTACCGGGTGTTCAAAACGGAAGTTTTTTAAGAATGGCGTATAACGCTAAGCGAAAGTTTCAAGGCTTGGACGAAGTTGACCCTATGGATTTCGAAGAACTTATTCAAGAAAAATTGAAATGGGTTGGGATGAACGAAAAGTTTTTAGATAGACCGTTGAACCAAGGGTTTTCTGGTGGAGAGAAAAAGCGAAATGAAATTTTACAGTTAGCTGTATTAGAACCTACGCTTTCTATTTTGGATGAAACCGACTCAGGATTAGATATTGACGCACTACGAACAGTATCTGAAGCCGTAAACAAAATGATAAATAAAGACAGAAGCTTTTTAGTAATTACTCATTACCAACGCTTATTGAATCATATCGTACCGGACGTTGTTCATATTTTTTCTGAAGGACAAATAATTAAAACGGGTGATAAGTCGTTGGCCCTTGAAGTAGAAGAAAAAGGGTACGACTGGTTGTTACAACCGGTTAGTTAAGGAAAACTTGTGAAAGTAATAGATTTTCAAGAAAAAATTTACAATGATAAAACCGATATGTGGAGGTTCGCTAATTTTTCAAAATTAAAGAAAGCAACCTTTTCTGAAGAAGCAGAAACAGAGCTTTGTGATATTGAGTCAAAAATTGAAGCAATAATAGAAGATGACAAGTCATCTGATCGGTTTGATGATTGCGTAGTAATTATAGATGGGCAAGTAGATAATTCGTTATCTGGTGTTCAGAACGTTTCTGTGGACTATAGTCAATTTGAAACGTCAAAAAATGACGATGAATCTGTAGAGACATCTGATTCAGTTTTAGACAGTTCTAATAGAGAATGGTCTGGTAGTCAGTTGATTCTAAATTTAGATGTTGACTCGGAATCTTCTGCTGAGACTCGAGTACAAAAACGAGTGAAGTTGATAATTGTTTCTTCTGAAAAAAATAATTCGGTAAATATTTTGATAAATTGTCCTGAAAAATCTGAATCATCCTGGACAGTACTTGAAGTTTTTCCTGAATCATCAAGTTTTATTCAAAATCACCAACTTACAGTAAATCAATCAGACTCGAGTAAAGTTAGTGTTGTCTATTTGAAGTCGTTGAACGAATCGACGTCTTCAGATTCCTATCACTTTCTAAAATCGCTCGTTAATTTAGGTAAAGATTGCGAACTAAAGACCCTCGATTGCATGGAGAACTCTAGTTTCACTCGTCACAAATTAACCGTAAACTTTGAAGGTGAGGATTCTACTGCTGATTTATTTGGGCTAGGTTTATTCAAAGATGAAACAGCTCAACATACTCACATCGAAATTAATCATAAAGTAAAAAATTGTACGAGTTCTCAATTGTATAAACATATGTTATTTAATCGAGCATATGTCGAATTTTCTGGTTTGGTATCTGTAAGTGTAGGCGCTTCAGGCACTCTTTCTAATCAATCAAATCCAAATTTAGTTTTTTCAGACGATGCAAGAGCATACTCCAGGCCGCAGTTGAATATATTAAATGACGACGTTCAATGTAATCACGGTGCCACTGTAGGACAAATTGATGAATTATCTCTCTTTTATTTAAAAAGTAGAGGGATTTCAGAAAAAGAAGCAAAAGTAGTTTTGTTAAAAGGCTTTATAGAAGACGTTTTTAATGATTTCCCTGAATGTGAACAAGAAAAAAGGTCATACTTGGAAGAACTACGTAATATTTTATAGAGCGAGTTATCTCAAATCGGATTGAACGTTTTGATATTTGTATTTGCGTGTAGGAATACGTTGAACACAAATTTGAAAATGGGCATTTCAATGTGTACAGGCTCTATACTTGGTTTAGAAGATAGAAGATAGAAAAGGAAATAAGAGTGACAACAATGTTGAATAAGAAAGTTGATTTCCCGGTTTTAAATACGACAATGCGAGGAAACGACTTAGTTTACCTAGATAATGCAGCGACGACACAAAAGCCAAAATCTGTTCTGGAAACAATGAATCATTTTTTGACTAAGGAAAATGGAACGGTGAACAGAGGCGTTTATTTTTTGAGCCAAGAGGCAACAAAGAAATGTGACGACTCTAGAAAAAGCATTCAATTATTTTTAAATGCAGCATCTGAAAAAGAAATTATTTTTGTTAAAGGAACGACTGAAGCTATAAATTTAGTCGCTTATAGCTATGGTGAGTTATTGAAGGCTGGGGACGAGATTCTAATTACAGAATTGGAACACCATGCAAATATTGTTCCGTGGCAGCAATTGTGTTTAAGGCGCGGCTGTATTTTAAAAGTGGCTCCAATTACCGACGATGGTCATTTGGATCTAAATGAATTTAAAAAATTATTGTCTTCAAAAACTAAATTAGTCTCATTTTGCCATATTTCAAATAGTATTGGCACAATAAATCCAGCTAAAGAAATGATTAAGTTAGCAAAAGAAGTCGGTGCGAAAGTGATGATCGATGGTGCTCAAGCTGTTTCTCATCTTAAAGTTGATGTTCAGGATCTAGACTGTGACTTTTACGCATTTTCAGGACATAAATGTTTTGGACCTACTGGAATTGGTGTTTTATATGGAAAAGAAGCTCTTTTAGAAAAGATGCCTCCTTTTATGACTGGTGGTGACATGATCGAGACTGTTTCTTTTCAATCGTCATCGTTTGCAGAATTACCTAGAAAGTTTGAAGCGGGGACCCCGGCTATTGTTGAGATAATTGGGTTGGGCGAAGCAATAAAGTATATGAATTCGTTGGATTTTACTGAGATTCAAGAATATGAACAGAAATTATTAAATTTAGCTCAAGAAAAATTGGGCGAATTAGACGTTAGATTAATAGGCCCGACACACACAAAAGCCGCGATTGTGTCATTTGTTGTAAATGGAGTTCATGCTCATGATGTTGGAACCATATTAGATATGGAAGGTATCGCTGTTAGAGTAGGTCATCATTGTACACAGCCTTTGATGAAACGATATAAGGTATCATCGACAATTAGAGCCTCTTTTTGTTTTTATAATAACATGGACGATGTAGATGCGTTGGTTCGTGGCTTAAAAAAAGTTAGGGAATTTTTAGGATAAATTATGGATAACGATCGATTAAGGGCAATGTATCAAGAAATGATTTTGGAGCACAATAAAAGTCCAAGAAATTTCGGACCTCTAGAAGGACATACTCATTATGGGCATGGTAAAAATCCGTTGTGTGGGGATGACTATGAATTTTATTTGGAAGTAAAGAATGACGTGATTGAACGAGTCGGATTTACAGGTGACGGGTGTGCTATTTCTAAGTCTAGCGCATCTATGTTAACTACAATGGTTAAAGGAAAATCCATTGAAGACGCAAGGAAGCTTTCGGAAACGTTTCTGGAATTCATTTTAAATGAAGGACCCAAAGAATCGCTGGGAAAACTCAAAATATTTGAGGGAGTAAAACAGTTTCCAGTTCGGGTAAAGTGCGCGACATTGTCGTGGAGAGCGTTGGAACAAGCATTACTAAAAACAAAACATATCGCTTCAACAGAAGCATAAGGAGAATTGTCATGACAGAAACAAAAGCTATAACAATATCAGCAGAGATCACACCAAACCCAAATACATTGAAGTTTAAAGTGAATAAACAATTAGTAGAAAATGGAGCATATGATTTTCCAGCTAAGGAAGTTTCAGAGCCGTCAGTATTAGCTACCGAATTATTTGAAATTGACGGAGTATCAGGTGTATTAATCTCGAAAGATTTCGTCTCTGTTAGTAAACGAGTCAATATTGATTGGACGGATTTAGTTGAACCAGTAACTCAAACAATTAAGATGATTGTTGGAGATAATGAACACGTAATTGATCCTGAATATTTGACGGATCATACAGGTGAATCAAATGACAGTGAAACAGTGACGAAAATCAAAGAAATATTGGACAACGAAATTAGACCCGCAGTTGCTATGGACGGAGGAGACGTTAATTTCGTTAAGTTCGAAGAAGGAGTTGTTTATTTAGCTCTACAAGGTGCTTGTAGTTCTTGTCCTTCTGCTACTATGACATTAAAGATGGGGATAGAAGCTCGACTTAAAGAAGAGTGTAGTGACATAGAAGAAGTTGTTCAAATCTAGAACAGATTCAAAAGTTTCCATTTTGGCACTCGTGATTGGCTCATATATCCTTGATATACGTCGCCATTCACGAGAACCAAACTGAAATCTTTTTAACCTGTTCTCAGCTAGAAGATTTTTTTTGCTGATATTTCTTTGAAATACGTCGTGAAAGGGGCGCCCTAGGTTGATATACGTCATATAAAAGGTTCTTATTTTTTACTTATTCTTAATTACTTTCTTTACTAATTTCTGAGTCAGTATCGTTTTCAACGTGTTCGATCTTATTGTCTTGAGGTACATTCCCTTTTTCCATATCAACTGAACTGTTAACGGAGTCCAAGCAGGGCAGTATATAATTTTTGTGAAATAGGCGTATGGAAAGCGAGTAGTAGTTTAAGAGCTTTGTGTATTCGGTGTCACTCTGAGGTAGGCGGGCATGTACATCTAAAAATGGGGCCAGATTACAAGCGATTTGTAGACATTTATTTAATCAATAAAAAATAAACTAAATTGAACCCCTGTTATTCCATCAAACGATAAAACCTCCCCGAGTGACTAAGATTCCAATCTCCACTCTGTAGGACTACACCCAGTAAGTCGCTTAAAAAAACGACAAAAATACGCGGAATCTGTAAAATTCAGGGCTTCGGATAGTTGAGAAATAGATAAATCTGAATGCTTAAGTAATCGTTTGGACTCCAGAAGACGTGCTTTTCTTATCCAATGACCAGCTGTTTGGCCTGTTTCTTTTCTAATTACATTATTTAAATAGTTCGAGCTGACATTGAGTTGTTTGCTGTAGTCAGATATAGAGGCCAGGGGAGGGAAGCTGCTTTCTAAAATATTTAAAAAGGACTTTGATAAGGTTGAATACGTTGAAGGTATTTTCTTTGTTGATTCTCGTTGTAACTGTATCAAACAGGTTACTAATAACGAGGCACAATATAAGTCTCTTAACTCACCTTTATTTTGGGCTTGATATAGATGTTCACATGTTTCTTCAATTGCTGGAGTTAATAATTGAGATTGATACTCAACTGAGGATAGGAAGCAGTTAAACAATCCAGGACGGCAGGAAGTAGAAAAGGATGCCAAAAAAGATTCTTCAAACATAATAAAGTATCCAGAATAGGGGGGATTCATTTCAATACTGTGAAGCTGACCTGGCCGAATACAAAAAATACGATTGGTCTCGATATCAAATGTATTGAAATCTAAATGATGTTGGCCTATACCTTCCTGAACAACAAAAATTTCATAAAATTGATGACGATGTAAATTAGGAGTAAAAGAATAAGAAGAATCGATTTTACTAACTAACAATCCGTTAATTTGATCTGTCCGTTCTTTAGGGATTCCGTAATTATCAAAACCCATATACGTATCAATTAATCGTTTTTCCATATTCTAAATATTATTATGATCTGTGAAAAAGTCAATATATTGCTGGTATTTTACAGTGTTATTAAAATGATAACCCTTTAAAATAGACAAAAAAACATAAGGAGCTTTAATTTGATAAAACAATCTCAGGTCAACATTCATGATATTCGAGAAGCTAAAAAAAGAATCAAAGAATATGTAGTCAGAACTCCGTTAATTGAAATAGAGTCAAACGTTTATATGAAGGCCGAACATAAACAAGTTACAAAAAGTTTTAAGCCTAGAGGCGCATGTAATGCGTTACTAAAATTACCAGCTCAAGCAAGACAAAAGGGCGTGATAACACGATCCAGTGGAAACTTTGCACAAGGTCTAAGTTATATGGGAAACAAATTAGGAGTCCCGGTTACGGTCGTAATGCCTGAGAATGCGCCTAATGCAAAAATAGAAGGGACAAAAAAATGGGGTGCAAAAGTTTTATTAAAAGGAACGACTCATGACGAAGCACAAGCCCTTGTTGATGAAATATCAGAGATTGAAAACTTAACAAAGATGCATCCATTTAACGATAATCATGTCATCGCTGGACAAGGGACGGCTATGTTAGAAATCTGCGAAGAATTGAAAAATATTGACATCTTTTTTTGTCCATTGAGTGGTGGGGGGTTGATGGCAGGATGTGCCGCCGCACTGAAACATATAAACCCAAATGCTGTAGTTGTCGCAGTAGAGCCAGAGGGAGCTTCAGATTATAAAAACTACAGAGAATCAGGCCAAATAGTCAGAATAACAAATCCGAAATCAGTTGCAGATGGTCTTTTAGCTCCGTTTGTAGGAAGTAGGTGTCTGCCAATTTTAGATTCTAATGTTGATGAAGTAATTTGTGTTTCAGACGAATCGATTATCAAAGCCATGAATTGGGTTCGTGAAGAAAAGGGCGAGCTATTAGAACCATCGGGAGCCGCTTCAATTGCAGCATATTTAAAATACAAAACCAATCATGATACAGATAGTAAATGCGTGGTGTGCTTGGCTTCTGGAGGAAACTATGATGATCGACATAACGTTAATTAAAAGCGAAAAATCGCCTTTGCCAAGTGGTCATTATTCTCAGGCCGTTAAATACAATGATCTACTTTATCTATCATCTATAGACCGTAAGAAACCTCATATTAAATAGTTAACCAAATGGTTGATTATTAATCTCTGACCCATTATACTTAACCACATGGTTAAATATAATGGCGACGAAGAGCTCGATCTCATATTTCATGCACTTTCAGATACGACCCGTAGACAGATTTTAGAAACCATTGCTAAAAAATCTTGCACTGTTTCAGAATTGGCAGAACCCTATGCCATGTCCTTAGCGGCCATATCTAAACATCTAAAAGTTCTTGAAAAAGCTGGATTCGTCTCGCGAACGAAGGAAGGCCGAATTCATCGATGTCAATTGAATCCAAAACCAATACTAACAGCCGAAAAACAGCTAGCATCTCTTTCGGATATGTGGTCTAAAAAACTGGATGCCCTGGACGATTATTTTAAAAAAATTAAGGACTAATATAATGGAAACACTCATAATTAAACGAGACTATGCACTATCAAAAAAAGAACTTTTCGAAGCTTGGACGGATCCGAAAATAATTGAAAAATGGTTTTTTGCTAACGAAAATTGGTCATGTAAAGCCAGTAATAGCCTATCAGTTGGAGGCGCTTACAGCGTGACTATGAAAACGGATGAAGGTAACGAACATAAGCATTTAGGTGTATATAAAGAAATAACACCTTACGACAAACTAGTATTTACGTGGGAATCACCAATGGCTCCGGGCACAGTTGTAGAGATATTGTTTGAGGAAACTGAAAATGGCACTCAATTAACGTTAACTCATGATTTATTTGTTGATGAAAATGCAAAATCGATGCACAAAAATGGATGGGAAGCCTGTATTTCCAATTTTGAACGAGTGTTTTGTAACTAAGTTATATTTCATCAATCTCTAATTTAGTATCGATTTGATATAATATCTTAAAGATTTTAAATATATAGCAAACGGGAGTAAATTATGAACAAAGAAAAAATTATTTATTGGGGATCAACAGGTCTTTTAAGTGCTCAAATGTTAATGGCAGCCTCTTTTTACGTTTTAAAATATGACATGGTTTCAGAAGTATTTGGTACTCTTGGTTTTCCTTTGTTCATTATTTATCCGTTAGCTTTAGCTAAAGTGTCGGGTGTCGTAGCCATTTTGACAAATAAATCAGCCGTTCTAAAAGAATGGGCTTACGCTGGTTTTTTCTTTAACTTTTTATTAGCGTTCAGCGCACATTTAGTTGCATGTGATGGAGATTTTGCGCCTCCTATAATTGCGACGGTTCTTCTTTTTGTTTCATATATAACAAGCAAAGGTGTAAGAACGGCTTAATCTATAAATTGATGACTAAAAATTGGGAAATTAGAAAAGCAGTTTCTAAAGACGCTGATGGTCTAGAACTATGTATGCACTCAGCCTACGAAGGTTATCGAAAAAGAATGGGGGGTAAGCAATTGCCGCCTCAATTTGTAGACTACGTTGAAGAAATCAATAATTTCCCAACATGGGTAGCTGTCCACAACAAAACAATTGTGGGCGGCCTTACCATGATGTTTGAACCAAGTTACACAACACTAGCAAATATTGCTGTCAGTCCAAGTTTTCAGGGCCAAGGTCTTGGGCGAGGGCTTCTTGAATTTGCAGAGTCAATTGCAAAGCAAGAATCGTATTCAGAACTACGTTTAGCCACCCATATTCTTTTAACCGAAAATGTAGCACTCTATTCCCATTTTGGATGGATAGAATATAATCGAGATGAAACTAAAGTCTACATGAAAAAGAAGCTTAACTAGCTATACATTTACTCTAAAGTAGAGATATTAGATTTCTTTTAAGATTCGATTTTATCTAAAGAAAATGTAGCTCGAATACAAGCCGAAAATGCCTCAAAAAATTCTCTATGAGATGACGATTTTCTCCAATAAATACCAATCGATCTCGAAAAAGGCTCTTTAAAAGGTATATAAGAAACCATTTCATTTTGATCTATGCAGAGTTTTGGCATAAAGGTAATTCCGTTGTTAGAACCTACCATGGCTCTTAATGTTTCAAGGCTAGTTGATTCATAACTAGTATCAACGACAAGCTTATCGTTAAAACATACATCTAATGCCTGGTCTCTTAAACAATGACCTTCTTCAAGTAACAAAATACGTTCTTGTTTCAAGTCATCTAAGGTAACGTGTTTTCTTTTGGATAGTGAATGTTCTTTTGATACGGCTAAATAAAATGGATCTCTAAATAAGGGGGATTGGCTTAACGTGCTGTCATTTATAGGAAGAGCTGCCAATACACAATCTAATTGGCCAGTTGCTAACTGTTTTATTATGTCGTTTGTTTTTTCTTCTACAATATACAAGACCAAATTTGGAAATCTCTGTTTTATGTTCGGTAAAATTTTGGGAAGTATATAAGGAGCTAATGTAGGAAAAATCCCTATTTTAATAGTATTTAATTCTGATTCTCCTAAATCACTTTTCAGAGAAACTAATTTGTCCAATACCATTCGAAACGTTAATACAACGTCTCTACCTTTTGCTGTTAACAAAACACGTTTATTACTTCTTTCAAATATTTGGATACCAAGTTCGGATTCTATTTTTTTAATTTGAACGCTTAAATTTGGCTGACTAGTATGCTCTTCTACTGAAGCTTTTCCAAAGTGAAGATGTTTTGCAAGTGCGCACACATATCGCATACCTTGTGTAGAAATATTCATATCAATAACTTTATGTTATCGATACGATAAAAACAATATATTTTTATTATTTAATGAAGACGAATACTATTTAATCCATAACTACATGAGAGGAGAAAAAAATATGATTACAGTAGGAGATAAATATCCGAATTTTAATTTAAAAGCGACGGTTTCAAATGATATAGATAACGCGTTTGAAAGGGTCGAGTTAGAAAACTACAGAGGACAGTGGCTTGTTATGTTCTTTTGGCCAAAAGACTTTACGTTTGTATGTCCGACAGAAATTTCGGAATTTGGATCATTAAATTCAGAATTCCAAAAGAGGAATACGCAATTGCTGGGTGCCAGTATAGATTCTGAGTTTGTACATTTGGCATGGCGTCAACAAAAGACAGAACTTAATGAACTACCGTTTCCGATGGCATCTGACATAAAAAGAGAGTTAAGTCATGAATTGGGTATATTAGATAAAAAAGAAGGGGTATCACAACGAGCGACATTTATAGTGGATCCAAACGGAATGACTCGGTTTGTCATGGTCACTGACATGAATGTCGGACGAAATCCAAATGAGGTGTTGAGAGTCTTGGACGCTCTTCAAACAAACGAATTATGTCCCTGCAATTGGAAAAAAGGCGAAGAAACGTTAAACAAATAGAGATAATTAGGAGAAAAACAATGACAAAACAAGACTTTATAGACGAACTTAATAAAGATTTAGCAAACGAATTTTCGGCGATCATTCAATATACAATCTATGCCGCCAAGGTGATGGGGCCTTTTAGACCAGAGTTAGCTAAGTTTTTTCTTGAAGAAGTTTCTGATGAGCAAGAACATGCAAAATTTTTAGCAGATAAAATAATAACACTAGGTGGAACCCCTACAACTATCGCCGCAAATGTTGCAGAAGCTTCGACAAATAGAGAAATGTTAGAAGAAGTTATGAAAGCTGAAGATAAAGCTATTCAGGCGTATACAAAAAGGGCGGAACAAGCAAGCGAACTAGGATATAAAGCATTATCAATGGATTTGGAAGACATGATCAGAGATGAAACCAATCATAAGGAAGAAGTATCAAAAATATTACAGGGATGGACGTTAGATTAAATTTTTAATGTTTTAACTTTTTAAATTAAACAGAGCCTATTACTTTATATTCGAGTAATAGGCTCCGGTTAAGTTATTGATAGTTGTTCTTTTTGAGGTAATAAGTCTTCTAAAAAAAAGGCTGCTAATTCAGACCTGTTTTTAAGATTCATTTTTTTATATATCGCTTGGGATTGAGTTTGGACCGTTTTTTCGCTCGTTTTTCTCATTCTTGCGATTTCATTTTGTGAATAGCCTTTTAAAAGCATAAACCCAATATCAACTTCTGACTTTGTAAGAGACCATTTCTCAAATTGGTCTTGAATGGTTTTTGATAGACCTTGTAAAAGTTCTTCGGCCTTTGAGCGCCATTCATTTTTTTCAGACTCTAGTAAACTAATATCTTGTTTGAATTTTGAGATTCGAAATTTCGATTTAAAAAAGTCTGATAAAAGCCACCCGATGGTAGCTAATGTTAATAGTATTAGAAAAAGTTCGACTGCTAAATGCTTATTTGTAGGCCTAGACAGGTAGTCCATGGCCATATCGCTGATTGAAAAAACTAATATTAAAGACAAAATACCAGCAGTTAATACCTTATTAACAGAACTTCTCATTT